>JAJXTO010000031.1 GCA_021783695.1 Pseudomonadota bacterium | reverse complement strand
CACGTCGACCAATTCGATCGCATTGGGTCGTGCAGACCACGAGTGTGTGAGCGATTTGCTCCGGTCTGCGCTCCATTGGCCCACGCCGCGACGCGCTGGCCAGCCGATTCAGGCTCACGCCTTGCTCAGCCGCTTGCATTGCGAGCGCACGATGGACTTCCGGGGGAATGCGGACCCGGAACTGTCCGCTGTCGTGCTTTTCGGCCTGCGGTTGTGGAACGTCCTCGCCAGAATTGTGCATGTCTTCGACACTCTGCGCGACGACGCGCCGGATGCCCTTGAGGGCAGCATCGGGAGTGGCGGCCAGCCAGGACAGCGAGGGCAATTCAGCACACAGTCTCAGTTGAGGCGACCTATGCGGCCATGCAAGGTTTTTCACCGCATCAACGCATACGGTACACTTCTTCCCATGCATTGGGCGGGATGTTTTTGATCCGAAGCGCATTTCGGGGCCACTTTGGGGCCACTCAGAAATGCAAGAACATGAAAGTCCAATGTTTACACCAACTTGCAACTGCTTTTTTAGTCCCTGAAGCGCTACCAATTTCATTTCAAGTCCCACTGCCCAATCCGGTACGTCTGTTCCGTCCCCAATGCGCCGAATGTTGTGGGCGCTGGAAAAGCCCATGCGGTGTTGCGTGGGCTTTTTTGTTTTGCGCGATTGCGAACTGGTCTTTGTCCAAGGAGTCTGCAATGAAATCTCAACCATTGGCCCGCCGGATCGCTGTTGAGGCCGCTCTGGGTGTGGCGCTGTGCCTGGGTGGCTTCGGCATGGCGCAGGCACAGATGAATTACCCGATGGGCAGCCGACTGGGCAATGCGAACTTCGGCACGTTTCCGCAGGTCAGCATCAACTGCACCGACTACACCCTGGGCCCCGGGGTGCGTGTGCTCAGCCCGTTGCAGCGCATCATTCCCCATCAGCAGCTCAGTGGCATTCAGAGCCCGGTGGTGTTTCAGACCGATGCGACCGGCAACGTGTTTCGCATCTGGCTGGTGAAACCGGATGCGGTGGCCCAGCTTCAGGTGCCGAAGGCGCCTGGGCAGTGCGGCCTGTTTTTCAGCAATTGAAGACGGCGTGACGCAATGAAAAAGGTTTACATCAAGACGTTCGGTTGCCAGATGAACGCGTACGACTCGTCCAAGATGGCCGACGTGCTCGGCGCTGCCGACGGCTATGTGTCCACGTCCACCCCGCAGGACGCGGATCTCATTCTGCTCAACACCTGCTCCATCCGCGAAAAGGCGCAGGAAAAAGTGTTCAGCGACCTGGGACGGCTGCGCGAGCTGAAGGCGAACAAGCCGGATCTGCTCATCGGCGTGGGCGGCTGTGTGGCCAGCCAGGAGGGGGACGCCATCGTCAAGCGCGCGCCGTATGTCGATCTGGTGTTCGGCCCGCAGACCCTGCATCGCCTGCCGCAGCTCATCGCCCAGCGCCAGACGCAGGGCCGTGCGCAGGTGGACATCAGTTTTCCCGAGATCGAGAAATTCGACAACCTGCCGCCGGCGCGGGTGGAAGGGCCGAGCGCCTTCGTCTCCATCATGGAGGGCTGCAGCAAGTACTGCAGCTACTGCGTGGTGCCCTACACCCGAGGCGAGGAGGTGTCGCGGCCGCTGGTCGACGTGCTGGCCGAAGTGGCCGAACTCGCCGCCCTGGGCGTGCGCGAAGTCACGCTGCTGGGTCAGAACGTCAACGCCTGGCGCGGTGGCGAGGGCGAGGATTTCGCCTTTCTGCTGGAGTGCGTGGCCGAGATCGACGGCATCGCGCGGATTCGCTACACCACCAGCCATCCCAAGGAATTCACCCAGCGGCTGATCGACGCCTATGGCCGCATCCCCAAACTCGTCAACCATGTGCATCTGCCGGTGCAGCATGGCAGCGACCGCATTCTGTCCGCGATGAAGCGCGGCTACACCGCGCTGGAGTTCAAGAGCATCGTGCGGCGGCTGCGCGCAGTGCGGCCCGACATCTGCATCGGCTCGGACTTCATCGTGGGATTTCCGGGGGAGACCGACGCCGACTTTGCGCAGTTGATGAAGCTGATCGAGGATATGCAGTTCGACGCCAGCTTCAGCTTCATTTTCAGTCCGCGCCCCGGCACCCCGGCGGCCAATCTGGCCGACGACACGCCACCAGATGTGAAGCTCAAACGCCTGCAGGCGCTGCAGGCGCAGATCGAAACACAGGCTGGCGCCATCAGCGCCGCCATGGTGGACACGGTGCAGACCGTGCTGGTGGAGGGGCCGAGCAAAAAAGACCCGACCGAGTTGCAGGGCCGCACGGAAAACAACCGCATCGTGCACCTGGCAGCTCCCGCACGGCTGATCGGACAACTGGCGCCGGTGCGCATCACCGCGGCCTACCCGCATTCCCTGCGGGGCGCGGTGTGCATGGTGGCAGACGCGGATCAGGCCGCCACGGCCTGATCCGCCCCCGCAGCCGGGATGCGCGGCGCGCGAGGGACTTGGCCGCGGCGTTGCCCTTACTTGATCATCAGCCTCAGACTGTCCCAGGCCCGGCCGAAGAGGCCGGCTTCGGGCACGGCCTTGAGCACCTGAAGGGGATAGGTGGCCAGCGGCTTGCCGCTCAGACTCACGTCGAGCTGGCCGATGCGCTGTCCTGCCTGCAGCGGCGCGACCAGCGGGTCGGGCCGCACCACCTTGGTCTGGATGTCCTTGCCCATGCCACGCGGCAACGAAATGACGACCGGCGCCGCTGAGCCGAGTTCCGCCTTGTCCGCGGTGCCCTTCCACACGGTGGCGGTGAGCACGGGCTTGCCGGGCGAGGCCAGCACGATGTCGTCGAAGTTCTGATAGGCCCAGTTCAGCAGGACCTGGCTTTCCTGGCCGCGTGCATGCTCAGTGGGCGTGCCCATCACCACGGTGAGCAGGCGGCGCGGACCATTGGGAAATTCGCGCTGCGCCGAGGTGATCATGCAATACCCGGCTTCTGCGGTGTAGCCGGTTTTCATGCCGTCGACCGAGGGGTCGGTGAACAGCAGGTTGACGCGGTTGGGCTGGGTGATGTGGTTGTAGGTGAACTCCTTGACCTTAAAGTAGCGTGCGTAGTCGGCTGGAAAGTCGCGGATGATGTGGGTGGCGATGACGGAGAGGTCATACGCCGTGGTGTAGTGGCCGGGGTCGGGCAGGCCGGTCGGGTCCATGAAATGCGTGCCTTTGAGACCCCATTGCTGCGCCTGCCGATTCATCATGGAGACAAAGGCGCTGGTGGACCCGGCCACGGTCTGCGCCAGAGTCATGGCGGCATCATTGCCAGACTGCACGATCATGCCCAGCAGCAGATCGTTGACCGAAACCGGCACGCGCGGGTCGATGAACATGCGCGAGCCGCCGGTCTGCCAGGCTTCCTTCGATTCGGTCACCATCTGATTGCGCTTGATGGTGCCTTCCTTGAGCGCCTTGAAGGTGAGGTAGGCCGTCATCAGTTTGGTGAGAGACGCCGGGGCTTCCTGCGCATGCGCGTCTTGTTCGGCAAGGATCTGGCCGCTGGTCAGGTCGACCACCAGCCAGGCGCGGGCGTCGAGCTTGGGCGGCGGCACGGTGGCCAGCAAGGTCTGCATGGGGGTCAGCGGCACGGCCGCGGCGCTGGCTGCGGGCGCCGGCGTTGCGGCAGGCGTGGGCGCGGCTTGCGCCAGCGGCGACAGGGCAAGCAGGCTGGCCGCGCTGCAGGCGGCAATGAGGGATTGAAGGGACATGGGCAAATCCTGATGCGGACAACTGAAAAGCTGACACCCTAGCAGCACATGGCACGGACAGGGGTGACGAAGTTTTGCCGCGCGGCTCAGGCACGCTGCGGCAAGGCCGTCTGAGTCGCGCAGCGCGGGAAGGTTCGATCAGGCGGGTGGCCAGCTGCCCGACCCGTGCCAGTGGCAAACCCACTCGCGCAGCGGCAGGAGCAAACCATGAAAAAAATGTCCGGCGCCGGGACAAACCACGACGGGCAACTGCTGGGGCCGCGCCCAGTCGAGCACCGCGGCCAGCGGCACCACGTCGTCCTGCTCGCCATGCACCACCAGCATGGTCTGGGCCAGCGGCGGCGCGCTGGCTGGCTTGATCTGCGGCACGTCGAAGCGGGTGACGGCGGTGCCGACCAGGGTGAGATGCTGCAACGCGACGCCCTGCTGCTGCAAGGCTTGCGCGCAACGCGCAGCCACCGCAGCGCCGAAGGAAAAACCAGCCAGCGCCAGCGGCAAGGCGTGCCGCTCCACGCCCATCTGCGGCGCAAACTCGGCACGAAAATGCGCCAGCACCGCGAGCAGATCGTCGGCTTCACCGATGCCGTGGTCATGCGTTCCCGCCGTCTGCCCGACGCCGCGGAAGTTGGGCCGCACGCTGACGAATCCCAGTTGCAGCCAGGCGCGCGCCAGGGTCTGCGCCACCTTGTTGTCCAGCGTGCCGCCGAACAGCGGGTGGGGGTGCGCGACCAGCGCCAGGCCGCGCGGCGGGTCTGCGGGCATGTCCACCGCGACTTCGATCGGACCGACCGGGCCGTCCACCAGGAGCTTGCGGGTCTGGGCGTTCATTGCGGTCTGTCTGGTCTATTTGGCAACTTCGGGCGCATCGGGCAGACGCAGACGTTCGACCACTTGACCGCCCACCAGATGCGATTGCACGATCTCGTCGATGTCGCTCTGATCGACATAGGTGTACCAAACGCCTTCGGGATAAACCACGCAGACCGGGCCCTCCTCACAGCGATCCAGGCAGCCGGCGCGGTTGACCCGCACCTTGCCCGCGCCCGCGAGGCCAAGGGACTTGACCGCGGATTTGCAATGTTCGAACGCCGCCTCGGCGCCGTTGGCTGCGCAGCAGGGGCGTGCTGCCCCCGCCTCGCGCTGGTTCAGGCAGAAAAAAATATGTTTGGTGTAGTAGTTCATGATGTCAGGGCGGGCTCAGGAATTGCGGTGCGCGGGTTTGATGGCGCGCATCACAAGATAAATCAGGGCGGCGAACGGCCAGAGCCAGTTCAGCCATTGCGGCAGACCATACAGGCGGATGAACAAACCCTGACTCCAGGATTGCAGGTTCAGGGCGTAATACGGCCCGGGGCCGGACAGGTTGATCCACGCCAGCGCCAGCAGCAGGCTCATCGCGCCGGCGACGGCACTCCAGCGCGGCGGCAGATGGGCCAGTGGCAGCCCGATCATCAGTCCAAGCAAGACGCTGCGCAGAGTCGGCACCGTGGCCCAGGCCAGGGCGTGATCCGGGCCGAAACTCAGCGCGGCGGACAGGCTCACGGCGAGCAGACCGGTCAAGGTGAGCGCCAGCGCCAGGCGCAGCCGGGGCGCACCGGGCCGCAGCAGCGCAGTCAGCAGCAGGACGCTGCCCACCAGCATGGACGCGGTCACGCCGGTCTGTCGCAGCGCGCTGATGGGCGTGAAGTCCGACAGCCGCAGCCCGCTGTTGACGAACCATGCTGACAGCACGCGCCAGGTATCGGTATCGAGCGCGGGCTGCAGCAGCGTGGGGCCGATCTGCCCCGTGCCGAACAACACCGCCGCAGGCCACAGCAGGGCAACCGGCCACAGCGCCAGCAGCAACAGGCCATAACCCACATGCGGCGCAAACCAGCGCTCGCGCCACAGGCGCAGCAAGGCCGCCAGACGCAGCCGCGGCAGCAGCCACACACAGATCGACGCGCCAAGCACGCCACCGAGGGTATTGGTCAGCCAGTCGAGGTTGGACGAGACCCGCATGGGCAGAAACGCCTGTGTCGACTCCATGCTGAAGGACAGTGCGCTGGCCAGCACACTGGCGGCCAGCCACGACACCCCGCGCGGCCAGCGCGCAGGCAGGGTGCGGGCCAGCAGATAGCCCAGCGGCAGATAACCGCCGACGTTGATCAGCAGATCGCTGACCGTGATGTAGCGCGGCAGCGGGGCAAGCACGAAGTCGAAGGGCAGCAAACCCTGCCAGCGCCATCCTGAAAACGGGTAGAGGCTGGCGTAGACGATCAGCAGCGCATAGCCCGCCAGCGCATAGCGCGAGAAGCGGGAAACCGGGCGTGCAGGATGAGGCGGCGTTGGCATGGAAGACGTGACGCGCGCCGGGGCTCGAAACGGGGCGCCGCGCGCCCCGTGAGGCGTCCTCAGAACGGCTTGATGACGACCAGCGGAATGATGATGAACAGGATGATGGTGGGAATTTCGTTGAACCAGCGATACCACTTGTGGCTGCGCGTGTTGGTCCCTTGTTCGAACTGGCGCAGGATGCGCTTGCACCAGAACAGATAGATCACCAGCAGCACGACCAGGGTGACTTTGGTATGGATCCAGCCATTGCCCGGGCTGTGCAGGCCGATGCCGTAATACAGCCACAGCACCAGTCCGAGAATGATGGCCGGCCACATCAGGATGTGGGTGAAGCGGTAGAGTTTGCGCGCCATGAGCAGCAGGCGGTCGCGTTCGGCCGTGCTGTTTGCGGGCACCATGGCCAGGTTCACGAAAATACGCGGCAGGTAGAACAGGCCCGCGTACCACGCGATCACGAAAATGATGTGCCAGGTCAGCACCCATTGAAATGCCATTGCAGACTCCCTTGTTCAGTCAGGCAAGCAGTGTAAAAGAGCCACCCATGATGTTGTTGCGAGGGGCCAAAATAGCGAGGGAGCACGCACACGGCGGGCAAAAAAATCCCCGGCAGTGCTGGCCAGGGACTCAAGCCTTGAAACAAGGCCCCGCTCAGGGAGGAGAAGCGGGGGATGGCACATCTTGCAACGCACCATCCAGTTGAAAAAGATAGCATTGACCGCATCAAGTTCCTCTTCCACACTCTTCAAAGATGAAAAACTTTGTGAACCTTCCCGGCTTTCCGGGTACCCGCATGCGGCGGCTGCGCCGCGACGACTTCAGCCGCAGACTGGTGCGCGAACACCGGCTGAGCGCGGACGATCTGATCTACCCGGTGTTCATTCTCGACGGCGAGAACCAACGGCAACGCGTGGCCTCCATGCCCGGCGTGGAACGTCTGAGCATCGACCAGTTGCTGCCGGTGGCCGACGAGTGCGTGAAGCTGGGCATTCCGGTGCTGGCGCTGTTCCCGGTGATCGACCCAGCGCTCAAAACGCCAGACGGCATCGAGGCCGCCAACCCGGACGGCCTGGTGCCGCGCGCGGTGCGGGCGCTCAAGGCGGCGTTTCCGCAGCTCGGCGTGCTCACCGACGTGGCGCTCGACCCCTACACCTCGCACGGCCAGGATGGTCTGCTCGACGACACCGGCTACATCCTCAACGAGCCCACGGTGTCCATGCTGGTGAAGCAGGCGCTGGTGCAGGCCGCGGCCGGGGTGGACATCGTCGCCCCGAGCGACATGATGGACGGCCGCATCGGTGCGATCCGCCAGGCGCTGGAGGCCGACAGCCACATTCACACCCGCATCATGGCCTACAGCGCCAAGTACGCCAGCGCCTTCTACGGCCCGTTCCGCGACGCGGTGGGCTCGGCGGCCAACCTCGGCAAGGCCGATAAAAAGGTCTATCAGATGGACCCGGGAAACTCCGACGAAGCGCTGCGCGAAGTGGCGCTCGACATCGCCGAGGGCGCCGACATGGTGATGGTCAAGCCGGGCATGCCGTATCTGGACATCGTGCGCCGGGTGAAAGACGAGTTCCACATGCCGACCTTCGCCTATCAGGTCAGCGGCGAATACGCCATGCTCAAGGCCGCCGCGCAAAACGGCTGGCTCGACCACGACGCGGTGATGATGGAGAGTCTGCTCGCGTTCAAGCGCGCGGGGGCCGACGGCATCCTCACCTACTTCGCCATCGATGCCGCGCGCAAGCTGCGGCAGATGGGCTGAACCCTGGAGCCGCCCCATGAAAGTCCGCGTCTGGGATTTGCCAGTGCGCCTGTTTCACTGGGCACTGGCGGCCTGCGTGACCGTGTCTATCGTCACCGGGCTGATCGGCGGCAACGCCATGCAGTATCACTACTGGAGCGGCTATTGCCTCATTGCCCTGCTGGTGTTCCGCCTGGTGTGGGGCGTGATCGGCAGCCGCCATGCGCGGTTCTGGACCTTCATCCATGGGCCGCGCGCCATTGCCCGCTACCTGCGCGGTGACGACCCGCGCCCGCCCCACCTGCGGCTCGGCCACAATCCGCTGGGCAGCCTGTCGGTGATCGCGCTGCTTGCCGTGGTGACGCTGCAGGTCGTCAGCGGGCTTTTTGCCAACGATGAAATTTTCAACGAAGGCCCACTGGCCAGCTATGTGAGCGGTCGGACCAGTGCGATTTTCACCTTCTATCACACCACCATCGGCCAGCCGCTGATTTACGCGCTGGTCGGGCTGCACCTCGCGGCCATCGGGTATTACGCCGTGTTCAAGCGTGAAAACCTGGTGCGCCCCATGTTGACCGGCGACATCGACACCGTGGCCGGTGCCCCCGCCGCCCGCGACACCTGGGCGGTGCGCCTGCTGGCCTTGCTCATCCTGGCAGCAGGTGGCGTGCTGGCCTGGTGGATTTCCAGCCTGGGAAGTGTGGGCGGTTACTGACCAAGGCCCGCGACCGGCCAGCTCCCGAGCAGGTCGTAGCGCCCCGTTCCCAGCACCGACCGCACCAGCACGAAACGACGTACCGGCCAGTGGATTGTCCCCCGCGGGGGACAAGGCCATTCGATCCGGTCCTGCGCGTCCTTGTGCAGCAGAAAGGCGTCGGGCGGGATCAGCTTCTCGGCGCGGCGCCCGAGCGTGACATGGGGTGCGTAGGGACGGGAGTCGAACGGCAAGCCGCGCAGCGCCGCCTGCGCGGATAGCGCCGTATGCAGATCGCGCAAACCCGGCGGAATCTGGCTCGGCGCAAGGGACGCGATGCCGCCATGCCGCCACACGGCGGCGCGGTCCAGCAGCAGGTCAAAGTCGGTCCATCCGCGCGAGACCTCCTCGCCCAGTTGCCGTACCGCAGCGAGCCGTTGCACGTCCACGCCCTCCATGAACAGCAGGGTGAGATGCAATTTGTTCACCGGCGTGGGCCGCGCGGGCGGCGCCCACTGCCACAACGCCTGATGCCGGCCGAGGCGCGCACGCACTGCGCGGTCTGGCCACAGGGCGAAGAACAGCCGCAGGGTGGGTGGGCCGGGCAATGCGGACGACATGGGGGTTGACCTGATGGCAGCGCGGGCTTGCCGCGTTGGAGTAAGTTTGTGCCGATCATGCTATTGAACCTCACGCCATGACGACTCCCCGCCGCTCGCCCTGTCCGCCGTCCGCCCTGCCCGACTCCACCCGGCGACGCCTGAATATCGCGCTCGGGCTGACTGTCGGCGGGCCGCTCTGTTGGAGCGGAGTGGCAGCACGGGCGGCTGCGCTGCCGCCGCTGCCGCGTTATACGCAGCCTGTCGAGGCGCAGTCGCCGCTGGTGGGTCGCATCCTGCTGGCCGGCCAGACATTCATCTCGCCACAGCATGTGCTCGACGACTGCGCCCGCGCCGCGTTGTGTCTGCTGGGCGAGCAGCACGACCATCCCGATCACCACGCGGTGCAGGCCTGGATCATCACCGCGCTGGCCCGGCATGGCCAGCTTGCCGCGCTGGCGCTGGAGATGGCCGACGCCGGTCGGCGCTTCGACGGCCCGCGCGATGCGCCCGAAGCCGCCGTGCGCGCCAGTCTGCATTGGAGCGAAGACGGCTGGCCGTGGGCGCTATACGCCGCGCCGGTGATGGCCGCGGTGCGCGCCGGGGTGCCGGTGGTGGGCGTCAATCTGCCGCAAGGCCAGATGCGCGCGACGATGCAACAACCGCAATGGGACGGCAGCGTGCCGCCCGCGGTGCGCCAGCGCATCCTCGACGACGTGGCCGAGAGCCACTGCGGCCTGCTACCCGCGTCGCAACTGCCCGCCATGGCGCGCATCCAGTTCGCCCGCGACGACAGCATGGCCGCGCACAGCCTGACACTGACGCGGCCCGGCAAGACCGTGGCGCTGCTCACCGGCAGCTTTCACGCCGACCGCACGCTGGGCATCGCGCTGCATCTGGCGGCGCATGCCGCGCGCACCCCGCCCGGCATGCCGCGTCCGGTGCGGGTGTTCAGCCTGCTGTTGCAGGGCCTCGCGCCGGATACGCAGGCCGAACTCCCCGCGGGCTATGACGCGGTGTGGTTCACCCCAGGCACACCCCCGGTCGATCATTGCGCCGAGCTGCGCGCGCAGTTGCAAAAACGCTGAATCAGGCGCGGCGCCGCACTGCCTGCAAAATGCCTTGCAGCAGCGCCTGCGGGGTGGGCGGGCAGCCGGGGATGGTCACGTCGACCGGCAGCACCTCGGCCACACGGCCGCACACGGCATAGCCGCTGCAGTGCACCCCGCAGCCCGCGGCGCAGTCTCCAGCGGCGACCACCAGCTTGGGGTCGGGCATCGCGTCATATGTGCGGCGCAGCGCCAATTCCATATGGCGCGACACCGGGCCAGTCACCAGCAGCATGTCGGCGTGGCGCGGGCTGGCGACGAATTGGATACCCAGCCCTTCGAGGTTGTAGTACGGGTTGGCGAGGGCGTTGATTTCGAGTTCGCAGCCGTTGCATGAACCGGCGTCGACCACGCGGATGGCCAGTGCCCGCCCGAGCAGACGCAGCAGGTCCGCATGAATGGGAGTCGCCTGCGCGCCGCGCTGCGCCAGTTCGGGGGATGCTTCGGGCGGGATCTCGCTGATGCGGCCCACGCGGGCGATCTGGCGCAGGGTCTTCCACATGGCGGCTCAGAGATCGTGTCCAGAATAGGACAGGTTGAAGGATTTGTTGATCAGCGGAAAGTCGGGCACGATGTCGCCAATCACCGCCCATTCGATCGCTGGCCAGTTCTGCCAGGAGGGATCGTGCGGATGACAACGCGCGATGCGCCCGTCAGCGCCGGTTTCCAGAGCGATGCACTGCGGCCCGCGCCAGCCTTCCACCACGCCCAGCGCCAAGCCCTCGGGCACCGACTGCGGCCAGTCAACCAGCACATTGCCTGGTGGCAAGCTGGCCAGAAGTTCGCCGCACAGGCGCAGGGAAGAGAACACCTCGGCAAAACGCACCGCCACGCGTGCGCCCACATCGCCGTCCTGCGCCTGCGCGGCTTCCACGCCGAGCGCGTTGTAGGGCGCGAATCCCGCCAGCGTGCGCAAATCCAGCGCCTGCCCGCTGGCACGTCCGGCCAGGCCGAGCATGCCAAGCCGCGTCGCAGTCTGCGGCGTCACCCGGCCCGTGGTCTTGAAGCGGTCTTGCAGGCCTTCGTGCTGATCGAGAATGTCCTTGAGCCGCTGCACCTCGCTGCGCAGCACCAGGCCCTGGTTGCGCAACATGGCGATCTCATCCACATCCACATCCAGGGCCACGCCGCCAGGCAGCAGCGCGTCCATCGGATAGCGCGCGCCGAACACCCGGGCGTTGAGCCGCAGCACGTCTTCCTTGAGGCGGCCAAACTGCGCCAGCGCAAAGCCGAAGCCGCCGTCATTGGCAATGGCGCCGATGTCGCCGAGGTGGTTGGCCAGCCGCTCGCGCTCGAGCAGCAGCGCGCGCAGGTGCAGCGCGCGCGGTGGAGCTTGCACCGCGGCGAGCGCTTCGGCCGCCATGCAGTACGCCCAGGCATTGGCCACCGCGCTGTCGCCGCACAGCCGCGCGGCCAGCCGCACGCCGTCTTGCACGGTCATGCCCTCGAAGCGCTTTTCCACCCCCTTGTGGGTGAAACCAAGGCGCTCTTCCAGGCGCAGGATTTTTTCGCCGACCACGGACAAGCGGAACTGCCCCGGTTCGATCACCCCGGCGTGCACCGGGCCGACCGGCACTTCGTGCACGCCGTCACCGTCCACCGTCACGAACGCGTAGGCATCGGGCGTGAGCGCGCCGCAGGGCGGGACGTCGAGCGCAGCCTCGCGCAGCGGGTGCGCGTGCTCGTCCCAGGCAGTGTGGCGCAACCACGGGCGCGCCTCCATGCCCAGCGCGTGCAGCCCGCTCAAGTCGCGCACAGCGCGCTGCAGGCGATCGGCCACCGCGAACAGTGCATGCAGGCCGGGGTAGTGGGATGCGCCTGCGGGCAGGTCGTGCTGCGCCAGCACCAGCGCCGCGCCGTCGAGCCACAGCGCGTCGATCGCCCGTCCGCCGGCCGCGGCCCATAGCGTGAGCAGCCGCGCGCCGCGCCGGTGCAGATCTTCCGCCAGCGCCTGCCATTGCAGCGCATCCACCGTGTGGTGATCGAGCGGGAGGATGGGGCAGAGCGCACGCATGCTCAGGCTCCGATCATCGCGGCTGCGGTGTGCCACCAGGCAACCAGGACCGGCGGAATCCACAATCCCAACAGCAGCACCAGCGCCAGATGCACGAACACCGGCAGCATGTTCGGCGCGTGCGGCAGCCGCTGCAGGCTGCTGCGGCCAAACACCATGCCCTGCGCGCGCAGGAACAGCGCGCCGAACGCCACTCCCAGCCCGAACAGCAGCACCGGCGCTGCCCAGGGCTGCTGCTGCATCGCCGTGGTGAGGATGAGGAATTCGCTGGCGAACACGCTGAACGGCGGCATGCCGACGATAGCCAGCACGCCCATCATCATCCCCCAGCCCAGCGGCGGCGACACTTCGCGCAGTCCCTCGATGGCGTCGATGCGCTGCGAATGCGCCTTTTGCGCGGCGTGCCCGGTGGTGTAGAAGATGGCGCTCTTGGTCAGCGCATGCCCGGTCATGTGCAGCAGCGCGGCAAAGTTGGCCACCGGCCCGCCCATGCCAAAGGCGAAGGTGATGATGCCCATGTGCTCGATCGACGAATACGCGAACATGCGCTTGACATCCTTTTGCCGCCAGATGAGCAGCGCGCCGACCACCACCGACAGCAGACCGAAAGCCATGAGCATCTGTCCCGGCCAGGCGGCGTGCAGGCTGCCTTCGACCAGCGCCTTGCCGCGCATCACCGCGTACAGCGCGACGTTGAGGAGCAGCCCGGAGAGCACCGCGGACACCGGTGTCGGCCCTTCGGCGTGCGCGTCGGGCAGCCAGCTGTGCAGCGGCACCAGCCCGACCTTGGTGCCGTAGCCCACGAGCAAAAAAACGAAGGCGATGCCGATGATCCCCGGCTCGAGCCGTCCTTTGACCGCGTCCAGATGCGTCCACAGCAGCGCGCTCATGCCCTGCGCGCCCAGCACCCGCTCGGCGGCGAAATACAGCAGCACCGTGCCGAACAGCGCCAGCGCAATACCCACGCCGCAGAGGATGAAGTATTTCCACGCCGCTTCCAGGCTGGCCTTGGTGCGGTACAGCGACACCAGCAGCACCGTGGAGAGCGTGGCCGCCTCCATCGCCACCCACAGCAGCCCGAGGTTGTTGGTGGTCAGCGCCAGCAGCATGGTGAACATGAACAGCTGATACATGCTGTGGTAGAGCCGCAGCCGCATCGGCGTGAGGCGCCCGCGATCCTGCTCGATGCGCATGTACGGCGCGGAAAAGATCGCGGTCGTCAGGCCAACGAAGGTGGTCAGCGCAACCAGAAACACATTGAACGGGTCGATGAAAAACTGGTCGGACAGCACCTGCATCGGCCCATGGACGATGACCAGCGCGGTGAGCGCACATGCCGCGGCGAAGGTCGCGGCACTGGCGGCAATGTTGATCCGCGGCGCGAACGCGCGGTGGCCGAACAGCGCCAGCAGCGCGCCACCGATCAGCGGCAGGAGGAGCACGGCAAGCAGCGCGGGCATCAGTCGTCCTTGAGCGATTCCATGTGCTGCAGGTCGAGGCTGTCGAACTGCTCGCGGATCTGGAAAAAGAAAATGCCGAGCACGAACACCCCGACCAGCACGTCCAGCCCGATGCCCAGCTCGACCACCATCGGCATGCCCTGGGTGGCGCTGGTCGCGGCGAACAGCAGCGCGTTTTCCATCGACAAAAATCCCACCACCTGCGCAATCGCGGTGTGGCGCACGATCATCATCAAAAACGCCAGCAGCACCAGCGCGAGCGCAATGCCCAGCACCCCGCGCATATTCGCCCCGGTGAACTGCGCAATCGGCTGCGCCACGACAAAGGCAAAGATCACCAGCACGATGCCGATGAGCTGCAGGCTGGGGATGTTGACCAGGGTCTCCACGTCCCAGTCGGCCTTGAGGCGGCGGATGAGCTTGAACAGCACCCAGGGCAGGATGATGACCTTGATCAGCAAGGTGAACGCCGCCGACTGGTACAGCTCGGCCTGCTGCGTCGAATACCCCACCACTGCGGCGCTGACCACCAGCAACACGCCCTGCGCGGCAAACAGGCTCACCAGATTGGCCACCCGCCGCTGCGCCAGCATGGCAAACGACAGCAGCAACAGCAGCGCGGCGCATAGATGGATGATCTGCACCGGCAGCGGCAGATTCACCAGCGGCGCGATCGCTGCTGGCGCAGCAGATGCGGCCGCGACAGGAACTGAGAGAGAAACGGCAGCAGTCATCGTGCGGTTCCTCAATGCGATAGCATCAGCCGCACCAGCAGGCCGAGCACGGCGAGCAAAAATGCCGTGGCGAGAAATTCCGGCGCGCGAAAAATGCGCAGCTTGGCGCTCAGCGTCTCGATCAGCGCAATGCCGAATCCGACCACAGCCAGCTTGAGCAGCAGCGGCGGCAACGCCGGCACCAGCCACAGAAGCCCGTCGGCGCGCCCGGCCATGCCCCAGGGCAGGAACAGCGCAAAGCCGATGCAGGCATAGTTGAACAGCTTGAGGCTGCTCGCCCATTCCACCAGCGCCAGGTGGCGCGCCGAGTATTCGAGCACCATGGCCTCGTGGATCATGGTCAGTTCCAGGTGCGTCGTCGGGTTGTCCACCGGGATGCGCGCGTTTTCCGCGAGCAGCACCATGACGAAGGCCACACCGGCGAACGCCAGGCTGGCGTGCAGCGCGAGCTTTTGCTGCTGCAGCGCCTCGGCGATGGTGGGCAGCAAGGTGCTGCCGGTCATGATCGACGCGTTGAACACCACCATCAGCAACGCGGGCTCGGCGAGGAAGCCGACCAGCATTTCGCGCCGCGACCCCATGCTGCCAAACGCCGTGCCGACGTCCATGCCGGCCAGCGCGATGAACACCCGCGCCAGCGCGAACAGCCCGACCAGCGCGATCACGTCCGCCGCCTGCGCGAACGGCAGATCGGTCGACAGCGAGGGGATGATCGCCGCCGCCGCGACCATGCTGCCGAACAGGATGTACGGCACGGCGCGAAACAGCGCGGTGGCGTCATCGGCCAGCGCCGCGTCCTTGCGCAACAGCTTGGCGATGCGCGCATACGGCTGCCAAAGCGGCGGCGCGCTGCGGTTGGACAGCCAGGCGCGGCATTGCGTCACCCAGCCGGAAAACAGCGGAGCGAGCGCCACCGACAAGAGCACGGCAACGAGCTGGACGAACAGCGCCGCAGGACTGATCGACAGGTTCATCGGGTCACCACCATCAACAGCACCAGCAGGGTGATGAAGCTGTAGAGCAGGTAGATCGAAATCTTGCCCTGCTGCAGCCGCCCGGCCTGGCGCGCCAGCCACAGCACTGCGGCAGCCAACGGCAGATACACCTGCGACCAGAAGCGGTCGGCCACCCGCACGCGGTAGCGCGGCGCGGCGTCGTCGGGCCGCGGCAGCTCGACATGCGTCTGGAAGAACGGATCGAAAATGCGCCGGATCGGCTGGCCGAAGCCTTCAGCCGTGTCCTGCATGCGCGCAGTCAGATTAGGGGCACCGCAGTCCCAGGCGGGAGCGCGTCGGCTGCGACCGTGGTAGAGCCGATGGGTGGCGAAGACCGTGAGCCCCACGACCAGCAGGCCGACGGCCAGCACCGCTATCGGGCTGTACGCCGCGCGCTGCGCCGATAATGGCACCAACCACAGCCAGTTGCCGGTCTGAGCCAGCGGCTGAGCGATGAGCAGTTGATTCACCGCGTCGATGGCGCGCAGCACCGTGCTGGGCAGCAGCCCGAGCAGCACGCAGCCCGCGGCCAGCCACACCAGCCCGGCACGCTCGAGCCAACCCGGATCGTGCGACGCGGCGAGCTGCGCCTCGCGCGCGCGGCCAAGAAAAATCACCCCGTAGAACTTGACCATCACATAGCCAGCAAGCGCTGCGGCGAGCACCAGCACCGCCGCGCCCAGCGGGATGATGAGGTTGAAAAACGGCTGCGGAATCTGCGGGGTGGCGAGAAACGCCTGCAGCAGCAACCATTCAGCGACGAAGCCGTTGAGCGGCGGCAGCCCGGCAATCGCCAGTGTGCCGATCAGCGCCGTCCACCCCACCCAGGGCATCTGCCGCAGCAGACCGCCCAGATGCCCCAGGCTGCGCTCGTGCGTGGCGTGCAGCACCGCGCCGGTCGTGAGGAACAACAGGCTTTTGAAAAACGCGTGGTTGAGCACGTGGTAGAGCAAGGCCGCCAGCGCGAGCGCGGCCAGCACAGGCATGCCGACGCCGCGAAACACCAGCGCCAGGCCGAGCGCGGTGAAAGCGATGCCGATGTTTTCGATCGACGAATACGCCAGCAGCCGCTTCATATCGGTCTGCACCGTGGCGAACAGCACGCCGAACAGCGCGCCGAACAGCCCGAGCGCAAGCAGCGGCACACCCCACCACCATAGCGGCGCGTGCAGCAGATCGAAGCTCACCCGCAGCAGGCCGTAGATTGCCGTCTTGAGCATCACCCCGCTCATCAGCGCCGACACCGGAGACGGCGCCGCAGGGTGCGCCTCGGGCAGCCAGATGTGCAGCGGCACCAACCCGGCCTTGGCGCCAAAGCCGATGACCGCAAGAAAAAATGCCACGCTCGCCCAGAGCGGCGAGAGGTGCGCGGCGCGCATCGCGGCAAAGGTCAACCCGCCGACGTGGCCTTGCATCATCACGCCGAAGCACAACAGCAACGCGATCGCCCCCAGATGCGCGAGCAGCAGGTACAGATACCCGGCACTGCGGATGTCGGCGATGCGGTGTTGCGAGACGACCAGGAAGTACGAGGCCATGGCCATGACTTCCCAGGCCAGCATGAAGCCGTAGGCGTCTGCGGCGAGCAGCACCATGCTCATCGCCGCAAGAAACATGTGGTACTGCATGCCCAGCAGCCCCGGCGCGGTGCCCTCGCCCTCGCGGAAATACCCGGCAGAAAAAATGGAAATGCCCGCGCTCGCTGCACCAAGCAGCAGCAGGAAAAAGCCCGACAGCGCATCAAGCCGCAGACGCATTGGCAAGCCCGGCAGCCCGACCGGAAGAACCAGATGCTGCGGCGGGACGAACAGCCCTTGCAAGCCGACGAGCGCAATCACCACGCTGCCCAGCGCGCCGAGCGGGAAGATCACCCGCGCCACCCAGCGCACCGAGCGCGGGTGGACGAACCCGGCCAGCCCCATGAGCACCCAGGCAGCGGCCACGCCGAGAGCGATGGGAAGCAGCAGCGCGTCAGGCATGGCCGGGTTGCATGATGATGCAGTTAACATAAGATACGCATAGCATGTTAATCACATTCGCATCAAAATGGAACAACGTACCAGTCGGCTGACCGTGTTGATCGACCCGCAGAAAAAGGCGGTTTTCGAGCATTTGTGCGCGCGGGAAGATCAAACCCCGTCGCAGGTGGTACGGCGCCTGATCCGCGATTACATCGAGGCCCAGCTCGGCCACCCCTGGCTGCCGGGTGAGACGGTGGAGGATGCGCTGCGCCGCTGAAGGGCGCGGCGCTCGCCCTGCGGGCGACAATGCCGCATGGACTTCCTGATCTTGCTCCTCGGCGGCGCCGTACTCGGCCTGGCCGGGGTGTTCGTGCGCCTGGCCGACACCACTGCCAGCCTTGGCCCGTTTGCCAGCGCGTTCTGGCGTATGGCCGTGGCCGCGCCGTTTCTGCTGGCCTGGGCGGCGGTGGAATGGTCGCGCAGGCCAGCCCCCCAACCCGCGACGCCGCCCGCCTCCGCCCCGCCGCAATGGTTCAGCACGCGCTCCACGCCTCCCGCGCTTCTGGCGCACTGGCCGACCTGGGGGCTGGCCCTCTTTGCCGCGGCGATGTTCGCGCTGGATCTGGTGTTCTTCCACCTCGCGGTGACCTGGACCGCCGTGGGCAACGCCACGCTCGAATCGAACTTCGCCCCGGTGCTCATCACCCTGGCCTTCTGGATCATCACCCGCAACGCGCCGCGACCGATCTTTCTCGGCGGGCTGGCCGCGGCGCTGGGCGGTGCGGCGCTGATGATCGGCCCCAACTTCGGCCACAGCCGCGCACTGCTGGGCGATGCCAGCGGGCTGGTGTCGGCCGTGTTCTATGCGGCGTATCAGGTGGGCATCCAGCAGGCGCGGCAGCGGCTGTCCACCGCACCGCTGATGGCAGCGGTCACGGTGCTGGCGGCAGTTGTGCTGTGGCCGCTCGCCCTGGCCGAAGGGCGGCTATGGCCAACAGCGGCTGTCGGCTGGGTCTGGGTGCTGGGGCTGGCGCTGCTGGTGCAGATCGGCGGGCAGGTGGTCATTGCCTATGCGGTGCGGCGGATCAATCCGGCGCTGTCTTCCGTGGGTCTGCTGGTGCAGCCGGCCATGGCGGTGGTCTATGCGTGGATCCTGCTTGGCGAGGCGCTGACGGCCCCGCAACTTCTCGGCGCCGGGATGGTGCTGACAGGCATCTATCTGGCGCGCAAGGGGATGTGAGGAACCGATTGAAGCCGCGATTCAGAGCAGATCTTTGGCCTGTTGGGGAAATTTTTTGATCAGCCACTCCATCGCGCTCAACTGATCTTTGGTCGTAGCGCGCCGGACTTGCGTCAACAGCTTGAGCAGATCGGGCCGGGTCGGCGTGGCATTGCTCGCGCCTTCGTTGCAGCCCGAACAGATGGCACGCAGATTGATCGGATCGTCCGTGCCTCCCATACTCTTGTCGATGATGTGACCAATATGGAGACGGGTCTTGCGCGTCGGATCGTAGGGATGAGGTTCGCCAGCGACCGCGCCGCACATCTGGCAAGTCAATCCGTTTCTGTCGAGAACGAATGCGCGCACTTCCTTGGAAATACTGCGCTCGAATGCGGGAACCGGTTTCGGTGTTTCCAGCAGGTATTGACCAGGTTTGAGATCGCTGCGGTCGTTGTGCGTGAGGATGAGATACCCCTCTTCCGTGCGCAGCTCGCGCACGCGGCGCGCCCATTCGGAGATGTCGCCTGCGATTTCGCGCAGCTCGCTTGACTCCATGACGCGGCCGAGGTTGTTCAGAAAGTGCACGCGCAATTTGGCGCGCGCCCCTGTGCGCGGTTTGGTTTTCATATCAAACCCGCTTTAGCCGCCGTTTGGACGCGGCGATGATGGCCGTTTTGATGCGTGCGCCCACTGCGGCGGCGACGGGCGGCGGAAAAGCGTTGCCGATCTGACGATAAGCAGCCGTTTTCTTGCCACTGAACTGCCAGTCATCTGGAAACCCCTGGACCCTGGCCGTCATACGCACCGTCAGCCGGGGCATGCCGACGAAATCCGCGGATGGTGCCGCGTCTGCGAGGCCTTTACCGTCCACACCCAAGCTCGCCCATGCCCGCTTGGCTCTCGTAGGCCCCAAGTCCGGGCCGCCGTGCTTTTTACTGCCTCCGACCAGGGTGGGCGCGATATCGCACGCTCGCTCACGCCACGAGACGGCCCCCTTCCAGGCGTTTGCACCCATGAGATCATGCAGGAGTTCACCCACCGTCATGGGGCTGCAGGGATGTGGCTCTGGCCATGAAAAATCGCCCGCGAGGTCGTTTCTGAGCGCCACGAAAATGACTCGGGGACGTAGTTGGGAGACCCCGAATTCACTTGCATTGAGCAAACGCCACTGCGCGGTGTAACCCAACTTTTTGAGATCGAGAATGATCTTGGCGCGGTACTCATCGAAAATCGAATCGAGCAGCCCGCGCACGTTTTCGAGCATGACGGCTTTGGGACGGGACTCGTCCACCAATCGGATGGCCTCTGGAAACAAGTCGCGTTCGTCCTGCTCGCCCAACTGACGACCGGCTTTGGAAAAAGGCGGGCAGGGCACGCCACCAGCCAGCAAATCGATACCAAACAGATCAAGGGCGGAGAAGTCTTTCAGATCGCCCTCGGTCACACGCCAGTGTGGACGATTCAGACGCAGGGTCTGACAGGCGGCTGCATCGATTTCCACAAGTGAAACATGATCGAAGCCTGCGGCCTCCAGACCCAGAGCCTGTCCACCGGCACCTGCGCAAATTTCTAGGGATGTCAGCATGGCGTTTGCCTCAGTTCTGCTGGACATATTACCAGTAGCAGGAAATTGGGGCTCACCGATGTTGCGGCGCCGAGGGCGGGGCGATGGTGCCGTCGCTCGGCCGCAGGTCGGAGCCGAGCACTTCGCGTTCGTCGAACACGAAGCAGCCGCCTTCGTAGTGGGCGTCGCCGACCTGCTCGAAGTATTTGAGGATGCCGCCTTCGAGCTGATAGACCCGCTCGATGCCGTAGCCATGCATCAGCAGCGCAGCCTTTTCGCAGCGGATGCCGCCGGTGCAGAAGGTGACCACGGTGTGCCCGGCGAAGTCAGCGGCGCGCGCCTCCACCGCCGGAGCGAATTCACTGAACTTGGCGATGCGAAAGTCGATGCAGTCGGCAAAGCTGCCGAGATCGCGCTCGAAGGCGTTGCGGGTGTCGAGCAGCAGCATGGGGCGGCCCTCGTCGTCGCAGCCGGCGTCGAGCCATGCTCTGAGCCGCTCGGGCGTCACCGCCGGGGCGCGGCCGTTCTCGGGCCGGATCTGCGGGCGGTTCAGGGTGATGATCTCGCGCTTGATTTTCACCTTCATGCGCTTGAACGGCTGCACGCCCGAGAGTGATTCCTTCGGGCACAGGTCGGCCAGCCGGGGATCGGCGCGCAGCGTGGCCATCACCGCATCAATGGCCTGCCGCGTCCCCGCGAGGAACAGGTTGATGCCCTCGGGCGCGAGCAGGATGGTGCCCTTGAGCTGCAGGGCCGCGCATTGCGCCGCCAGCCGCGCCTGCCAGCCGGTCAGGTCGTCGAGGCTGACGAATTTGTAGCAGGAGATATTGACCACGGCAGGCGTGGCGGTCGATGGCGGTGTCGTCATGGCAGCCATTATCGGGCGGTACCATCGCGCGGCTCACCTGTTCCAGCCCACGCCCATGACCCACAGCGCCCGCCCCAATCAGTTCGCCCTGCTCGGCCAGCGGCGTTTCGCGCCGTTTTTCTGGACGCAGTTCGGCGGCGCCGGCAACGACAACCTGTTCAAGTTCGCCTTCACCGTGATGGTGGCCTACCGCGCTGCGGGCCTGACGGCGCTGTCCACCGGACTGATGGTCAATCTGATCGCCGCGCTCTACATCCTGCCCTTCGTGCTGTTCTCGGCCACCAGCGGGCAACTCGCTGACAAGTACGACAAGGCGGTGCTGATGCGCCGGGTGAAAACGCTGGAGATCGCCATCATGGCGCTTGCGCTGTGGGGTTTCGTTGCCGCCAACATTCCGGCGTTGTTGGCATGCGCCTTCGGCATGGGGCTGCATTCCACCCTGTTCGGCCCGGCCAAGTATGCCTATCTGCCGCAGCATCTCAACACGGCGGAGCTCACCGGCGGAAACGGCATGACCGAGATGGGCACTTTCGTCGCCATACTGCTGGGCAATCTGGCCGGGGGGCTGCTGATGACCGTCGAGCGCGGCCCGTTGCTGGCCGGGCTGGCCTGTGTGGCGGTGGCGCTGCTGGGCTGGACGGCGGCGCGCTTCATACCCGCCACAGCGCCGGTGGAGCCGCAGCTGCGCATCAACTGGAACCCTTTGACCGAGACCGTGCGCAACATCCGGCTGGCCGCTGCCGACCGCACGGTGCTGCAGGCGCTGCTGGCCATCTCGTGGATGTGGTTTTACGGCGTGGCCTTTCTCACCCAGTTTCCGGTGTTCGCCAGAGATGTGCTCGGCGGCAACGAGGCCGTGGCCTCGCTGCTGCTGGCGGTGTTTTCCATCGGTATCGCGCTGGGCTCACTGGCCTGCGAATGGCTGGCGCGCGGCCGGATGGAGATTGGCCTGGTGCCGCTGGGCGCCATCGGCATGACGCTGTTCGGCGTCGATCTTTACTTTGCGGTGCAAGGCCTGCCGCCTGCAGCGGATCTGCAGGGCGTGGCGGCCTTTGTGCAGCAAAGCGCGCACTGGCGGGTGATGCTCGACCTGTTCCTGCTCTCGGCCAGCGCCGGGATCTACAGCGTGCCGCTGTACGCGCTCATCCAGCATCACACCCCGCAAACGCACCGATCCAGGGTGATCGCGGCGAACAACATTCTCAACGCCCTCTACATGGTGGTGTGCTCGGGCTATTGCGCCGCGTTGCTGGCGGCCGGGATGAGCGTGCCAGCGCTGCTGCTCAGCGTGGCGTTGCTCAACGCCCTGGCTGCGTTGTGGCTGATCTGGCGCCAGCCGCTGTACGGCCAGCGCTTCCTGGCCTGGGCGCGGCAGCGCTGAGCCCGAACACCCCGCGGCGGGCTGCGCGAACCCGACTGTGCGAACATTCCTCGGTTTGTCCCATCCCCAGCGCATGTCGTCCCCTCTCCCGCCCCGCACGCCGCAAGACCAACCGCTGTCTGTCAACCAGTTCAAGCTGCTGGGCCAGCGCCGCTTCGCGCCGTTTTTCTGGACGCAGTTCACCAACGCCGGCAATGACAATCTGCTGAAGTTCGCCTTCACCATGCTGGTGACCTACCGCGCCGAGGCGCAGACCGGTCTGCCCGCGGGCCTGATGGTCAACCTCATCGCCGCGCTGTATGTGCTGCCCTTCGTGCTGCTGTCGGCCACCGCCGGGCAATTGGCGGACAAGTACGACATGGGCGTGATCATGCGGCGCATCAAGACCTTCGAGATCGTCATCATGCTCGCGGCGCTGTGGGGCTTCATCACGGTGAATGTGCCGCTGCTGCTGGCGTGCGTGCTGGGCATGGGGCTGCACTCCACCCTGTTCGGTCCGGTGAAATTTGCCTATCTGCCGCGCCATCTGCACACGGCAGAACTCACCGGCGGCAACGGCATGACCGAGATGGGCGGCTTCGTCGCCATTCTGCTGGGCAGCCTGGCCGGGGGCGTGCTGATGACCTACCCGCAAGGCCCGGTGTTCGCCGGAGTGGCCTGCCTTCTCGTCTCACTGGCGGGATGGGTGATGGCGCGCTTCGTGCCGCACACACCGCCGCTGGCCTGCGACACCTGCATCAACTGGAACCCCTTGAGCGAAACGGCGCGCAGCCTCAAGCTCGCCGCCGCCGACCGTGCCGTGCTGACGGCGCTGATCGCCATTGCCTGGATGTGGTTCTACGGCGTGGCCTTTCTCACCCAGTTCCCGGTGTTCACCCGCGAGGTGGTGCATGGCAGTGAAGCGGTCGCCTCGCTGCTGCTGGTGATCTTTGCCGTGGGCATCGGCCTGGGGTCGGTGGCCTGCGAGTGGATGGCGCATGGCCGGGTGGAAATCGGCCTGGTGCTGCTCGGCGCCATCGGCATGTCGGTGTTCGGCGTCGATCTGTATTTCGCCACCCAGCATCTGCCGCACAACGGGCAGTTGCAAACCCTCACCCTGTTCCTGCGCGAAGGCGAGCACTGGCGGCTGATGGTCGATCTGCTGCTGATCTCGGCCAGCGCCGGCATCTACAGCGTGCCGCTCTATGCCTTCATCCAGCACCGCGTGGCCGAAACACACCGCGCCCGCGTGATTGCCGCCAGCAATATGCTCAACGCCCTGTTCATGATCGCCTGCGCGGCGTATTGCGCCGCGTTGCTGACTTCGGGCGTCGGCGTGCCCACGCTGCTGCTGACCGTGGCCGTATTCAACGCCCTGGTCGTGGGCTGGCTGATCAGGATGCAGCCGGAATATGGGCGGCGGTTCGTGGCGTGGGTGTTGCGCGCGTAGGTTCTGGCACCGGCCATGGCCGTGACTCGACGTGTGCCTCAGCAAGCGCAGCTCAAGTCGCCCACACCCGGGGCGGGCAGGCGGGCAAGGCCCAGGCCTCCTGTCGCCAGGCCGCCCACACCGCGCGCAGCAGGGCGGCAATGGGCTCGATGCGCTGCCCCAGCACGCGCAGGACGATGACCTGAGGGTGCGGCGCGCTGGCCCCGGCGAGCAGGGCGGCATGCGGCGTCTGCGCGGCAAGCTGCCGCGCGGCGTCGAGCAGCGCGCCGCGGCGCGGCGAAGCGATGGCGCTGCCCGCCGCGAACAACAGTGTGGCCAGCGCAGTGTGGCCGCGCAGCCCGCCAGGGCCGTGCCGCAGCACCCGGTCGTCGCCTGCGATGAGGCCGCGCTCCAGCCAGATCCCCGGTAGCTCGATGTGCTGGGTAAAGCACCCGGTTGTAAACGCCGCGTCTGCCGCGGGCAGGCCCAGCGCCAGCAGGTCCCAGGCGATGAGTTCCGCCCCTGGCGCGAGATGAAACCGGCTGCGGTTTTCGCCCAGACATGCGTTGTAGGCCAGCGTCTCCAGCGGCAGCCATTCCAGCCGCGCGCCGTGCGCCAGCCGCGCATCCAGGGTTTGCCGCGCCGGTGCGCCGGTGCTGCGGTAGAAGCGCCCTGCCCCGGGCGTGGTGACCAGGGCATGCGCGCCCGTTTCAAGCACGGTGTCGATGGCCAGGGTGTCGCCGCCCACCAGTCCGCCCGGTGGATGAACCAGCACCTGATGGCACACCACGCCCTGCTCCGGGTAATGGCTCACCAGGGCGCGCAGGCCGCCGTCGTGTTGATGGCGCAGCACGGTGCGCCCGGCTTCGAGAGAGAACTGCAAGTTCAGACTGGATTGCCAGGACGCCATGCGCGGGTGGGAGTGTGAGAAAGGAAAGAATCTGAGCAAGTTCTGTGCAAGGCCCGCACGGACGTTGCACACGACGTCACGTTGTAGCAGACCGGCTACGATGGATTGCAAACCTGAGCGCTTCCACTGGGAGCGCTCTCCCCCGACCGCACGGAGCGTTTCACATGGCCTCCTCCAAAGCCGTATTTCACTGGGACGACCCGCTGCAGCTCGACGCCCAGCTCAGCGTCGAAGAGCGCGCGGTGCGCGAAGCGGCGCATGCCTATTGCCAGGGTCAGCTCATGCCGCGCGTGCTCAGCGCCTTCCGCCACGAGACCACCGATTCCTCCCTCTTCCGTGAAATGGGCGCGCTCGGTCTGCTGGGCCCCACCATCCCTGCCGAATATGGCGGCGCCGGGCTGAACGCTGTGGCTTACGGCCTCATCGCCCGCGAGGTGGAGCGGGTGGACTCGGGCTACCGCTCGATGATGAGCGTGCAAAGCTCCCTGGTGATGACGCCGATCTTCGCCTTTGGGACCGAGGCGCAGAAGCAGAAATACCTGCCGCGCCTGGCCAGCGGCGAATGGATCGGCTGCTTCGGCCTGACCGAACCCGACCACGGCTCCGATCCCGGCGGCATGGTCACACGCGCCCGCGCCGTGCCCGGCGGCTATGCGCTGAGCGGCAACAAGACGTGGATCAGCAACAGCCCGGTCGCCGATGTGTTCGTGGTCTGGGCCAAGGATGACGCGGGGGAGATTCGCGGCTTCCTGCTCGACAAAGGCGCCAAGGGACTGACCGCGCCTGCAATCCACGGCAAGGTGGGGCTGCGCACCTCGATCACCGGCGAGATCGTGATGGACAACGTGTTCTGTCCCGAGGACAACGCCTTCCCCGTGGTGCGCGGGCTCAAGGGCCCATTCACCTGTCTGAACAGCGCGCGCTACGGCATTGCCTGGGGCGCGATGGGCGCGGCGGAAGACTGCTACGCCCGCGCGCGGCACTATGCGCTCGACCGCCAGCAGTTCGGCCGTCCGCTTGCGGCCAATCAGCTCGTGCAGAAAAAACTGGCCGACATGGCCACCGACATCAGCCTGGGCCTGCAGGGGGCGCTGCGCCTGGGGCGCATGAAAGAGGCGGGCAGCGCCGCGCCGGAGGTCACCAGCCTGCTCAAGCGCAACAACTGCGGCAAGGCGCTGGACATCGCCCGCACCGCGCGCGACATGCTCGGCGGCAACGGCATTTCCGACGCATACGGCGTGGCGCGCCATCTGGTCAATCTCGAAGTGGTCAACACCTATGAGGGCACGCACGACATCCACGCCCTCATCCTCGGCCGCGCGATTACCGGCATTGCGGCGTTCTGACACCGGATCACTCCATGCTCGACCTACTGCTGCGCCACTGCACTCTGCCCGATGGCCGCACGGACATCGACATCGGCATTGAAGCCGGGCGCATCGTCATGGTTCAGCCGCAGCGCGCGGCGCAATCCGCACGCGAGATCGACTGCGCCGGGCAACTGGTGAGCACGCCCTTCGTCGACGCCCATTTCCACATGGACTCCACACTGAGCTACGGTCTGCCGCGCGTCAACCAAAGCGGCACCCTGCTCGAAGGCATTGCGCTGTGGGGCGAGCTCAAGCCCCAACTCACACAAGACGCCATCACCGAACGTGCGCTGGCCTACTGCGACTGGGCCGTGGCCAAGGGCCTGCTGGCCATCCGATCGCATGTGGACGTGTGCGACGACCGCCTGCTGGCGGTCGAAGCCTTGCTGCAGGTGCGCGAGCGGGTCAAGCCCTACCTCGATCTGCAGCTCGTCGCCTTCCCGCAGGACGGCGTGCTGCGCTCACCGACCGCGCTGCGCAACCTGCAGCGCGCGCTCGACATGGGCGTGGATGTCGTGGGCGGCATTCCGCATTTCGAGCGCACCATGAGCCAAGGCGCAGAGAGCGTGAAGCTGCTGTGCGAACTCGCCGCTGCGCGCGGCCTGCGGGTGGACATGCACTGCGACGAGTCGGATGACCCGATGAGCCGCCACATCGAAACCCTGGCCTTCCACACCCAGCGCCTCGGGCTGCAGGGGCGGGTGGCCGGTTCGCACCTCACCTCCATGCACAGCATGGACAACTATTACGTCAGCAAGCTGCTGCCGCTGATGTCTGAGAGCGGCGTGGCGGCGATTGCCAACCCGCTGATCAACATCACCCTGCAGGGGCGGCACGACACCTATCCCAAGCGCCGCGGCATGACCCGCGTGCCCGAACTGCTGGCCGCGGGCGTGCCGGTGGCCTTCGGTCAGGACTGCGTGATGGACCCCTGGTACGCCGGCGGCAGCGGCGACATGCTGGAAGTCGCGCACATGGGCCTGCATGTGGCGCAGATGACCGGGCAGGCGGCGATGCGGCAATGCTTCGACGCCGTCACCACCACGCCGGCGCGCATCCTCGGGCTGGAGGGCTACGGCCTGGACGTGGGCTGTCGCGCCGATCTGGTGCTGCTGCAGGCGGGTGACCCGGTGGAGGCCATCCGGCTGCGCGCCGCGCGGCTGCTGGTCATGCGCGGTGGCAAGATCATCGCGACCACGCCACCCGCCACCGCCACGCTGCACCTGCCGGGCCGACCGGCTGCGGTGGATTGGCGTACGGCCTGAGCGCAGCCGCCACGCGCCTCCCCGCGTCTACTCAACTGTCAAAAATTCCCAGGCATCCATGCTCAGGTTGCCATAGTGCACGCCGCCGCTGTGATGGCGCGCGCGGGCGCCCTCGCCGGCTGCGCCCAGCGCCCAGAACAGGGGCAGGAGGTGTTCGTCGGTGGGATGGGCGCGTGCCGCGTGCGGTGCGCGGCGACGGTAGTCGAGCAGCGCGGCGGTGTCGCCTCGGCTGATCATGCCGCGCATCCAGTCGACGAAGGATTGCACATAGGCCGCGGGGGGATCGTCGGTGCGGGCGGCGGGGTGGAATTCGTGCAGGTTGTGCGTCAGGCTGCCGGTGCCCAGCAGCAGCACGCCCTGTGCCGTCAGCGGCGCCAGTGCCGCGCCCAGGCGGTAGGCCCCTGCGGCATCCAGCGGCCAGGGCATGGCCAGCGGCACCACGGGCACATCGGCCTGCGGGAACAGCAGGCGCAGCGGCGACCACACGCCATGGTCGAGGCCACGGTGCGCATCTTCCAGCGCCGCCCAGCCTCCATCCTGCAGCAGTGCGGCAATGCGCGAAGCCAGTTGCGGCGCGCCCGGCGCGGGATAGCGCAAGGTGTACAGCGCCGGATCAAATCCGCCGAAGTCGTGAATGGTTTGCGGCTGCGCGCTGGTGCCGACGGTGGGCTGCCGCGCCATCCAGTGCGGCGAGAAGGCGAGGATGGCAGCGGGCCGCGGCAACGCTTGCCCCAGTGCCTGCAGCATCGGCCCCGCCGTGCCTGGCTCCAACGGCAACATGGGCGAGCCGTGCGACACGAACAGCGTGGGCATGCGGGATGCGGTCACGATGCGGCTTTCACGCCTTCGATCTCCACACGCACTTTCACCTCATGGCTGAGGCCGGTGGCGAATGCGGTCATACCGAAGTCCATGCGGTTGATGGTGGTGGTGGCGACAAAGCCGCTGAGGTAGCCGCCCCAGGGCTTGGGCAGGTAGGCCACGCCCCCCGCGCCGATCAGCCGCACATGGAATACCGCCGGCTTGGTCACGCCACGCAGGGTGAGATTGCCGTACAGGGTGCCGTGATCCTTGCCCTGCGGCACATAACGCGTGCTGACGAAGTGAATGTCGGGATGGGCCGTGGCGTCGAAGAAGGGTGCGGCGAGCAGATCGGTATCGCGCTGCGGCATGAAGGTGTCCAGGCTCTTGGCCGGGATGGTGATGTCGGCCTTGTCCTGCTTCGGATTCCCGGGATTGAAGGTGTAGCTGCCGGTCACCTGCTTGAAGACGCCGGTGAAGCGCCCCACTCCCGCGTGGCCGATGGTGAATTGCACGCCGGAATGATCTGGATCGACCTGGTAGCTGCCGGCCGGGTTGGCATGCAGCGGGCCGTATGCCTGCGGCGCGGCGCTGCCTGCGGCCCACGCGGGGGCGGCAGCAAGGGCGACTGCCATGCAGGCGGCGCCAAGCAGAGAAGACGTGTGTTGGATTGACATGATGGTTCTTTCAGGAAGGGTTGTGGGAAACGGGTGTCATTGCGGCGCAACGACGAGATGCACCTGTACGGGGATGGACGCGGCCACCACGCTGGTATCGGCCCACGACCCGGTGCCCAGGCCGAAGGATGTGCGATCGAGGTTGAAGCTGGCGTCCATCACCAGGTCGGCCCCGGCGGGATGCGTGTTCACCAGCACGCGCAGCGGCTGGCTGTGCCCCTTGACGCTGAAGATGCCGCTGAGCCAGTAGCGCCCTGGCCCATCCGGCGCGAAGCTGCTGGAGACAAAGCGCGCCTGTGGATCGGCCTGCGCTGCCAGCCAGTCGGCACCTGTGAGCAGCGCATTGGTCTGCGCGCTGCCCGCGTCCACGCTGGCGGCCTGCACCGCCACGGTGACGTGCGACCTGGCCAGATCGGCTGGCACAAAGTCCACCTGCGCGCTCACCGTCTTGAAGCGGCCCTTCATCAGCACACCCATCTGGGTGGCGCTGAAGGTCACACTGCTTGCAGGCAGCGCGTGGGTATACGCCACGGGCTGCGCCCTGGCGGATGCGCCGAGCCATGCCGCGCAGGCCAGGCCGAGTGTCCATTTGAAACCGCGGGTCAACATGAGGATCTCCTTACTTGATCTTGGGCAGCATGCGCGACAGCACGCCGTCATGGTCGATGAACTGGTGCTTGATGGCCGCCGCCACATGCGCCGCCACCAGCGCCGCCAAGGTGTAATTCAGCGTGGCATGCACCAGCGCCAGCAGATGCGCGGCGTCCTTGTTGGCGGGCAGCAGACTGGGCAGCTTCCACACCCCCCACCACACCACGGGCACCCCGGCAGCCGAACTCAGCGCCCATCCGGTGAGGGGGATGAACACCATGAGCAGATACAGCAGCTCGTGCATCAGCGCGGCTGCTCCCTGCTGCCAGCGCGCAATGTGGTCGGGCAACGGCGGCGGCCGGTGGGTCACCCGCCACAGGATGCGCAGCACCACCAGCAGCAACACCGTGATGCCGAACCATTTGTGCCACGCGTACAGCTCGATCTTCAACACCGACAGCGGCAGATCATGCATGTACAGCCCCAGCGGAAACAGACCGAAGATGAGCAGCGCGATCAGCCAGTGCAGCACTTGCGCCGGCAGGGTGTAGCGGGCAGTCCTGGGTGGTGTCGGCACGTTCATTCGCCCGCTCCCTCGGCGTTCGCCTGCTCCAGCGCCAGACGCAAGGTCTGCAGTGCCTGCTCGGCCGTGGCACGCTGCGCCGCATCCAGACGCGCAAACGCCAGCGCCAGATGCGCCCCATGCGCGGGAAACACCTGCTCGAACGCGGCCTGTCCCTCGGGCGTCAGGCGCACGATCTGCCCGCGCCCATCGGCCGGATCGGGCAGGCGCTGCGCCAGTCCCTTGGCCAGCAGACGATCCACCACCCCGGTCAGCGTGCCCTTGGTGATCAGGGTCTTCTCGCTCAGCCGCTTGGGATTCATTCCCTCGGTATTGCCCAGCGTCGCCAGCACATCGAACTGCGCCGGCGTCAGGCCCATGCTCTGCACATGCACAGCGGAGTAACGCTCGAACGCCTGATAGGTCCGCACCAGCTCGCGCAGCAATGGGAGAAAAGGAGGAGATTTGGGGGAGGTTTTGGACATGGCGTGCAGCCGCGAAAGCAATG
>JAJXTO010000007.1:11629-103493 GCA_021783695.1 Pseudomonadota bacterium | reverse complement strand
GGCATGGTGCATGGCGTCTCCAAGGGGTTCGAGCGCAAGCTGACTCTGGTCGGTGTGGGTTTCAAGGCGCAAGCCCAGGGTGCGAAGCTGAACCTGTCGATTGGCTTCTCGCATCCCGTCATCAAAGATATGCCGGAAGGCATCAAGGTCGAGACGCCGACTCCCACCGAAATCGTGATCAAGGGTGTGGATAAGCAGCTCGTTGGCCAAATCGCCGCTGAAGTTCGCGCCTACCGTCCGCCCGAGCCCTATAAAGGCAAAGGTGTGCGCTATGCCGATGAAGTCGTGGTGATCAAGGAAACCAAGAAGAAGTAAGGGCCAGGATCATGATCAGCAAAAACATTTCTCGCCTGCGCCGTGCTCAGGCTACCCGCCGCCGTATCGCGCGTCTGCGCGCTGTGCGACTGTCAGTGCATCGCACCAACCAGCACATCTACGCCAGCATCATTTCCGCCGAGGGCGACCGCATTCTCGCCTCCGCTTCGACTGTGGAAGCCGAAGTGCGCGGGCAACTCAATGGTCATGGCGGCAATCTCGCCGCGGCTGTTGCTGTGGGTACGCGTATTGCCGAAAAGGCCAAAGCTGCAGGGATCGAATCCGTTGCTTTCGACCGCTCGGGCTTTCGCTTTCATGGGCGCGTGAAGGCGCTCGCTGAGGCCGCGCGTGAAGCCGGCCTGAAGTTCTGAGAACGAACACATCATGGCTAAAGTTCAAAACAAGTTTGCCAACGAAGCGCGTGACGATGGTCTGCGCGAGAAGATGATCGCGGTCAACCGCGTCACCAAGGTGGTCAAGGGTGGCCGCATTCTGGGTTTCGCCGCCTTGACCGTCGTGGGGGATGGTGACGGCCGCATCGGCATGGGCAAGGGCAAGGCGCGTGAAGTTCCCGTCGCCGTGCAAAAAGCGATGGAGCAGGCCCGCCGCAATATGGTGAAGGTTCCGCTGAAAGGCGGCACCCTGCACCACAAGGTCATGGGCCAACATGGTGCTGCCAATGTCATGATGCTGCCGGCCGTTCAGGGCACCGGCATTATTGCTGGCGGTCCAATGCGCGCAGTGTTCGAGGTGTTGGGGATCACCGATATCGTGGCCAAGAGTCACGGATCGACCAATCCCTACAACATGGTGCGCGCAACGCTCGACGCTTTGGGCAATATGAGTTCTGCCCAGGACATTGCCATGAAGCGTGGCAAAACCGTAGAAGAGATTTTGGGTTGAACATCATGAGCGATAAAAAAATCATCAAGATCAAACTCGTCCGTAGTGTGATTGGTACGCGCGAGTCGCACCGCGCCACAGTACGTGGGCTGGGCCTGCGTAAACTCAATAGCGTGCGTGAGCTCGAAGACACCGCAGCAGTGCGCGGGATGATCCGCAAGGTCAGTTATCTGGTTGAAATTTGCGCCTGAGCGCTTGCAGCAAGCGCGGAATTCCGTTTGCTGATTCGCCAGGTTTCGCACAACAGAAGAAATTGAGAGATTCGATATGCAACTCAATACCATCAAGCCAGCCAGCGGCGCGAAGCACGCCAAGCGCCGTGTCGGCCGTGGAATAGGCTCGGGCCTTGGTAAAACCGCGGGCCGTGGACACAAGGGTCAAAAATCCCGCTCGGGTGGTTTTCACAAAGTCGGATTCGAGGGCGGCCAAATGCCCCTGCAACGCCGTCTGCCCAAGCGCGGGTTCAAATCGCCCATCGCACGCTACAGCGCCCAGGTGACCTTGGCTGATCTGAATCGCATGCAGGAAGATGAGATCGACATGCTGACCCTCAAGGCGCATGGACTGGTGCCGGATCTGTCGCGCACGGTCAAAGTCATTGCATCGGGCTCAATCGCACGCGCAGTCAAGCTGCAGGGCATCCTTGCCACGAAGGGCGCGCGCAGCGCCATTGAAGCAGTCGGCGGTAGCGTTGCTGACGCCGTTGCCACAGCCTGAACACGGAACCATCAACATGGCCAGTTCTAGCGTGGCACAGCAGGGCAAATATGGCGACCTCGGTCGTCGCCTGTTATTCCTGCTTGGCGCACTGGTTGTCTACCGAATCGGAGCGCATATTCCGGTGCCGGGTATCGATCCGACGCATCTGCAGCAGCTGTTCAAAAACAACTCGAGCGGAATTCTTGGCCTGTTCAATATGTTTTCGGGCGGGGCGCTCGCGCGCTTCACGGTTTTTGCGCTGGGGATCATGCCGTATATCTCGGCGTCGATCATCATGCAGTTGTTGACTTATGTCGTTCCTTCTCTGGAAGCGTTGAAAAAAGAAGGCGAAGCAGGGCGGCGCAAAACAACTCAATACACGCGCTATTTCACGCTGTTGCTGGCATTGTTTCAGTCGTTTGGGATTGCTGTTGCCTTGCAGGCTTCGCCCGGCCTTGTGATCAATCCCGGCATCGGATTTCAGTTGTCCGCGGTCTTGACCCTGACTTCTGGCACCATGTTTTTGATGTGGCTTGGTGAGCAGATCACTGAGCGTGGCTTGGGTAACGGAATCTCGATCATTATCTTTTCTGGCATCGTCGCAGGTTTGCCCTCAGCAGTTGCCGGTTTGATGGAACTGGTGAGTACAGGAGCCATGAGTGTGCTGGTCGCCCTGTTTGTTCTGGCCATCGTGATTCTTGTCACATACTTTGTTGTGTTTGTCGAGCGTGGGCAGCGCAAAATTCTGGTGAATTATGCGCGACGCCAGGTCGGTAATAAGGTGTACGGCGGACAAAGTTCGCATCTGCCGCTGAAACTGAACATGGCGGGTGTGATCCCCCCAATTTTTGCATCCTCCATCATTTTGCTGCCTGCTACGGCTGTGAGTTGGTTCGGTGCGACCAAGGGGCTGAGCTGGTTGAAAGACATCTCTGGCGCATTGTCTCCGGGCCAGCCTCTCTATATTTTGTTGTACGCAGCTGCAATCATCTTTTTTGCTTTTTTCTACACGGCGTTGGTTTTCAATAGTCGCGAGACTGCTGATCAGTTGAAGAAGGGTGGCGCATTCATTCCGGGAATTCGCCCTGGTGAACAGACGGCGAAATTCATAGACAGGGTGCTCATGCGTTTGACTCTGGTTGGTGCGATCTACATCACACTGGTCTGTCTGCTTCCTGAATTTCTGGTTCTGAAATACAATGTTCCTTTCAGCTTTGGTGGTACTTCACTGCTGATTATTGTTGTGGTCACGATGGATTTTATGGCGCAAGTTCAGGCTTATGCCATGTCGCATCAATACGATGCCCTGCTCAAAAAAGCCAATTTCAAATCTGGTCTGGGCGGAGCGCGTTAACGGAGTTTTATGTCCAAGGATGACGTCATTCAGATGCAGGGGGAGATTCTCGAAAATCTCCCCAATGCAACCTTCCGGGTCAAGCTGGAAAATGGCCATACGGTATTGGGCCATATTTCCGGGAAAATGCGTATGCATTACATCCGTATTCTTCCGGGCGACAAGGTCACTGTTGAGTTGACGCCCTATGATTTGTCACGCGCGCGGATCGTTTTCCGCGCCAAGTAAGAGTAAGAGAGGATCATCATGAGAGTGAGCGCATCAGTCAAAAAAATGTGCCGTAATTGCAAAATCATCCGGCGCAAGGGCGTTGTGCGCGTGATTTGCACTGACCCGCGTCATAAGCAACGCCAGGGTTGAGCCCAGATAATTTTTGAAGTTCGAGGTATTCAATGGCACGTATTGCTGGTATTAACATTCCGCCACAACAACACTCCGAGATCGGTCTGACGGCGATCTACGGAATTGGCCGCACGACTGCGCGCGCCATTTGTGATGCTTCGGGCGTTCCTTACAACAAGCGCATCAAAGACCTGACCGACGCGGAGCTCGAAAAGGTGCGGGATGCAATTGGCAAACTCACCATTGAAGGTGACCTGCGCCGTGAGATCTCCGTCAACATCAAGCGTTTGATGGACCTGGGTTGCTACCGTGGCTTTCGCCACCGCCGTGGTTTGCCTGTTCGCGGACAACGCACGCGCACCAATGCGCGTACCCGCAAAGGGCCGCGCAAGGGCAGCATCTCGCTGAAGAAATAAGTAAGGATCCAAGCAAATGGCTAAACCATCCAACCAGAACAGCGCAGCACAACGCGCCCGCAAGAAAATTCGCAAGAATGTTTCCGACGGCATCGCGCATGTGCACGCCTCGTTCAACAACACCATCATCACGATCACGGACCGTCAGGGCAATGCACTGTCGGCTTCGTCTTCCGGTGCGCAAGGATTCAAGGGCTCCCGCAAGTCCACGCCGTTTGCGGCGCAAGTTGCAGCCGAGCAGGCGGGGCGTGTCGCGCTTGAGTATGGCATCAAGAACCTGGAAGTGTTCATCAAAGGCCCGGGCCCGGGGCGAGAGTCGTCGGTTCGTGCGCTGAACAATCTGGGTATCAAAGTCACTTTGATCGAAGACGTCACCCCGATCCCGCATAACGGCTGCCGCCCACCAAAGCGGCGCCGCGTCTAATTGCAGTGCGTTTATTCGCAATGCATTAATACGGCTGAATCAATTTCACCCGCACGCTCGGCGCACCAATTTCTTGGTGGCTGAGCGCGTTTCTTTAAGCCCACTGCCCGATGCTCTCGGGCTCCCATGCAATGTCTGGCATGGCAGTATTGAAAGGAATTCCAAGTGGCTCGTTTTATTGGTGCTAAAGGCAAACTGACCCGCCGTGAAGGCGCAGACCTGTTCCTCAAAAGCGCGCGTCGCGGTATTGACTCCAAGGTCAAGCTTGAAACCAAGCCGGGCCAGCATGGCCGCACTTCGGGTGCCCGCACCTCCGACTACGGCAAGCAGCTGCGTGAAAAACAGAAGGTCAAGCGCATGTATGGCGTGCTTGAACGCCAGTTCCGCCGCTACTACGAAGAAGCACAGCGCCGCTCTGGGAACACAGGCGGCAACTTGCTGGGCTTGCTGGAGTCGCGTCTTGACAATGTGGTGTATCGCATGGGTTACGGCAGCACCCGCGCCGAAGCGCGCCAGCTGGTCAGTCATTGCGCTATCACGGTCAATGGCAAGTTGCTGAATATTCCTTCCGCGCAGGTCAAGGCGGGTGACGTGGTTGCTGTGCGTGAAAAATCGCGTAATCAGGCGCGCATCCAGGAAGCTGTGAAGCTGGCCGAGTCCAACGGGTTTCCTGAGTGGGTTCAGGTCGATGCCGCCAAGATGGAAGGCGTTTTCAAGAAGTCTCCTGACCGCGACGCTTTTGCCAGCGACATCAACGAGTCGTTGATCATCGAGTTGTATTCCCGATAATTTTGTTTGTCACGCCTTGGCTGCTGCCAAGGCGTGCTTGTGTCGCGCCGGTGTCGGCTGCGACTGCTCACCTCGGCCTTATCCGCGTAACGAGCGGAGGGTATTGAACAGGAAGCCCCATGCAAACCGCACTTCTTCGCCCCAAATCCATTCAGGTTGAATCACTCGGTCACAACCGTTCCAAAGTCGTCCTTGAGCCGTTCGAGCGCGGATATGGCCATACGCTCGGGAATGCTCTGCGCCGTGTCATGTTGTCCTCGCTCGTCGGCTATGCGCCGACCGAAGTCAGCATCAACGGTGTGCTCCACGAGTATTCGGTGGTCGACGGACTCCAGGAGGACGTGATTGGCGTGTTGCTCAACCTCAAAGGGGTGGTGCTCAAGTTGCACAACCGGGATGAAGTGACCCTGTCGCTGCGCAAGGACGGTGAGGGCGTGGTGACTGCAGCCGACATCCAGACGCCTCACGATGTGGAAATCATCAACCCGGAACATGTGATCGCGCATCTGTCGCACGGCGGCAAGCTCGATATGCAGATCAAGGTGGAAAAGGGGCGTGGCTATGTCCCGGGCACTTTGCGCAATTACGGCGACGAAGGTGGCAAGAGTATCGGCCATATCGTGCTGGACGCCTCGTTCTCCCCGGTGCGTCGTGTGAGCTATGCGGTGGAAAGTGCCCGTGTGGAGCAGCGGACCGATCTGGACAAGCTGGTCATGGAAATCGAGACCAACGGTGTCATCAGTGCTGAAGAAGCCATTCGTTCGTCTGCCCGCATCCTGGTTGAGCAGCTCTCCGTGTTCGCCAGCCTCGAGGGCGCCGAAACCACTGAAACCGCCGAAGCTGCTGCTGGCGCCCAGACCTATGACCCGATCCTGCTGCGCCCGGTGGACGAGCTTGAACTGACCGTGCGCTCAGCCAACTGCCTCAAGGCCGAGAATATTTATTACATCGGCGACCTGATCCAGCGCAGTGAAACCGAGTTGCTCAAGACGCCGAACCTCGGCCGCAAGTCACTGAACGAAATCAAGGAAGTGCTTGCCGCGCGTGGCCTGACCCTGGGGATGAAGCTCGAGAACTGGCCGCCCAGTGGCTTGGACAAACGCTGAGGCCAGCGTGAGCCCAGCAGGCTTAAGCCCGGCATTGAGCCGATGAAACAGTATTCAGATTAGCCGGATGGAGTATCCGGCAGTGCAAGGCCAGTACCTGATCCGGCTGGCCCTTATTCATAAAGAAAGGAAAGCACCATGCGTCACGGAAACGGACTTCGCAAACTCAATCGCACCTCCAGCCATCGGAAGGCCATGTTTCGCAATATGGCCAACTCGCTGATCGAGCACGAGGCCATCAAGACCACGTTGCCCAAAGCGAAGGAACTGCGCGCAGTGGTCGAGCCGCTCATCACCCTGGGCAAAAAGCCCTCGCTGGCCAACCGCCGTCTGGCGTTTGACCGCCTGCGCAACCGGGATTCGGTGGCCAAGCTGTTCAACGTGCTTGGGCCGCGCTACGAAACCCGTCCAGGTGGCTATACCCGCACGCTGAAATTCGGCTTCCGCGTGGGTGACAACGCACCGATGGCACTGATCGAGCTGGTCGATCGTCCGGATGTGGATGCCACGCCGGTGGAAGACAAGTCGGAGTAAATCCGCGAGTCCCCGACGGTTCCATCCAGCACAGAACGCCAGCAGTCGCTGGCGTTTTTCATTGGTGTGAGCGGCAGAGTTCGCGCGCACCCCGTAGCATCTTCCCCCATGCCTGATTTCCAATCCCGCCGCCGGGCCGACTCTGTGCCATCTTTGCTGGAACTTGATGCCGTGCACAAGCGCTACGGCCAGTTGCAGGTGGTGGATGGACTGAGCTTGCGTCTCAGGCCTGGGGAGTGTTACGGCATCATCGGCCCCAATGGGGCGGGCAAGACCACCACGATTCAGCTTTGTCTCGGCCTGGCCAGACCCGACAGCGGGCGCATTCGGCTCATGGGCGAGCCGGTGCCTGACCACGCACGGCAGGCGCGCTTGCGCGTCGGTGTGGTGACGCAGTTCGACAGCCTCGATCCTGATTTCACCGTCGAAGAAAATCTGATGGTGTTCGGGCGCTACTTCGGCTTGCGTGATGCTGAACTGCGGCCGCGTCTGCCGCAGCTGCTGGCCTTTGCCGCGCTCGAATCCAAGGCGAAGGCGCGCATCAGCGAGTTGTCCGGCGGCATGCGTCGGCGCCTGAGCCTGGCGCGCGCCCTGGTGAACGATCCGGATCTGATCTTTCTCGACGAGCCCACCACCGGGCTTGATCCGCAGGCGCGGCACCTCATCTGGGAGCGCCTGAAGGTGTTGACCGCGCAGGGCAAGTCGCTGCTGTTGACGACCCACTTCATGGACGAAGCCGAGCGCCTCTGCCATCGCATCCTGGTGCTCGACCACGGCCGTCGCATTGCCGAGGACACGCCACGCGCGCTGATCGCCGGGCAGGTGGAAGCCGAAGTCATCGAGATCGACGGTGAAGGCCTCGACGCGGCAGAGCAGCTCTTGCGCCCCCTGGTACAGCGTCTGGAGCGCAGTGGCGACGGCCTGTTTGCATATACCGGGCACGCCGCGCCGGCACTCCATGCGCTGGAGTCGCTGCCGGGACTGCGCGTGATCCATCGTCGCGCCAATCTGGAAGATGTCTTCCTCAAACTCACCGGACGGCAGCTGCGCGACTGATGCGCCACGCCATCGGATTCCTGCCCTGACCATGTCCTCGCTCCACCCTGCAGAACGCCGCCGACTGCGCTTCTTTCCCATCTGGCAGCGCAATTTTCTCGTTTGGAAAAAGCTCGCCATCCCCAGCCTGGTCGGCAATATCGCCGAACCCCTCATCACTCTGGTGGCCTTCGGCTTTGGTGTGGGCTCGCTCATCGGGCAGGTGCATGGCGTGCCCTATATCCAGTTTCTTGCTTCGGGCGCAATCTGCATGAGTGTGATGATGGCGGCCAGTTTCGAGGCGTTGTATTCCGCCTTCTCCCGCATGCATGTGCAAAAGACCTGGGACGCGATACGTGTCACGCCGACGTCGCTGGACGATGTGCTGCTCGGTGAACTCACCTGGGCCGCAAGCAAATCCATGCTCAGCGGGGTGGCCATACTTGCGGTCATCGTGGTGCTTGGCATCAGCCGGGAATGGACCTTGCTCCTTGCCCTGCCACTGCTGCTGCTCACCGGGCTGGTGTTTTCGGCCATTGGCCTCATCGTCAATGCCCAGGCGCGCGGCTACGACTTTTTCACCTATTACTTCACCCTGGTTCTCACACCGATGACGTTTTTATCCGGCGTGTATTTCCCGCTGACCACGCTGCCGCTGCCGCTGCAATGGCTGGCACAGGCGCTGCCCTTGCATGCCGCGGTCGAACTGGTGCGTCCGCTGTTCTTTGGCCAGTTCGATACAAAGGGAGGGCTGCACTTGGCCGTGTTGGTCTTTGATCTGTTCCTGGCCTGGTGGCTGGCGCGCACGCTCACCCAGCGGCGTTTCCGGGCGTGACCTTGAGCCCGGATTCCGTGCAGGGCGATTCCCAACGTATTCAAATATGAATTCAGACTTATATTTCGATGCGCGTTGCAATCTGTGCCTGAGCGCCATGTCAGGTTCCAGAGCGCCGACCGACCAAACAACAAGACGAAGGAGACTCTTCATGCGCCAATGCGTCACATCCACGCCGTACCACGCACGACTCTGGGCGTTGCTCAGTCGCTTGCTGCTCGGTATTTCATTGCTCTGGGCCGTGGTGCTTCTGCCCGTGGCGCATGCGCAGCAAGGAGACTTCCTGCCGCCGGACGAGGCCTTCCAGTTCACCGCGAAGGCGCAGGATGCGAAGACCGTGCTGCTGCAGTTCAAGGCGCATCAGGGGTATTACATGTACCAGGAGCGATTCCATTTCGAACCGCAGACCCCGGGGGTGGAACTGGGTAAGCCCGAATTTCCGCCGGCGCATGTCATTTTTGACAAGAATCTCGGCCATGATGTGGCGCATTACCGCGATCTGGTGTCCATCCCGCTGCCCGTGCTCAAGGCGCCAGCCACCTTCAAGATGCTGGTGACTTACCAGGGTTGTGCTGATGCGGGCCTGTGTTATCCGCCGATCGAGAAGCTCGCCACCGTGAGTCTGAGTGGATTTGGCGGCAATGGCACGGTGACCATCTCGGACCCCGATGCGCAGGGCGGCGCAGCCGCGCCAGCGGCCAGCGGCAGCGGCGCCAGCGGGCTGGTCGCAGGCTTGCTGGGCCAGGCAAGCGGAGCGCGGGCCGCGTCTTCTCCTACGGCGGCTTCCGCATCCACGGCAGCGCAGGCTCCGGCGCCGACAGTGCAGCCCGGTGTGGCGCAGGGCGGCGACTTGTCTCGCATCGGCGTCGCGCTGGCCTCGGGCAGTCTGCTCACCATCATTCCGATGTTCCTGGTGTTCGGGCTGCTGCTGGCGTTCACGCCGTGCGTGCTGCCCATGATTCCCATTCTGTCGAGCATCATCGTCGGCCAGGGCGAGAAAGTGTCGCGCGGGCGGGGTTTCGCCCTGGCCGTGGCGTATTCCCTGGGGATGGCTGTGGTCTACACCGCGTTTGGCGTGGCTGCGGGACTACTCGGCCAGGGCCTTGCGGCGTCGCTGCAGAACCCGTGGGTGCTATCGGTGTTCGCGCTGCTGCTGGTGGTGTTGTCGCTGTCGATGTTCGGCTTTTACGAGCTGCAGGTGCCCAGCAGTCTGCAAAGCAAGCTGTCTTCCACCTCCGACAAGATGCAGGGCGGGCATTTTGCCGGGGTGTTCATCATGGGCGGCATTTCCGCGCTGATCGTCGGTCCCTGCGTGGCTGCGCCTCTGGCCGGCGCGCTGCTCTACATCAGCCAGACGGGCAACGCGCTCATTGGCGGAGTAGCGCTGTTCGCGCTGGCGGTCGGCATGAGCGTGCCGCTGCTGCTGGTCGGCTTGGGCGCTGGCACTTTGCTGCCCCGGGCCGGCGGCTGGATGGACGGCGTCAAGGCCTTCTTCGGCGTGCTGCTGATTGCGACCGCGCTGTACATGATTGCCCCGGTGCTGCCGACCTGGCTGCTGATGGTGCTGTGGGCCCTGCTTTTTCTCATCAGCGCGAGTTTTCTGCGGGTGTTTGATCGCTTGCCCGACGAGGCCTCAGGCTGGAAACGATTGTTCAAGGGGTTTGGCGTGGCTCTGGCAGCGGCGGGTGTGGCGCTCCTGGTCGGTCTGTCGGCGGGCAACCGCAATCTGCTGCAACCGCTGGCCGGACTCGGTGGCGGAGGGTCCGGAGTGGCTGCAGCACCCGCGGTGCAGTTCCAGCGTATCAAGACCGTGGCCGACCTCGACCGCGTGGTGGCGTCCAGCAACAAACCCGTGATGCTCGACTTCTACGCCGACTGGTGCGTGTCGTGCAAGGAGATGGAGCACTTCACCTTCACCGACCCCGCCGTGGCGCAGCGGATGGCCGGCATGACGCTGATTCAGGCCGATGTCACCAGCAACAGCGCAGACGACAAGGCCCTGCTCAAGCGCTTCCAGCTGTTCGGCCCGCCCGGCATCATCTTCTTCAAGGACGGCAAGGAAGTCGGTCGCGTGGTCGGCTTCGAGAACGCCAAAACCTTCCTGGCGTCGATGCAAAGGGCAGGGGTTTGAGGCTCAGCGCGTGTGCGCGGCACAAACGCTGTCGATCCACGCGCGCCAGATCGCGTTCGGGCTCCAGATGTGCCGCATTGGAAACCGCGACTGCTCCTCAGTTTCTTCAAGAATCAGTTTGCGATAGAGATAGATGAAGGCAGAGGCACGCATATTTTTTGCGCAATGCAGCCAGACTTTGCGTTGCGCGTAAGCGTTCAACACACCAGCGAACTGGGCGAATTGTTCCGGCTTTGGATGCTCCCAAAGCACGGGAATCTGGACGTAGCTCATGCCCTGTCCTGCAACCAGTTCCGCTTCGCCGGGTAATGCGTTCGAGGACGTTGGCAGCGCAAGATTGATGACGACGTCCACGCCGAGCAACGGCAAAGCACGGATGTCGTCGGCGCTGGGCTGGCCTGAAGACCATAGCCAGTCAAAAACCTGAAATGTGTTTTCAGCGCCGATCGCGGGCGGCGATTGCGATGTCATGGTGAGACTTCCACTAAGCAATCGTAGAAACACGGCCCGCCGCCCAGGTCGGTCAGGCGCTGGTGAGTGAGCTGGTTGGCGTTGGTGCCGCCGGGGCTGAGCTTGCGCCACCAGATGCCCAGGGCGACGACCTGTCCGGGGCGGGTGCGGTCGCTGATGTGGGCGCGACAGAGATACGCGCCGCGGTCGTTGAAGCTGCGCACCATCTGGCCGTCTGCAATGCCGCGTGCCTCGGCATCTTCCGGGTGGAGCAGCAGCAGCGGTTCGCCTTCCAGTTTGCGCAGGCTGTCCACATTGACGAAGCTGGAGTTGAGGAAGTTGCGCGCCGGCGGCGAGATCATCGCCAGGGGGTAGCGCATGGCCAGCCCGGGCGTGGTTTCGGCGCACTCGTGAGGCAGCAGCACGTCGGGCAGCGGGTCGCGGCCGGCGTCCATTTCGCGTTGTGACCAGAACTCGCACTTGCCCGACGGCGTGGGAAAGCCGCCGTGCGCAAACGGCGCTGCGGCGCCGGGCAGCTTGGCCCAGCCGCTGGTCTGCAACTGTTCCCAGGTGATGCCGCCGTTGCGTGGGTCGGGGGCGATGGCCTGCGCGGCGATCTGCGCATCGGTCTCGGCAAAGCAGGCGTCGATGAAGCCCATGCGCGCGGCCAGCAGACGGAAGATTTCGGTGTTCGGCTTGGCCTGCCCGATTGGGGCGATGGCGGCGTTGTTCGCCAGCCAGTAGCGGTGGCCGTAGGCCTTGTGCACGTCCAGATGTTCGAGTTGAGTGGTGGCCGACAACACATAGTCGGCGTAATCGGCGGTGTCAGTCTGGAAGTGCTCCAGCACAACGGTGAACAGGTCGTCGCGGGCGAAACCGCGCCGCACCTTGTCGCCCTCGGGCGCAACCGCCAGCGGGTTGCTGTTGTAGACGATGACCGCTTCGATCTTCGGGCCGAAGGTTGGACAGGCCTCGCGCAGCAGATCGTCACCGATGGTCACCATGTTCAAGGTGCGTGGCGTCCGTCCGGCCAGCAGGTCGGGGCGCTCCAGCGCGGCGGTGTCGGCCTTGAAGTGGTTGGAGCTGGACATCAGCAGACCGCCGGCGTCGTGCCGCCAGGCGCCCACCAGCGCCGGCAGACAGGCGATGGCGCGTACCGCGTTGGCGCCGCCACGCACGCGCTGCAGGCCGTAGTTCATGCGGATGGCGGCTGGCGACAGCGCGCCGTAGTCATGCGCCAGTTGGCGGATTTGCCCGGCTGACACGCCGCATACCTGCGCCGCGCGCTCGGGCGGCCACTCCATGGCGCGGGCCTTGAGCGCCTCGAAGCCCAAGGTGTATCGGGCGATGTAGTCGTGATCCAGCCAGTCGTGGGTGATGAGTTCGTGCATCAGCGCGTAGGCCAGCGCGGCATCGGTGCCGGGGCGCAGTTGCACGTGCTCGTGGCACTTCTCAGCGGTGTCGTTGCGCCAGGGATCGATGCACACCAGCCGCGCGCCTGCGCGCTTGGCCTGTTGCGCATACGTCCAGAAATGCAGATTGCTGGTGATGCTGTTGCTGCCCCAGATGAGGATGAGCCTGCTGTGCGCGAACTGCTCCACGTCCATGCCCAGTTTGCCGCCGATCACTGCGCCCAGCCCGGCCTCGCCCGCGGTGGAGCAGATGGTGCGGTCGAGCAAACTGGCGCCGAGCTTGTGGAAGAAGCGCGCCGCCATGCTCTCGCCCTGCACAAAACCCAGCGTGCCGCCGTAGGAATAGGGCAGGATGGCCTGCGGGTCGCGGGCGGCGATGGCTTTCAGCTTTGCCGCGATGTCGGTGAGCGCCTCGTCCCAGCGCACTGGTGCGAACTGCCCACTGCCCTTGGGGCCGACGCGCTTCATCGGCTGCAGCAGGCGGCCTGGGTGATAGGTGCGCTCGGTGTAGCGGGCGACCTTGGTGCACAGCTTGCCGTGCGTGGTGGGATGGTCGGGGTCGCCGCGCACGCCGATGGCCACGCCGTCCTTGACGGTGACGAGCAGGGCGCAGGTATCGGGGCAGTCGTGCGGACAGGCGCCGCGCACCACGGTGGAGTCGGAGGCTGCAGCAGGTGGAGAGACGGACATGGTGGTTCAGGCGTTGGGGTCAGGGACGACATTGAAAGTTTAGGTGGCAAATCCCTATCGCGTGCCGCGGGTTGACAAAGTGCCGAGAATCAGAAATAGTACGACCGTTCGTTTTTTGCTACGCATGCTCCCTTCTTCCTGCGCCCCATGAATTCCAACCCTTCGGCTGCATCCACCCGTCGCGCGCCGCGCAAGTCGGCTGCCAGCAAGCGACCGGCGGAAGACCCGGCGAGCGTGTCCGCGCCGGAAGCCGCCCCGCTCAGCGGCTCTGCCAAGGGGCGGCAAACCCGGCAGGCGATCATCGATTGCGCTTTGCAGATGGCCGGGCGCATTGGCTTGGAAGGATTGTCCATTGGTGTGCTGGCCGATCGCATGGACATGAGCAAGTCCGGCGTATTCGCCCACTTCGGCTCGCGCGAGGACTTGCAGATCGCCGTCATCCGCTCGTATCACGACCAGTTCGAGCAGGAAGTGTTCTACCGCGCCATTGCGCAGCCCCGCGGCATGCCGCGTCTGGCCGCCATGGTGCAGCGCTGGTTGCAACGGGTGAGTGTGGAAATGGAGACGGGTTGCATCTACATCTCCAGCGCGGTGGAGTTCGATGACCGTCCTGGCCCCGTGCGCGACGCGCTGGTGGCCATGATCCAGACTTGGCATGGCGCCGTGCGCCGCGCCATTGGCCAGGCGATCGAGTGCGGTCATCTCAAGGTCGACACGGACCCGCAACAACTGATGTTTCAAATTCACGGCTACATCCTGGCCCTGCACCACGACGCCCGTCTGCTGAAGTTGCCCAACAGTCTGGAGCTGGCCTGCCGCAGCCTCGATGCGCTGCTGCGGGCGCAGGCCACGCCTGCCGGGCTGGCGCTGCTCACCCCCTGCCAAGCGCACCCGGCCAGTACCACCGAGAGCGACGCCGCGCACTGAACTGTTCTGTCATCGCCCCAAATCCAAAGGAGACTTCCATGCCCCAATACACCCCGCCGTTGCGAGACATGCAGTTCGTCATGCATGAGGTGCTCGATGCGGTCGGCACCCTCAAGGCGCTGCCGCCCTATCAGGAGGTTGACGCCGAGCTCATCAATCAGGTCTGCGAAGAAGCAGGCAAGTTCTGCAGCGCAGTGCTGCAGCCACTGAATGCCAGCGGCGATATCGAGGGCTGCCACTATGACGCGCAGACGCATGCCGTCACCACGCCCCAGGGGTTCAAGTCGGCGTGGGATCAGTTCGTGCAGGCGGGATGGACTTCGCTGACCGCCGATCCAGAATTTGGCGGACAGGGCTTGCCGCATCTGGTGGGTAACGCCGTGCATGAAATGCAGAACGCTGCCAACCAAGCCTGGACCATGTATCCCGGCCTGACACAAGGCGCGGTCGAACTGCTGTGGGCGCATGGCAGCGACGCGCAAAAACAGCTTTTTCTCCCCAAGATGGTGGCTGGCGAGTGGACCGGCACCATGTGCCTGACCGAGCCGCACTGCGGCACCGACCTGGGACTGATCCGCAGCAAGGCCGTGCCGCAGGACGACGGCAGCTACAGGATCAGCGGGCAGAAGATTTTCATCTCCAGCGGCGAACATGATCTGGCCGAGAACATCATTCACATGGTGCTGGCCAAGCTGCCGGATGCACCCGAAGGCAGCAAGGGCATCTCGCTGTTCATCGTGCCCAAGTTCACGCCAGACGCCGCAGGCAAGGCGGGAGCGCGCAACGGCATCTTCTGCTCGGGCATCGAACACAAGATGGGCATTCACGCCAACTCCACCTGCCAGATGACTCTGGAAGACGCGCAGGGCTGGATGGTGGGCGAGCCCAACAAGGGCCTGGCCGCGATGTTCGTGATGATGAACGGCGCCCGGCTGGGCGTCGGCATGCAGTCGCTCGGCCTGACCGAAGTGGCCTACCAAAACGCCCTGGCTTACGCCCGCGACCGGCTGCAGATGCGCGCGCTCACCGGCCCGAAAGCGCCGGACAAACCGGCCGATCCCATCCTCGTCCACCCCGACGTGCGCCGCATGTTGCTGACCGCGCGCGCCTGGGCCGAGGGCGGGCGTTTCCTTGCCTACTGGGTGGCGCTGCTGCTCGACCAGTCCCTGCATCACCCCGATGCCGAGGCGCGCAAGGACGCGGACGATCTGGTGTCCCTGCTCACCCCCATCGTCAAGGCCTTCATCACCGACAACGGCCTGCAGGCCACCAACGAATGCCTGCAGGTGTTCGGCGGGCACGGCTACATCCGCGAATGGGGCATGGAGCAGTTCGTGCGCGACGCCCGCATCAACCTCATCTATGAGGGCACCAACACCATCCAGGCACTCGACCTGCTGGGCCGCAAGGTGTTGATGGACGGCGGCGCGCGGCTGCGCAAGCTCGGCAAGATCCTCACCGATTTCATCGAAGAGGAGGGCGTCAACGAGGTCATGCAGGAGTTCGTCAACCCGCTGGCCGATCTCGCCGACAAAATGCAGAAACTCACCATGGAACTTGGCATGAAGGCCATGGCCGACAAGGACGAAGTGGGCGCTGCGGCAGTGCCTTACCTGCGCGTGGCCGGGCATGTGGTGTTCTCCTACGCCTTTGCCCGCATGGCGCAGGTGGCGCTGCGCAAAATCGCCGCAGGCGACGCCTCGCCCTTCTACCAGGCCAAGCTGCAGACCGCACGGTTTTATTTCGCGCGGCTCTATCCTGAATCCGCCGCGGCCATTCGCATGGCGCGCAGCGGCGCCAGATCCCTCATGGACACCGAGGCGGTGTTCGCCTGACCACGCAAGGAACCGCAATGACTCAAACTCTCCATATCCGCAAGGTCGCGGTGCTCGGCGCCGGGGTGATGGGCGCGCAGATCGCCGCCCACTGCGTCAACGCCCGCGTGCCTGTGGTGCTGTTCGATCTGCCCGCCAAAGACGGCAACAAGAATGGTATCGTCGACAAGGCCGTGGCCAACCTGAAGAAACTCAGCCCCGCGCCTTTGGGTGAAGCGGCCGAAGCGCCGCTGATCGCCCAGGCCAACTACGACACCGATCTGGCGCTGCTGCAGGATTGCGATCTGGTGATCGAGGCCATTGCCGAGCGCATGGACTGGAAGCACGCTCTGTACAAGAAGGTCACGCCGCACCTTGGGGCAAACAGCATCTTCGCCTCCAACACCTCGGGCCTGTCGATCAACGCCCTGTCCGACGGATTCGACGACACGCTGAAAGCGCGCTTCTGCGGCGTGCACTTCTTCAACCCGCCGCGCTATATGCATCTGGTGGAACTCATCCCCACCGCACACACCGACGCTGCCATCCTCGACCGGCTGGAAACCTTCCTCACCACCACTCTGGGCAAGGGCGTGGTGCGGGCGAAAGACACGCCCAACTTCGTCGCCAACCGCGTCGGGGTGTTCTCCATTCTGGCGGTCATCAAGGAAGGGGAGAAGTTCGGCCTGGGGTTCGACGTCATCGACGACCTCACCGGAGCCAAGCTCGGCCGTGCCAAGAGCGCGACCTTCCGCACCTCCGACGTGGTCGGCCTGGACACCATGGCCCATGTCATCAAGACCATGCAGGACACCCTGCCGCTGGACAAGGACCCGTTCGCCGCGCTCTACGCCACTCCGCCCGTGCTCGCCACCCTGGTGGCCAACGGCGCGCTGGGGCAGAAGAGCGGCGCCGGTTTCTACAAAAAAGCCGGACGGGACATCCTGAAATTCGACCCGGTCAAGGGTGACTATGCGCCCGCGGGCGGCAAGGCCGACGAGATCGTCGCGCGCATGCTGAAAAAACCGGCGGCCGAGCGCTTCAGGCTGCTGCGCGAATCGAGCAACCCGCAGGCGCAGTTTCTCTGGAGCATCTTCCGCGACGTGTGGCATTACGTGGCCCTGCACCTTGCCGACATCGCCGACAACGCCCGCGACCTCGACTTCGCCATCCGTTGGGGCTTCGGCTGGAACGAAGGCCCGTTCGAGAGCTGGCAGGCAGCGGGCTGGAAGCAGATCGCCGACTGGATCAGCGAAGACATTGCCGCAGGCAAGGCGCTGTGCAGCGCGCCGCTGCCCGAATGGGTGCGTCAGGTGGACGGAGTGCATAAACCTGAGGGGTCATATTCCGCGGCGAAGAACAGCTTCATAGGCCGATCCACCCTGCCGGTCTATGCCCGCCAGCCCTTCCTGCAGTCCGTTTTGGGCGAGAACGCGCCCGACCCGCGCACGGCGGGCAACACCGTGTTCGAAGACGACTCCATGCGCCTTTGGACGGCTCCTGGTGGCGATGACGTGCTCATCGCCAGCCTCAAGACCAAGATGAACACCATCGGCCCCGGCGTCATCAGTGGCCTGCACAAGGGCATCGCGCTGGCCGAGGCGGGCTACAAAGGGCTGGTGATCTGGCAACCCACCTCGCTGTCGGGTGGGCCGTTCAGCGCCGGGGCCGATCTTCAGTCCATGATGCCGGCCTTCATGGCGGGCGGCCCCAAGGCCATCGAGCCAGAAGAAAAGAAGCTGCAGGATCTGATGCTCGCCCTGCGCTACGCCCAAGTGCCTACGGTGGCCGCGGTGTCGGGAATCGCCCTGGGCGGCGGTACCGAGATGAGCGTGTACTGTGCCCGTCGCGTGGCGCATTTCGAGAGCTATATGGGACTGGTGGAAATGGGCGTGGGCCTGGTTCCGGGAGGCGGCGGCCTCACCTATCTGGCCCGCCGCGCGGCGGAACAGGCGCAGGGGGGCGACATCCTGCACTTCCTCAAGACCGGCTTCCAGGCCGCGGCCATGGCCACGGTGGGCAAGTCCGCGCTGGAAAACCGGGCGTTGGGCTATCTGCAGCCCAGCGACGTGGTCGTGATGCACAGCCACGAGTTGCTGCATGTGGCCATCGCGCAGGCGCGCGGCATGGCCGATTCGGGCTATCGTCCCCCCATGCCGGGCCAGACCTTCCCGGTGCTGGGACGCAATGGCGTGGCCACCATCCAGGCGCAGCTCGTCAATCTGCGCGATGGCGGCTTCATTTCGGCGTATGACTTCGAGATCGCCACCCGCATTGCCACCGTGCTGTGCGGCGGCGACGTGGAAGAAAGTGCGCAGGTCGACGAGGCCACGCTGATGGCGCTGGAACGCAAGCATTTCTGCGAACTGCTCGGCCAGGCCAAGACCCAGGAACGCATCATGGGCATGCTGCAAACCGGCAAGCCGGTGCGCAACTGATCCGCCATCAGGAGAACAACATGAGCAAACAAGTTCAAGACGCCTATATCGTTGCCGCCACCCGAACCCCGGTGGGCAAAGCGCCGCGCGGGATGCTGAAAAACTACCGATCCGACGACCTGCTGGTGCACGTCATCCGCGCCGCATTGGCGCAGGTGCCCAATCTCGATCCCAAGCTGATCGAAGATGCCATCATCGGCTGCGCCATGCCCGAGGGCGACCAGGGGATGAACGTGGCGCGCATTGGCGCGCTGCTGTCGGGCCTGCCTGACACTGTGGGCGGGGTCACCATCAACCGCTTCTGTGCGTCGGGCGTGACCGCCATCCAGATGGCGGCAGACCGCATTCGCGTGGGCGAGGCCGACGTGATGATCGCCGGCGGCACCGAGAGCATGAGCCGTGTGCCGATGGGTGGTTTCCATCCCAGCTTCAACCCGGCCATCTTCGCCAACAATGAGCATGTGGGCATCGCCTACGGCATGGGCATGACCGCCGAGAAAGTGGCGCAACAGTGGAAAGTGAGCCGCGAGGAGCAGGACGCGTTCGCGCTGGCCTCGCACCAGAAGGCGCTGGCCGGCATCGCGGCGGGCGCGTTCGACGAGGAGATCACCCCGCTGGACATCGTGGAGAAGTTTCCCCGCCTGGGCACGGCCGAGGTGGACATCAAGACCCGCAAGATGACCGTGGATGAAGGCCCGCGCGCCGACACTACGCTGGAAGCGCTGGCCCGGCTCAAGCCGGTGTTCGCCGCCAAGGGCAGTGTGACTGCGGGCAACAGCTCGCAAACCTCCGACGGCGCGGGCGCGCTCATCCTGGTGAGCGAGAAGATTCTCAGGCAGTTCAACCTCGTGCCGCTGGCGCGCTTCGTCAGCTTTGCGGTGCGCGGCGTGCCGCCGGAGATCATGGGCATCGGGCCGAAGTTCGCCATTCCCGCCGCGCTCGACAAGGCCGGGCTCAAGCTCGACGACATCGGCTGGATCGAACTGAATGAAGCCTTCGCCGCGCAGTCGCTCGCCGTGGTCAAAGACCTTGGCATCAACCCCGACGTGCTCAACCCGCTGGGCGGCGCCATCGCCTGGGGCCACCCGTTGGGCGCAACCGGTGCCGTCCGTGCGGCCACGGCCATTTACGGCATGCGCCGCCGCAAGGCCAGGTACAGCATGGTGACCATGTGCATCGGCACCGGGCAGGGGGCGGCCGGCATTTTCGAGAACGTCTGACCACGCGGCCTTTCAGGAGACAACAGCATGAGTCAGTTGCAGGTGGAATTGCGCAGCGGCGTGCTGCACATCGTGTTCAACCGTCCCGAAAAAAAGAACGCGTTGACTCTGGCGATGTACGAGGCGGCGAACGCGGCATTCGCCCGCGCAGCGATCGATGCGGAAGTGAAGGCGGTGCTGATCGCGGGCGAGGGAGGCAGTTTCACTGCGGGCAACGATCTGCAGGATTTTGTCGCCAACCCGCCGCAGGGTGAGGAGGCGCCAGTGCTGCAGTTTTTGCGCCATCTGGCCAGTCTGGACAAGCCGCTGATCGCTGCGGCGCAGGGGTTCGCGGTTGGCGTGGGCACCACGTTGCTGATGCACTGTGATCTGGTTTACGCGGCCGACGACACCCAGTTCGTCCTGCCCTTCGTGCAGCTCGGCCTGTGCCCGGAAGCCGCTTCCAGTCTTTTGCTGCCGCAGATTGCCGGTTATCAGCGTGCCGCGGAAAAGTTGCTGCTGGGCGAGCCGTTCGACGCCGCCGAGGCACAGGCCATGGGGCTGGTCAACCGCGTGCTGCCTGCAGACAATCTGCGCGCATTTTCCGTGGCACAGGCGGAAAAATTCGCCCGGCTGCCCGGCCCATCCGTGCGTGCGACCAAACGCCTGCTCAAAGGGCTTGGCGATCAGGGGCCGCAAGCCGTGCTGGCGCGCATGCGTTCAGAAGAGGCCTTGTTCAAGGCCTTGCTTGGCGCGCCCGCAGCCCGTGAGGCCATGATGGCCTTCCTGCAAAAACGCAAGCCGGACTTCTCGGCCATCGAGTAATTCAGCCACACCTCAGACCCCGCCAGCGTAGCCATTCTGGCGCCAGGCCTCGAATAGCGTCACCGCCACCGCGTTCGACAGATTCAGGCTGCGCTGCCCCGGGCGCATGGGCAGGCGCACGCGCTGCTCTGGCGGGAACTGCGCCCGCACCGCGTCTGGCAGCCCGCTGGTTTCCGCGCCGAACACCAGCCAGTCTCCCGGCTGGAAACGCAGCTCCCCGATCAGGCGGCTGCCGCGCGTGGTGAATGCGAACAGGCGCTCTTGCGGCGGCTTTGCGGTCTGCAGGAACTGTGGCCAGTCAGGGTGAATCTGCAGGGTGGCGTACTCGTGATAGTCCAGCCCGGCGCGGCGCAGCTGCTTGTCCTCCACGGAAAATCCCAAGGGTTCGATGAGGTGCAGGGCGCAGCCGGTATTGGCGGACAGGCGGATGATGTTGCCAGTGTTGGGCGGTATTTCCGGTTGCACGAGAACGATGTGGAACATGGGTCTTGAGTGTGTCATCAGGGCGCAGGGTCGAACGGGGTGCGCAGGGCGATGGCCACCCAAACGCTTGCCGCGCCCTGTCGCAGCAGCACGCGGGTGGTCTCGGCCAGCGTGGCGCCGGAGGTCATGACATCGTCCACCAGCAGCAAGGTTTTGCCGTCCCAGCGGGTCTGGCAGGCATACGCTCCACGGATATTGCGTCTGCGGGCCTCGAGTGGCAGCTGGCTCTGCGCGATGCCTTGTCGCACCCGGCGCAGGGCATGTGGATCTGCGGGGCGATTCAGATGCGTTGCAATGCGCCGGGCCATCTCCCAGGCCGGGTTGAAGCCGCGCTCGCGCAGCCGTTCGCGCGAGAGTGGAACGGGCAGGATGACATCGGGCAGCGGCAGCCCGGCCTGTGTCCAGCGCGCGCCAAGCAGATCGCCGAACCAGCGCCCGAGGGCGGGTTCGGCGCCGAACTTCATGCGCAAAATGAACTGATCATTCGGGAAACGATAGTCCCCCAGAGCCGCCGCGCCGGCCCACTGCGGGGGATGGAGCAGGCAATGTCCGCAGATCTGCCCGTCCTGCGCAACTGCCACGCCGCAGCTTGGGCAGCGTGGCCGCAGGGGCAGATCTTGCTGCAGGCAAGCATGGCACAGAGGCTGGCCGCTGCGGGCGTCGCAGTGCGCGCAACGACCGGGCCACAGCGCGGCCCAGCGCGAGGCAGGCAAAATAGGAGGCTCGAGTGCGGACATCGCCGCACTATATCGCCCGCACACGCGGTGTTGCCCCTTCAATCTGTCCTGGCTGATGGATCGCCCCGATCAATTCCTTGCCGCGCAGCAACAAGCCCGCTGGCTCGCAGCCGCAGCCTGCGCGCGCGACCGGTTGGCGCGGCTTCCGGCGCCCTTCGTCTGGCAGGAAGCGGCGCGGCGCATGGCCGAGCGCCTGCCCTTGTTGCGCGCGCAGGCGCGGCGCGTGCTCGATGCCGGCTGCGCCTGGGGCGATGGTCTGGATTTGCTGCACAAACAGTACCCGCAAGCGCAAATTTTCGGCTATGAACCCTCGCCACTGCTGGCGCAGATTGCTGCAAAACGCTTTGCCAGCTCCGGCTGGGCGCGCTGGTTCGGGCGGCAGAGCACGGTGCAGGTGCAGGCGGTGGATGCCGCAGACCCCGAATACCCCGCGCAGGCCGATGTGCTGTGGTCCAACCTCTATCTCGAATGGCAGCGGGATCGCGCGCCGGTTCTGGCGGCGTGGCGGCGCCAGCTCCAGCCCGAGGGCGCGCTGTTTTTCACCACGTTCGGCCCGGACACGCTCAAGGAGCTTGCCGCGGTCTGTCGCGCGATCGGCTTCGGCTCGCAGCCGATGACGTTCACCGATATGCACGACCTGGGAGACGAGCTGGTACAGGCGGGTTTTGCCGATCCGGTCGTGGACATGGAGCTCATCCGCATGACCTGGCCCAGCGCGCAGGCCGCCCTGCTCGAACTGCGCGCGCTGGGTGCCGTGCCGCACGCCGCGCATGCACCGGGCTTGCGCACCCCGCGGGCCTGGCAGCGCCTGACGGCAGCGCTCGATGCCACGGCGGGAGCCGATGGCCGAATCACCCTGACATTCGAACTGGTTTACGGCCACGCATTCCGTCCACGCACCGAGCGCGCCCGCGCCGGTGAGGCCACTTTCGATGTCGAGCAATTGCGCAACACTGCGCGTCAACCCGGATTGCCGAGCAGCACCTCACGGAATTAAAACCCGTGACGGAATGTCGCAGTGAGAGGTTGCAACATTCATGGATCAGAATGTAACGTCGCCATCTTGATCTCACGCAAAATCAAGTTAAGTGATGCGTTGAAAAGTGATGCGGCAATGTGTCGCACCTATAATCGTTGACTCATATACAGGTCTGTGACGGGTTGGTTGCCACGGCCGAACGACCACGCAAGTGACGCAAATGCACAACGCCGATCATCCGCAATTCGCAGCAGAGCACGCTCGGCAAGCCGCGCTGCTGCCTGCTGAGCGTTTGCAGGATGAGCGGGACTCGGGGGAGGGCTGGTTGCGCAACTGGGTTTTTCGCCGTAATTGCTCCATGTCGCCGCAGCAACTGGTGGTGTTTTTTGTCTCACTGAGCGTGGTGTCTCTGATGGTGGCCGCCATTGCGTGGGATGTGGGTGGCTCGCTGGTGATGCCATTTACCGGAATCGAATTGGGTTCGGTGGCTGTTGCGCTGTTTGTCTATGGACGCCATGCCACGGATCAGGAGTGCGTGCGTTTGTCCGCGCAGCAATTGCAGGTGGAATGGGAAAACGCCGGTGTGGTGCAGACCGTCAGCTTCAACCCGCTTTGGGTGCGGGTGTCGCTGCCGGAGAGTGGGCTGATCGAGGTGTCGTCGGCCGGGAAGACTGCTTACATCGGCCGCTACGCCCGCCCGGAACGGCGCGCGATGTTGGCGAAAGATTTGCGGGCCGCTTTGCGTGCCCTTTGATGTGTTTTAGGGACAAGACCAATTCTTAGAGTGGGGCGACATGAAAGCATTGCATCAAATCCGACTGGCAACCGCGGCATCACTTCTGGGTGTCATGGGCGCGGCTCACGCCGCTGTGGAAAGTCTTCCTGGGGGGCCGCAGGTATGGGGCTTGTATTTCCAGAACCCCATCTCTCCCATGGCCAAGCAGGAAAAATTCCTGATGGACATGATGCTCTGGGTCTGTCTTGGAATTGGCATCGTGGTGTTCGGTGCGATGTTCTATTCGGTGTTCAAGCATCGCAAATCCAAGGGGGCCGTGGCGGCGCATTTTCATGAAAGCACCAAGGTCGAGATCGCCTGGACCATCATCCCGATCCTGATCGTGATCGCGATTCTGATCCCGGCGACCCGTACGGTGATTGCGCAGGAAAACCACAGCGATTCCTTCATGACCGTCAAGGCGACGGGCGCGCAGTGGAAGTGGGGATACGACTACATGGCCGGTCCCGGCAAGGGAATTTCTTTCTGGTCCACGCTGACGACGCCGTATTCCGAGATCTACCAAGGCAAGGACCTGCCCAACAATTTTGTCCTGGCAGTCGATCATGAGCTGGTCGTGCCGGTGGACAAGAAAATCAAGATCGTCACGACGTCCGATGACGTGCTGCATGGTTTCTATGTGACTTCGCTGGGCGTGCAGATGGATGCCATTCCCGGCTTCGTTCGCTCGACCTGGTTTACTGCTGAAAAAACCGGCACCTACTACGGCCAATGCGCTCAGATCTGCGGCAAGTACCACGCTTTCATGCCCATTGTCATCAAGGTGGTGACGATGCCTGAGTACGAGCAGTGGGTGGCGCAATGGAAGAAGGCGCATCCGGACAGTGCGCCGCCAGCCGATGGCGCTGCCCCCAGCAAGACCTGATCAGAGCGTGGTGGGAGACAACCCATAACAACGCGGCAAGTACGAGAACAACGTTTCAACATTTTCTGGAATCGCAGGAAAGGAAGTCACCATGAGCGCAGTCATTGACCACGCACCGCCATCGGCTCACGCCGGTGACCATGCCCACGAACACCCGCACGGCCTACGCCGCTGGCTGTTCTCCACCAATCACAAGGACATCGGCACGATGTATCTGCTGTTTGCCCTGTGGATGCTTTTCGAGGGCGGCATTCTGGCTCTCGGCATTCGCACTGAACTGTGGAAGCCGTATGTCTGGCTGCTCAACCCCGAGCTGTTCAATGCCTTTGGCACCATGCACGGCATCATGATGATTTTCGGTTCTGTCATGCCGGCGCTCGTGGGCTTTGCCAACTGGATGATTCCGTTGCAGATCGGCGCACCAGACATGGCGTTCCCGCGGCTGAACAACCTCAGCTTCTGGCTGCTCATTCCGGCTGCCATCCTGTTGACGGGTTCGTTCTTCGTGCCCGGCGGCGCCCCTGGCGTGGGCTGGACGCTCTATGCGCCACTGACCCTTCAGCAAGGCATGGGCATGGACATGGTGATCTTCGCCATCCACCTGATGGGCGCTTCCTCCATCATGGGGTCGATCAACATCATCGTCACCATCCTCAACCTGCGCGCTCCTGGCATGACGCTGATGAAAATGCCGCTGTTCGTCTGGACCTGGCTAATCACCGCCTACCTGCTGCTGGCCATCATGCCAGTGCTGGCTGGCGCGGTCACCATGACCCTGACTGATCGTCACTTCGGGACCAGCTTTTTCAGTGCTGCCGGTGGTGGTGATCCGGTGCTGTACCAGCATCTGTTCTGGTTCTTCGGCCATCCCGAGGTGTATGTCATGATTCTGCCGGTATTCGGCATCGTCAGCTCGGTCATTCCGGCGTTTGCCCGCAAGCGTCTGTTCGGCTACAGCTCGATGGTGTACGCCTCGGCCTCGATCGCCATTCTGTCCTTCCTGGTCTGGGCCCACCACATGTTCACTGCCGGCATGCCCACCACAGGACAGCTGTTCTTCATGTACGCGACCATGCTGATCGCCGTGCCCACGGGGGTGAAGGTGTTCAACTGGGTGGCCACCATGTGGCGTGGTTCCATGACGTTTGAAACCCCGATGCTGTTTGCCGTCGGTTTCATCTTCGTCTTCACGCTGGGCGGCTTCACCGGCCTGATGCTTGCCATGGTGCCGATCGACACCCAGGTGCACAACACCTACTTCGTCATCGCCCACTTCCACTATGTGCTGGTGGCTGGCTCGCTATTCGGCATCTTCATGGGCTTCTACTACTGGTCCCCCAAGTGGAGTGGGGTGATGTACAACGAAACCGCGGGCAAGATTCACTTCTGGACTTCGATGATTTCGTTCAACATCGCTTTCTTTCCGCAACACTTCCTTGGTCTGGCCGGCATGCCCCGCCGTTATGTGGCCTATCCGGTTCAGTTCACCGACTTCAACCAGATCTCTACCATCGGGGCCTGGCTATTCGGTCTGTCGCAGGCCTACTTCCTGTTCGCCGTGGTGATCCCGGTGCTGCGCGGCAAGGGCGAGAAGGCTACCCAGCGTCCTTGGGAGGGCGCGGAAGGACTGGAATGGGAAATTCCATCCCCGGCTCCTTTCCATACCTTTGAAACTCCGCCCAAGCTGAATGCCGATGCAACCCGAGTCCTGGGCTACAACTGAGAACCGAGATGAGCAATCGCCAGCTTCCTCCTGAAAAGCGCCGTCAGAATTTCAAAACGGCAATGATCATGGTCAGTATTGCACTGGCGATTTATTTCGGTTATCTCATCAAGGCGAAGGTCTTGGGTTTTTAAGTGAAGCAGGCTGGGCACCTATTCGACTGGTGCCCAGTAACTGGTTCGATAAGAAAGCTTGTGTTGAGCAACGAATCTCAGCCATCTTTCCTGCGCGCATTGATCGCAGTACTCTGGTCGTTTGCCGGAATACGGAAATCGAGTGAGCGCAGTAAAGATTTTCAGAATGTACGACCTGAACACATCATTGCTGCCGGCTTGCTTGCGGCAGTCGTGTTTGTCATTGGTTTGATATTGATCGTTAACTTCGTGATTTCCAGCGCAGCGCGCACATAATAGGAGGCAATATGGCATCGACATCCCAGCCGCACGGGTATTTTCTACCCGGGCCGTCACAATACCCTGTGCTCACCTCAATGGGTTTGTTGGCCATGGCGCTCGGCGCGGCGCTTTGGTTCAATGGTGTTCCGCATGGGGAATGGTTGTTGCTCGCTGGCTTGGTTTGGCTGGTTTATATTGTTTTCAGCTGGTTTGGCAAGGCGATCGGCGAAAGTGAATCGGGAAAGCATAACCAGCGTGTCGATGTTTCCTATCGCTGGAGCATGGCCTGGTTCATTTTTTCCGAAGTCATGTTCTTTGCATCGTTCTTCGGCGCGCTCTATTACTCGCGCGAATTTTCCCTGCCCGATCTTTCAGCGCTGCACAGCAAAATTCTCTGGCCGAATTTCAGTGGCACCTGGCCGTCAACCGGCCCTGGGGGTCTCATTGCTGCTGTTCCTGAGGCGCTTGGCCCCTGGCCGATTCCGACCATCAACACCGCGCTGTTGTTGAGCTCGGGCGTCACGCTGACCATTGCGCACCACGCGCTGCGTGCAGCGCATCGAGGCAAGGCCATCTTCTGGCTGTCGCTCACCATTGCGCTGGGTGTTCTCTTCCTGTTCATGCAGGGTTATGAATATCACCATGCTTACACCGTGGAAGGCGTGAAGCTGACCTCGGGCATCTACGGCTCAACCTTCTTTATGTTGACCGGTTTCCATGGCTTCCATGTGTTTCTTGGCGCCACGATGCTGTCCGTCGTGCTGTACCGACTGATCAAAGGCAACTTCACCGCTGAGCACCACTTCGCTTTCGAGGGCGCGGCGTGGTACTGGCACTTTGTGGATGTGGTCTGGTTGCTGCTGTATGTCCTGGTTTACTGGCTCTGATCGACTTTGGATCAAAAAAATGCGCCGCTGATGCGGCGCATTTTTACTTCACTTTTACTGACCGACATCGTGTGGATGGATCCAGCCCATTTTGTAGCTGATGATCAGGATCAGGAACAGGAGCACGGAAAACCCGACCCGGAATGTCAGTGCATACACAGCGCGATTGCTTTTGCCCTTATCCTTCATCACGAAGAATAGACCGGAGAACAAGCTGCCGATGATGAGCAGGAAGGCAATGGGGATCAGGATTTTCATGGTGCGAGCCTGTGCAGATGAGTAGTCAGATTACCTCAGAATCAGGTGGACGGATGCGTGTACGCGCATTTGGCCCCAAGGAGTTATTGATCATCATCTTGGGTCTTCTGGTGATCGGCGCCACAGCCTCGCTCGGGTTTTGGCAACTGGGCCGTGCGCATGAAAAAAAGTCCCTGCACCTGCGCATGGATCAGCGCGAGCATGCGGCGCCATTGCTGGTTGGAAGGGACAATATCCAACTTGGCCCGGATCTCTGGAGACGGGCGATGGCCTCGGGCAATTTTGCAAAGCACCTCACGATTTATCTGCAGAATCGCCAACAGAATGAACATACCGGCTTCTGGGTCATGACTCCTCTGAAGCTGACAGGAAGTGACGAATATGTCATGGTGTTACGCGGCTGGATTCCGCGCAATTTTCAGGCGATGAACTTGATCGCGCCGTATAAAACGCCGCAAGGATTGACGCAGATCGCTGGACTCATTGCGCCGCCACCGTCAAAATGGTTCTCATTTTTTTCAGATCCGCCCAATGCGGTGATCCGGCAAAACGTGGATCTGAAGACATTTGCTGAATTTCATCACATCAGGCTTCTTCCTTTTGTGCTCCGCCAGTCTGGAGATGCCAATGACGGTCTGAGTCGCGAATGGCCAGCCGCGAATACCGGCATCAGTACCAACTACGGCTATGCCGCGCAGTGGTTTGGCATGAGTGCAACAGGCTTGATTCTGTTGGTTTATTTTGTGTTTTGGCGATTGCGCAAAGCCAAGGTTGGCGGAGGTTCCATGTCGCCGCCGGCCACACGCACACTTTGACCGTTTGACGCATCGATTGTGAGCTTACCCTTGACATCCAGTTTGAATCCCCCAGGCCAGCCGCCGACCCGAAAGCCCCGCTCGATGTTGACGCTGTGGTTGCTCCTGGCGATGTCGGCTGCCCCGATCGTGGCCGCATTTTTTCTGTTTTATGTGGTGCACCCGACCGGCAAACCGCCGTACGGCACACTGGTCGAACCCCAGCGTGCGATCCCGTTCGACCTCGGCTTGAAGACCCTGGATGGCAAGTCTTACGACCTCAAGAGGCTAGAAGGCTATTGGCTGATGGTGATGGCCGCACCTGCGGCCTGTGACGCGCAATGCCAGCAGTCGCTGTTCTACATGCGTCAAATTCGTATCGCACAGGGCGACAACCGCGACCAGGTTGTCCGTGTCTGGCTGATCACCGATGAGGCGTCGGTCAACCCTGGCGTACTGGTGCCGTCCGAAGGGACGCTGATGCTGCGTGCCGACCCAAACAAGCTCGCTGCCTGGCTGCCCAACAAGGACGGGGTTTTGCAGGGGCCGACCTGGCTGGTTGATCCGTTCGGTCATCTGATGATGCAGTTCCCGGCCAAACCCGATCCCACGAAGATGCGGCGTGTGTTGACGCGGCTGTTGTTCAACAATGCCGGGATCAAATTCAAGCATGTGGAGCCGGTGCAATGAATCTCGCAAGCAATGCCATCTGGCAATTTTCGCTGCATTGGGTGCAGGCACTGGTGTGGGTGGTGGTGCTGGCCGGTGTCTTCTGGATCGGGCTCAAGATGCGCTGGTCCAAGCTCACCGCTGTTCTGGTGTTCCTCACCCTGGATCTGGTGATGTTCGGCTCTTATGTGCGCCTCACGGATTCGGGCCTGGGTTGCCCAGACTGGCCTGGGTGCTATTCCAAATTCACCCCCCTGCAGGCGCATGAGCAGATTTCGCAGGCGGTGAAGGAGCAGGGCGGCACGCAGGGTTATGTGAGTCCGTTCAAGGCCTGGATCGAAATGATCCACCGTTATGCCGGCAGCATCATCGGCACGCTCATCATGGTGTTGCTGGCGCGTGCCATCTGGGCGCGCAGGCATGGCGAAGACATTCAGCTCGGCCTGCCCATCGCGCTGTTTTTCTGGGTGCTGCTGCAGGGACTGTTCGGCAAGTGGACGGTGACCATGCGGCTGATTCCATTGGTCGTCACACTGCATCTGATGGGGGGCATCATCCTGCTCATGCTCCTGGCCTGGTTCTGGATGCGCAACCGGGCCGATCTGGTGAGTGTCAATGCCGGGGCATTCACGCGCACCCTGCTCTGGACCGCGACGGTTGCGGTGCTGGTGCAGATTTTCCTCGGCGGCTGGACCAGTACCAACTACGCCGCACTGGCCTGCAGTGGCTTCCCGACCTGCAATGGCACATTCACACCGGACGCCAACTGGGCGCAGGGATTTACCCTCTGGCGCCATCTGGGTCTGACCGGTGATGGACAGCCCATCACCGAAGCGGCGCTGGTGGCTATCCAGTGGGGCCACCGCCTGTTCGCCATTTTCGCCACGGGCGCGGTGTTCGCTGCTGTGGCGGCCATGTGGCGTCATCCGGCGCTGCGCCGTCTGGCCGGGTGGATTGCGTTCGCCGTCGTGCTGCAGGTGATCTTCGGCATCGTGCTCGTGACCGAAGGCCATCCACTCGTCGTGGCAGTTGCGCACAATGGCGGCTCAGCCATTCTCATGTTGCTGCTCTCCACTGGGATCTACCGTGTCAGTGCCACGGTGCGCAAGCAGGCGCCGTCCGAGTCTCTCGGTTCCTCCTTTGTCAAACAGCAGGCGGGCTAGGTGCTGTCCAGGCACTGATCCATTTCGCGGAGATCGGTATGAATCCTCAAGTCCTCAATAATGCCCCCAGTCCGTTGCGCGTGGCTTCCCAGCTTTATGCGCTGACCAAGCCCCGTGTCGTGCAGCTCATCGTGTTTTGCGCAGTGATCGGCATGTTCCTCGCCGAGTCCGCACTCCCGGCCTGGCAGCCGGTGCTGTTTGGCACCCTGGGCATCTGGCTTGTTGCCAGCGCGGCGGCGGCATTCAATTGCCTGGTCGAGCAGAAGATCGATGCCGTGATGCGCCGCACCGCCTGGCGGCCCTCGGCCAATGGCGAACTCGGAGCCGCTGCGATCATCAGCTTCTCCGGCGTGCTCTGCGCAGCTGGCATGTGGCTGCTTTACACCCAGGTCAATCCGCTGACCATGTGGCTGACCTTCGGCACATTCGTGGGATACGCGGTGATCTACACCATTTTCCTCAAGCCGGCCACACCGCAGAACATTGTCATTGGCGGCGCGTCCGGGGCCATGCCGCCTGTCCTGGGTTGGGCGGCGGTGAGCGGCCACGTATCGGTCGATGCCATGCTGCTCTTCCTCATCATTTTCCTCTGGACGCCGCCACACTTCTGGGCGCTGGCGCTCTATCGCGTGGAAGACTACAAAAAGTCCGGCCTGCCCATGCTGCCGGTCACGCATGGCTCTGAGTTCACGCGCACCCAGATCCTCCTCTACACCTTTTTGCTGTCGGCAGTGACCTTGCTGCCCTATGTGCTGGGCATGAGCGGGCTGATCTATCTGGTCAGCGCCGTTGTGCTCGATGGCATTTTCATTGCCTACGCTTGGGCGCTCAAGCGTGAGTACAGCGATTTGCTCTCGCGCAAGACCTTCCGCTACTCCATCCTGTACCTTTCGTTACTCTTCGCCGCCTTGCTGGTCGACCACTATCTGTACATCCATTTCGTCTGATGCCCAAGCGTTTTTCCGCTGCCCGCCGTACCTTCGTCCTCGCCGCCTCGGCGTCCGTTCTGGCTTTGGCTGCGTGCAGCAAACCCTATGCATTTCACGGGGTGGACATCACCGGTGTGCCCTATGCCTCTGGCTTTGATCTGACGGATTTCAATGGCAAGCGGCGTACTTTGTCGGATTTTGCCGGCAAGGTGGTCGTGATGTATTTCGGCTACACCCAGTGCCCGGACATCTGCCCGGCATCGATGCAGGTGGTGGCGCAGGCTATGGACGACCTGGGCGACAAGGCCCGCGACGTGCAGTTCCTGTTCGTCACCGTCGATCCAGAGCGTGATACGCCTGAAATTCTCAAGGCTTACGTCACCCACTTCAACCCGAGCTTCCTGGCGCTCACCGGCACGGCCGCCCAAATTGAACGGACCGCCAAGGATTTCAAGGTGTATTACAAAAAAGTGCCGGGCAAAACGCCGGGTAGCTACACCATGGATCACACGGCCGGGTTTTATGTGTTCGATCCCAAGGGCAAGATTCGCCTGTTCGAGCGTGAGGGTGTCAGCGCAAGCGATCTGGCGCAGGACCTGAAGGCCATGCTCGACGGGCATTGAGCGGGTGTTGTGTGCTCAGTTGACACACGCGGTTGCCACATTCGCTTGTCACACTGCGCCGCCAGTACTTGCGGGGATGAACGTCTAGATGCCGCCTTACATCGGTCGTTTTGCGCCATCGCCCACCGGGCCGCTGCATGCGGGTTCGCTGGTGGCCGCGCTGGCATCCTGGCTGGACGCCCGGGCACATGACGGGATCTGGCTCGTTCGAATCGAAGATGTGGATTTCACCCGTATACAGCCCGGCGCGGGACAGCGCATCCTGCAGCAGCTCGCAGACTGCGGCCTGCTGCCAGACCAAGTTCCAGTCTGGCAGTCACAGCGCGGCGCAGCATACCAATACGCGCTGGATGCGCTGATCCGCGCTGATCTGGCCTACCCCTGCGCCTGTTCGCGCAGCGAAATTCTGACCGTACTTGCCCAGCAAGGCCGCCTGCCAGCGCGTGGCCAGGAACCGGTGTACCCCGGAACTTGCCGCGCTGGTCTGAACGGGCGCGCAGCCCGCGCCTGGCGGGTGCGTCTGCCGGAAGATGCGGGCCAGCCCCTGCATTGGTGCGACCGGTGGATGGGCGCGCAATCGCAGGTACTCAGTCAGGAGGTGGGCGACTTCGTGCTCAAGCGCGCGGATGGTGTCTGGGCCTATCAGCTCGCGGTGGTGGTGGACGATGCGGCGCAAGGAGTGACCGATGTGGTGCGCGGGGAAGATCTGTCCTCGTCCACCGCGCGGCAGATCGCGCTGCAAAGGCTGCTGGGCTTGCCCACGCTGCGCTATCTGCATACCCCGCTGGTGCTCGACGCCCAGGGAGAAAAGCTCTCCAAGCATCTCGGGGCGCAAGCGTTTGTCGCGGGCAGGCAGAGCGTGCAGGCGGCGCTGTGTGTGCTCGGTCTGGACGTGCAGGCCGACACTCTGCCGGAGTTGCTGGCGCAGGCGGTGCATGCTTGGCGCGGGAGCAGACTCAGAGCGCTGCCAGCCGCTCAAGCGCCGCGTCCAGCGTAGCGTCCTGCTTGGCAAAACAAAAACGCACCACGCCGCGCTGTTTGCCGTCGGGCTCGAAGGCGGAAAGCGGAATGGCGGCGACGCCGGCGTGCTGAGTCAGCCAGCGGCAAAACTCCGCATCGGACTGATCGCTGATGGCCGCAAACCGCACGCACTGGAAATAACTGCCGCTGCATGGCAGGAGCTCAAAGCGGCTCGCCGCCAACCCCGCGCGAAAGCGGTCGCGCTTGGCCTGATAGAACGCAGGCAGTTCGCGGTACGGCGCCGGGTCGGACAGGTAGGCGGCTAGGCCGTGCTGCATCGGTGTGTTCACCGTGAACACGTTGAACTGATGCACCATGCGGAATTCGGTGGTGAGTGCCGCGGGCGCGGCCACGCTGCCGATCTTCCAGCCGGTGACGTGAAAGGTCTTGCCGAAGCTGGAGACCACGAAGGCGCGCGCGGCCAGGCCTGCAAAGCGGGAGGCGCTGTGGTGCTGTGCGCCGTCGAACACCATGTGCTCATAGACCTCATCGGAGATCAGCACGAGCTCGGTGGGCGCAAGCAGGGCGTCGAGCTGGCGCATGTCGTCCTCGGTCCACACCGTGCCGCTGGGGTTGTGCGGGCTGTTGATCAGCAGTGCCCGGGTGCGCGGGGTGATGGCAGCGGCGATGGCGGCAAAGTCCGGGCGGAAGTCGGCACGCAGCGGCACGGTACGCGCCACCCCGCCGCAGAGTGCGATATTGGGCAGGTAGCTGTCGTAGCAGGGGGTGAGCACGATGACCTCTTCGCCCGGATGCACCACGGCCAGCAGCGCAGTGAAAATGGCCTGCGTGGCGCCCGCAGTGATGGTGATCTCGGTGTCGGCGTCGTAGCGATGGTCGTAGAGCACGGCAATTTTTTCCGCCACCGCCTGCCGCAACTGCGGCACTCCGGCCATGGGCGGATACTGATTGGCGCCGCTCCGCATGGCGGCGTCGACCGCGTCGATCAGCTTGGGATCGCACGCAAAATCCGGAAAGCCCTGGCCGAGATTGATGGCGCCGTGCTGTTGCGCCAGCGCCGACATGATGGTGAAAATAGTGGTGCCGACCTGTGGCAGGCGGGAGTGCAGAACGGGCGTGTGGGGCGGCATGGGCAGCGGGATGGACAGCAAGACTCAGATCGAAAACACATCTTGCCCATCGAGCTCGCCGCGCAGGGTCTGTTCCACCAGCTTGCGCGGCAGACGGGGCGAGATGAGCTCGGTGAACAAGGGCACGAAGCTGCGCTGCAACACCCCGCGCTTGAACGCCACGCGGGTGAGTTGCTGACCGAACAGATGGCCCACGGGCAGGGCGTGCAGGCCGGTATCGCGCTCGGGGGAAATGGCCATTTCGGCAATCAGGCCGACGCCCAGACCGAGTTCGACATAGGTCTTGAGCACGTCAGAGTCGAGCGCTTCGAGCACGATCTGCGGTTGCAGCTCGGCATGCGCGAAGGCGGCGTCGATCTGGCGGCGCCCGGCAAATGCCGGCTCATACGTGACCAGCGGATAGGCGGCGAGTTCGACCAGCGTCAGCTCCGCGCGCTCACTCAAGGGATGGCCATGCGGCACCACGGCCAGGTGCTGCCAGCCATAACAGGGCAGGGTGAGCAGATCGGGCGCGTCCTGCAGCGACTCGCTCGCCAGTCCCAGGTCCGCGCGCTCCTCCCGCACCGCCTGCGCAACCTGCTCGGGCGTGCCCTGCAGCAGTTGCACCTGCACCGCGGGCATGCGGCGGCGGAACTCGGCAATCACCCACGGCAGCTTGTAGCGCGCCTGCGTGTGCGTGGCCGCAACGGTGAGCTGCCCGGCGTCGCGTGCGGCGTAGTCCTGGCCGATGCGCTTGAGATTGGCCACCTCGCGCAGAATGATGTCCACACTGCGCAGCACCTCCACGCCGGGTTCGGTGAGCTTGCGGATGCGCTTGCCATGGCGGCTGAAAATCTCCACCCCGAGTTCGCTCTCCAGCTCGATGATGGCCTTGGACACACCGGGCTGCGAAGTGTGCAGCGCCCGCGCCGCCTCGGTGAGGTTGAGCTTGCGGCGCACGGCCTCCTGCAGAAAGCGGAACTGGTGAAGATTCATTGCAGACCTTGTCCTGCCCGGTTCAGCGGAACCGCACCTGCCAGGCAAACACAATCAGACCCAGGCCACCGAACAGCAGCATGGGCATGGCCGCAGTGATCGCCGGCGGCCAGGTGCCCAGGATGCCCAGGCTGGAGAACAGGGTGTTGAGCAGGATGAACGCAATCCCGAGCACGATGCCAGCCAGCACCTTGCCGCTTACCCCCTTGGAGCGCGTGTGCAAGTAAGCGAAGGGCAGGGCAAGCAGCAGCATGACCACTGCGCTGAACGGATAGAACAACTTTTTCCAGAGCTGGATTTCATAACGCTCGGCCGCCTGGTGATTGACGCGCAAGTGCTGGATATAGCGCCACAGATCGATGGCCGACATCTTGTCTGGAGACAGCAGCAATACCCCGAGCACACTGGGCGAGAGCGAGGTCTGCCAGCGATAATCCGGCAGTTGGCTGACCCGCAACGCCGCGCCTGTTTCCAAGGGCAGATCGATGCGGGTGACGGTGTGCAGCATCCAGGTGCCATCACCCTCGTACTGGCCGCTGAGGGCGTGCAGTTCCGCGGTGATCTGCGCCTGGGCATTGAGTACATAAATGCGCACCTCGGTGAGGTCGCCTTGGGGATTGATTCCCTGGATGTTGACGGTCTGATTGCCGCTGCGATCGGAGTCATTGCGCAGCCAGACCCCGGACGCCAGTTGCGTGCCGATTCCGGTGCCGCCATCAGCCTTCATCTGTGCGGCAAGCTGTCCGGCCGCTGGCGCCAGCCACTCGCCCAGCAGGAATAGCGTGATGACCAGCGCAGCGGCGAGTTGCAGCAACAGCAGCAGCGCCGCGCGCGGGCTCAGCCCCGACATCCGCAGAATGGTGAACTCGCTGCTGGCGGCCAGTGACGACAGTGCGAATACGCCGCCGACCAGGGTGGCGATGGGCAGCACCTCGTAGGCGCGGCTGGGCATGCTCAGGGCCACATGCAGCAGAGTGCCGCTGAGACTGAAACCCGGTTTGCCGAGGTTGCTCAGATCGTTGAGCATGTCAATGAAAAACAGCAAGGCCAGAAAAGCGAACGTCACCACACCGATGGCGCTCAGCACATGCAGCAACAAAAAGCGGCGAACTGTGCGCATCAGGCGTTTGCTCCGCGTTGGACGCGCCCATGCCACACTCGCTGCAGCCAGCCATTGCCGCGCAGCATCAAGGCCAGCAAAAACAGCACGGCGGCGCCATGCACCAGGACAAATCCGGCGATGAATCCCACTCGTCCTTCGCTGATCCATCCCTGCAGCACATTGAGCAAGTTGAAGTAAATCAGGTACACCAGAATGGCAGCGATCAGGCTGCCCGCGCGCCCCGTGCGCACCGAGCCCGAGGCCAGCGGCAAGGCCATCAACGCCAGCAGCGCGGCGGACAGCGGCACGCCCAGCCGCCAGGACAGTTCGCCCAGCCAGTTCGGGATGGTCGGATTGAACAGATACTCGGTGGGCACATTGCGATTGGGTTGTGCCAGCCAGTTCACCGGGCCGGTCTTGTTTGCCGTCACCGAGTTCAGGCCGCTCGTGGCGTCGAGCCGCATTTCCAGTGTGTTGAACGCGGTGACGGTGTAGTTCGATTGCCCCGGCGTGTGCGCGTAGCGGTTGCCTTTGCTCAGCACCAGAAAAGGCTGACCGTCGATGCGCTGCACCTGCGCCGATCTTGCGGTGATCAGTACCGTCTGTCCGGACGTGTCGTCGCGGATGAAAATATCATGCGCCACACCACCGGCCTGCGCCCCCTTGTCGATGAAAAACACCCGTTTTCCCGACGCAGATTCCCGAAATTGTCCGGGGGCGACGCGCGAAATGTCCGAGCGTTGCTCGAAGCGGATGCGCAGCGCCGTGGACTGCTGATTCGCCCAGGGCCAGGCGAACAGGGTGAGCGCCGCGATCAGCAGCAGGATGGGCCAGGAAAAACGCAGCACGCTGCCCATCAACCGCAGCCGCCCCACACCGGTGGTGCGCCAGATGGTCATTTCCGAATCGAGCCACAAGCGCGTGAAGGTGAGCAGAACGGCCAGAAACAGTGACAGGGTGATGACGATCTGCAGATAGCTCAGCGCCGTCAGGCCGATGAGCAGAAACACATCCTGCGGGCTGGCCTGTCCGTCCGAGGCCTGACCCAGAATGCGGATAAGCATCAGGGTGATGACAACGGTGAACAGCACGGTGAATGCGCCGCCAAAGTTGCGGCTCATTTCACGGCGCAGGGTGAGGTCGAGAAGCATGCGGAAAAACGAGCGGCAAGAGCGGCGGGCGGGAGCGGGCCGCAGGAGTGGGCACACAGCGCAGGGCGATGGAATAATGCATTCCATACACACCATGGAACCCTGAACATGAAATTCAGTATATCTGCCGTCAAAAAGCCTCTTCAGACCAAAACCGATGTGCTGGTCGTGTTCGTTCCAGAGGGGCGTGGTGTCAGTGGCCTGGCCGACGCCGACGCGCTCGACAACCTGATCGCGCAGCTCGCGGTCGATGGCGACTTCAAGGCCAAACCCGGCAGCACCATGCTGCTACACCGGCCCACAGCCGTGGTGGCGCGGCGTTTGCTGCTGGTCGGGCTGGCGGCCAAGCCCGAGTTGCGGGACTGGAAAAAGGCTCTGCAAGCCGCGGCGGCCGTGCTCAAGAGCCTGCCCGTGGCGCAGGCGCATCTGCTGGGCGTCAACGGTCTGCAGACCCTGGCCGAGTGGGTGCCGACCGTGTTTTCCGACGTGTTCTACCGTTATGACACCACCCGCACGGTGGACGAAAACAATCAGCCGCAGCTCGACCTGGTCCAGATCTGCGCCGTGGGTGCCGAGGCCGGTCTGACGCATGCCAAGTCCGCCCTGGAGCAGGCGGAATCCGTGGCCATCGGTGTGCGGCTCGCGCGTGAACTGGCCAATCTGCCCGCGAATTACTGCACGCCGACTTACCTGGGTGACATGGCGAAAAAGCTCGCCAAATTCCATAACCTGAGTTGCAAGGTGCTTGGCCGTCCCGAGCTGGAAAAACTCGGCATGGGCTCGTTCCTTGCCGTGGCGCAGGGGTCGGTGCAGCCGCCCCGTTTCATCGTGCTGGAGTACCACGGCGCGGGCAAGAAGGACGCGCCGCATGTGCTGATCGGCAAAGGGGTGACTTTCGACACCGGCGGCATTTCACTCAAGCCCGGCGCCGAGATGGACGAAATGAAATTCGACATGTCCGGCGCAGCGTCGGTGCTGGGTGCGTTCGAGGCGATTGCCCGCATCAAGCCCAGGCTCAATGTGGTCGGCCTGATTGCCGCCACCGAGAACATGCCCGATGGGGGCGCGGTCAAGCCGGGCGATGTGGTCACCAGCATGTCGGGCCAGACCATCGAGATTCTCAATACCGATGCCGAAGGCCGCCTGATTCTTTGCGATGCGCTGACCTATGCCGCACGTTACAAGCCGCAATCGGTGGTGGACATCGCCACGCTCACCGGCGCCTGCGTGATTGCACTGGGCAAGGTCAACAGTGGCTTGTTTACGGAGGACGACGCCCTCGCCAGCGCCCTGCTTGAAGCCGGCCGCGCCGCGCTCGACCCCTGCTGGCGCCTGCCGCTGGAGGCGGACTACGCCGACGCGCTCAAGAGCAATTTCGCCGACGTGGCCAATATCGGCGGCCGCCCGGCTGGCGCCATCACCGCCGCGTGCTTTCTCTGGCGCTTTGCCAAGGACTACCGTTGGGCGCACCTCGACATCGCCGGCACCGCCTGGAACAGCGGCGCCAACAAGGGCGCCACGGGTCGCCCGGTGCCCTTGCTGGTGCGCTACCTGCTGTCGCAGGTGAAATGAGTTGAGTGCGCCCGCCACACCTCCAGACTGAGTCCATGGCCTGCGCCATCGAATTTCGTGTGAACCTGCCCGACCCGCTGCGCTATGCCTGCGGGCTGCTGCGCGTCGCAAGTCAGCGCGGTGCTCGGTTGCTGGTTGCTGCGCCGCAGCCTTTTCTCGACGAACTCGATCAGTTGCTCTGGACGTTTCAGCCCGGCAGTTTCGTTGCGCATGTCTGGCAGGACGATCCGCTTGCCGCGCAGACGCCTGTCATCCTCGCTGCCGCCCCGGATCTGCATCAGGCGGGGCGGTTGGACGCTCTGGTCAACCTCGGCCCCGATCTGGTGCCGGGCTGGGACAATCTGGAGCGGGTGATCGAACTCGTCGGCGAGTACGCGCCCGACAAGCCTGCGGCACGCGAGCGGCTGCGGGCCTACCGCGCTGCCGGTGTCGAGCCGAAAGTCATTCCATTCGGATCATGAAACCGATTCCTCCTCAGCATGTCATCCTGCCCGTGCTCACCGAGCGTCTGCAGAGCGCCGACACTGTCATTGAGGACGACATGGCCGCGCCCTTCGTGGTCCAGCCATCGGCCTACGCCGATGCGGTCTATCGCGGCCCGGAACATCTTCAGCCACTGAGCGATGCGGGGGAGCGAGCGCCCGGCGTCGACGCAGATCAACTCTGGGCGCAGATCGCGCCGGAACTGCGGCAACGCTTGCTGGAACAGGTTCGCGCCGAACTGGATGCACTGGTGCCCCAAATTGCCGCCAACCTGTTCCAGTCTCTTGAACAGACCCTGCGCGCCGCCTTGGCCCAAGCGTTGAAACCGCAATAGGCTATACGGAAAGCAATTTGCCCGCCGAATTGTCAACCGGGCAACTCCCAGGCACATTGCTTGCTAGTGCTGGAAAAGGCGATCTGTTCAAAAATCTGTAACTCAGTTAATGTATCGCCCTGTCAGACAGATCCTGACTTCACAACACAATTCACTCAAGTTTTACTCTTTGGAGGCTCATCCATGAAACTCAAATATGCTGCTCCGCTGCTGGCCCTGTCCATGGCCATCGGCACTGCTTACGCTGAAGACACCGTGACCGTCACCATCGGCAGTGCATCGCCCATGTCCGGCCCGCAGGCCAGTTTCGGTCAGGACAACGCCAACGGCGTGAAAATGGCCATCAAGGACCTGAACGCCCAGAACATCGTCATCGGCGGCAAGAAAATCGTCTGGAAGGTTGACGCCCAGGACGACCAGGCCGACCCGAAGCAAGCCACCACCGTGGCGCAGAAATTCGTTGACGAGAAGGTCAACGGCGTCGTTGGGCACCTGAACTCCGGCTGCACCTTCCCCGCTTCGCGCATCTACAACAATGCCGGTATTCCCGACATCACTCCGTCGTCCACCGATCCCAAGATCTCGACACAGGGCTTCAAGACCTTCTTCCGCATCATTGCCAATGACAGTGCGCTCGGTTCTGGACTGGCCAACTACGCCAAGACCAAACTGAAGGCCAAGACCATCGCCGTCATCGACGACCGGACCGCCTATGGCCAGGGTGTTGCCGATGTGTTTGCCAAGACCGCGCAAAAAGATGGCATGAAAATGGTTGACCGCGAGTTCACCAACGACAAGGCCACCGATTTTTCCGCCATTCTGACCAAGATCAAGGCATCCAACCCTGACGTGATCTTCTATGGCGGCATGTACAGCCAGGCCGGCCCGCTGGTTCGCCAGATGCGCCAACTGGGCATCAAGTCCACCCTGATGGGCGGTGACGGCATCTGCGCGCCTGAACTGGGCAAACTGGCAGGCGAAGCAGTTGCCGGCACCATCTGCGCGGAAGGCGGCTCGCCGCTGAGCCAGATGCCGGGCGGCGAAGCCTGGAAGAAGCGTTATGACGCCGAGTTCGGTGCCAATGCATTCCAGCTCTACTCCCCGTACTCGTATGACGGCACCATGGTGCTGGCGCACGCCATGATGAAGGCCAAATCGGTTGATCCGAAGAAGTACCTGCCCTTCATTGCCAATGTCGACTACAACGGCGTGACCAAGAAAAACATCCACTTCACCAAGACCGGTGAACTCGTGGATGCCACCATCACCATCTCCGAGTTCGACAAGGAAGGCAAGAAGAGCGTGCTGGCTGTGCAGTAAGGCGGTTTGCGGACGCGCTGCCTGAGCACGCATCTGTGCCGAGCTGCCAAGCGCCCTTCGGGGCGCTTTTTGTTGGCTGTTCGCGAGGAGCATGCAGGCCAGACAGACCCAAGGCAACAAAAAAGCCGAGTGCCTGCGCGGCATCTCGGCTTGTACTTGAGGCAGACCTTTCGATCCGCACCCTTCACGGCAGCAACATGTGCTGCGTATGAATTACTTCTTCATGGACAGAACCCACTCGGCCAGTTGCTTGGCCTGGGCGGGGGTCACTTGCGGGTTGGCGGGCATCGGCACCGGGCCCCACACGCCAGACACGCCGTGCAGAATGGCGTTGCTCAGGGTGTCCACGGCGCCGGGCTTGCCAGCGTACTTGGCGGCGACTTCCTGGTAGGACGGGCCAACCAGTTTCTTGTCCACTGCGTGGCAAGCCAGGCAGTTCTTCGATTTGGCCAGGGCCAGCATGTCTTCAGCGGCGAAAGCCGACGACATGGTCATGGTGGCGGCAGCGGCCAGGGCAGCAGCAAAAACAGCTTTTTTCATTCCAGTCCTCCAGAGGGTTAAACAAAACAGGTACAGCCAACTAACGCATCTTAATCAATTCGGTTGACGCCAAGCGTAGGAAGTCAGCGAGAATGACTGCGGTGTTGGTTCAAATTGATTTTGCGCAACACGCGCTGTGCTATTCGGTGTTGCATTTTGTATCTTGTCGCGCTTTCCCTCCAGCAGGTGCAATGTCATGGCGTTCGTCGTTCTGGGTCTGATTTTTATTGTCCTCAAGCTCCTGGGCATTGCCCCAGTCGCTGCCTGGTCATGGTGGTGGGTGCTCCTGCCCCTGGCATTTGCCTTCATTTGGTGGGAGATCATTGATCCCATGTTCAACATCTCGAAAAAACGTGCGATGAACGACATGGCGGATCGGCAAAAGGCACGCAGACAGAAATACCGCGAAAGTCTGGGGTTGGGATCAGGTCGCCGAAAAAAATAGGCCTTGTATGACGGCGGATCGACGGGCCTGCAATATACTTATCGTAGTCAGGAGAGAGCTGTTTTGTTGCAGCCGCCGAAGGCGTAAGCCCAGCAAGGGTGTACCGCTCAGGCAAAAGGACTGACCACACCGCAAGGTGTTCCTCACTGGAGAGCGGCGCTGCATCTGGGCGCTCACCGAAGGGGCAAGTCTGGCCACGCGCCGGATCAATCTCTCAGGTACCCGGGACAGCGAGGGGTTGAGCGCCGCGCTTTGTCGCTTTTTCGGGCACGATGTGCGGTATGACTGGCGCATGCGCCTCACCCCCGCGAGAACCCGACGTGTCCGACTCCACAACTACCGATCTGATTTCCACTCCCTTGCACGCGCTGCACCTCGAGCTGGGCGCGCGCATGGTGCCGTTCGCCGGCTACGCCATGCCGGTGCAATACCCGGCGGGCATCCTCGCAGAACATCTCCAGACCCGGCAAAGCGCCGGGCTGTTCGATATTTCGCACATGGGGCAGGTGGCCCTGCGTGGTGATGGCGCTGCCGCCGCCCTCGAAACGCTGGTGCCGGTCGATATACGGGGGCTGATCGAAGGCAAGCAGCGCTACGCTTTGTTCACCAATTCCGACGGCGGCATTCTCGATGACCTGATGGTGATTCCGCGCCCTCGTGCCGATGGTCAGGGGCTGGAGCTGTTTCTCATTGTCAACGCCGCATGCAAGGCGCAGGATGTCGCCCTGCTGCAGACCCTCGCAGACCGCTGTGAGATCGTTCCCATGCCCGAACAGGCCTTGCTGGCGCTGCAGGGGCCGCTGGCGGTGCAGAGTTTTTCACGCCTGGTTCCGCAGGCCGCGGAGCTTGTGTTCATGACCGGGCGCTGGATGGATGTGCCGACGCAGACGACGCCCATCCGCATTTTCGCCACCCGCAGCGGCTACACCGGCGAGGATGGGCTGGAAATCTCGGTGGCGGCGCAGGACGCCGAACGCTTTGCGCGGCTGTTGCTGGCGATCCCCGAGGTCAAGCCCATCGGGCTGGGCGCGCGCGACACCCTGCGGCTCGAAGCCGGGCTGTGCCTCTATGGCCACGATATCGATACCACCACCACGCCGGTCGAAGCCGGGCTGAGCTGGGCGCTGCAGAAAGTCCGCCGCACCGGTGGCGCGCGGGCGGGGGGATTCCCCGGCGCGGAGATCATCCTGTCTCAGCTCGACAATCCCGCCGTCGTGGCGCGTCGCCGGATCGGTCTGATCGGCCTTGATCGCACGCCGGTGCGTGAAGGCGTCGAATTGCTGGCGGCCGATGGCCGCGTGGCCGGGCGCGTGACCAGCGGCAGTTTTGCCCCCAGCGCCGGCGGGCCGGTGGCCATGGCCTATGTCGCCGCCGAATTCACCGCCCCGGGCACGACGCTGTATGCCCAGGTGCGTGGCCGCGCCGTGCCCATGCAGTTGCAACCCATGCCGTTTGTGCCGCACCGTTACTGGCGCGGTTGATGATGGTCCCGATGCTGTTTTGATCTCAATTTTCATTCCTATCCGGAGAGTTCCATGAGCCTGAAATTCACCCCCGACCATGAATGGATTCGCGTCGATGCCGCGGGCATCGCCACCGTGGGCATCACCCCCCATGCGCAGGACGCGCTGGGCGATGTGGTGTTCGTCGATCTGCCCGAGGTCGGGAAGACCTATGCAGCGCACGACACCGTGGGCGTGGTCGAGTCGGTCAAGGCGGCGGCAGACGTGTTCAGCCCGGTTTCGGGCGAAGTGACTGAAGTCAACGAAACCCTGCGCGCCGACCCCTCGCTGGCCAACTCGGACCCGCAGAACAGTGGCTGGTTTTTCCGCATCAAACTGTCCGACCCGAGCCAGCTCGACGCCCTGATGGACGAAGCCGCCTACGCCGAACTGCTCAAGAACGCCTGAACGATTGCCCACCGCAATCCCGCCTGACCCGGAGAACACCGCATGTTGATGTCCACCCAACCCGCGCTGCGCGAACTTGAAGATGCGCACGCCTTCCAGCGTCGCCACATCGGCCCGGACGCCGCAGACCAGCAGCGCATGCTGCAGTCTTTGGGCGGGGCCGATCTGCACGGGCTCATTGAATCGGTGATCCCTGCAGCCATTCGCCGCCAGAGGGCGTTTGACCTGCCCGCAGCCGTCGACGAAACACGGGCGCTTGCCGAGCTGCGCAGCATCGCCCAGGACAACCGGGTGATGCGCAGTTACATCGGGCAGGGCTACTACAACGCGTTGATGCCCGGCGTCATCCAGCGCAATGTGCTGGAGAGCCCGGCCTGGTATACCGCCTACACGCCGTATCAGCCTGAAATCAGCCAGGGGCGGCTGGAAGCGCTGCTCAATTTCCAGACCATGGTGGCCGACCTCACCGGCATGGACGTGTCCAACGCCTCCATGCTCGACGAAGCCACCGCCGCGGCCGAGGCCATGACCCTGGCGCTGCGGTCGAGCAAGCTCAAGTCGCAACGCTTTTTCGTTGCCGACGACGTGCTGCCGCAGACCCTCGAAGTGCTGCATACTCGCGCCGCGCCGCTGGACATCGAGGTGGTCAGCGGTGCGGCGGATCAAGCGCTGGAAGGCGATTACTTTGGCGTGCTGCTGCAATACCCCGGAGCGGACGGCACCGTGCGCGACGACCGCGAGCGCATCGCCGCGCTCAAGGCCAAGGGTGTGCTGGTCGTTGTCGCGGCAGACCTGCTGGCGCTCACCCTGCTGATGTCGCCGGGCGAAATCGGGGCCGACATCGCCTGCGGCACCACCCAGCGCTTCGGACTCCCACTGGGCTTCGGTGGCCCGCACGCCGGCTATCTGGCGGTGCGCGACGCGCTCAAGCGCTCATTGCCCGGTCGGCTCGTCGGCGTGAGCCAGGACGTGCATGGCCAGCCGGCCTACCGTCTGGCGCTGCAAACCCGCGAGCAGCACATCCGCCGCGAAAAGGCCACCAGCAACATCTGCACCGCGCAGGTGCTGCCGGCCGTGCTCGCCAGCATGTATGCGGTCTATCACGGCCCTGCGGGGCTCAAGCGCATCGCCCAGCGGGTGCATGCCTACACCGTGCTCCTGGCGCAGGGCCTGCAGCAGGCCGGGCTGCCGGTGCTCAACCCCGAATTCTTCGACACCCTGACCGTACACACCGGTGTGCGCACCGAGGCCGTGCATGCGGCCGCGCTGGCGCATGGCATCAACTTCCGCCGCATCGGCGCGCAACATGTGGCCGTGTCGCTGGATGAAACTGTGACCCGTCAGGATCTGTGCGACATTCTGGCCTGCTTTGGCGTGGAACATTGTGGCGCGCTGTTCGACGCTGCCGAGAAAGGCGTGGCGCCGCGCTGGCCGCAGCAGCTCGCGCGGCAAAGCGCCTTCCTCAGCCACCCGGTGTTCCACCGCTATCACAGCGAAACCGAGATGCTGCGCTATCTGCGCCGCCTGGCCGACAAAGACATCGCGCTCGACCGCGCGATGATTCCGCTGGGCTCCTGCACCATGAAGCTCAACGCCACCAGCGAGATGGTGCCCATCACCTGGCCGGAATTCGCTTCCATCCACCCCTTCGCTCCGGCCGATCAGACGCGCGGCTACGCCCAGCTGGCGCGGCAGCTCGAACAGTGGCTGTGCGCCGCCACCGGCTACGACGCCATGTGCCTGCAGCCCAACGCCGGCTCGCAGGGTGAGTACGCCGGGCTGCTGGTCATCCGCGCCTGGCACGCCAGCCGGGGCGAGGCGCATCGCGATGTCTGCCTGATTCCATCGTCCGCCCACGGCACCAACCCCGCTTCGGCGCAGATGGCGGGCATGCGGGTGGTCGTGACCGCCTGCGATGCGCAGGGCAATGTCGATCTGGCCGATCTGCGTGCCAAGGCCGAGCAACATGCGGCCCAATTGGCCGCGTGCATGATCACCTACCCCAGCACCCACGGCGTGTTCGAGACCGAAGTGCGCGCCATCTGCGACATCGTCCACCAGAACGGCGGGCAGGTGTATGTGGACGGCGCCAATCTGAACGCGCTGGTCGGTCTGGCCAGTCCGCCCGAGTTCGGCGCGGACGTGTCCCATCTCAATCTGCACAAGACCTTCTGTATTCCGCATGGCGGCGGCGGCCCTGGTGTGGGGCCGATCGGTGTGCGCGCGCACCTGGCGCCTTTCCTGCCGGTGCATCGCGCTGCGGGTGTCGATCATCCGGGGGCGGTCGGTGCGGTGAGCGCCGCGCCGCTGGGTAATGCCAGTGTGCTGCCGATTTCGTGGATGTATATGCGCATGATGGGCGCCGGTGGCCTCACCCAGGCCAGCCGCGTGGCCATCCTGTCGGCCAATTACATTGCCGAAAAGCTCAAGGGCCATTACCCCGTGCTCTACACCGGCGAGAACGGCCGCGTGGCGCATGAGTGCATCCTCGACCTGCGCCCGCTGAAAGACGCCACCGGCATCAGCAACGAAGATGTGGCCAAGCGGCTGATGGACTATGGCTTTCACGCGCCGACCATGAGCTTCCCGGTGCCGGGCACGCTGATGATCGAGCCGACCGAGAGCGAGTCGCTCGCGGAACTCGATCGTTTCATCGACGCCATGATCGCCATCCGCGCCGAGATCGCCCGGGTGGAAAAGGGCGAATGGCCGCGTGAGGACAATCCGCTCAAGGCCGCGCCGCACACCGCGGCCAGCGTGCTCGGCGCGGACTGGGCGCATGTCCACAGCAGAGAAGATGCCGCCTTCCCGACGCCCGCGCTCAAAGCCAGCAAATACTGGCCGCCGGTGGGCCGGGTGGACAACGCCTGGGGCGACCGCAATCTGCAATGCGCCTGCCTGCCCATCGCGGACTACGCTGCGGACTACGCCGAATAGCAACTCCACTCCATGCACACCCCAGAAATCCGACAACATTTCGCCAGCGACAACTACGCCGGCATCTGCCCGGAAGCCTTGCACTGGCTGCTGCAGGCCAATGCATCCGGCCATCAGCCGGCCTATGGCGACGACGGCTGGACGCAGCGCGTCTCCGACCGTCTGCGTGAACTGTTCCAGACCGACTGCGACGTCTATTTCGTGTTCAACGGCACGGCGGCCAATTCGCTGGCGCTCGCCGCCATGTGCCAGAGCTACCACTCGGTGATCTGCACCCCGGTGGCGCATATCGAAACCGACGAGTGCGGCTGCCCGGAGTTTTTCTCCGGCGGCTCCAAGCTGCTGATCACCGAATCCGAAAGCCCGCAGGCACGGCGCGGCAAGCTCACGCCGGATGCCATCGATGCGCTGGTCACCAAGCGCAGCGACATCCACTTCCCCAAGCCCAAGGTCGTCTCCATCACCCAGGCGACCGAGCTCGGCACCGTCTACAGCGTCGAGGAAGTGCGCGCCATCGCCGCCATGGCCAAGCGCCACCGCCTCAAGCTGCACATGGACGGCGCGCGCTTTGCCAACGCCGTGGCCACGCTGGGCTGCCATCCGAGCGACATCACCTGGCGCGCCGGGGTGGACGTGCTGTGCTTCGGCGGCACCAAGAACGGCCTGCCCGTTGGCGAGGCCGTGGTGTTCTTCGACCGTGAGCTCTCCGCCGATTTCGCCTGGCGGGTGAAACAGGCTGGACAGCTCGCCTCGAAAATGCGCTTCATTTCCGCGCCCTGGCTGGGCATGCTGGAAAACGCCACCTGGCTGCGCCACGCCAGCCATGCCAACGCCATGGCGCAACGTCTGTATGCGGCCATCCACGCCGTTCCCGGCGTGCGGGTGATGCACCCGCCCGAGGCCAATGCGGTGTTCGCCCATCTGCCCCGCGCCGTCATCGACACCCTGCACGCACAGGGCTGGCGTTTCTACGAATTCATCGCCGACGGAGGCTGCCGACTGATGTGCGCCTGGGACACCACGCCCGAATCGGTGGACGCCTTCGCCGCCGATCTCATCGCGGCCTGCGCGGCGCAGGACTGATCTGAAAGAAGCGCCGTGGCCGTCTCGGTGTTCGATCTGTTCAAGGTAGGCATCGGCCCGAGCAGCTCGCATACCGTGGGGCCGATGCGCGCGGCGCGGCTGTTTGCACTGCAGTTGCAGGCCAGCGGCAAGCTGAAGCGCGTGGCCCGGGTGGAGTGCGCGCTGTATGGCTCGCTCGGCGCCACCGGCAAGGGACATGGGAGCGACCGTGCGGTCATCCTCGGCCTGCAGGGCGATCTGCCCGACACCGTGGATGTGGACAGCATTGGCGGGCGCATCGCGGCGCTGCAGGCCACACACCGGCTCGGCCTGCTGGGCCTGCAGCCACTGAACTTCGACCCGGCGCGCGACATCACGTTCTTCGCCCTCCGGCAACTGCCGCTGCACGCCAACGGCATGCAGTTTTCCGCCTTCGATGCCACGGGTGCCGTGCTCGATCAGCGCATCTACTACTCGGTTGGCGGCGGTTTTGTCGTCAGCGACGAAGTGGCCGCTGATGGCGAACGGCAAAAGCGCGTCGCACCCGACACCACCGTGCTGCCGCTGCCGTTTCACAGCGCGGTGGAACTGCTGGCGCTCACCCGCACGCACGGCCTGAGCATCGCCGCCGTCATGCGCCGCAACGAGCGGCATTGGCGTGCCGATGCCGACATCGACCGCGAACTGCTGCGCATCTGGCAGGTCATGCAGGCCTGCGTGGCGCGCGGCTGCGCCACCGAAGGCGAGTTGCCCGGCTGGCTGCATGTGCGCCGCCGCGCGCCGCAGCTCTACCGCACTCTCGCAGGCAGCCCCGTCCCCAGCGGCGCAACGGCGCTGACCGCGCCGCTGCAGCCCCTGCATGATCCGCTGCAGGCCATCGATTGGGTCAACCTCTACGCCCTGGCGGTCAACGAAGAGAACGCTGCAGGTGGCCGCGTGGTCACCGCGCCGACCAACGGCGCCGCCGGCATCATTCCCGCCGTGCTGCACTACTACACCCGCTTCGTGCCCGGCGCGAACGACGCGGGCGTGGCCGATTTCCTGCTCACTGCCGGCGCCATCGGCCTGCTCTACAAAGAGAATGCATCGATCAGCGGCGCCGAGGTGGGCTGCCAGGGCGAGGTCGGCGTGGCCTGCTCAATGGCCGCCGGTGCGCTGTGCGCCGTGCTTGGCGGCACGCCCGAACAGGTGGAAAACGCCGCGGAAATCGGCATGGAGCACCACCTCGGCCTGACCTGCGACCCCGTTGGCGGACTGGTGCAGGTGCCCTGCATCGAACGCAACGCCATCGCCTCGGTGCAGGCCCTCAACGCCGCGCGCATGGCGCTGCACGGCGACGGCCGCCACATCGTCTCGCTCGATCAGGTCATCAAGACCATGCGCGACACCGGCGCCGATATGCAGACCAAGTACAAGGAAACCGCCCGTGGCGGCCTGGCGGTGAACATCATCGAATGCTGACCGGGGCTTGATGGTCATGACGCGCGCAGACGGCCAGCACGCGCGGCGTTGTTATCCTGACAGTTGCGCCGTATCCCGGCGACATGACCGATCTTTCAGCAGAATTTCAACCAAACCATGATTTTCCTCACCGGAGCTGCCGGTTTCATCGGCGCCAACTTTGTTCATCACTGGCTGGGCCAGTCCGACGAGCCCGTGCTGGTGCTCGACGCCCTGACCTACGCCGGCAATCTGGAAAGCCTGGCCAGCGTGCAGGGCGATGCGCGCTATCACTTCGCCAAGGTGGACATTGGCGACCGGCCCGCCGTGGCCGCGCTGCTTGCTCAGCACCGCCCGCGCGCCATCCTGCACTTCGCCGCCGAGAGCCATGTCGACCGCTCCATCCACGGCCCGGGGGACTTCATCCGCACCAATGTGCAGGGCACCTTCGAGCTGCTCGAAGCCACCCGCGCCTACTGGAGCGCTTTGCCGCATGCGGAGAAGGCTGCCTTCCGCTTCCTGCATGTGTCCACCGACGAGGTCTACGGCAGCCTGAGCCCCACCGACCCGGCCTTCACCGAAACCACCCCCTACGCGCCCAACAGCCCCTACAGCGCGAGCAAGGCCGCCTCCGACCACCTCGTGCGTGCCTGGCATCACACCTACGGCCTGCCGGTGCTCACCACCAACTGCTCCAACAACTACGGCCCCTACCAGTTCCCCGAGAAACTCATCCCGCTGATGATCCACAACGCCCTGGCCGGCAAATCCCTGCCGGTGTACGGCGACGGCCAGAACGTGCGCGACTGGCTGTATGTGGAAGACCACTGCCGCGCCATTGCCCGTGTGCTCGAGGCCGGCGCACTCGGCCAGACCTACAACATCGGCGGCTGCAACGAGGTGAAGAACCTCGATGTCGTTCACACCCTGTGCGACCTGCTCGACGATCTGCGTCCCAAGGCCGACGGCACCCGCTACAAGGCCCAGATCACCTTTGTGACCGACCGCCCCGGCCACGACCGCCGCTACGCCATCGACGCGGGCAAGATCGAACGCGAACTCGGCTGGACCCCGCAGGAAACCTTCACCACCGGCCTCGCGCGCACCGTGCAGTGGTATCTCGACCATCCCGACTGGGTGGCGCACGTCACCAGCGGCGCCTACCGCCAGTGGGTCGGCACGCAGTACGGGGCTCAGGCGGGAGACCCAGCCGGAGCCGTGGCTTGAACCCGCCGCGCATCCTGCTGCTGGGTGCAGACGGTCAGGTCGGCTGGGAATTGCGCCGCGCCCTGTTGCCTCTGGGCACCGTGCTGCCGCGTAACCGCGCCCAGGCCGACCTCAACCATCTCGACGCCCTGCGCGCCGTGCTGCAACGCGAGCGCCCGCAGGTCATCGTCAACGCCGCCGCCTACACCGCAGTCGACAAGGCCGAGACCGAGCCCGCGCTGGCGCAGCGCATCAACGCCGAGGCTCCGCAGATCCTGGCGGACTACGCCACCGCCCACGATGCCTGGCTGGCGCACTACTCGACCGACTATGTGTTCGACGGCAGCAAAGCCGTGCCCTACACCGAGCGCGACACGCCCAACCCGCAAAGCGTCTACGGCAAGAGCAAGCTGGCGGGCGAGCAGGCCATTGCCGCCAGCGGCTGCCGCCACCTCATCCTGCGCACCTCCTGGGTGTATGCGGCGCGCGGCGGCAACTTCGCCAAGACCATGCTCAAACTCGCCGCCGAACGCGACAGCCTGCGGGTGATCGCCGACCAGTTCGGCGCCCCCACCAGCGCCGAACTCATTGCCGACGCCACCGCGCTCATGCTGCACCGCCTGCGCACCGATGCCGCCCTTGCGGCGCAGGCCAGCGGCCTCTACCACCTCACCGCGCAGGGCAGCACCAGTTGGCACGGCTATGCGCAGTTCGTCCTCACCCAGGCTGCCGCCCGCGGCAGGGCGCTGCGCTGCCCGCCCGAGCAGGTGCAGGCCATTCCCACCGCCGACTACCCGCTGCCCGCGCCGCGCCCGGCCAACTCCCGGCTGGACTGCGGCAAACTCCAGACGACCTTCAACCTGACTCTGCCGCCCTGGCAGACCCAGGTGCAACGCCTGATCGACGAACTCCCGCTATGACCCAGCCACGCAAAGGCCTCATCCTCGCCGGCGGCTCCGGCACCCGCCTGTATCCCGTCACGCAGGCGGTGAGCAAGCAACTGCTGCCGGTGTACGACAAGCCGATGATCTACTACCCGCTGTCCGCGCTGATGCTCGCGGGCATCCGCGAGGTGCTCATCATCTCCACCCCACAGGACACCCCGCGCTTTGCCCAGTTGCTGGGTGATGGCAGCCAGTGGGGTCTGAACCTGCAGTACGCCGTGCAGCCCAGCCCCGACGGACTGGCGCAGGCCTTCCTGATCGGCCGCGACTTCATCGGCAACGCGGCCAGCGCGCTCGTGCTGGGCGACAACCTGTTCTGGGGCCACGACCTGCAGGCCTCGCTGAAAGAGGCCACCGCCCAGACCCGTGGCGCCACGGTCTACGCCTACCACGTGCACGATCCCGAGCGTTACGGTGTGGTCGAGTTCGACGCCGGCGGCCGCGCCATCAGCATCGAAGAGAAACCCGCCAGGCCGAGGAGCAACTACGCCGTCACCGGCCTGTACTTCTACGACAACCAGGTGGCCGACATCGCCGCCAGCCTCAAGCCCTCGCCGCGCGGCGAGCTGGAGATCACCGACGTCAACCGCGTCTATCTGGAGCAGGGCACCCTGCAGGTGCAGACGCTGGGCCGCGGCTACGCCTGGCTCGACACCGGCACCCACGACAGCCTGCTCGAAGCCGGACAGTTCATCGCCACCATCGAAAAGCGCCAGGGTCTCAAAGTGGCCTGCCCGGAGGAGATCGCCTTGCGCAACGGCTGGATCGATGCCGCGCAACTGCAGCGTCTGGCCGAGCCGATGAAAAAAAACGGCTACGGCCAGTATCTGCTGCGGCTTCTCACCGAGGAGGGCGCATGAACGTCATCCCCACCGCCCTGCCCGAAGTGCTCATCCTCGAGCCCAAGGTGTTCGGCGACCCCCGCGGCTTTTTTTTCGAGAGCTACAACCGCAAGACCTTTGCGGCCGACACCGGGCTGGATCTGGAGTTCGTGCAGGACAACCACTCCAGATCGGCCCGCGGCGTGCTGCGTGGCCTGCACTATCAGCTCGTCAAGCCGCAGGGCAAGCTGGTACGCGCCGTCACCGGCGCGGTGTGGGACGTGGCGGTGGATCTGCGCAAAAGCTCTCCCCGCTTTGGCCAATGGGTCGGCGTGGAACTCAGCGCCGACAACCAGCGCCTGCTGTGGGTGCCGCCGGGCTTCGGCCACGGTTTTGTGGTGCTGAGCGAGACTGCCGATTTCCTCTACAAAACCACCGATTACTGGTACCCCGAGCATGACCGCAATCTGGCCTGGAACGACCCGCAACTCGCAATCGACTGGCCACTCGCAGGGCTGAACCTGCCGGACGGCCTGCCCAGTCTGGCCGCCAAGGACGCCGCAGCGCCGCGGCTGGCGGGAGCCGAGGTCTACGCCTGAAGGGCTTCGCTCCTGGCTTGGGGCAAGCGGGCTTCGGGCAGACTTGCCGCCGCACTGAAATAATGCGCCCATGCCCCGCCATAGACCGCGCCTGCTCGATCCGCAAACCGCCCTGCTGCTGACTCTGCCCCCGCTGTTCTGGGCCGGCAATGCCGTGGTGGGACGGCTGATGGTGGGGCAGATTCCTCCGCTTGCGCTGAGTTTTTACCGCTGGTTTTTCGCCCTGGCGATCGCGCTGCTCATCGTCGGCCCCGATCTGTGGCGCAACCGCGCCGTGCTGCGCAGCAAATGGAAGTCGCTCGCCGTCATGGGCATTCTGGGGGTGGGCAGCTACAACTCGCTGCAATATGTGGCGCTGGAGACCGCCACGCCGCTCAACGTCTCGCTCATCACGTCGAGCGCGCCGGTGTTCATCCTGCTGATCGGCGGAGCGTTCTACAAGCAGGCCGTGGGCAGGGCGCAGTGGATCGGCGCGCTGTTGTCCGTCGCGGGGGTGGCAATGGTCGTGGCCAAGGGCGACGTGGCGCATCTGGCGGCGCTGCACTTCGCTCCAGGCGATCTGATCATGCTGCTGGCCGTGTTCCTGTGGGCGATCTACACCTGGGAGCTGCGCCAGCGCCCGCTGGGCCTGGCACCGATGACCTCGCTGGCGGCGCAGATGATCTGGGGCGTGCTGTCCATCCTGCCCTTCATGCTGGCCGAGCGCTGGATTGGCGGGCAGACCACACACTGGGGCGGTCCGGTCTGGCTGGCGCTGGCCTATGTGGCGGTGCTGCCGTCGCTGCTGGCGTACTGGTGCTGGGGCAGCGCGGTTGGCAAGGTCGGGGCGCAGATTCCGGCGTACTTCGGCAATCTCGCGCCGTTGTTCGCCGCGCTGCTGAGCTGGCTGTTTCTCGGTGAAACCATCCATTGGTATCACTTCTGGGCAGCCTTGCTCATCTTCGGCGGCATTCATGTGGCGCTCAATACGCGCAAGCAGACAGTACCGCTGGAGCAGGAGTTGTGAAGTTCTCCACACAATCAGCAGATTGATGCGCGCCTCCGGGAATAGGGCGTTGTGATCCGTGGAAAGGGCGCGGTAAAGTGCCACGGCCTGCAGGTCTTTACTGCGCAGCATTCCCGTCCCGATCAAGTCAGCCCTTCCCATCCACCGCATTGCATGGCCTCCGCGCGGATCGTCTCCGAACCCGATACCCTGACTTCCGGCATGGAGGAACAAACCGCGCTGCCGCTTTTTGAGCCAACGGAGCGGGGCGCGGATACGCCCCTGGCGCAACGCTGGATCCGGCGGATCTACTGGACCTTGTTTGTCGTCTTCGTCGCCCTGGCGCTGCTGTACGCCTTCACCACCTGGCGCGCGCAGCGGCAGATTCTGTATGGTTCGCTCGACACCAGTTCCAGCTTTCTGGTGAGCGCCACCCAGTCGTATTTCCAGAGTTTCTCCTCGGTGCTCGACGCCACGGGCTCCGATCTGGGCGAGAAGTCCGATTTGCTGCAGCGCCCGGAGGTGTTGCAGATCCTGCTGGAACGCCGACAGGCCTTGTTGCCCGGCGCGCTGTCCATCAGCGTCGTCTCGGCGGGCGGCCAGTTGCTGGGAAGTTCGCTGCGCTCCGACAAACTCCCCGATCTGCAGCACTATCCCGATCTGGTGCAGGCGTTCGCCCGGCTGCGCGCATTGCCGCAACAAAAAGGCTTGATCATCGGCCGCCCGTTCATCGGCCCGCTGCTGGGCGTGTGGGTGATTCCGCTGGTGCGCGAAGTGGCGGCCAGCGAGAAGCATCCGGCGTTCTATATCGTGGCCGCAGTCAGCACCGAGACCTTTCTGCGGCAGACCCTGGCCAATACCGCGTTGCCCTACAGCGGCATGGCGGCCATCCTGGCGCGCAATGACGGCTATGTGCTGGCGCGCTGGCCATCGCCGACGGAAAAGAACTTTTTCTCCGCACCGCAGGCGGGTGCCTTCACCCGTTCCCTTTTGACGGATCCCTCCATGCCGCATGGTCACTACGCCGGTCTGGTCGTGGCGGATGGGGTGACGCGCATGGGCAGCTGGCAGCGGCTGCAAACCCATCCCGATCTGGCCGTGGCGGTTTCGGTTCCCAGCGGTGTGCTTTGGACGCAGTATTGGCGCACCGTCTGGCCGCCGCTGCTGGGGCTGGTGTTCTTTCTGCTGCTGCTGACCGTGCTGTATCGCTATGCCAGGGGGCAGATCGGTCGTGAATTGATGCTCACGCAGGTGCAGCAGCAGCGGCTGCGCACCCTGGCCATCACCGATCCGCTGACCGCGGTGGGCAACCGCGCGCTGTTGCGCGAACGCCTGCAACTGGCGCTGGAGACCGCCTGGGCGCGGCAGAGCGAATTCGCCTTGCTGCTGCTCGATCTCGATGGTTTCAAGCAGGTCAACGATGCCTACGGGCATTCGGCCGGCGATGGCCTGCTGCGCGAGACCGCGCAGCGCTTGCAGTCCATCCTGCGCGAAGGCGAGATCATGGCGCGCATGGGTGGAGACGAATTTGCCGTGCTGCTGACCAACGCCTTCGGCGGCGAGACCGCGGCAGAGGCCGCGGCGCAGCGCATTCTCTCGGCGCTGCGCCAGCCCTTCGATCTGGGCGTGGGGCGGCAGGCGTCGATTTCCGTCAGCCTGGGTTGCGCTCTCTATCCAGACGATGGCAGCGACGCCGAAACCCTGCTGCGTCGCGCCGATCTGGCGCTTTACGCTGCAAAGTCCGCCGGGCGTGACCGCTACCTGCGCTTCAAGACCGATTTCGAGATGGCCGCGCACAAGCAGAAAAGCCTGCTCGAAAGCGTGGAGGCGGCCTTGCAGCAGGGGCGCTTGTCACTGTGGTATCAGCCCATTGTCTCCATCGGCGGCGATCCGGCACGCCCGGCGGTGGTGGGTGTCGAGGCGCTGCTGCGCCTGCGCACCGAGCGCGGCGGACAGATGGAAGCGGCCGAGTTTTCCGGCGCGCTCGATCACGGACGCCTGGCACGCGCCATTGGCCGCTTCGTGCTCGATCAGGCGCTGACCCAGGGCGCGCAGTGGCGGGCCGAGGGGCTGGAACTGCATATCGCGGTCAACATCAGCGCCGAGCATCTGCTGGCGCCGGAGTTTCTGGACGACCTGCGCCAGGCGCTGCGCAACCATCCGGGCTATCCCGCCAGCGGGCTGATGCTGGAGGTCACCGAATCCGCGCCTTTGCGCAATCTGGAGCAGGCGCGGCACGTGCTGCAAGCCTGCCAGGACTTGGGCGCGAGCGTGGCGCTCGACGACTTCGGCACCGGCGCGGCATCGCTCACTTATCTGCAGCAGCTTCCGGCGCAGTCGATCAAGATCGACCAGTCCTTCGTGCGCGACATGGTCAACGATCCCAAGGACTTTGCCATCGTCTCCGCCGTGGTCACGGCAGCCAATCTGCTGGGGCTGGAAGTCATCGGCGAGGGGGCAGAAACGCTGGAGCATCTGTCGGTGCTCTCGGCGATGAACTGCACGCTGGCGCAGGGTTACGCCATTGCCCGCCCGCTACCGGCCGACGCAGTGTCCACCTGGGTGCAGACCTGGGTGCGGCCAGCGGCCAACCTGCGCGCCGTTGAATTTCCGCGTGAGGTGGAGGTTGCGCAGTTACGTCGCGTGGAGCGGCTTCAGCAGGCGGTGCGCGGTGAGGTGCCGTTTCCCGACCATGTGCTCGACATCGCGGCGGAAAACCAGTGCCACCTCGGTCTGTGGCTCAACGGGCAGGGGCGGCTGTATTACGGCCGCGACCCGCGCTACGCGCTGCTGCTCGAACAGCACGCCGAGATTCACGAACTCGCGCGGCAGGCCAAGTCGGCACTGGATGTGGGCGATCTGGGCGCGGCGCGTCGTCTGGGGCAGGATGTGGCCGAACTCAGCGCCATCGTGCTCGCGGGCATCCGCCAGCTCGGCGTCACGCCTCAGGATTGAGTCCTGGCGCCTGCTGTCGCGGCAGCCGCTGCCGCAGCGACCACCTCGCCCAGCTCGATCACCGCCAGTGCGTAGAACGCCGACTGGTTGTAGCGAGTGATGACATAAAAGTTGTCCGTGCCCAGCACATAGTCCGGCGCCGCGCCGGCATTGGGCAGTTGCACCACGGCCAGCTTGCCTGCGTAGGCGCGGGCCTGGGGCAGCAGCGGCAGGCCCATCGCCGCCAGTTGATCGGGGGTGAAAGTCGGAGTGATGTCGGGGCCGAGCAGGGTGTCCAGGCTGGCCTGCGGCAGATCAGGCGGCAACTGCAGCGGAAAGTGCGTCGGCTGACCACGCACCCAGCCCTTGGCCGACAGGTAGCTGGCCACCGAGCCGATGGCATCCGCTGGGTCGTTGATCAGGTCGATGCCGCCGCCATCGTCGAAATCCACCGCGTAGTTCAGGATGCTCTCGGGCATGAACTGCGGCATGCCGATGGCTCCGGCGTAAGACCCGCGCACCTGCAGCGGGTCGCGCCCGTCCTGTGCGCACCACTGAAAAAAGTCGCCGAGCTGAACGCCGAAATAGGCGCTGCGGTCACGCGGCGCCTGCGCCGGGTAGCGCAGCGCCAGGGTGGAGAGCGCGTCCACCACGCGGAAATGACCCATGTTGCGCCCGTAAATCGTCTCCACTCCGAGGATGCCCGCGACGATATGCGGCGGCACCCCATAGCGTTCCTGCGCACGGGCAAACCACACACCGAACTCCTGCATGAAGTCGCTGCCGGCATCAATGCGCAGACTGTCCAGAAAGCGGCTGCGGTACACCTTCCAGTTCTTTATCGCGGGCGGGCCGGGCAGGATGAGACGGGCGACAGTCGGCACATACTGCGCTTTGCCGATGAGACGCTCCACCAGGGCTTGCGGCAAGCCGTTGCGTTGCACGATGCGCGCTGTCAGCGCCTGCGCCTGCTGCGCGGGCCAGTCGCCGAGCATCGGGCGGGCTGACGGCGTGGCGTCGGGCAATGGGCTGATGGAGGACGCGTCTGGAGTCGTCTGCGCCCGTGCGCTGTGGGACAAAACGGTGCCCAGTGTCATGGCCGCGAAGGCGCGCAGACAGAGGCGTCGGCTGATAGAGGGCAGCGTGAAATCAGCGGGGCGATCGTGTGGCATCGTCGAGGCGGATGGATGGCATGGTGCGGTCAGGTTGACATGTTCGCATGTCGCGCACAGGCTGAGGATGAAAAGCAAGCCACAGGTTCAACAAGTTGTCACACTGCGAATGTAACGTGACGTGTCTTTCGTAACGGCGCCTCTGCGCATCTTCCCCTGATGGAGTTCGACATGTCTCAATCCCCAGCCAATCCCTCGCGTCGCCAGGCCTTGAAACTCTTTGGTGGTGCGCCGCTACTGCCGCTTGGCACCGGCATCAGTGCCTCGGCCCTGCTCACCGCCTGCGGCGGGAGCGGCACATCGGCCACGGCAGCCACCACGGCCACGCCGACCGCGGCTACGTTCACTGGCATGGCCGCGCCCTCGCTGAGCAGCCCGGGCGCGATGGCCACCACTTCGGTCGACTCCAGCCTGCAGGTCAGCTACAGCGACGGCAGCAAGCAGGCCTACAAGCTCGGCTACCAGCAACTGTTCATGACCGGCGACCTGGTGCCCAATCTGCAGGGCGGCACCATCGTCGCCGGCGGCTACTTCGATATCAACGGCAAGCCCATCGTCGATCAATCGGTTGCGGGTTCCGAGCGCCAGTTTTTCTCCGACTGTCCCGACGGCACGAGCCTGTTGCAGCCTATCGCCGGTGCGGACAAAGCCAAGCTTGCCGTCAAGGGCAATCCAGTGTTTGCCGTGGCGCAGTTCGAGTACGCCACGCGTGACCAGTCTCAGGTCAGCCAATATGGCCGCTTGCCATCACCCATTGCCGTGCTCACGCTCGACCAAGACCCGGCCACTGGCAAGCTCAGCCTGGCAAAGTATTACAACGTACCGACCAAACCAGCATATGGCTTGTGGATCACCTGCGGCGCCAGCCTGTCGCCCTGGAACACCCATCTGAGCAGCGAGGAATATGAGCCAGACGCTTTCGTTGCTGCCGCAGGCAAAGATGTCCGTTTCACGGCCTTCATCAACAATCTGTATGGCGATGCCAATGCGGCGAGTGATCCGGTAAAGGCCAATCCCTATCTGTACGGACACCTGCCGGAGGTCAAGGTCAACGCCGACGGCACAGGTGCTGTGGTCAAGCATTTCTGCCTGGGTCGAATTTCGCATGAACTGGTCCAGGTCTGCCCTGACCAACGCACCGTGCTCATGGGCGATGACGCGACCAACGGCGGGGCCTTCATGTTCATTGCTGACAAGGCGGCCGATCTATCCTCGGGCACGCTGTATGTCGGCCAGGCCACGCAAACCTCGGCCACTGGACCCGGCGCTTTCACCCTGAAATGGATCAAGCTTGGTCAGGCGACCAGCGCCGAGATCGAGCAGTTGGCCCAAGCCACCAAGCCAACCGACATCCTGGACCTGGCGACCACCGATCCGCAAGATGTGACATACACCAAGATTGGTTACTCGGGCAAGGCCAACTGGGTGCGCCTCAAGCCAGGCATGGACAAGGCGGCGGCTTTTCTCGAAACGCACCGTTACGCTGCGCTCAAGGGCGGCACGCTGGCGTTTACCAAGTGGGAAGGCACCACGGTCGATGCGAAAAACAAAGTGGCATACATCGCCATGAGCTATATCCAGTCCACCATGGTGGACGGCAGCGTGCCGGGCTTCAAGGTGCAAGGCCCCAAGGCCGGTGCCACCTATGCGCTCAATCTCAAGGGTGGACAGACCGATACTTCGGGCGCCGCAATCAACAGCGATTGGGTGCCCGTCGACATGGCTGCGCCTGCAGCACTGATCGGCGAAGACCTCGCCACCCCCGATGCCTTGGGCAACCTCGCCAATGCGGACAAGATCGCCAACCCCGACAACCTCAAGTTCTCGGAAAAACTGCGCACCTTGTTCATCGGCGAAGACAGCGGCATGCACGTCAACAACTTCCTGTGGGCTTACAACGTCGACACCAAACAGCTCGCCCGCATCCTCAGCACCCCTGCGGGGGCCGAGTCCACAGGGCTGCAAGGCGTGGATGACGTGAACGGCTGGACCTATGTGCTGAGCAACTTCCAGCATCCCGCCGACTGGGAAACCCCGCTGCACGACAAGGTCAAGGCCACGCTCGATCCTCTGATCAAGGCCAATTACAAAGACCGCTTCGGTGCTTCGGTGGGCTACCTCACTGGCTTGCCGCAAACCGCCAAAGTCTAAATTTTGCCTGCATGTTGAACCAGGCCCGCCGCGTGCGGGCCTTTTTTCTGCGGGTTGATCCCGGTGTCAAGCGGACGTCAAAGCGGCATACTCCCGCCACTACCGCGATATCTCAAGCGCAAAAAACTATTGGAGGCAGGTGCGGTATTCCGCACCCGACGTGGATGTCAGCAGAATTGACTCTCGACTGGATACTCGAAAAAACCCCGAAAGGCAGGGAGGAACTCGCGACCCGCGCGCACCACCTCATGCCCGGACAGCGTAATCTGCTCATCCTGGCTGACGGTCACAGACGCGTGGACGAGCTGCTCAAGGCGGGCCCCGATCCCGAGCGTTGCTTGCAGGTGTTGCGCGGCTTGTTCGAGGACGGTTATCTGGCGCGCAACGCAGCCGCGTCTGCGCCTGAAGCGGCCGATGCGCCATTCGCAGCGCCTGCAGGCGGCAAGACGCAGCAGTCTTCCCTCGCCTTGCTCATCGCCCTGGTCGAAGAGCAGTTCGGCGTCCAGGCCCCCCGCCTGGTACAGAAAATCGAACAATTTCCCGATACTCCCGAAGGCCGGGCCGCAGCCGTGCAGGCCTGCGTCAAGTTCATTCGCTTGTTCATCGACGAAAAGCAGGCGGCGGTCTTCTCCCAGCGCGCGCAGGAGATGCTGCAGCAGTAGTCCCACCTTTTTTGGTCAGCCTGCTGCCGTGTCGTCGCGCCATGGCAGGGCCGCTTCATCACAGCCTGCGCGAGTGTTTCAACACCCTCTTGGAGACAACACCACATGAAACCATTGTTCAACCCCCGTCGTTCCTTGCAAGCCCTGGGCCTGGCCGCTGGCTTGGCGCTGTCCTGCGTGGCGGTTTCCGCCTGGGCGGATGCCCCCGTGCTGATGTCGCCCCAATGGGCCAGTGAAGCCTGCACCGCCTGGAACAACACCCCCGAACTGACCAACGGTCTCAAGGGGGAGTTCATGCATGATGACAAAGGGCGTGGCTACAAGCTGGTGGAGATGTACCGGACCGACTGCGGCAAGGACACTGCTGTTGAACTCAAGCTGCAACTGCAAAATGACAAAGCGATGTGCGTATCCGGCGGCCTGCCCACACTCAAACCCAATTTCGATGTCGATTTCCTCATGCATGCCAACACCAAGCAGTGGGAAGAAATGGGCAAGGGTGAATACGGCCCGATGAAAGCCATGATGTTCGGCCGTCTCGAATTCCAAGGCCCGAAGATGGTGGCCATGCGTGCCATGGACCCGTTTAGCGCCTTCCTGCTACTTGTGGGTAAAGTGCCGAGCTCTACGGCAACCTGCCCGAAATAAGGAAGGGACGAGGCTTCGCGCCCGATTTACAAAGGCCGGGACGCGGTTCATCCCGGCCTTTTTGATGCACTTTGGTCACAGACCCGGGTTCGGCGCCGAGGGGTGGATGTACGCCCACCCCTGCGCTTCCCGAATGGTGATTTCTCCCATGCCCGATGGCACCACGGTGATGAACGGATACAGGTCCTTGCGATCCACATGCAACTCGCGCAAGGTATTGGCGCATTGCGCAAGCAGCACGCCCTGCTGCCGCAGCGTCTGCAATTTCTGCTCAAAGCCATTGTTTTTGACGTAGGCGGCGAATCCTTGGGCGTTGGCGATCAACTCGACCTGGACCTTGCCTTTGAGCCTGGGATCATGGAGCAGGTTTTCGATGTTGTTGATGGTTTTTTTGATTGCGCCCGGACTTCCTGAGTCGATCTGGAAGATCGCGCCATAGTGCGACTGGGTGGCGATGGCCGGTGCCGTGGCCTCGGCGCGCGCCATGCCGGACGACGACAGTGCGACGGTGATGAGTGCTGCGCCGACAAGCGCACGTCGGATGGGCATTTTCATGGAATTCTCCTGGAACGAATAGGGAGATGGCGCTGAAGCCATCAGAAGAAATGTCGCAGGCCGATGGTCAGCCCACTGGCGCTCGCGCCGCCGATGGTCCCCTGCGCGGTAAAACCGTTATCGCCGACGTATAAATCTGTTGCCGCGTCGTTGCTGATGCGTGAATACGAGGCGTAGATATTCGTCCGCTTGGAAAGCGGATAAACATAACCCACCGCAATTTGCGTGGCCGTGGTGCCGGATTTGTTCACGTCGCGGCGTCTGGCAATCGAAGCCAGCAGTTTCCCCCGCGGCAGGGGAACCGTAGTGCCGAGCATCCAGATTTGCAAATGCGGAGAAAAATGACCTGCCGCATAGGGAAGACCATCTCCGTATTTTTCGTCAGAATAGAGGGCCGTCACTCTGGCGACAGAAAAATCATATCCACCATAGGCTTGGACGACTTCATTATTGAATGCGCCCTGCTGAGTGAGTGTCGCCGCAGGGCCGAATTCCCAGGCCAGTGCGACATAAGGACTGTATTTCGTACCCGCGCTGTACGGATGATTGTTCTTGAGATAATCCAGTCCGGCAGTCCAGGTTTTAGACTCGTAATCCACGTTCAGCTCATACGATTGACCCTTTGAGAAACTTCCGGGCACTCCCCCGAATGCATAGAGTAACGCACCGGTCAGTCCGCCAAAATCGGGCGTTTTGTAACCAACTGCCTGAGAAAATCGAACGAAGTTGTAGCCTGCCGGATCGATGTTTTTCACCGCCCCGGTCATCCCCGTCATGAACGGATCAATCTTGACGAGATTATCGTAATTCAGACTGTAAAATCGGCCCGCCTTGAAAACGCCATAACGGCTTTTCAACCCCAGCACGCTGAGGCGGCCCATGAAACCCCCGCCAGAGCAAAAGCTGGTCCCGACGGCGCTGCCGCCGCCTTTGTAGACGAGACTGCCCGGGAATGAATTGGTGCCGTTTCCGCAAAATCCGGTTTCGACATCAAAAAATGTCTGCAAACCCCCACCCAGATTTTCCGTGCCGCGTACGCCAATCCGGTCAGTGGATTGCACGCCAGAGCCGAGGAGGTTCAGGCTGGTGTTGTCGTAGGTCAGCCTTTCGATGCCCATGTCGATGACGCCGTAAAGCTGGACGCCCTCTCTGGCTTGGGCGATTTGACAGCATGCCCCAATAAAAACAGCCGCCATGATGCGCTTTTTCATGCAATCCCCTCCTTTGTCTGTCTTGGTTTCCGGCAGCGTGCTGCGCGGTTCTTGGCCGATGGACTTCAGCGAGGCGGATTCCAATGGAGATTGCAACTCTCAACAAACTGATTTTTCTTGTTACCTATATGAATTTATTTTCTGTCAAATGTGCCGTATTGAATATAATAAGATGCGCATCAAATTATATGATTGAAAAATAATTTTTTTATATTTAATATATTTCAACGACTTGCGATTAATGTTTGATTCTCCGTCGTGGACGATTTGAAGAAAAAATACGATTGATGCGATAAATGGGGATGCCGTGATCGCTCCGATCGCAGGCGTCCGGAGGCGCCTTCAGGTTACATTCTGGCGGATTTGTTGCATTTGGCGTGGCATGCCTCTGGCGCTGTTGCGGCGCAGGGATGTTTCAAGTCAGCACGATGTCATACTGTTGCTGCGAAAACGCGGGTTCGACCTGGAGCGACACCGGCTTGCCAATGAAGTCGGACAGGGATGCGAGGTGCTGGCTCTCTTCTTCGAGAAACAGGTCGATGACGTCGGCGGCGCCGACGATGCGGAACTCGCGCGGGTTGAACTGTTTGGCTTCACGCAGGATCTCGCGCAGGATTTCGTAGCACACGGTGCGCGCCGTCTTCACCTGCCCGAGGCCGCTGCAGGTGGGGCAGGGTTCGAGCAGCATGTGCGCGAGCGAATCGCGGGTGCGCTTGCGGGTGAGTTCCACCAGACCCAGCTGTGAAAAGCCGCTGACGGTCACCTTGACCTTGTCGCGGGCGAGCGATTTGCGCAGTTCATCGAGCACGGCGGCGCGGTGCTGGGTGTTGTGCATGTCGATGAAGTCAATGATGATGATGCCGCCCAGATTGCGCAGCCGCAGCTGCCGGGCAATCGCTTGCGTCGCTTCCAGATTGGTGCGGTAGATGGTGTCGTCGAAATTGCGCGCGCCGACGAAACCGCCGGTGTTGACGTCGATGGTGGTCATCGCCTCGGTCTGGTCGATGATCAGGTAGCCGCCCGATTTGAGATCGACGCGGCGACCCAGCGCGCGCTCGATTTCCTCGTCGACGTTCGCGGTCTCGAACAGCGGCCGCTCGCCGCGGTAAAGCTGCAGCCGGCTGCTCACGCGGGGCATGTATTCGGCGGCGAACGTCTGCAGCAGCTCGAAATTTTCGCGCGAGTCGATCTGCACGCTGCGGGTGGCGTCGCTCACCAGATCGCGCAACACGCGCTGCGCCAGACTCAGCTCCTGGTAGATCAGGGCACTGGGGCTGGTGACGTGGGCGCGCTGCTGAATGGCACGCCAGGTCTTGCGCAGGTAGGCGATGTCCTCGGCCAGTTCGGCGTCGCTGGCGTCTTCGGCATTGGTGCGCACGATGAAGCCTTGCGAACCCTCGGCGTCTGCGGCAAGTAGCGCGCTCATGCGCTCGCGCAGCGCGACACGCAGCTCGGGGCCGTCGATCTTCTGCGAAATGCCGATGTGATCGTCCTGCGGCAGATGCACCAGCATGCGCCCGGCCAGGCTGATTTGCGTGGTCAGTCGCGCGCCCTTGGTGTTGATCGGGTCTTTGAGCACCTGCACCATCAGCGTCTGACCCTCATAGATCAGCTTTTCGATGGGTTGTGCGATCGGTGCAACAGGGGTGTCGGTGGCGGCATCGGTCGGCACGGGGATGGCCTGACGCTGCCACAGGTCGGCCACGTGCAAAAAGGCGGTGCGCTCCAGGCCGATGTCGATGAAGGCGGACTGCATGCCCGGCAGCACCCGCGCCACTTTGCCCAGATAGACATTGCCGACCAGCCCGCGCTCCAGGCTGCGTTCGATGTGCAACTCCTGCACCGCGGCGTGGGCCACAAGCGCCACGCGCGTTTCCTGCGGGGTGATGTTGATGAGAATGTCTTCGGGGGTGGGGTTCATGGGCGCGTTGTCTCTTGTTGTGATGGCTGTTGCGTGCCGTCTTGCCAGCCTGCGGCACGCAGCAGGCGCAGGGTCTCGAACAGCGGCAGGCCGATGATGCCACTGGCGCTGCCGCTGATGTGTTCGACAAACGCCGCGCCGCGCCCCTGCATGGCGTAGGCGCCGGCCTTGCCGAAGGGCTCGCCGCTGGCGATGTAGTCGGCAATGGCCTGCGGGCTCAACATGGAGAAGCGCACCTGCGAGGTCTGCAGTGCCGCAAACTGCGCTGCGCCGCGCTGCACGCACACGGCGGTGAGCACCGCGTGCGTCCTGCCGGACAGCGTGGAAAGGATGCGCGCGGCGTCGTCGGCGCTTTCCGGCTTGCCGAACAGGGCGTCGTCCAGCGTCACGGTGGTGTCGGCACACAGCAGCACGGCCTCGTCGGGCGGCATGGCGGGATGCAGGCGCGTCAGCCGTTGCCGCGCCGCCTCGAGCTTGAGCCGGGTGACGCGCTGCACATAGTCTGCGGGAAGCTCGCCGGGCAGCGCCATTTCCAGCGCTTCGCTGTCTTCGTCCGGCAAGGGTGCGAGCAGTTCAAACGCCACGCCGACCTGTCGCAGCAAATCCTGCCGCCGTGGGCTGGAGGACGCCAGATAGACGGTCACGGCTGGAATGCGGTTCGGGTCGGTCTGCATGCGGGCTCGGGAAAGGATGGAGCACCTATTGTCCCTTGCAAACGACGATCGTGCCTTGCTTGCGGTGCCCGGTTGGCAAGTGCGGCGGGCTCCTAGAATCTCCCCATGCATATTCACATCCTTGGCATTTGCGGCACGTTCATGGGCGGCGTGGCGGCGCTGGCGAAGCAGGCCGGGCACCGCGTGACTGGCTGCGACGCGCAGGTCTATCCGCCCATGAGCACCCAGCTGCGGCAGCTGGACATCGAGCTGATCGAGGGCTATGGCGCCGACCAGCTCGCGCTCCAGCCCGATCTGTGGGTCATCGGCAATGTGGTGTCGCGCGGCAATGCGCTGATGGAGGCAATCCTCGACGCCGGACAGCCCTACATCAGTGGGCCGCAATGGCTGGCCGAGCATGTGCTGCAGGGCCGCTGGACGCTGGCGGTCGCCGGTACCCACGGCAAGACCACGACCACGTCGATGCTGGCGCACATTCTCGACGTCGCAGGGCTGAATCCCGGTTTTCTCATCGGCGGCGTGCCGCTGGATTTCGGTGCTTCAGCTCGCCTTGGCTCGAATTTCTTCGTCATCGAAGCCGATGAATACGACACCGCCTTCTTCGACAAGCGCTCCAAGTTCGTGCACTACCGGCCACGCACCGCCGTGCTCAACAACCTGGAGTACGACCACGCCGACATCTTCCCCGATCTCGCAGCCATCGAAACCCAGTTCCACCACCTGGTGCGCACTGTGCCGCGCAACGGCCAGATCGTGGTCAATGCCCGGTCGGAGGCGCTGCAGCGGGTGCTGGCGCGCGGTTGCTGGAGTGAGGTTGCACGCTTCGAAGACGACGCGCAGCAGGGCTGGAGCGCGCAAGGCGGCGAGCAACAGTTCGAGGTGCTGCTGCGCGGCCGGCGCATCGGCAAAGTGAACTGGGGCCAGAGCGGCGCGCACAACCGCAGCAATGCCCTGGCCGCCATCGCCGCGGCCCAGCATGCCGGCGTGTTTGCCGACGAGGCCTGCGCCGCGCTGTGCAGCTTTCAGGGCGTGAAGCGCCGCATGGAGCTGCGCGGCACGGCGGGCGGTGTGCAGGTCATCGACGATTTCGCCCACCACCCCACGGCCATTGCCACCACACTGGCCGGGTTACGCCAGCAGATGCAGGCCGATCCGCAGACGCAGCCGTCACGCATCCTGGCGGTGTTCGAGCCCAGGTCCAACACCATGAAGCTCGGCGCGATGAAGGCGTTGCTGCCGGACGCGCTGGCCGGTGCAGATCTGAGCTTTGGCTATGGCGGCGGCCTGGGCTGGAACCTGGCTGAAGCCCTGCTGCCGCTGGGCGCCAAGGCGCAGGCGTTCGACGATCTGGGCGTGCTGATCGCTGCCGTGGCCAGCGCGGCGCAGCCTGGCGACCGCGTGCTGGTCATGAGCAATGGCGGCTTTGGCGGCGTGCACGACAAGCTGCTGCAGGCGCTCGCCGCCCGCGCCTCAAGCTCCGCGCCCACCCCTCAACCCTGAAAGTCCTCCCATGTCCGGTAACACCCTCGGATTGCTGTTTGCAGTCACCACCTTCGGCGAATCGCACGGCCCGGCGATCGGCTGTGTCATCGACGGCTGCCCGCCCGGCATGGAGTTGAGCGAAGCCGACATCCAGCCCGATCTCGACCGCCGCCGCCCCGGCACCAGTCGCCATGTGACCCAGCGGCAGGAAGCCGATCAGGTGGAAATCCTTTCCGGCGTATTCGAGGGCAAGACCACCGGGACGCCCATCGCCCTGCTCATCCGCAACACTGATCAGCGCAGCAAGGACTACGGCAACATCCTGAATACCTTCCGTCCCGGCCATGCCGACTACACCTACTGGCGCAAATACGGCCTGCGCGATCCGCGCGGCGGTGGCCGTTCGTCAGCGCGTCTGACCGCGCCCATCGTCGCCGCCGGTGCCGTGGCCAAGAAATGGCTGGCCGCGCATCACCGCGTGGTCGTGCGTGCCTGCATGACCCAGCTCGGCGAAGTGCCCATCCCTTTCCAGACCTGGGACGCGGTGCATCAGAACCCGTTCTTCGCGCCCAACGCCGAGATCGTGCCCGAGCTGGAGGCGTATATGGATGCGCTGCGCAAGTCGGGGGACTCGGTCGGCGCGCGCATCATGGTGAGTGCCAGCGGCGTGCCCGCAGGCTGGGGCGAGCCTTTGTATGACAAGCTCGACGCCGACATCGCCCATGCGCTGATGGGACTGAACGCCGTCAAGGGCGTGGAGATCGGCGCGGGGTTTGCCAGCGTGGCGCAAAAGGGCACCCAGCATGGTGACGAACTCACCCCGCAGGGGTTCGCCTCCAACAACGCCGGCGGCGTGCTCGGCGGCATCAGCAGCGGGCAGGACGTGGTGGCTTCCATCGCCATCAAACCCACATCGAGCATCAGACTGCCGCGGCAGTCTGTGGACATGCAGAACGCCCCCACCACGGTGGAAACGCACGGACGGCACGATCCGTGCGTCGGCATCCGCGCCGCGCCCATCGCCGAAGCGCTGGTGGCCATCATCCTCATTGATCACGCCCTGCGTCACCGCGCCCAATGCGGCGACGTGCAGTTCGATGTGCCGCCGATCGCAGGGCAGGGCTGAGGGGTTTGGTCCCCCCGACAGGAATCGAACCTGTATTTGCCGCTTAGGAGGCAGCCGTTCTATCCATTGAACTACGGGGAGGTGAACGGCTGGATTGTAGGGGTTCGCCCTCGATCAGCGGCTGTCGCGCAGGCGCTGGTGAAGATGCTCGGCGATCGCGTCGCGGGTTTGTTGGGTCAGGGCGCGGCGGGTGGGGGCGCGCAGCGGGGCGAGGTAGTCGACCTCGACGCGCAGGGGCGCGGCGGCACTCATGCGCCACAGGCTGCCGACCATGGTCTCGTCACCGACATACGCGGCAGCGCGGCTGAAGCGGCCGCTGCGCTGGTCGGCATAGAACAGCGCCACGGGCTGCACTGTGGCTGGGCAATCGCCCACGCAGGCGGCCTGGAACAGATTGGCATGGAAGGGCAGGAGGTCGTGGCCGTAGCCGGTGGTGCCTTCCGGGAACACGCCGACGTGGTGGCCTTGCCGCAGGCATTGCGCCATCTGGTGGATGACGCGCACCACGTCCTGCGCCCGCTGGCGTTCGATGAACAGGGTGCCGACACCGCGCACCAGCGGGCCGATCAACGGCCAGCTCGCCGCCTCGGACTTGGAGACGAAGCGCACCGGCTGCACCGCATTGATGGCGAAGATGTCCAGCCAGGAGATGTGGTTCGCGGCCACGAGAGACGGTGTCTGCGAGGGGGTGCCGTTGACCTGAAGCGCGATTCCGCTCAGGCGCAGCAGTTGTGCCGACCAGTCGCGGATGTGCTGCTGCTGCTGCGCTGCGGACAGTGCGGGAAAGTGGCGCTGGAGGATGCGCTGGCCACGCAGCGCGTGGGCGCTGAGACGGCTCAGCCGCACAGCAAAGCGCACCGGCGCACTGACGCGGCGCAGGGTGGGTGCCGGAACGGGCGCAGGAAGCGCAGCAGGACGTTCAGCCGAAACATCGGCTGCAGGGGCCGGGGGCGCGGCAGTGTGTTCCGGCGCCGGGTTCATGCAGGGCTTGCGACGGGCTGCGCGCTCCACACCACGCGGCCGTCGATCACGGCATGCCGCACGCGACCAGGCAGCTCCTGTTCGGCCAGGGGGGTGTGGCGGCTCTGGCTGTGCAGCGCGTCGGGCGTGGCGCGCCAGCGGGCCTGTGGATCCACCAGAATGCATTCGGCCGCGGCGTCCACGTCCAGCGTGGCCGGGGTCAGGCCGGCCGCGCGGGCGGCGCGGTGGCCGACGCAGCCCAGGGCCTGCACCAGCGGCAGGCCGCTGTCGGCGGCGAACTGCAGGGCGGTGGACAGCAGCAGCTCCAGTCCGGTGGCGCCGGGCGCGGCGTCGGCGAAGGTCTGGGTCTTGTCGTCGCTGCTCAACGGGGTGTGGTCGGAGCACAGGGCGTCGATGGTGCCGTCGGCCAGCGCGGCGCGCAGGGTGTCGCGGTCGCGCTGCTGACGCAGCGGCGGATCGAGCCGTGCCCGGGCGTCGAAGTAGCCGATGTCCAGGTCGGTGAGCATCAGGTTGTTGATCGAGACGTCGCAGGTGATCGGCAGCCCTTCGGTTTTGGCCTGCCGCACCAACGCCACACCGGCGCTGCTGGAGAGCTTGCTCACATGCACCGCGCAGCCCGTGGCGCGCATGAGTTCGAACAGGGTGTGCAGGGCCACGGTCTCCGCCATGGCGGGCACGCCGCTCAGGCCCAGACGCTGGGCATAGGCGCCGCTGGCAGCGATGCCGCCGCGGCTGAGTGAGGCATCCTGCGCGCGCAGCCAGACCTTGTAGCCGAAGGTGCTGGCGTATTGCATGGCGCTGTAGAGCACCTTGGTGTCGGCCACTGGCCTGTCGGCCTGGGAGAAGCCGATGCAGCTCGCCCGGGTGAGTTCGGCCATTTCGCTCAGGCGCTCGCCCTTGAGCCCTTTGGTCAGCGCGCCCAGCGGATAGACCCGCGCGCTCTTGATGCGGCGCGCGCGCCAGCGCAGCATTTCCACCAGACTGGGTTCGTCGAGCACGGGATCGGTGTCGGGCGAGCAGACCACGCGGGTGACGCCGCCGGCCAGCGCGGCGTTGAGTTCTGTCTCCAGCATGCCCTCGTGTTCATATCCCGGCTCGCCCAGGCGGGCGCAGAGGTCGATGAGGCCGGGCAGGACGATGAGGCCGTGCGCGTCGAGCGTCTGGTCGGGGATGAAGCCTGCGGGCGCCTGACCGACGGCGACGATGCGCTCACCGGAAATGGCGATGTCGCCCTCGGCATCGAGTTGGCGCAGCGGGTCGATGAGGCGGCCGCCGCGGATCAGGAGTTGCGTGGTGCTCATGCTGGGCTTTCCGTGGAGGCGACGATGGACAGCACGGCCATGCGCACGGCGATGCCGAAGCGCACCTGATCGAGGATGACGCTGCGCGGGCCATCGGCCACCGCGCTGTCGATCTCGACGCCGCGATTGATCGGCCCGGGGTGCATGACGATGACATCGGACTTGGCCAGCGCCAGGCGTTCGGGGGTGAGGCCGTAGGTCATGTTGAATTCATGCGCGGACGGCAGCAGCGCGCCCGACATGCGCTCGTTCTGCAAGCGCAGCATCATGATCACATCCGCGCCGCGGATGCCCTCGACCATGTCGTGGCAGACCCGCACGCCCATGTCGCGCAGATTGTCGGGCGCCAGGGTCTTGGGGCCGACGGCGCGCACCTCGGCCGCCCCGAGCGTGGTGAGCGCATGGATGGCCGAACGCGCCACGCGCGAATGCACGATGTCGCCGACGATGGCCACCGTCAGGTTGCTGAAGTCGCCCTTGAAATGACGGATGGTGTACATGTCCAGCAGACCCTGGGTGGGGTGGGCGTGGCGGCCATCGCCGGCATTGACGATGTGCACATGCGGCGGCGTGTGCTGCGCGATGAGGAAGGGCGCGCCGCTGTCGGCGTGGCGCACGACGAACACGTCGGCATCCATCGCCTCCAGGTTGGCGATGGTGTCGAGCAGGGACTCGCCCTTGGAGGTGCTGGAGCGCTGGATGTCGAGATTGAACACATCGGCCGACAGCCGCTGCGCCGCGATCTCGAAGGTGGTGCGGGTGCGGGTGCTGTTTTCGAAAAACAGGTTGAACACGCTCTTGCCGCGCAGCAGCGGGACTTTTTTCACTTCGCGGCTGCCGAAGCTGACAAAGCCCTGCGCGGTGTCGAGGATGTGCGTGAGCACGTCGCGCGGCAGGCCTTCGGGAGTGAGCAGGTGGCGCAGTTCGCCGTGCTTGTTGAGTTGGGGGTTGTGGGCGCGGGTCATGTTCGCCTAGTCGGTGGACTTGCTCACCAGATCGAAACGGAAGCGGATGCCGTCGGCCACGTCTTCATCGCGCAGCAGGGCGAGCGACATGTCGTCGGGCAGGGACAATGTGGCGGCGGTCAGCAGCGGGCAGATGGGCAGTTCGCGGCCGCCGCGATCGACCAGCACCGCCAGGTCGATGCGCGCCGGGCGGCCGAAGTCGAACAGCTCGTTGATCGCGGCGCGGGTGGTGCGGCCGGTGTGCAGCACATCGTCGATCAGCAGAACGGCCCGGTCGGCGATGGGCACCGGCAGGGCGGTGCGGTTGGCGCTGGGGTGCAGGCCGCGGGTGGCGAAGTCGTCGCGATGAAAGGTGGACGAGACCACGCCATAGGGCTGCGCCAGTTGCAGGTCGGCGTGCAGGCGTTGCGCCAGCCAGGCGCCGCCGGAATAGATGCCGATGAGCAGGGGCGGCTCGGGCTGCGCCGCAATGGCGTTGCGGACCTGGTCGAGAAGCCGGGCGTAGAGCGCCTCGGCGTCGGGTGGAGCGGCTAAGGTGGAAGGCATGGTTCAGCGTTGCTGCAGGTATTGTTCGACGATGAGCTGGGCGGCGGCGCTGTCCACGTCCTCGGCGCCATCGTCTCCGGCGGCGACAGAGGTGTAGCGTTCATCCACCAGCGCCACCGGCAGCCTGAAGCGGCCTTCGAGCTGGCGGGCGAAACGCCGGGCGTGCGCAGTATTGTCGTGTGCCGCGCCGTCGGGGTGCAAGGGCAGGCCGACGACGAGTTGCTGCGGCTGCCATTCCTGGATCAGCGCGGCGATGGCGTCGAACTTGAGGTCGTTGCGGTCGGCGCGCAGGGTGCGCAGCGGCGTGGCGGTGCGGGTGAGGCTGTTGCCCACGGCGGTGCCGATGCGGCGGCGGCCCCAGTCGAAACCCAGCACCGTGATGTCAGGCATGTCCCGCGGTTTGGGACAGCATGGCCGGGTTGAAGCCCAGCAGTGCCATGGCGGCGTTGAAACGGGCTTCGATGGGCGTGTCGAACAGCACGATGGGGTCGGCCTCGACGGTGAGCCAGCCGTTCTGCCCGAGTTCTTCTTCGAGCTGCCCGGCGTTCCAGCCGGAGTAGCCCAGGGTGATGAGGCTGCGCGCCGGGCCGTCACCAGCGGCCATGTGTTCGAGCACGTCCTTGGACGTGGTCATCTGCAGCCCGCCGGGAATGCCGAGGGTGGAGGCATACACCGCACCGGTTGCCTCGTGCAGCACAAAGCCGCGCTCGGTCTGCACCGGCCCGCCCTGCAGCACGGGCTGGGATGCGTGCAGGCCCGCATGGTCGAGGCCGACGCGCTCGAACAGCTCTTGCACGGTGATGTCGGCGGGGCGGTTGATGATCAGCCCCAGCGCGCCGCGCGCCGAATGCTCGCAGACGAACACCACCGTTCCGGCAAAGTTGTCGTCCGCCATGCCCGGCATGGCGATGAGGAACTGGTTGCTGAGATTGGAGGCGTCGGGGCGAGGGTTCATGATGTGGAGTTTATCGCGCCGCGCACGGCCTACGCGCGTCTCGGTTATGGTTGCTCTTCCTCTTGCCTCGATGTGTTTCGTGATGCCCTCTGTCACCCATCCTCCAGCCCGTGAGACCGTACCGCCCCAGGGGATCGGCCTGGTCTGGCTGCGCCGCGATCTGCGGCTGCGCGACAACGCCGCGCTGCACATGGCGTTGCGGCATTGCCAGAAGGTGGCGCTGGTTTTCGTGTTTGACCGGGACATCCTCGATCCGCTGTTGCGCCGCGGCCTGCAGTCGGATCGGCGGGTGGAGTTCATTCATGCTGCGGTCACAGAAATGGATGCGGCCCTGCGCGATCTGGGCTCCGCGCTGATCGTTCGCCATGCCCGCGCGGTGGACGCCATTCCGGCACTGGCCGCGGCGCTGGGCGCGCAGGCCGTGTTCTGCGGCCGCGATGACGAGCCCGATGCGCGCAGCCGCGACGCCTCGGTGGAGATGGCGCTGCAGCGCGACGGACGCCTGCTTCACACGGCGAAAGAGCACATGATTTTCGAGCGCGACGACCTGCTCACCGGCCAGGGAACACCGTACTCGGTGTTTACGCCCTACCGCACCGCTTGGCAGGCGCGCTACGCGGCGCAGCCACAGCTTCCCCACGCCACACGGCTGCAGGCGACCGATCTCGCCAACCTGCCCGATGTGTTGCAACAGCCGGTTCCAGGCCTGGGCGACCTGGGTTTTGCGCCGACCAATCTGCGCACCCTCAAGCTGCCGCTTGGAGCGGCGGGCGCGCAGGAACTGGTCGAGGCGTTCACCCAGCGCATCGACAGCTACGACCAGACGCGCGATTTTCCGGCGCGCAAGGGGCCGAGCTATCTCTCGGTGCATCTGCGCTTCGGCACGGTGTCCGTGCGTGAACTGGTGGCGCTGGCCTGGGCGCGCATGCAGGCTGGCAGCAGCGGGGCGCAGGTGTGGCTGTCCGAGCTGGTGTGGCGCGACTTCTATTTCCAAATCCTTCATCACCATCCCCATGTGGTGCATCGTGCGTTCAAACCGGCTTACGACCGCATTCTGTGGCGCAACGACCCGGAGCAGTTTGCCGCCTGGTGCGAAGGACGAACCGGCTATCCGCTGGTGGACGCGGCCATGCGCCAGATCAATGCCACCGGTTATATGCACAACCGCCTGCGCATGGTGGTGGCCAGCTTTTTGACCAAGGATCTGGGGATCGACTGGCGTTGGGGGGAGCAGTATTTCGCCGACCATCTCAACGACTTCGACCTGGCGGCGAACAATGGCGGCTGGCAATGGGCGGCGAGCAGCGGCTGCGATGCACAGCCCTATTTCCGGATTTTCAATCCGGTGGCGCAGAGCGAGAAATTCGATCCGTCGGGCGACTTCATCCGCCGCTATGTACCCGAGCTGACGCAGCTCTCGCCCCGGGACATTCATGCGCCATGGAAGGCCAGCGCAGACGCCTTGCGCGTAGCCGGGGTGCGACTGGGACAGAGCTATCCCGCGCCCATGGTGCGGCACGATCTGGCCCGGGCGGAAACGCTGGAGCGCTATGCGGTGGTGAAGTCGGCAATTTGAACTGCCGATTTCGCTCTGCGCGAATTCACCCCGTGCTCAGGCTGGCTGCGCCGTCCGGGCAGAAAACTCCTGAATGAGCTGCAACAGCTCGGTCTCGGAGTATGGCTTGCCCAGGTAATGATTCACCCCGAGCTGCGCGGCGTAGTTGCGGTGCTTGTCGGCGATGCGCGAGGTGATCATGATGATGGGCAGCTTCTGCAGCCGCGCATCGGCGCGGATGTTGCGTGTCAGGTCGAAGCCGTCCATGCGCGGCATTTCGATGTCGAGCAGGATGACGTCAGGCAGGGTGCTGGCCTGCTGCAACTGTTCCAGCGCGTCCAGGCCGTCCTTGGCCAGTTGCACCAGATAGCCGTTGCGGGTGAGGAAGCGCTGCGTGACGCGACGCACGGTGATGGAGTCGTCCACCACCAGGATGAGCGGCGCAGCGCTGCGCGGTACGGCGGCTTCTGCCACGGCCGGGGCAGCAGGTTGCGCGTCGTCGGCCGCTGGCGTGGCGGGTTCGGCCAAGGCAGCCTGGGGCGCAGGAGCCAGCAGCGCGGCCTGCATGCGCGATACGGCATCGGGGCCATACACCGAGGCCAGCGCCACCGGGTTGTAGATCAGCGCGGGATCGCCCGAAGGCAGCACCGAGATGCCGGCCAGGCCGGGCACGCGGGAAAGCTGGGGACCGAGGTTCTTCACGACCACTTCGCGGTTGCCCACGACTTCGTCCACCTGAATGGCCACGCGCTGGGTTGCACTGCGAATCACGACCACCGGCACGCTCTTGCCAAACGGCTCGCTGCTCTGGCCGGATTGCCCGAGCAGGGCGCCCAGCCAGTAGAACGGCAGGGTGCTGTTGGCATAGTCGATGCTCAGCGCGCGCGCCGCGCTGGCGATCTGCTCGGGCTTGAAGCGCAGCACGATGTCCACCAGGTTGGCGGGCACGGCATACAGCGTGGCGCCGGTCCGCAGCAGCACCACATGGGTGATCGCGGTGGTCAGCGGCAGCAGCAGGGTGAAACGCGCGCCGGCGCCGGGCTGGTTGTCGAGCAGCACCCGGCCGCCCAAGGCATTGACTTCGGTGCGCACCACGTCCAGCCCCACGCCACGGCCAGCCACCGCAGTGGTGCTTTCGGCGCTGCTGAAGTTGGGGCGGAAGACCAGTTGTGTCAGTTCTTCGTCGGAGATGGCTTGCCCGGGGGCGACGAGGCCGAGGCGCTCGGCCTTGGCGCGGATGGCGGTGTAGTTCAGACCGCGGCCGTCGTCCGCCAGGGTGATGACCACTTCATTGCCGTCTTGTCGCAGGCTCAGGGTGAGGGTGCCGACTGCGGGTTTGCCAGCGGCCCGGCGTTCTTCCGCGGTTTCGATGCCGTGCGCCACGGCGTTGCGCAGCAAGTGGTCGAAGCTGCCGGACACGCGCTCCAACACCCCGCGGTCGAGCTCGATGGTGCCGCCGATGATCTCCAGCCGCACGGCCTTGTTGAGGTCTTTGGCCGCCTGGCGCACTGTGCGGTACAGCCGCTCGGACAGGCTGTCGAATTCCACCATGCGGGTGCGCAGCAGGTCGCGCTGCAGCTCGCGGGTCTGGCGCGCCTGACGGGTCATGTCGTCGTCCACCTCGCGCAGCAGACGGCCGAGGGTGCCCTGCACCATGGCGATGTCGTTGACCGACTCGGCCATCATGCGGGTCAGTTCCTGCGTGCGGGTGAAGCGGTCGAATTCCAGCGGGTCGAACTCGCGGTGCTCGTCCCGCGCGGCCTGCACCTGCGCACTCATCTGCGCTTCGGCCTGGATTTCGATTTCGCGCACCTGCTGCCGCAGGCGGTCGAGGTTGTCGCTCAGATCGCCCACCGAGCTGCGGATGGCGCCGAATTCGCTTTCCAGACGGGCGCGCGAAATGGTGATTTCACCCGCCTGATTGACCAGACGGTCGAGCAGCCCGGCGCGCACGCGCACCGCCTGTGCCGCGATGCGCGGGGTCACCATGCGCGCGGCGTGCTCGGCGGCGGCGTGTGGGGCGGGTGCGGCAGGCGCGACCGGGGTGAGGGTGGCGAGCGGTTTGGCGTCCGGGGTGAAGACTTCGGACGGGCCGGTCACGGGCAGATCGACCAATTGGCTTTCACCGCGCTGCGCTGCGCCGCATAGACGGTCGAAACGGGTGTTGAGATGATCGAAACGGCCGAGCAGTTCGGCCAGATCGGCTTCGTTCACCGGCGTGTTGGCGGTGAGGGAATCAATGTCGGATTCGAGTTGGTGCGCCAGGTCGCCCAGCTGCATGGCACCCGCCATGCGCGCGCTGCCCTTGAGGGTGTGCAGGGCGCGCATGGCCTGCGCCGCCGGGGCGACATCCATGGGGTGCTGCTCCCACTGGCGCAGACTGGCCGCCAGTGCGGGCAGGAGTTCGCCCGCCTCTTCCTCGAAAATCGGGAACAGATCCGGGTCGATGGCATCGACGAGTTGATCGGGCGGGGCTGCAAGCGCCGCGCCACTATCGTGCGGCAAGGTGGAATCGAACAGGGGCGCGGTGTCGTCTGCTGCGCTGGGGTGAGGCGAAGGCGCAGACTCTGCTGCAACCGTGTCCATCTGCGGTGCAGCGGCGGCTTGCGGCGCTTCGGCGGGAGTTGCGGCCACGGCCTGCGCCGCCTCGCGCAGCGCGTCGAGCCGCGCGAGCAATTCGGGCTGAACGGGCTTGAGGAAGCCGGCGGCGAACTGATGCAGCAGTTGCTTGATGTCGCTCGCGGCCTGCGCAAGCGCGTCGAGGTCTGCGGGCAGCGCGGCGTGCGTCGGCAGCTCGCGCAAGGCATCGAGCGCATGCTCGGTCTGGCTGGCGAGATCGGCCACGCTGCGCAGGCCCACGGTGGCGGAACTGCCGGCGAGTTTGTGCGCGGCAATGACGGCGTATTCCCCGACGGGCTGGCCGGTGTCGCTCAGCCAGGCGTGGACTTCGCTCTGCAGATTGCGGGACAGCTCGTCCGCTTCGGCCAGGTAGATGTTGTAGAGCGGGGTGGGAATGCGCAACTCGCCGATCTGCCGGACGGCGGCGTCTTCCGCAACCAAGTCACCGTGCTGGGGCGTGGGTTCGGTCTGCTCGGGCCGGGCTGCGGTGGCCTCGTCCAAATGCAGCTGTTCTTGCGCGGACAGCGCAGCCTCGAAGGCTGCCCTGTCGAGTTCTTCGACCTGTGGGGCGACGCTGGAGGTCGCGTCCAGCGCCGGAAGTTCGAGATCGATCCCGGCGAACAGGGCGTCGAAGTCGGTCGGGGCATGTGTCTCGCCGGGCGGCGCTTCGGCGTCTTCATGCGTCTGCGGAGCGGTGGTTGCTGGCACCTGCACAGCAGGTTCTTCCGTTGGGGCCTGGACTGCTGCGGGTGTCTGGGCGTCGGCGGATGTGCCTGCGGAATAGGCCTCGGCGGCACGGCGCAACGCGTCGCTGCCGAACGCATCAGCCTCGTTGTGTGCGATGGCCTCGGTCCACTGGCCGAGTTCCTTGAGTGCATGCTGAGCGAGATCGAGCAGGCCGGGCGTGGCGCGGTGCTGGTCTGCGATCTGGCGATTGAACACCTGCTCCAGCGCCCAGGCGGCTTCTCCATATTCGCGCAGGCCAACCATGCGCGAACTGCCCTTGAGGGTGTGGAAGCCGCGGCGCAGGCTGGTGAGCGCGCCTTCGTCTTCCGGAAATTCCCGCAGATGCTGCAGTTGCGCCTCGGCGTTGCCGATGACTTCCCGCGCTTCTTCCAGGAAGATGTCGGTGAGCTCGTCCTCGGCGTTGTTGTCTTCCGCGACCGCGGGCGGCACGGTGTCGGGGGCGCTGGAGATTGGTGCGAGGGGCGCCAAGGGTTCGCCCTGCACCTCAGACTCGGCGACCGGCAGGTCTGCGGCGCTTGTCGGTTGGGTCCGCGGTTCGACGGGGGGCTCGGCCTGCAGCAACCGCGCAGGCATGTCGGGCACACCGGCAAGCGCGGCTTCGGCGCGGAGCTGGGCCAGACGCTGCTCGGTCTGTTCGGGGGGAAGACCCTGAGCAATCTCGTGTTTGAGCTGTTGCGCGGCGTGCTCGACGTCTTGCTGCTGAGTGGGCGGTGCGGTGCGCTGGATGGACGGCACGACGGCGCGCAGCACCTTCTGGTCGTGGTCGAACACGAACAGGGTCTTGGCCAGTTCAGGCTGATAGGACAGCATGTCCACCAGAAAGCCGAGCACGCCGATGTTGCTGGCCAGGGCGTCGAAACGCTGGGTGTCCGGCGGTGCGTCCGAACCCAGCAACGCGTCGATTTCGCCGCGCAGATAACTCAGGGCGGTGCTCGCCACGTCAACGCCGAGTACCGAGAACACGCCGCGCATCTGCGACAGCAGGTGGGGCACCTGGGCCAGCTCGGGTTTCTGCGAGGGATCGCGGAAATAGGCGTCGAGCAGCTTTTCCACGGTGCTCATATCGGCGCGCAGTTCCTGCACCACGCTGCCCATGGTCTGCGATTCGGACGCCTTGCGGAACAGGTCTTCCATCCACCCTGCGAGCGGATCGGGGGTGACGCCGTCTGCGCTTTGGTTCAGACGCTGGGTGAGGATTTGCGCACGCTCGAGGAAACGCTGCTCCTCGGGGCGGAAATGCGCGAAGCTGATTTCAAGGAACAGGATGGCGGTGGCGGCGTCGAGTGCGCGTTCCGGCGTGAGAAAGTCGTTGCGTGCGCTGATTTTCTTGAATAACGCCGCCAGCGCCTCGGCCAGCGCTTCGCTGCCCGGAGTGAGGGTGCGCATCGGCTGTTGCAGGGCCTGCGCCAATTCGACCAGGCGAGCCATGCGCGCCGGATCGAGGTGGGTTTGCGCATGGCCGGCCAGGGCGCTCCAGGCGTCGCGCAGAGTCTGGACGCGCTTTCTCACCTGCTGCACGAGAGCCGGGTCGATCAAGCCGAAATGGCTCTGGTGGTAATCGGCGAACGGCGCGGCGGCAAGCTGGAGTTTGCTGTCGATGGCGCGCAGGACGGGAAGGTCGAGCGCGTTCGCATTGCCGCTGCCGTGCAGGGCTTGGGCGCAGAAAAAAGTGAGGTCGTGGCCGAGTCGCTGCGGCGCAGGGCTCTGGCCTTGCAGCTGGCTGCGCAACTGCAGGTTGAGACGGTTCAGCAGGCGCTTGATGTCCAGGTCGGGCGCCAGCAGTTTGGCGTCGATGGCCTCGAACAGACCGCGCGCAAGCCACCACAGGCTGGCGGTCGGGCCTTGGCCGTTTGCCTGCGCCTTGCGCGCCACCGTGTCGAGATCGCGTATGGCGGTGCCGGTTTGCTGCCCGCGCAGCACATGCAGCAGCCCCCTTTCGAACTGCGCCCGGTCGTCGGCATTGAGTGGCTGTGTGTCCGGCAGCGCGGGGGGCTCGGGCCAGGTCCAGTCGTAGTCCCACAGATCGGCGGGGTGAATGCGCTCGGCCTGCGCCAGTTCCATCAGGTCGCGGTACTGGGGGTAGAGCTTGAGCGCAGGCTCGTTCTTGCCGGCACGCTGGGATTCGAGGTAATCGACCAGGGCGTTGAAGCCGGCTTCGAAGCGTTGCTGCGCCGATGCATCGAGTTTTTCCGGATGCTCGATCAGCCGGTCGAGCGCGCTTTCCGCGGCCTGCATCAGCCGCGCCGCGCCGAAGAATCCCAGCAGTTCGATGGCCCCGGCAGCCTGGTGCACCTGGGTGCGTGCAGTGCGCAGGTCGGATTTTTCGGCTTGGCTCGATCCGAGGACGCCGTCGTCCTGCTGCAGGGAGGCGCGCTTGAGTGCCGTGCGGGCGGACTGGAGGTTGTCGCTGATCTGGTCCAGCAACCAGGCCAGCGGCCCCATGTCCACTTCAGGGGCAGCGTGCACGGCGGGGTTCGAAGCGGGGACTGTGTTCATGCCGGAAAAGCCGAGGAACGGACGTTGGGAGGCGGTGAATGGAGGCGGTTCAGTTGATCTTGAACCGTGAGACCGACTGGCGCAGATCGTCGGCAACGCGGGCGAGTTCGCGCACCAGCGACGCGGTGGAGCGCGTGCCCTCGGAGGTTTGCTCGGTCACGGTGAAAATGCTCTGGATGTTGTCTGCCACCTTGTTGGCGGAGGTCGCCTCCAACTGGGTCTGCTGCGAGATCTGGGTGATCAGCTCGGCAAGCTGGCGCGACACCTGGTCGATCTGCGCCAGCGCGGCACCGGCGTTGTCGGCCAGTTTGGCTCCTTCGACCACACCCTGCGTACTCTTTTCCATGGCCGCCACGGCGTCCTGGGTATCGGTCTGAATGGTGCGCACCAGCGCGGCAATCTGCTTGGCCGATTCGGCCGAGCGCTCGGCCAGCCGCTGCACTTCCTCGGCCACCACCGAGAAGCCGCGACCCGCTTCACCGGCGGACGCGGCCTGAATGGCAGCGTTCAAGGCCAGCACGTTGGTCTGCTCGGTGATGTCGGAGATCAGCTCGGTGATTTCGCCGATCTCCTGCGACGACTCGCCCAGCCGCTTGATGCGCTTGGAGGTGTCCTGAATCTGCTCGCGGATGCTGTTCATGCCGTCGATGGAATTGCGCACAGCGCGCTGGCCTTGCTCGGCGGCCTGCAGCGACTGGTTTGCCACCTGGGCCGACTGCTGGGCCTGCACCGAGACCTGATTGATGCGCTGGGCCATGTCGAGCACCGACTGACCGGTTTCGCGAATTTTTTTGAGCTGTTCGTCGGCGCTCTGCATCAGGCGGTCGGAGGTGGTCTGCGCCTGCCCTGCGCCTTCGCCCACCTGGTCGGCGGTTTGCTGCACCTGTCCCACCAGGGTGCGCAGTTCTTCCACGGTGTAGTTCACCGAGTCGGCGATGGCGCCGGTGATGTCCTCGGTCACGGTGGCCTGCTGCGTGAGGTCGCCTTCGGCCACGGTTTGCAGTTCGTTCATCAGCCGCAGAATGGCCGCCTGGTTGGACTCGTTGGTGCGCCGGGCTTCGAGCTCCTGCCGCTCGGTCTGGCGGCGCTGCAGTTCCACCAGCGTGGCGCGCTGGCGGGCTTCGTTCAGCATGATGTAGATCAGGTCGGTCGCCGCGATGATGGCCAGCAGGCCCAGCAGGGCGAGGAACGCAATCGCTGGCCAGCTCACGCCGGTGCGGGAGGAGTACAGGCCTTGCAGTTGATTGAGGCTGTCGTAGAGCTGGCCGGAGGTTGCGAGCACGGCGTTTTGCGCTTCGCGGGCGGCGGCCAGCCCTGGCAGATTGGCCAGCAGGGTACGGGCAGCAGCCTCGGTCTTGGTGTAGGTCTGAATCAGGTTTTGCAACTGCTGGCGTGCCTGGGAATCGGACAGTGCGGTGAGCTGCATGTCGGCATTGCCATCGAGCAGGCCCTTGCTCAGATCGTTGAATGTGCTCAGATCCTTGCCGAGGCTGAACACCGCTTCGGGACGCACGCCCTGGAACGACAGAAAGGCGTTGGCCGATTTGTCGATACGCTGCGTCAGCATGGCGAGCTGGCTGGCTGCATTGATATTGCCCGCAGTGGACCTTTGCTGCAGCAGCAGCGAGGTCAGGGTTTGCGCGCTGTCGAGCAGGGCGTCGGTCTGCCGGTTGATGTCCGTGAGCTGCTGCGCCGTGGTGGTCAGCACGGTTTCCTGCTTGAGCAGCAGATCCGCGTTTTTGAGTGTGCTGTCGGTTTCCGGCCCGATTTTGTCGAGCAGCGCCTGCGCGCCAATCGGCGGGGAGGTTTGCTGGAGCACGGACACCTCGGTTTTCAGGGCGTCCGCGCTCGAGCGCACCGTGGCAAAGGCTTCTTTGCTTCCCAGCAAGGCTGCATTCATCGAGCGCGCCAATCGCTGCGACTGGGTCAGCGCCGCGCCGACGGACTCGAGTTGCTTGGCCGATTCGGATGTGCCGCGCAACACAAGGATCAGGGTCAGCCCCAGGAGCACCAGCGAAATGATGAGCACCATGCCGAAAAAGCGCTGCTGCTGCGCCAGCAGCATGCGGCTGATCATGGGCAGGCGCAGGATCAGCGGCCTGTTGCCTTGCGCCTGTTGCAGCGCGTTGGCGGGGTCGTTGATGCTGGAGTCGATCTGCAGGGTTTCCTGTCCCGACCGGCCATACCCCGTGGGCGCGATTTCGGTGTCGGTTTGAGATTCTTTGTTTTTCGTTCCGAACAGGGACGAGAGTAAGGACATGACCGCTCCGTGAGACGTGAAAGGCGTTGAGGATAAAACCTGCGTGCTGTAGGTTGATCAGAAAATGCTGCAGTGCAAAGCGTATCGGCCGAGAGGTGCACGCCCTCTCAGGCGACGTTCAGGAATTGTTCGTTTTCAGCCAGGGCCAGCAAGTCCACTTCGCGCCAGAGGTTCTGGTCGTCGTCGCGGAAGGCCGCGCCCAGCCAGGTGTGGGTCAGATCGCTGTCGATTGTGTGGTCGATCCGCAGTTGATTCGGGTTGCGCAGTCCCACCAACTGATCGACCAGCAAGGCGGTGTTCAGATCCAGCGCGGCGGCGAACTGGATCAGTCGCGCCTGTGCAGACACGGCGGGGGTGTGGCTGCACGTGTCTTGTTCAATGAACTGACCCAGATGCACCACGCCGCAGACCTGCCCGCGCAGACTCACCAGACCAAGAAACCAGGGGTGTGCATGCGGCAGTGGCGCGCAATGCTGCATCGGCGAAATTTCTCCGGAGAATTCCAGCGGGAGCAGTAAACGCATCTGGCCTGCCATCACTGCCAGCCAGCGGGACGGAGACTGCCCGCTTTGCGCCGCGTTCAGGCGTTGCGCGAGATGGGTCTGGAATTCGCGGAGCGAGGCTCTGGACATGGGTGCGGAAGGCCGAAGTTTTGATGAATTTTGGCGAAACAGGGCAGCGTGCTGCGTCAGGCGATGGCACGAATCTTGTCGAGCAGTTCGGTGGCGTTGACCGGCTTGATGACATAGTCAGAGGCGCCCTGGCGCATGGCCCAGACCTTGTCGGTTTCGAGCTTCTTGCTGGTGCACATGATGACTGGTATGCCGGAATAGTTGGGGTCGCGGGTAATCTGCCGCGTGAGCTGGAAACCGTTTTGCCCGGGCATGACCACGTCCATCAGAATGAGATCGGGCTTGGTGGCCGAGAGCATGGCCAGCGCCTGTTCCCCATTTTCCGCCGTATTCACGGCATAACCGTGCTTGGTGAGCAGGTCGGACAGGAAGTAGAGCTCGGTCTTGGAGTCGTCAACGATGAGAATGTTGTGTACTGGCATGGCAGTCAGAAAGGAGGTTGGGTCAGATGCCGGTGAGGACGACGTTCAGGTAGCGCTTGACCGCGTCGAGTAACTGGTCTTTGGTAAAGGGCTTGGTCAGGTAGTCCTGGGCTCCCACCATGCGGCCACGCGCCTTGTCGAACACGCCGTCCTTGCTCGACAGCATGACGATGGGAATGGAGGAGAACTTGCCGCTGCGACGGATGACCGCCACGGTCTGATAGCCATCCAGGCGAGGCATCAGGATGTCGCAGAAGATCAGGTCGGGCTGGTGGTCGTTGACTTTGGACAAGGCGTCGAAACCATCGTCTGCGAGCAGCACCTCGTAACCCGCCTGCTTGAGAAAAATCTCGGCGCTGCGGCGGATGGTGTTGCTGTCATCGATGACCAACACTTTGAATGGGCTGGTAGGCGCAACCATGCACATCCTTCAAAAGGGTGGAGAAGTGAAACCGAGGTGAACCCGCGTTGCAACTGAAGTGGTGACTTGCCGTTCCCGATTAAACCGGCACCATCTCAAAATCTTCTTTGCGCGCACCGCACTCGGGACAGGTCCAGTTCATCGGAACATCTGCCCAGCGCGTTCCCGGTGCGATACCGCTTTCCGGATGGCCCTCGGCTTCAGAGTAAATGAAGCCGCAAATCAGGCACATCCAACTGTTAAGTTCTTGTTTGTCCACAGCGTATCGGGGTCGGAGTGAAGATTCAACGATTCTATGACCCGCTGTTGCATTTTGACCTACGAGACCACTGACTTGCGATGCTTGCGCCGTGCTGCAGTCGCACTACCATGCCTGCATGATGAATGAATCCACTGAATCCCCTCCCGCCGTCATGTTCTTCAACGCCGCCGATCCCAGCGGCAGCGCCGGGCTGGCCGCCGATCTGGCATCGTGCTCTGCCGTCGGCTGTCATCCCCTGCCGGTCACCACTGCGCTGTGGGTGCGAGACACCGCGGAAATTTTCGACACCATCGAGATCGAAGCCGATGCCGTGGTGGAGCAGGCCCGCGCGGTGCTGGAAGATGTCGAGATCTCCGCCTGGAAAGTGGGCTTTCTCGGCACGGTCGATGTGGTCAATGCCGTGGCCGAACTGCTGGCTGACTACAGCCAGGTGCCGCTCGTCACCTACGCCAGCAATTTTCATGTGCTCGACGAGGCGCAAGCCGATGACTACATCAAGGCCATGCAGGATCTCATCCTGCCGCAGACCCGGGTGCTGACCGGCAACCAGAGCGCGCTCACGCAGTTGCTGCTGCCTGAATGGGACGGCGAAACCCCGCCGGCGCTGGAGGCCTTGATGCACAAGGCGCAGCAACTCGGGGTGCAATACCTGCTCGTCACTGGCATGCTGGCTGGCGAAGGCAAGGTGGAAAACGTGCTGATGAGCCCGCGTCGCGTGCTGCTGCGCGAAAGCTTCGAGCTGTTCGAGGCGGGTTTCACCGGCGCCGGCGACACGCTCTCGGCGGTGCTCACTGCCATTCTGGCCAACGGCGCCAAGCTCGATCAAGCTGTGCATGAGGCCATCGAGTACCTTGATCACTGTCTGGACTTCGGCTACCGCCCCGGCATGGGGCAGGTTGTCCCGGATCGTTTTTTCTGGGCGCAGCCGACCGAAGACGATGATGAAGTGGCGGGTGAGCCGGGAACACCGACCCTGCAATGATGTCTCGCTGCAGTGTCTCGCTGAATCTGTCGCCAGACGATCCCCACGACTTTCCCATCGCCCTGCCCCCCGGGGCGATGTTCGTTTGAGAACCACCATGTCCGTTACCAACCAGCAACTCTTTGAACGTGCCCAGCGCACCATCCCCGGCGGGGTCAACTCTCCCGTGCGCGCATTCCGGCAGGTCGGCGGCGTGCCGCGCTTCATCGACCACGCCGAAGGCCCCTACATGATCGACGCCGAGGGCACGCGCTTCATCGATTACATCGGATCCTGGGGGCCGATGATTGCCGGGCACGCCCACCCCGAAGTCATCGACGCGGTGCAGCGCGCCGCCACCCGCTCGCTGAGCTTCGGTGCGCCCACCGCCGACGAGATCGACATGGCCGAGGCCATCCGCCAGCTCATGCCCGCAGCGGAAATGGTGCGGCTGGTGTCCAGCGGCACCGAAGCTGGCATGAGCGCCATCCGCCTGGCGCGGGGCTTCACCGGGCGCGACGCCATCGTCAAGTTCGAGGGCTGCTACCACGGTCACGCAGACAGCCTGCTGGTCAAGGCCGGCTCGGGCCTGCTCACCTTCGGCAACCCCAGTTCCGCCGGGGTGCCGGCCGATCTGGCCAAGCACACCCTGGTGCTGGAATTCAACAACATCGCCCAGATCGAGGAGCTGTTCGCCGCACGCGGACACGAAATCGCCTGCGTCATGGTCGAGCCGATTGCGGGGAACATGAACTTCATCCGCGGCACGGCGGCCTGGCACCAGCGTCTGCGCGAACTCTGCACCGAGCATGGCGCGCTGCTGGTGTGGGACGAGGTGATGACCGGGTTCCGCGTGGCGCTGGGCGGTGCGCAGCAGGTCTACGGCATCCGCCCCGACCTGGTGGTGATGGGCAAGGTGATTGGCGGCGGCATGCCGCTGGCGGCTTTTGGCGGCCGTGCCGACGTGATGCACAAGCTTTCGCCGCTGGGTGCGGTCTATCAGGCCGGCACCCTGTCAGGCAACCCGGTGGCTGTGGCTGCGGGCATGGCGCAATTGCGGTTGATCCAGCAACCAGGTTTTTATGAACGCTTGAGCGCCACGACGCAAAAACTCATGCGCGGCCTGGACGCTGCAGCGGCCCGGCACGGCGTGACCTTCCGCACCGACAGCGAAGGCGGCATGTTCGGCTTTTATTTCTCTGCCGATCTGCCGCGCAACTACCCTGACATGGCACAGGCCGATGTCGCGGTGTTCAAGCGCTTTTTCCATGCCATGCTCGATCGCGGCGTGTATCTGGCGCCCAGCATGTACGAGGCTGGCTTCGTCTCCAGCGCCCATGACGACGCGGTGATCGACGCCACTCTCGCCGCCGCCGATGGCGCCTTTGCCGAACTCGCTGGCCGTTGAGCGCGAACGGGAAAGCGACTGACCTTCTGCGTCGCTTTCGCTACCGCGGGATCTGCACGTCCCACTGCCGGGCGGCGATCACCGCGGTGCGGGCGTTCATATAGGGCGAATACAGGCGCTTCTGATAAATGCGCGGGGCGGGCAGCATCACGGCCAGCCGCGCGGCCTGCGCCGGGCTCAGGCGGGCGGCACTGGTGTGGAAATAGGTTTGCGCCGCGGCTTCGGCACCGTAGATGCCATTGCCCCATTCCACGCTGTTGAGGTAGATCTCCAGAATGCGGCGCTTGCCGAGGATGCCTTCGAGAAGGAAGGTGATGATGAGCTCCTGCCCTTTGCGCAGATAGTCGCGCTCGGGGGACAGAAACAGATTCTTGGCGAGCTGCTGGGTGATGGTGGAGCCGCCGACGATCTTGCCGCTGCGCTCGTTGCGTCTGCTGTGGTTGCGGTCCCAGGCGTTGCGGATGGCATCCCAGTCCACGCCGTCATTCGTCAGGAAGGTGGCGTCCTCGGAGGCCACGACGGCGCGCTTCAGGTGGGGGCTGATGGCGTCGTAGGATACCCAGTCGTGTTGCCAGGCGACCTTGTCCCCGCTCTTGAGGATGCGCAGTTCGGCAGCGCGCATGAAGGTGGTGCTCGACGGCGGAATGACGGTCCACAGCGCGATGCGCAGGACGAAATAGCCTTGCAGCACGCAGCCTGACAGCAGGATGAGCCACAGCAGGCGGCGCCACATTGGCGCGGGTCTCCCGTGTTTCATACTCAGTCTTTGGGGGCTGCAGTGATCTCGGCGCGCAGTGCGGCCAGCACCGGGGCGGTGTCGGGCGCTTCGCCGTGCCACAGGGTGTAGCTCTGCGCGGCCTGTTCCACCAGCATGCCCAGCCCGTCCCAGGCTTGTGCGCCAGCCGTTCTGGCTTGCGCAACAAAGGGCGTGTCGTGCGCGGCGTACATCATGTCGTAGGCCCAGACCCCCGGGCGCAGCACGCCATCTGGCAGAGCGAGCGCCTTGCCGCTCAGGCTGGCGGCGGTGGCGTTGATCACGCCGTCGGCCCAGCGCAGAGGCGGGCCCTGCACCACCTGCAGGTCGGCGCCGTGCTGCGCCGCCAGCGCACTGTGGCGCGCTGCCAGGGCCTGCGCCTTGTCGGCGCTGCGATTCCATAGCGCAATGGCGCGGGCTCCGGCGGCGATCAGCGGGCCGAGCACGCCGCTGGCGGCACCGCCCGCGCCGAGCAGCAGCAGGCGCTGCCCCTGCAGGGGCCGATGCACGTCCTTGGCGTCGAGCACGCGGGCCAGGTCGCGCACCAGGCCGATGCCGTCGGTGTTGTCGCCCCACAGTCCGCCCTCGTCCCAGCCGATGGTGTTGACCGCCTGCGCGAGTTGCGCCGCCGGGCTGCGGCGGGCGCACAACCGCCAGGCGTCTAACTTGAAGGGCACGGTGATATTGGCGCCGCAGCCGCCTTCGGCATGAAAATCGTCGAGTGCCTGTTCCAGGCCGCCCTCAGGGGCTAGCCGTGCCTCGTAGCGCAGCGCCACGCCGGCCTGCGCGGCAAACAGGGCGTGGATGCGCGGCGAGCGACTGTGGGCGATGGGGTTGCCGAATACGGCGTAAAGCGCGGTCATGGGGGTGTCATGCGGAGTCAGGGATTGGCCTGGGCCGGGCTGGGCGGAGCTTGCACCGCGGTCTCCAGCCCTTGATCGCGGGTGAAGCGGAAACGCGAGATCACCACAATCTGATCGGCCTGCTTGAGCATGGCATCGGTAAAGCGGCCATAGGGTTGCGCGGCTTCGACAATGGCGCGCGCCTGCCGGTCGAGCGTGGGGTTGCCCGAGCCCTGCACCACCTCGGTGGACACCAGCCGTCCGTCGGCGCCGAGGGTGATGGACATGATCAGGCTGCCGTACAGCTTGCGTCCATTGATCTGCGGAAATTCGCGCGTGCCCAGAGTTTCGATTTTGGTGCGCAACTTGTCGTAATACAGCGCATAAGCGGCCTCGCGCGTGGACGGGCCGATGAAGCGGCGGCGCGGCTTGGCGTTCTGCCGCTGAATCTGGCGCTCGATGGCTCCCAGCATGTCGAGCAACTGCTGGCGCTTGAGCTCCAGCGCCTCTTTTTGCTGTGGATCGGGTTCCAGGCGGGCGGTCTGCGCCAGTTGCACGATCTGGCGTTTGACCTGGGTGAGCAACTGCTGTTGCTTGTGCTGCAGATCGGACAGGCTGCGCTGCTGATGGGTGGCCGCCTCGCCCTGCGAGACCTGCGCGGTGAACGGCAGCGGTGTGGTTGCCAGGCCTTTTTTCGCGTCGCCCCCGCCGTCCAGATTGGCCTGCGCAATGGCTTGCGGCTTGGCCGGGGCGTCTTCGGTGCGCTGGTTCACCAGCACCACGTCGAGCGGGGCGTTGTCGAACAGGCGGTTGAAGGTCTGCGGCGCGGCAAAGCGCAGGCTGAGGATGCCCGCGTGTACCCCGACCGAGGCGATGATCGCCCAGTGCAGGGCAGTGAGGGAGCGCAGGCGGGGAGGCGGCACGGTGCGGGTCTGGCGGAATCCGCGCGATTCTACGAAGCCTGCCCGGCCGGGGCGTCGGGCGCTGCGTCGGAGTTTTCCGGCGCCGCGCTGTCCTCGCTGTCCACCGCCACGCTGATGGGCGCGGACAGCGCCACGGCGTCCTCTTCCTCGGCCTCGGTGCCTTGCTCGGAGGCCTGCGGCGGGATGTCGAGCTGGCAGAGCACGCGGCCAAACACCTCCAGGGTGATGAGATCCGTTCCGGTGATCTGCACCTGTACCCGCGTATTGCGCGGCAGGTCCTGCGCGCCCACGGCGGTGAACACCATCGGCAGACCGTCCACGCGCACCGCGCCGTCGCGCAGCACGCTGGCCTCGAAGGTGGACAGGCCCTGCTGCGCCAGATAACGCAGCGTCCAGTAACGCTCCAGCGCCGACTGGTGGGTGGCGTAGGCCTTGTAGGTGTCCTCGAACGATTCGACGATGGCGAACAGCAGCGGGTCGCGCGGCTTGAACGGCGCCTGCAGCAGCGCGGTCTTGCCGAAGCGGGCGCAGGCGATGAGCTGCCCCTGATTGAGCAGATCGACGTAGCGCCGCAGCGGCGAGGTGCACCAGGCGTATTGCGCCACGCCCAGGCCCTGATGCGGCGCCGGCTTGAGGCCCATGCGGGTGCGCAGATTGGCGCCAAAGCCGCTCTGGCTGCGGTAAATGCCGGGCATGCCCAGCTCGGCCAGCCAGCCGCCCCAGGTGGCGTTGGCCAGAATCATCAGCTCGGCGACCATGGTGTCGAGCGGCGCGCCGCGGCGGCGCGGTTCGATGCGCACGGTGGCGGCCTCGGCGCCCTGCTCCAGCCCGTCGATGCGGAAGGTGTAGTCCACCCCGCCGGCGCGCTCGGGCTTGCCGCGTACCTGCTCGCGGCCGCGCTTGAGCGCCCGCGCGAAGGTCCACAGCCAGGACAACTCGCGCGCATGCGGGTAAGTCTGTCGTGCAGGATCGGCGGCAAGGGCCTCCTCGGTGACCACGGCGTCGAGCTGGTCGTGACGCAGATTGCTCGCCATGCGCACCTTCTCCACGCGGGTGTCGAAGTCAGCGGCCTGCAGGTCATCGCCCACGGTGCAATACAACGACAGCGCCGGGCAGTCGCGCCCGGCCTCCAGGGTGAAGGACTGCACCAGTGCATCGGGCAGCATGGTGATCTTGTCGCCCGGCATATAGACGGTGGACAGGCGGTTGCGCGCCACCTGTTCCCAATCGGAATCGCGCGTCAGAGCGAGCGCGGGCGCGGCGATGTGGATGCCCAGGCGCACGCGGCCATCGTCCAGCCACTGCAGCGAAAAAGCGTCGTCGATTTCGGTGGTGGCCGAATCGTCGATGCTGAAAGCTTCGGCCGACGCCAGCGGCAGTGTCTCGTCCCATTGTGGAATGGGCAGCGGCGGAAACGCGGTGCCCTTGGGAAAGCGATCGAGCAAAAACCGCTGCATGTGGAAGGCCCACGGCGAGGCAATGGCCCCGGCGTCGCGCAACAGGGTGAGCGCACCGCGTCCGGTCTGCTTCACCGCCAGCGCCACGGCCTTGAACTCCGGGCTGTTCTTGTCCGGCTTGAACAGAATCTGGTAGAACTTGTCGGCAATCGGCGCCGGGCAGCGCCCCGCAGCCAGTTCGGCGGCAAAGGTCTCGATCTGGCGGAGCTGCTCCTCCTTGCGGGCAATGGCGGCGAGGGCGGCCTGCAGCTGCTGCGTGGGCGCCTTGCGGAACTGCCCGCCGCGCCCCCGGCGCTGGAAATAATGCGGCGCGCCGAACAGCCGCAGCAAAATGGCCGCGCGCTGTTCGGCGCCGGGCGTGCCGCCGTAGTAATCGGCGGCCACCTGGTCGAAGTGAAATTCGTCCTCCGGGGCAAACTCCCACAGCAGATCGAGGTCGATGCCGTCCTGTTGCGCCTGCGCCCAGTGCATCAGCTCCGGCGGCGTTGGCTTGTCGAACCGGACCAGCGCCTGTGCGGCCTTGATCTTCTGCCGCTTGCCCGATTCGAGCTCGACCTGCAGGCTGGCCTCGGCCTCGCTCATGATGCGCCCGGCGTGGAACTTGCCTGCCTCTTCAAACAACACATTACTCAATCAGACTCTCCATCAAACGAATCAAAACGCGCAGGCCGTCCGGCCGCCCGAAGGGCTGCGCCGCCCCCTCGGGGGGCAGCGAACGCAGTGAGCGTGGGGGCTCGCGCAGGCCGTCCGGCCGCCCGAAGGGCTGCGCCGCCCCCTCGGGGGGCAGCGAACGCAGTGAGCGTGGGGGCTCGCGCAGGCCGTCCGGCCGCCCGAAGGGCTGCGCCGCCCCCTCGGGGGGCAGCGAACGCAGTGAGCGTGGGGGCTCCATTCCTCATAGGGTCATCCCGCCATCGACCTCGATGACCGCGCCGCTGATATAGCTGG
>JAJXTO010000007.1:0-11529 GCA_021783695.1 Pseudomonadota bacterium | reverse complement strand
CCGTCCGGCCGCCCGAAGGGCTGCGCCGCCCCCTCGGGGGGCAGCGAACGCAGTGAGCGTGGGGGCTCCATTCCTCATAGGGTCATCCCGCCATCGACCTCGATGACCGCGCCGCTGATATAGCTGGCTTCGCTGCTGGCGAGAAAGGCGTAGACGCTGGCGATTTCTTCGGCCTGGCCGAGGCGCCGCAGGGGCACGCGCTCGGCCATCTGTTCCATCACCTTGTCGGGAATGGTGGCGAGCATGGGCGTCTGGATGAAACCGGGCGCCACCGCGTTGACCCGCACGCCCTTGGGGCCGAGTTCGCGTGCCCAGGTCTTGGTCATGGCGACGATGCCGGCCTTGGTGGCGGCGTAGTTGGTCTGGCCGAAATTGCCGTAGAGGCCGACCACGCTGGACGCGCTGAGAATGGCGCCGCTGCCGCGCTCGATCATGTGCGGCGCGACGATCTGGGTGCAGCGGAACACCGCGCGCAGATTGACGTCGATCACGGCGTCGAACTGTTCGTCGGTCATTTTCACCAGCCGGGCGTCGCGGGTGATGCCCGCGTTGTTGATCAGTGTGTCGATCTGGCCGAAGCGCGCCACGGCGGCATCGACCAGGGCTGTGAACGCGGCCCGGTCGGACACGTCGAGCGCCTGCGCCAGCACCTGCGTTCCGCCGGCGCGCAGTTCGGCGGCCACCGGGTCGAGGGTGTCGGCGTTGCGGTCGCACAGCACCAGGTGCGCGCCTTCGGCGGCGAATTTGCGCGCCGTGGCCAGGCCGATGCCTTGCGCAGCGCCGGTGATGAGGACGATATGGCCTTGAAGTCGCATGAGGAGATTCCTTGAAAGACAGTTTGTCAGAACGCCGGGGCGAGGCACCAGCGCAGCACGGGATCGAGATGCCGTTGGGCATAGCCGGACAGCGCGTGGTCGCCGCCGGGCAGCACGGTGCACTGCGCGCCACGGTAGCGGGCGGCCATTTCGCGCCAGTCCAGCACCTCATCACCCTGAGCGATGATCACAAAATACTGTTGCGGATTCGGGACGGGGGCGTGCACATCGCCCACTTCCAGCGCGTGCAGTTCGTCCACATGCGCCGCGGTAAAGCGGAATTGCAGCGCCGGGTCGTGCCAGGCCGCCAGCGTGCCGATCTGTCCGCGCAGGTCGCGCGCCGGATCGATCGCGGGGTTGAGCAGCGCGGCGCGCGCGCCCAGGGTGTGTGCCAGCCAAGTGGCATAAAACCCGCCGAGAGAACTGCCGATGAGGGCGAGTTCCTCTGCCGGCGTGCCGTCCAGCAGCGCACGACACATCAGCATGGCCTCGCGCGGCGAAGGCGGAAGCTGCGGGCAAAGCCAGCGCACCAGCGGCTTGCCCGACTCGGCCCGCTGCAAGTTGATGCGCTCCACCCGCTGTGCAGTGACCCGCGCCTTGGCGGATTGCGGCGAGGAGCGAAAACCGTGGAGATAGAGCAGGGTGGGCATGGAAGGGCGCATTCGGGCGCGGCCTGAACAGCCGCCGCCCCTGAATGCTACCCGCCGAGGCCCGTTCGGGCTGGCTCAGTTCCGTGCGGACGCGGAGGTGGCGACTGGCGCCGTGGAGTCGGGCAGGCCTTCGTCCTCCGGCCAGTCGCGGATGTAAGCCTTGAGCATCTGGTTCTCGAAGTCCTGTTCGCGCACCACCGCCTGCGCCACGTCGTGGAAGGAAATCACGCCCAGCAGAGTGTCGTCCTGCATCACCGGGATGTAGCGCACGCCCGCGTCGAGCATGGTGCGCCGCAGGGTGTCGAGGGTGGTGTCGGGGCCGCAGACTTCGTAATGCGTGTCCATGCGCTCGGCCACGGTGTGTCCGCCCAGTGTGCCCTGGCCTTCGGCGACGGCGGCCATCACTTCGGAAAAGGTCAGCAGGCCGACGAGCTTGCCCTGTTCCATGACCACCAGGGAGCCGATGTCATGCTGCGCCATGGTTTGCACCGCCTGCAGCAGACTGGCCTGCGGCGCTACGGTGAACAGCACATGGCCTTTGACGCGCAGAATATCGCTGACTTTCATGGGGTTCTCCTCGGGCTTTTTATTGAAGTAACTATAGTCAGCGTGCCTCTGTGAAGCCAGAGGAAATTCCCGCAGGGATTGCGCCTGCGCCGCCGATGTTTCATGGAGATGCTGTCATGCCCGCATTCAGCCCCCCGATCACGCCGCTGGTGCTGTTGCATGGCGCGGGCGGCGATGCCAGCGTCTGGTCCGTGCAGACCGACTGGCTGTCCCGTCGCGGCTGGACGGCGCTGGCACTGGAATTCCCGGCGCACGGCGCCACGGCCGCACCACCGCTGCCCAGCATTGAAGGCATGGCCGACTGGATGTGGCGCCAGCTCGACGCGCGCCAGACCGGGCCGGTCGTGCTGGCCGGACACAGCATGGGTTCACTGGTCGCGCTGCATGCGGCGGGGCAGCGCCCCGGACAGGTGCGCGGCCTGGCGCTGCTGGGCACGGCCTTTCCCATGCGGGTGTCCAGGCGGCTGCTGGCGCAGGCGGAAAACGCGCCAGCCGAGGCGATCGACAGCGTGGTGCGCTGGTCTTACGCGCAGGCGGAGCCGCTTGTGCCGACACCCGGATTCCAGTCGCCTGAGCGCTATCGCGAACTGCTGTTGCGGCAGCAGGCGAATTGGGCCGGGGGCAGCGTGCTGGCCAGCGATCTGGGCGCGTGCGATCGTTACGACAGCGGCGAAGCGGCCGCCCGGCAATGGGGCGGCCCCACGCTGTTTTTACTGGGCGAGCACGATCGCATGACCCCGCCGCCCAGCGCCGCCAGCCTGCGCGACGTGCTGGGCGGCAACCGCACGGTGCTGCTCGACTGCGGCCACAACCTCATGGCCGAAGCGCCTCACGCCGTGGCGCATGCGCTGGCCGACTGGATGGAGCGCGATCTGTTTGCGCCGGGCTGATGTGGTGTGGCTTGCGGTTCGGACGCCGCCAGCCGCAGCCGCACCCCGCCGCCGCTCCATACCGCCAGCACCACCCGGCCCGCGCCGCAAATGCGGTAGCTATCGCCGGGCTGCAAAAACACATCTTCCGGCATGCCTTCTTCCGTCAGCCACACGCGCACGGGGTGTTGCGGCGCGGCGGCGGTCGGCGTGCCGTCCAGCTGTAGCAGATGCCCTGCCGCCCGATGCAGGGTGAGCGTGTCCTCAGGCTGCAGATTGATCCACTGGCGTTGGAGTGAAACCTGGGCATGCGACATCATGGGCTCCGATAGCATGTTGAAAACGCATCAAGAATAAGCCGCGCCGGTGAGCGGAAAAATTGGCTGGAGGCGGCTTTTCTTAATCGCAGTCTAGGTGGCGACCGGCCGCTGGAACAGCGCAATATTGGAAGCCTCATCATGCAAAAAACAGATGATCGGAAGGCGGGCGGCGAGGTCCTCGCTGCCGCCCGTCCAACGCGCAGCCGTCCGTTCGACACCGGCAATCTGCGCGGCTTCGAGGCCGCAGCACGGCTGGGCAGCTTTACTGCGGCGGCGGATGCGCTGGCGCTCACGCAGTCCGCGCTCAGCCGCCAGATCCAGACCCTGGAAGCCAGCGTGGGCGTGCCGCTGTTCGTGCGCGACGGTCCGCGCGTCCGCCTGTCACCCGCGGGCGAGCAGTTCGCCGCCGCGGTGCGGCAGGCGCTGCACACTCTGGACACGGCGGTGGACAGCCTGCGCGCCGGGCTGGGCCGCCCGCGCGTGCAGCTCACCACCTTTGCCTCGCTCGCCAGCCAATGGCTCATTCCGCGGCTGGGCGAGTTCCAGACTGCGCACCCGGACATCGACATCGCCGTCGAGGCCTTCGACAATCTCGGTGATCTGGAAAGCGGCGCGCTGGACATCGCCATTCGCCGCCTGCGCAACGATAACCCGCTGGCGCACGCGCCGCACACCACCTATCTGTTTGGCGAGCAGATCACCCCGGTGTGCAGCCCCGCGCTGGCGCAGGCCGGGCGCGCGCCGGGCACGCTGGACGACCTGCCGCGCTGCGTGTGGATCGACGATGTGCGCACCTACAGCGCGCCGCCCATTGCCCGAGCCAACATGCAGGCGCTGTCCTGGGGCGGCTGGTATGCCGGGCTGGGCCTGCCGCAGCCCGAGCCGCAACGCTGGCTGCGTTTCAACTACACCTATCAGGTCATCCAGGCGGCGGTGGCCGGGCAGGGCGTGGCGATGGGGCAGATCGGCCTGATCCGCGACCTGCTGGCCGCCGGCACCTTGATCGCCCCGGTGGGGCGCCGGGTCGATGCCGGTTATGGCTACTACCTCGCAGTGCGCCCCGGCGCACTCCAGCGCCCGGAGGTGCGGGCCATGTTCGACTGGCTGCAGCACCAGTTCGCGGCGTGGCAGGCTATCCGGATTTGACCAATGCGCATCCTGCAGCGGATGGTGCAGCCGCTGCAGGATGCGCAGCGCGGGCGCGTGCCTTCATCGGCCAGCAGACCCCCGATTTCCGCGCGGTATTGCGCGTCCTGCTCGGGGTTGTTGATGCAGATGTAGCCGTGCATCTGCTCGACGTGCGCCACCAGCTGCTCGAGCGTGAGCCCATCCTGCGGCGGTTTGAAGGCGGCGTCAAAGTCGGCGTCGGGCGCAACGTCGCCGCGCGGAACTTGACTTGCGGCTTGGGCGGTCGGCGCGCCAGTTCGAACAGTGGGGCGATGTCGAACAGCGGAGCATGGCGACCTCCCGGGGAGTGCGTTTGTTGCGTGGCGAACTTTACGAATCGACCGGCGCGCTGCCCATACGGTCTGTCCCGGCGCCCGCCTGACCCTGCCGCAGCCGCCGCAGCGCCACGCGGGCGGGGTCGAGGGCGTCGGCCAGATCGGTTTCGATCGGCAGTGGCGTGCCTTCGATGCGGGCGGCGAGCGTCTCGGCCAGCAGCGCGGCCAGGGTGAGGCCGCGCGATCCCATACCGGCGCACACCGCCAGTCCGGGCAGGCGGGGCAGTTCGTGCAGCTGCTTGCCGGCCGCGCGCTGCGGGTCGGCCAGCAGCGGGGCGAGGTGGGCGAGGGAGCCGCAGTAGGGCAGGCGGTCTGCGCTGGCGGCGCGGGTGCCGATGAAGTGGCGCAGCGCCGCGGGGTGCTGTGGCAGCGGCGGCTGCGGGGTGAGCGCGGCCAGACTGGCGCGGTTGTGCGCCCAGGCCTGTTCGGGCGTGAGCGCGCTGCCGTCGGATTCGAACGTGGCGCCGATCAGCAGCCAGTCGGTGTTCTGTGGATCGGCCGCGGGCTGCAGCAGGCGGACTGCGGCCGGGGGCAGGCGCAGCACATAGCCGCTGCCCATCCACGGCTGTTCAAGCTCATGCAACGCGGGCCACAGCCGCGCGGGCAGCGCCTGGGCCTGGCCGCGCAGGGCGTGCAGCGGCAGCCAGTCCGCAGCGGGAATCAGGCCGCTGGCGGCGAGCAGTTGAGGGGTTTGCAGGGCGCTGGCGAGCACGAGCTGCGGAGCGCGGGCAAGGCAGCGCCCTGCGGGATCGAGTACGGTCCACAGACTGCCGTCGTGCTGCAGCGCGGCAGCCTGCGTGTTGCAGCGCAGGGTGATGTGCGGGGATTCGAGCCAGGCGGCGCACAGCGCCTGGTTGGCGAGCACGGCGCTGTCCACCAGCCATCCGGCCTCGGTCCATTGCGCCATCTGCGGCGGCAGGCGCACGCTGCGTTGCCAGTCGCGCATGCGCTGCGCCTCGGCCGCGTCGGCCGGGGTGAGCAGGGCGGGGGAGAACCGCGCGAGGTCTTGGGCTTGCGGCGGCAGGGCGCGGCGCAGCGCGGCCATGCCGGCGCGGGTCAGACGGGACAGCAGGTTGTCGTCCGCCGAGGGCTGCAGGTGCGCCAGCCCCGCTGGCATGGCCGAGCCGCCGCTCGCGGGGCGCGTGTCGGCTTCGAGCACGTCCACCGTCCAGCCGCGCTGCGCCAGCGCGTGGGCGCAGGCCGCGCCGGTGAGCCCCGCGCCAATGACCACGGCATGGCGCGGCTGCGCCTCGGGCCAGGCGGCAGGCAGGGTGTGGCGGGTGCGTTTCCAGATGGGGTTGAAGGTGGCTTGCAGCCGCTGCCGCTTGCCTCCCCAGCCGGGTTGCAGGGTGACAGTGAATCCGGCGTCTTCCAGCCCGTGTTGCACGGCGTGCGCCACGGTGTAGCTGGCGGCCACGGCGCCCGGTTTGCTCAGGCGGGCCAGGGCGCGGAACAAGGTCGGCGACCACATCTGCGGGTTGCGCGCCGGGGCGAAACCGTCCAGATAGATTGCGTCCGCGGCGAGTTTGAGTTTGGGCGCAAGGTCCTCTGCCGCGCCAAAGGCCAGCAGTAGATGCACCCTTCCGGCGTCGAGCGCAATCGGGTGCAGGCCGCACACCGGAAGCGGCCACTGCGTGGCGAGTGCGGCGGCGAGTTCCTGCAATTCGCGCGGGGCGTGCGCCAGCAGGTCGGCAGCGCGCACCGGGTGCAGTTCCAGGCTGACGTAATCGAGCCGGTCGCAGCGCTGCGGGTCGGCGCGCCACGCGGCCCAGGTGGCGAGGAAATTCACCCCGAGGCCAAAGCCGGTTTCCAGCACGGTGAACTGCCTGCGGCCTGCCCAGCGCGCCGGAGTGTCGAGCAGACCGCAGCCGCCCAGATACACCGCGCGCGCCTGGCCCAGGGCACCGGCGCGGCTGGCGTAGATGTCGCCATAGCGCCTGCTGGCGGGCTGGCCGCCGGGGCCGAGGGTGAGGTCGGCTTCGGTCAGCAGCGGGCTGTGTGCGGGCGGCTTCAATCGATCAGGGTGAGCGACATCGCATCCAGGCCGTAGAGTCCGTCTTCGGTCAGCACCAGATCCATGAGCTGGTCGTGCGGCTGCATGTCGAGCTGATGCAGTTCGCAGCAGGCATAGCTCAGGCCCACGGTGTAGACCTCCTCGCGCCCGGCCAGATAGCGGTCGTAATAACCGCCGCCGTAACCCAGCCGCAGGCCGACATCGGCAAAGCCCACGCAGGGCACGAGCAGGGTGGTGGGATCGAGGAGGGTCTGCCCGGTGGGCTCGGCGATGCCGTAGGGGCCGGGGCGCAGCGGCTCGCCGGGTCTCCAGGCGATGAATTCCATCTGCTTCGTCGCCTCGGTGACGCGGGGCAGGGCGAGGGTGCATTCGGGATGATCGGCGGCCCACTGCGTCAATGTAGGCAGCGGATCGAACTCGCCGCGGATGGCGCAGTAGGCGCCCAGGGTCTCGGGCTCAAACGCGTCGAGCACCTGCAGCAGCCGCACCGCCAACTCGGCCTGGCGCCGCGCCAGATCGGGCAGGGCCTGACGCTTGGCGATCAGTTCGCGGCGCAGATCGGCGCGTAAATGCTGAGGGAGTTCTGGGGACAATGGGTCGTAGAGCGGCGGGTTCACGGTAAGCTGGCGTCCTATGAGAATGCAAGGGTTGTCGCCACTTATTTTGCGCCGCTTCGGCAGGCTGGGGCTGGCTCTGGGTTTGGGTCTGTCCGCGCCGCTGGTGATGGCGCAGTCCGCGCCGGTCGCCGCCAGTGTGGCGGTGCCCGCCGCGCAGGCCAGTGTGAGCGCGGCGCCGGTGGTCATGCCGCCGCTGCCGCAGGTTCCCGCTGACCAGGCGCAACTGATCGTGGCGGCGCAGAAAGCGTCGCAGCGCGGCGACCCGCAGCCCGCGCTCGATGCGCTGCCGCGGCTCAAGGGCACGCTGCTCGAACCCTGGGTGGCCTACTGGGCGATCAAGCCCACGCTCACCAAGGCCACGCAGCAGGACTTCGACGCCTTCGCCGCCGCCTACCCGCATACCTATGTGCTCGACCGCCTGCGCAACGACTGGCTGCTCGAACTCGGCAGCCGCCAGGACTGGGACGACTTCAACCGCGTCTATCCGCGCTTCATCATGCGCGACGATCCGCAGGTGCAGTGCTACGACCTGCAAAGCCAGTATGTCACCGGGCATGCCGACGTGGCTGCGCAGGTGTTCAAACTCTGGATGGCACAGCGCTACGGCGGCGTCGGCTGTAACAGCGCCGCCGCCGCCCTGCTGCAAAACGGCGCCATGCCGCGCGACATGCTGTGGCAGCGCATGCGTCGGTTTTACGAAGATGGTCGCGCCAAGCAGGCGCGCGATCTGCTCGCGCCCTTCCTGCCGCCGGGAAGCTGGCGCATCCTGGCGCAGACCGATGCCGACGCCGTGCGCTATCTGCTCGACTTGGTGCGCCGCGGCCCGCAGGCGGCCATCGCCAATGCCGACCGGCGGCAATATCTGGTGCTGGCGCTGCTGAGCATGGCGCGGCAAGACCCCGATCAGGCGGCGCGGCTGCTGCAGGACAACTTCTCCGCGCTGCCCGCGCGCGACCGGGCGCAGCTCTGGGGGCGCATCGGCCTGTCCGCCGCGCTCAATCTGCAGCCCGACGCCGCCCGCGACTTTGCCCGCATGGCACAGGCCGACCCGGCCTATGTGCCCTCGCCCACGGTGCTCGAATGGCAGGCCCGCGCCGCACTGCGCGCGCAGGACTGGGCGCTGGTGCGCAGCGCCACCCGCGCTCTGATCGACCAGGGCGACAAAGACCTCGCCTGGCCCTACTGGCACGCCCGCGCACTGGAAAAGCTCGGCCATCCCATCGAAGGCCGCGCGCTCATGGCCGAAGTGGCCAACCCCTGGGATTTCTACGGCCAGCTCGCCACCGATGCGCTGGGCATGAAGATCAGTCTGCCCGCCTCATTACCCCCGGCGCCGCTGGCTGCGGTGGCGCAACAGGCCGTGCGTCCAGGGCTGCAGCGCTCACTTGCGCTGTTCAGCATCGACCTGCGCAACGAAGCGGTGCGCGAGTGGAATTTTTCGCTGCGCGGGCTGGACGACAAGCAGATGCAGGCAGCAGCCGAACTGGCCTGCAGCCAGCAGATCTGGGACCGCTGCATCAACACCAGCGAGCGCGTGACCGGCGGGGTGGACATCGCCCAGCGCTACGCCATGCCCTACCGCGAGGCCATCGGCAACGCCTCCAAAGCTGAAAACGTGAACGAGGCGTTTCTCTACGGCCTGATCCGCCAGGAATCGCGCTTCATCGCCAACATCAAGTCATGGGTGGGCGCCTCCGGGCTGATGCAGCTCATGCCGGCCACCGCCAGACTGGTGGCGCGCAAGATCGGCCTCACCGACTACAGCCACGACCAGATCGCCGACGTGGGGGTGAATGTGCAACTCGGCAGCGCCTATCTCGGCGGCCTGCTGCAACAGTTCAGCGGCTCGGAGGCGCTGGCCGCGGCCGGCTACAACGCCGGGCCGGGGCGGCCGCTGCGCTGGCGCAATATGGGCCTGCCAGACCAGCCGCTGCTGCCCGGTGCCATCTTCGCCGAGAACATCCCCATTCCCGAAACCCGCGATTACGTCAAGCGCGTGCTGGCCAATGCCACGGTGTACGCCGCCATCCTCAGCGGCAAGCCGCAGTCGCTCAAGGCCCGGCTGGGCGATGTGGGCTCGCCCGACGCGATGCTGGCGAGCAAGTAGCGCGCAACCCCGGAATTTTTTACGGAAACCCTCATGCAACAGAACATCCTCGTCATCGGCGGCAGCGGTTTCATCGGCAGCCGCCTGGTCAATGCCCTGTCCCTGGGCAACCACTTTGTCACCGTGCCCACCCGCCGTCGCCAGCGCGCGCGCCATCTGGTGCAACTGCCGCTGGTCGATGTGGTCGAGACCGACATCCATGACGACGCCAAACTCGCCCGGCTTGTGGCCGGGCACGATGCGGTGGTCAATCTCGTGGGCATCCTGCAAGGCCGGCGCGGCCAGCCGTATGGCCCGGACTTCGCCCGCGCGCATGTGGAATTGCCCCGCCGCATCGCTGCCGCCTGCGCGCAGCACGGCGTTCGGCGCGTGGTGCACATGAGTGCGCTGGGAGCGGATGTCAACGGGCCGTCGATGTATCTGCGCTCCAAAGGTGCGGGCGAAGCGGCGCTGCGCGCGCAGGACGGTATCGACCTCACCGTGTTTCGCCCCTCGGTGGTGTTCGGCCCGGAAGACAATTTCCTCAACACCTTCGCCCGTCTGCAACGGGTGTTTCCGGTCGTGCCGCTGGCCGGGGCGAAAACCCGCTTCGCGCCGGTGTATGTGGGCGATGTGGTCACGGCCTTCTTCAACAGCCTGGTCGGGCCGCAGGCGCGTGACACCATCGGCCAGACCTACGAACTGTGCGGCCCTGGCACCTACACCCTGGCCGAACTGGTGCGCCTGTCCGGTCAATGGGCGCGGGTGGGCGGCGGCTGCGGTCGCGCCATTCTTGCGCTGCCCGATGCCCTGGGGCGCCTGCAGGCGCGGCTGATGGAACTGGCTCCGGGGACTCCGGTGATGAGCCGCGACAACCTCGACTCGATGCAGGTCGACAGCGTCTGCAGCGGCGCGCTTCCCGGTTTCGTTCCCGCACTGGGCGTGCCGCACCCCGAGTCGCTGGAAGCGATGGCGCCGACCTATCTCGACCCGAAATTCCAGGAATCGGAATACGGCGGCATGCGGGCAACTGCCGGGCGCTGAAGCGGCATGCCAGCATGCGCCGCTGGCATGGTGGCCATGCTCAAAATCCGATAGGCAGCCACGCGGCAGGGCAGGACAATGGCCCTGCCTCTTTTTTTTGGAACCCGCCCATGTACGTCCTGCATATCGGCAACAAAAATTATTCCTCCTGGTCCATGCGCCCCTGGGTGGCGATGACCGCGTTCGGTCTCCCTTTCGAGGAGCATCAGCACGGGCTCGGTACCCCCGAGTTCGCCCAGCAGCTGGCGCGGCTCTCTCCAGTGGCGCGGGTGCCCGTTCTGGAGCACGGCGCGCTGCGCGTCTGGGATTCCCTGGCCATTGCCGAATACCTGGCCGAGCAATTCCCGCAGCATGCGCTGTGGCCGCGCGACGCCGCCATGCGCGCACAGGCGCGCTGTCTGTGCGCCAGCATGCACAGCGGTTTCGGCGCTCTGCGCGAGCACATGGTGATGAATATCGAGGCCGATCTGCCGGGCCGTGGCTGGAATCCCGCGGTGCAGCGCGATATCGACCAGATCCTGCACATGTGGCAAGGCGCATTGCAGAGCAGCGGCGGCCCCTTCCTGTTCGGCGCGTTCGGCCTGGTCGATGCGTTCTACGCCCCGGTGTGCATGCGGTTTCTCACCTATCGCCCCACGCTGCCGGACTGGGCCTGGCGCTATGTGCAGGCGGTCGCGGCCCACCCGGCGGTAGCCAAGTGGACCGAGCAGGCGCGCGCAGAGCATGTTTTTCTGGCTGCGGATGAACCCTACCGCAGCAAGCCCGACCAGGTCGGCTGAACATCGTGCCGCGGCTTGGGACGCGGCACGATGAGCGGCTAGACTGCACCGCTTTGCGCCATCAACCGCCCCATGCTCAACGCCGCCCAGGAACGTGCCGTCGCCCATCTGTCCGGGCCTTGCCTGGTCATCGCCGGGGCGGGCAGCGGCAAGACGCGGGTGATCACGCACAAGATCGGACGGCTGCTGCGTGCGGGTCTTGAGCCCGATCAGATCGCGGCGATCACCTTCACCAACAAGGCCGCTGCGGAAATGCGCGAGCGTGC
>JAJXTO010000030.1 GCA_021783695.1 Pseudomonadota bacterium | reverse complement strand
CATCCCGCGCGCATACATGGCGATGATCTTGTCGTCGAACCCGGTGAAACGACGCTCGTGCTTGCCAATGAGCAGCGGCTCGAAACTGCCGTCACGGTCGCGCGGCACATCGATACGCAATGGCCCGTCCTCGGTCATGACCGTCTTGCCGCTCGTGCCATTGCGCTGATTGCTCGTCGCCTCAGGCTTGGTCTCGCCAATCGGGTAGCCCAAATGGTGGCCCAGTTCCGCCCCCAGCGCTCGCTCGATCAGCGCCTTCTTGAACGCCATCGACGCGGCGTTGACCTCCGCGCCGGTCATCGGGCCGCTCACAAACTGATCAAGCAGTTCCTTGGGAATAGACGGCAATGCCGCCGACCTGGCCGCAATGGCCGCGTTCTTCAACTTCGTCTTGCTTGGCATACATGCTCCTGATAGTCATGCTATACCTCGCACACAAAATTCCTGACAGGCTCATGCACAGGGCTGCTTAAACATGAAAATGCCGATGACGTGAAATCCAGCTTTGTGCTTGCCGAAGTCAAACCCTTCACCGGCGTCTCGGTCTGACATCCCGTGGTGGTTCCATGGCGCAGCGTTTCACAATAAGCTGGCGGTGCACAACCTTGCCAAACTCATGCAAAACCCGCCCATCCGCCATTGCACCGCCTGCGGCGCGCCAGTCCTCTACCGCGTGCCGGAGGGCGATTCCCGCCCCCGCGCCATCTGTCCCGCCTGCGGTCACATCCAGTACGAAAACCCGCGCAACATCGTCGGCACCATCCCCGCCTGGCAACAACAGGTCCTGCTTTGCAGGCGGGCAATCGAGCCACGTTATGGCTTGTGGACGCTGCCCGCCGGCTTCATGGAAATCGGCGAAAGCACCGAAGGCGGAGCGCTGCGCGAAACCCGCGAGGAAGCCGGCGCGGAAGTCGCTCTGGATGGCCTGTACGCAGTCATCAATGTGCTGCCTGCCAATCAGGTCTATTTTTTCTATCGGGGCCAGCTCGACCAACCCCGATGGCAGGCCGGGGAGGAAAGCCTGGAAGTGCGGCTATTCCAGGAGGCTGACATTCCCTGGGAACAGATCGCGTTTCGCAGCGTGGCGCAAACCCTCGAGCGCTACTTCGCCGACCAGCGCGCCGGGCGATTCCAGATTCACACTTTCGACATCACCTGAAACGCCCGGGCTTCACGCGCAGCCGCCCATCGGCAACTCGGCGCCGGCGTTGAACAGCTTCCAGAATCCGTAGGCGGCAAACAGCAGCAGCACCCCACCGGCGGCGAGGTGAAACCAGCGTTGGTTGGTGCGCTGGCTCACCCAGCGCAGCGTGTGGCCTGCGAACAGCATGTGCGGCAATGTTCCCAGACCGAAGGCCAGCATGGCCAGAGCGCCTTCCCAGGCCGTGGCGCTGAGGAAAGCAAGAGACAACGCCGAATACACCAGACCGCAAGGCAGCAGGCCCCAGAGCAAACCGGCGCCCAGGCGCTTAGGGAAGGTATTGAACGGCAGCAGCCGCGACAACAGCGGCTGCGTCAGCCTGGTGAGGCCACGCCCCAGCCAGCCACCGCCGATCCACTTCTGCTGCCAAGCCAGCCAGCGCGGCGAAGCCACCTGCTGCAACACCATCCACAACCCCACAGCGACCAGAACCAGATTACCCAGGGTGAACAGGGCCAGTTGCACCGGCCGGGCGCTGGTCGCCCACACCCCGGCGCCAATCAGCCCGGCGATTCCTCCCAGAATGGTGTAAGACACCACCCGTGCGCTCTGCAACTGCACCTGATTGAAAAAAAGCCGCCGCGCCGGCAACAGCACCTGCTCGGCAGACGCCCGCTCGGACGCCACGACCAGTCCGCCGCACATGGCCGCGCAGTGCAGCCCGCCTGTGAGCCCCATCAACAAAAGGGTGAGTGGAATGGTTGTATTCATCGCATTCTGCTGTATTCTGCAAACATCAATTGAAGCAAATATCGCTACATCGCAATTTATGAAATCGACCCCGACGCCAACCGCCACGCAGATGGAGAAACCCCATCCCTGCGATGTCTGCTTTCAAAGCAAATTCTGCCTGCCGATCGCGTTGCAACCCTCGGAAATGGGACGAATTCGCGACGTGATCCAGGCCACTGTCCGGGTGCAGAAGGGTGAGGTGCTGTTCAGTGCCGGCCAATCGATGACCAAGGTGTATTCGGTGCACGCCGGTTCGTTCAAATCGTATGTCACCAGCCCCGATGGCCGTGAGCAGATTGTCGGATTCCACATTCCCGGCGAACTGATGGGTCTGGAAGGTCTGGGGCAGCATACCTACTTCACCGACACCGTGGCGCTGGAAGACAGCGAAGCCTGCGAAATCGATCTGCGCGCCCTGGAAACCACCACCCGCGACCTGCCCTCGCTGCAGCACCAATTGCATTGCATCGTCGGCAACAAACTCATTCGCGCCCAGCAGGACCAGTTTTCTCTGGGCAGCATGCACGCTGATGAGCGTCTCGCCCGTTTTCTGCTCGATTTGTCCGAACGCTTCAAGGCGCGCGGTCTGTCTCCGGACGAATTCGTCCTGCGCATGAGCCGGGAAGAAATCGGCAGCTATCTCGGACTGAAGCTGGAGACGGTCAGCCGTCTGATGTCGAAGTTCCATGCTGCCGGGCTGATTCATGTGGCGCAACGCCAGATCCGCATTACCGATCGCAAGACGCTGGGCGAACTTCTCATGCCGCCGGGTTGAGACCAGCATTCTCCCGTCCGCTTCGCCGCAAAAGGGCTCCAATTGGAGCCCTTTTCATTACACGCCCGGCTCAAGCGTCAGCATCGCACCGGGAACCCACACCCCCGCCAAACGCCAGTCGGCGGTTTCGACATGGACGCGGTAGCGCACGGCCTCCAGTGGCGGAGAAAACGCGCTAAAGAGTCCCGACGCGCTGCGATGCAGATCGATCTGCACGTCTTTCTGGTTCGACAACGGATGGCGCAGCATCAGGTGCAGTGTGTCCTGCGCAATGGACTGGTTCAATTTCAGGTCGATGCGCCCGGCCGAGACCGACATCACGCCTGTCAGGTGCAAGGCCTGCGCATGCCGCTCGCGCTGAATATCGCCGCCAACAGCGAGTCCTTTTTTGTAATAGTGGTCGGTCACCAGGCTGTCCGGGGCGCGGGTTGCCAGATAGATTGTGTAAAAACTGGCCATCACGGCGATCATGGGCAGCGCAATGAGAAACCAGGGCCAGGGTTCGCGGTACCAGGGACGGGGGGCGGCGGCGTGCATGGCTACTCCTGTGGTGCGTGCGTTCAAGGCACGATGAATGTGGTTTTACTGGATGCGGAAATCGGCTTTGCATCCTCGGACAATGCGGTGATGTCGATTTTGTAAATGCCCTTTTTCGCATTGTCGACAGGAATGGTGACTTCCAGCGGTTCGAGAATATTGGTCGAAGCTGGCAACTCGTAGACATTGCGGTCATGCACGGCGACGCCGTCGATTCCCTTGACCTCGATACGAATCTTTCGCGCCGTTTCCGTGGTGTTCATCAACTGGATCTGATAAATGTTTTCCACCAATCCGCCAGGAATCTCGCGCGAGAGCACGCCGCGATCACGCATGACGTTCATTTTCAGTGGATCGCGCGTCGCCAGGCCGCCGATGAACAACCCCACCATGACCAGCAGCAGCGCGGTGTAAATGAGGATACGCGGCCTGAACAGATGCGCCCATTGCTGACGCTTGGTCCATTTGTTCTTCAGCGCGTTTTCGCTGGAGTAGCGAATCAGACCGCGCGGATAGCCCACCTTGTCCATGACCTGATCGCACGCATCCACGCAGGCGCCGCAGCCAATGCACATGTATTGCAGGCCGTCACGGATGTCGATCCCGGTCGGGCAGACCTGCACGCAGATGCTGCAGTCCACGCAATCGCCCTTACCCTCGGCCTTGTGATCGACGCTCTTGCCACGCTTACCCCGCGGCTCTCCGCGTTCGGTGTCGTAGGTGACGATCAAGGTGTCCTTGTCGATCATCACCGACTGGAAGCGCGCATACGGGCACATGTATTTGCACACCTGCTCGCGCATGAACCCAGCATTGCCGTAGGTGGCGAAGCCGTAGAACAGCACCCAGAAGGTCTGCCATGGACTCAGGCTCAGGCTCATCACCTGCCCTGCAAGAGACAGGATGGGGGTGAAGTAGCCCACGAAGGTGAACCCTGTCCACAAAGCCACGGCAATCCACAGGCCATGCTTGAGGGTTTTTTTGCTGATTTTTTTTGCATTCCAGTCCGCGCCATCCAGACGGATGCGTGCCAGACGGTCGCCTTCGACCTTGCGCTCGATCCACATGAAAATTTCGGTGTACACCGTTTGCGGGCAGGCGTATCCGCAGAACAGGCGCCCGGCAATTGCCGTGAACAGAAACAGTCCGTAGGCGGAAATGATCAGCAGCAGGGCGAGAAAAATCACGTCCTGAGGCCACAGAATCATGCCGAAGAAATAGAACTTGCGGGTGGACAGGTCGAGCAGCACTGCCTGCCTGCCATCCCACTGCAGCCAAGGCAGTCCGTAGAACAGCGCCTGGGTGAACACCACCATGAACACCCGCCAGTTGTTGAACCAGCCAGTGACCGAGCGGGAATAGATTTTTTTGCGGACCTCGTATAGCCACTCTTCGGAGGCAGAGATCTCGTCATCGCTGGGTTCAGGCGCCTTGGCGTTCATGGGGCAATGTGGATTGAGGCTGTTGGGGACATTCAAACGCTGACGGGGCGCAAGTCGTTTGCGCCCCGTCAGCGAAACTCTCGATCAGTTGCGGCTCAGCCGCCCATCACTTGGCCGCGGCAGGGCCGTGACTGATGCTGTAAACATACGCTGCCAGCAGATGGATCTTTTCTGGGGAGAGGAAATCCTTCTGCGCGGGCATCTGACCGGCCCGACCCTTTTCGATGGTGTGCGAAATCGTCTCGATGCTGGAGCCGAACAGCCACTGGCGTTTCGGGTCGGCCAGGTCCGGCGCACCCAGTGCCTTGTTCCCGGTACCGTCCGCTCCATGGCAGGCCGCGCAGGCGGTGGCAAACAAGGGCTTGCCCTGAGCCGCCAGCTTGGCATCGTGGTTCATGCCACTCAGACTGCGCACATAGTTGGCCACCGCCAGTACGCCCGGCTTGCCGCCGACCGCTGCTTCCATCGGCGGCATCATGCCCAGACGGCCATTGGTGAGGGTTTCCACCAGCACGTCGGGGCTGTTGCCGTACAGCCAGGCATTGGCGTTGTGGATGGTGAGGTTGGGAAAACCCTTGGTGCCGCCGGCGTCAGAACCGTGGCATTGCGAGCAGTAGGTCAGGAACATGCGCTGACCCGTGGCCATGGCCGTGGGGTTGGCCGCCAGTTCGGGAATCGGCGTTTTCATGTACGCGGCGTACAGGGGTTCAATGCGCGCATCGAATGCGGCGGATTCCTGCTGGTACATCTTGTCGCTGGAAAAGCCAAGGTAACCCTTGTAGAAGGCCAGGCCACCGTAGAGCGAGAGGTAGATCACGCCGAAAACCAGCGTGAAGATGAACAGCCCCATCCACCAGCGCGGCAGGGGATTGTTGAACTCCTGCAGATCGCCATCCCAGACGTGGCCGGTCGTGGCAATGGGATTGCCCGCTTTGTCGCGAAACACGGTTTGTCTGGCCGTGCCGCGCAAAAAGAGAAACAGGGCAACGATGGAAACGATGGTGACGCCGCCGATCCAGAAGGCCCACCCGGGGGAATAGAACTGGTTCATGATTTGGACTTGTCGGATGTCTTGGAGTCGCCGCCCTTGTCGAAGGACTCGGGCGGATGATTCTTGGAGTCAAGGAAGGGGATCATCCCGTCCTTCTCATGCTTTTTCTTGAAGCGCGGGGAGTACGCCCACCACACGATGCCAAAGAAGGCCACCATGGAGAGAACGAGAACGATCGAACCAAAGGACATGGCTGGCCTCAGTAGTTGATATAACTGGCCTTGGACTTGTAGTTGCTCAGCGCAGTGCCCAAGCCTTGCAGATAGGCGATCAGCGCGTCTTCCTTGGTCTTGCCCTCAAGCTCCTGCGGAGCCGCAGCAATCTCGGCATCGGTATACGGCACGCCCAGGGTGCGCATGGCGCGCATCTTGGCCTGGATCTGTCCGGCTTCAGCAGGCTGGTGCTGCAGCCAGGTGTAGGCCGGCATGATGCTTTCAGGCACCAGATCGCGCGGCTGGCGCAGGTGCAGACGCTGCCACTCGTCCGAGTATTTGCCGCCGACGCGGGCCAGATCGGGCCCGGTGCGCTTGCTGCCCCACTGGAAGGGATGGTCATAGACCGACTCCCCCGCCACCGAATAGTGGCCATAGCGCTCGACCTCGGCGCGCAGGGGACGGATCATCTGCGAATGGCAGAGATAGCAGCCCTCGGCGAGATACACGTCGCGTCCTTCGAGCTGCAGCGCGGTGTAGGGCTTGACGCCCGGAATGGGCTGGGTGGTGCTCTTGTCGAAAAACAGGGGCACAAGCTGAACCAGGCCGGCGATGCTGACGACGATTGCCACCAGCACGATCATCAGACCAACGTTCTTCTCGATGGTCTCGTGACTGAAAGAAGCCATGAATGTCTCCGAATAGTGATCAGGCGTGCGCCGCGCTCAGTGCGGGAACCGGCGCATCGACGGGCTTGCCCTGGCGGATGGTCCTCCAGGCGTTGTAGACCATCAGGCACATGCCGAAGAGGTAGATCGAGCCGCCGATGGCGCGAATGACGTACAGGGGAATGACCGCCTTGACGCTTTCGATGAAGCTGTAGGTCAGCGAGCCGTCGGCCTGCATGGCGCGCCACATCAAGCCTTCGGTCACGCCAGCGACCCACAGCGCCGCGATGTAGAGCACCACGCCGATCGTGGCAGTCCAGAAGTGGACTTCGATGAGCTTCTTGCTCCACATCTGGGTCTGGCCCCACAGCCGCGGGATGAGGTAGTACAGACTGCCCATGGTGATCATGCCGACCCAGCCCATGGCACCCGAGTGCACATGACCGATGATCCAGTCGGTGTAGTGACCCAGCGCGCTCACCGTCTTGACCGACAGCATCGGCCCTTCGAAGGTGGACATGCCGTAGAACGACAGCGCGGTGACCAGGAACTTGAGGATGGGATCTTCACGCAGCTTGTACCAGGCACCCGACAGGGTCATCATGCCGTTGATCATGCCGCCCCAGCTCGGCGCCAGCAGGATGAGCGAGAACACCATGCCCAGCGATTGGGTCCAGTCTGGCAGCGCGGTGTAGAGCAGATGGTGCGGGCCCGCCCACATATAGGTGAAGATCAGAGCCCAGAAGTGCACGATCGACAGACGGTACGAATACACCGGGCGCTCGGCCTGCTTAGGGATGAAGTAATACATCATGCCCAGGAAGGAGGTGGTGAGGAAAAAGCCTACGGCGTTGTGGCCGTACCACCACTGAATCATGGCGTCCTGCGCACCGCCATAGACCGAGTAACTCTTCCACGACAGCAGGCTGATCGGCAGCTTGATGTTGTTGACCACATACAGCAGGGCAATGGTGATGATGTAGGCGCCGAAGAACCAGTTGGCCACATAGATGTGCGGTGTCTTGCGCTTCATGATGGTGCCGAAGAACACCACGGCATAGGCCACCCAAGTCACGACGATCAGCAGGCTGATCGGCCATTCCTGTTCGGCGTATTCCTTCGCGCTGGTGATGCCCAGCGGATAGGTGATGGCGCACAGCACGATCACCGCAGTCCAGCCCCAGAAGGTGAACTCCGCCAGTTTGGGCGCGAACAGCGGCACCTGGCAGGTGCGCTGCACGATGTAGTAAGAGGTTGCGAACAGCGCGGTGCCGCCGAAGCCGAAGATCACCGCATTGGTGTGCAGCGGGCGCAATCGGCCCCAGCTCAGCCACTCCATGCCATAGGTCAAGTCGGGCAAGACCAGTTGCACCGCGATGAACACGCCGACCAGCATGCCCACCACGGCCCAGACCAGGGTCATCACCGTGAATTTGCGCACCAGCGCGTAGTTGTATGTCTGCTTAAGCGTCAGATCGCTCATCTGCTCCACCTGTTGATGAAAAGAAACGAAACGTAATGTAGAGCATCGTCATTTACTTATGGACACATGAAGTTGACATGTATCAACACATTGCAAAGAGTTAGGGAAAGCACTAGGAAACGGTGTGTGTCAATGCGACACCCTGCCGCATTTGCAGAGCATCATTCGCGTGTCGCAGGCGGGGTGTGTCCGGCATCGGCTTCGCCCGGTTTCGCCTCCTGCCTGGGGTTGTCATCGTCCATCAGAATGGCGTGCGCCGGGCCTTCCAGATCGTCGAACTGACCGCTGCGCGCCGCCCACCACAACACCCCGACGATGAGCAGCACCAGCACCACGCTGATGGGAATGAGGATGAGCAGGGAGCCTTCCATGTCGCGCTTTCAGGTCGTTTTCACCGGCCGCTCGCGCCGCGCCAGCCGCGCGGCGTTGAGCACCACCAGCAGCGAGGACGAACTCATGCCCACTGCCGCCCACACCGGGGTGATGAACCCGGCCACAGCCAGCGGAATGGCGATCAGGTTGTAGACCACGGCCCAGATCAGGTTTTGCCGCATCACGCCCACGGTGCGGCGACCGGTGGCCACCAGCCGCGGCAGCGCGCGCATGTCGGGGTGGTGCAGGATGACGTCGGCGCCCGCGCGGGCGATGGGCGCGGCTCCGGCAAAGCTCACCGACAGATCGGCAGCAGCCAGCACCGGCGCATCGTTGACCCCATCACCCACCATTGCCACCACACGTCCCTGAGCACGCCACCGGCGCACACGCGCGAGCTTGTCTTCCGGGCTGAGTCCGCCTTCGGCATGTTCCAGACCAAGCTGCGCGGCCCAGGCGGCCACGGTGCGGGGCGCGTCGCCCGACAGCACGGCCACCTCGGCCCCGCCCTGCCGCAGCGCCTGCAGCGCCTCACGCGCTCCCGGCCGCAGCGTCTCGGCAATATCGAAAACCGCCAGCGCGCGTCCGCCCAGACTCAGGCCGAGACGGGTCAGGGGAATGGCGGTGTCGGGCGGTGCGGCGGCCTCGGCCACGCCAGCGAAATCCGCATGACCCAGTCGCAGTGTCTGACCCTGCCACTGCGCCTGCATGCCACCATGCGCCACGGCGTGCAGGTCATGCAGGGGTTCAATACGCGCGTCTGCCTGCTCTTCAGCCAGGAAGGCACGCGCCAGCGGATGCTCCACACCCTGTTCCAACGCCCGCGCCAGCGCCAACACCTGCGCCCGGCTGAACGCCGGATCGAGCACGCGCACCTGCGCCACCACGGGCTCCGCCGTGGTCAGCGTGCCGGTCTTGTCGAACAGCCAGAGGTCGACCTTGGGGGCACGATCGAGCGCATGGCCGCGCGCCAGCAGCACGCCGTGGCGCGAGAGTTGGGCGGTGGAGGCAGCCAGGGCCGCGGGCACGGCCAGCGACAGCGCGCAGGGACAGCTCACCACCAGCACCGCCACCAGAGTGGGAACGATGCGCGCAGGGTCCAGCCACCACCACAGCAGCACGGTCAGCGCCGCCACCACCAGCAGGCCCAGCGTGAACCACTGCGCGGCGACGTCGGCCAGCTGCGCCGAGCGCGGCTTGCTCGCCAGTGCATGCTGCATCAGCTCGACCATCTGCGCGATGCGGGTTCCAGCGCCCGTCTGCGTCGCGCGCAGCACCAGCGGAGATTGCCGGTTCATGCTGCCCGCCAGTACGGCGTCGCCCACCTGTTTGTGTACCGCACGGCTCTCGCCGGTGAGCAAGGCTTCGTCCACCTGCGAGCTGCCCGCGATCACCACGCCATCCACCGCCGCGGCGCTGCCGCTGGGCAGTTCGACCTCGTCGCCCACGCGGACCTGGGTGATGGCCACGCTGCGCCAGTCGTCCTGCGCGTTGTGGCGCACGCGCACGGCAGCGGGCAACTGCTCCATCAGTTCTTCCGCTGCGTTCAGGCTGCGCTGGCGCAGCCCGTCCTCGATCAGCCGCGCGGTGAGCAGCAGCGCGAGAAACATCACGACCGAATCGAAGTAGACATGGCTTTGGCCGTGCGCAACACTCCACACGCTGGCGGCAAACGCGCTCCATAAACCGAGTGTGACCGGCACATCCATGCCCAGACGGCGATTGCGCACATCGCGCAGCGCACCCATGAGGAAGGGCCAGCCGGAGAACAGCAGCGCTGGCAGGGTGAGCGCCAGACTGCCCCATTGAAAAATACCCTGCTCGGCCGTGTTCAAGCCCTCGGGGTCGATATAGCCGGGCCAGGCGAACATCATCACCTGCATCATGGCCAGCCAGGCCACCAGAGTGCGCAAAATGGCCAGGCGTCGCGCGCGACGATGGTTGAGTTCGCTTTGATGCCGCGCGTTGGGCAGCGGCCGGTAGCCCACCTCGGCCAGCGCCTGGAACACTTGCGGCAATTGCACCGTGCGCGCATCCCACTGCAGCGCCACGCGGCGCGTGGAGTAATTGACGGTGGCAGCGAGCACACCCGGAATGCCGCGCAATCGCTGCTCGATGAGCCAGACGCAGGCGCCACAGTGAATGCCATCCACCGCAATCTGCGTGCTCCATTTGTCGTCGCCCAGCGATGTGGCATACGCGGTGAGGAACGCGGGATCGGCCAGCGCCATCCATTGTTGGTGCAGCCGGTCGATTTCTTGCGGCGGCAGCGCGGCAATCGCCCCCTCGCCCGCAGTGCGGCGGTCGTAATAGGCGCACAGCCCGCCCCGCACGATGATCTCGGCCGCCGCGGCGCAGCCCTGACAGCAGAAGCTGCGCCACTGGCCGTCGAGTTCCATACGCACCGGCGCGTCGCCCAGCGGCAGGCTGCAGTGGTAGCAGCCGGTCTCTGCGGAAGGCGGGGGATGCGCTCGCTCCGGCACAGGCGCGCCGGGCAAGGGAAGGCTGGAACTCGACATGCTGACATCGTAGAAACGCGAGTGCGGCGCCGCCTTGAGATGTATCAAGAAGTTTCTATCTATCGTCGCGGGTATTCCCGAATCAACCCAGATTGTTCAATCGGGCGCGGGGTGCTGGCGCGGGGTGCTGGCGCGGGGCAAAGACGCCCCGAAACCCCCGCCAGGGCCCGCGCAGGCGCGCAGCGCCGCCTATTGGACAATCTGGGTTCAACCCTCCCATTGCGCCCAGACCTTTTCCAGGCGCTTGAACGATACCGGCATCGGCGTGCGCAACTCCTGCGCGAACAGCGACACGCGCAATTCTTCGAGCAACCAGCGCAGATCTTGCAGCCGCTGTGGCAAGGCGCCGCGATACTGCGCCGCCTCGCGCTGCCAGCGTGTCAGCCAGGGGGCGAGCTGGGCGCTGAGCTGGGCATCGCGCGCAGGATCGGTGCGGAACTTGTCCAGCCGCCGCGCGATGGCCTGCAGATAGCGCGGCAAGTGGCCGATCTGCGCCGCCGGTGTTTGCGCGATGAATTGCGCGGGTAACAAGGCCTGCAGTTGGGCGCGCACGTCCGCAAGCAGCTCGGGCTGGTTCTTGAGCCCGGCGAGCTTTTTCTGCACCTGCGCGTGCACGTCCAGAATCTGCCCAGCAAGCCGCGCCACCTCGGCTGCGAGGAGCTGAAACCGCGGTTTGCCTTCGGCCAGACGCTGGGTGAAAGCCGCCTTGTCGGCGGGCAGCGGTTCGGCCAGGAAGGCGCGCTCCAGCGCGGCTTCGACAATCTGCGTGCGCAGCACATCGGCCGAACCCAGCGCCATGAACAGCATGGCAGTCTGTTGAAATCCGGGCAGGCTCTTTTCCGCGTGCTTGATCTGCTCGCGCAACTGCAGCGCGAACAGCCGCCGCAGGCCGCTGCGATGCAGGCGCGCGGCTTCCTCGGCAGTGTCGAACACCTCGACATCCACGCCGCCGCCCTTATCCACCAGCGCGGGAAACCCGATCAGGGTGTGCGCGCCGCGGCGCAGTTCGAGCAATTCGGGCAGGGCGTCGAAGCTCCAGTCGGTCAGGCCCTGGAGAGCGTCTGCCGACGTGTTGTCCGGCACGTTCGCGTTGGGTGTGGCTGCGGCTTTCGGCACGCTTGCCGATGGCTGCGCATCGCGCTGCGGCAGTTGGGTGCGCAGCTTCGCGAGTTCGGCGAACGCGCTGCGCGAGGCCTGGCCGTGATCGGCGCGCAGCTTGTCGATGTCACGGCCGGCGTCGATGCGGCGCCCGTGCGCATCGATGACCTGCACATGGAAGAACAGATGCGGCCCTAGGGTTTCGATCTTGAAGTCGGTGCGCTGCAGCGCCAGGCCGGTGTGCTCACGCACCAGATCGCGCAGGGCGTCGAGCAGGTCGCCCTGGCCGAAACGCTCGGCAGCGGTGAGCTGCTGCGCGAACTGCTCGGCGGTTTGCGGCAGGGGCACCAGCCGCGCGCGCGGACGCTGCGGCAGGCTCTTGAGCAGCGCCAGGGTCTTTTCCTTCAGCAGGCCGGGCACCAGCCATTGCAGGCGCTGCGCCGGAATCTGGTTGAGCGCGGCCAGCGGCGCCAGCACGGTGACGCCATCGCGCGCGCCGCCGGGGTCGAAGGTGTACTCGAGCTGCAGTTCCAGCGCGCCAAGCCGCAGGCGGTTGGGAAAGGCCTCGGTGGTGATGCCGGCCGCCTCGTGGCGCATCAGCTCATCGCGCTGCAAAAACAGCAGCCTGGGCGCGGCGCGCACGGCGTCGCGGTACCAGCGGTCGAAGCCGGCACCGCTGTGCACGTCGGCGGGAATGTGCCGGTCGTAAAAGGCGTAGATCAGTTCATCATCGACCAGCACGTCCAGACGCCGGGCCTTGTGCTCCAGATGTTCGATGTCCGCAATCAGCGCGCGGTTGTGACTGAAAAAGGGCCAGCGGCAATCCCACTCGCCCTCCACCAGCGCCTGGCGGATGAAAATCTCGCGCGCCTGCGCCGGGTCGAAGCGGCCGAAGTCCACCCGCCGCTGGTTGTAGACGACAAGCCCATACAGGGTGGCGCGCTCGAACGCAGTCACCTGCGCCGGGCGCTTTTCCCAATGCGGATCGAGCAGGCTGGTCTTGAGCAGATGCGCGCCCACTTTTTCCAGCCATTGCGGCTCGATGCGCGCCACGCTGCGGGCGTAGAGCCGGGTGGTTTCCACCAGCTCGGCGGCCATGATCCAGCGCCCGGCCTTGCGGCCCAGAGGCGACGACGGATGGATGGCAAAGCGAATGCCGCGCGCACCGAGGTACTGGGCATCATCATCCCCCTTGTAGCCCACGTTGCCCAGCAAGCCGCTGAGCAGGGCACAGTGAAGCTGCTCAAAGGTGGCCGGCGCGGTGTTGAGCCGCCAACCGTGTTCGGCCACCAGGGTGTGGAGCTGGCTGTGCACGTCGTGCCACTCGCGCAGACGCAGCGGCGAAAGGAATTGGCCCCGCAGTTCGCTCCACAGCTTGCGCTGCGATTTTTTGTGCTCGACCGCCGCGCCGTAATGCGCCCAGAGCTTGAGCCAGCCGAGGAACTCCGAGCGTTCGTCGGCAAACTGGCGATGCGCCTCGTCCGCGGCCTGCTGCGCGTCGGCAGGGCGTTCGCGCGGGTCTTGCACCGACAGCGCGGCGGCGATGATCAGCACCTCGGTGAGCGCCTCGCGGCTGCGCGCTTCCAGAATCATGCGGCCGATGCGCGGGTCGAGCGGCAGCCGGGCAAGCTCGCGCCCGAGCGGGGTGAGTGCGTTGCGCTCATCGACCGCACCGAGTTCGGTGAGCAACTGATAGCCGTCGGCAATGGCCTTGCCCGGCGGCGCGTCGATGAAGGGAAAGTCCTCGATGGCATCGAGCCCCAGCGACTTCATGCGCAGAATCACCGCCGCCAGCGACGAGCGCAGCACTTCCGGCGTGGTGAAACGCGGGCGGCTATTGAAGTCGGCCTCATCGAACAGCCGGATGCACACACCATTGGCCACCCGACCGCAGCGCCCGGCACGCTGCTGCGCCGCGGCCTGGCTGATGGGCTCGACCTGCAGCATCTCCACCTTGTTGCGGTAGCTGTAGCGCTTGACCCGCGCCAGCCCGGTGTCGATCACAAAGCGGATGCCCGGTACGGTCAGCGAGGTTTCGGCCACATTGGTGGCCAGCACCACACGCCGCGCGCCGCCGCTGGAAAACACCCGGTCTTGCTCGGCCTGCGACAGCCGCGAATACAAGGGCAGGATCTCAACCGCCTGCCGCGCGGTGTCCAGATGATGTTTGCGCAGCGCGGCCTCGGTCTCGCGGATTTCGCGCTCGCCCGGCAGGAACACCAGAATGTCACCCGAGCCCAGCCGCCACAACTCATCGACCGCGTCACAGATGGCGGCGGCCTGGTCGCGGTCGTCGCCCTGGGAAACGCCGGTCCGCCCCAAGTGTCCTTGCCCCCCTCGGGGGGCAGGCTGGGCGAGGCCCGGCGCCGGGGATAGTCCATTCTCGACGCCGTAGGGCCGCCAGCGCACTTCCACCGGATACAGTCGCCCAGAGACTTCGATGACCGGCGCTTTTCCCTGGGCCGAGCGGAAATGCTCGGCAAACCGCTCCGCGTCGATGGTCGCGGAAGTGACGATGATCTTCAAATCCGGGCGTCTGGGCAGCAACTGCTTGAGATAACCCAGCAGCACGTCGATGTTCAGGCTGCGCTCGTGCGCCTCGTCGATGATCAGAGTGTCGTAGGCGCGCAACAGCGGGTCGCTCTGCGTTTCCGCCAGCAGAATGCCGTCGGTCATCAATTTGATCGATGCCCCCGGCTGCAGCCTGTCGTTGAAGCGCACCTTGTAGCCGACGTGTACGCCGAGTTCGCTGCCCAGTTCCTGCGCGATACGCCGCGCGATGCTCACCGCAGCCAGCCGCCGCGGCTGGGTATGGCCGATCAGCCCCTTGCCGCCCGCGCCCAGGCCGCGACCGATGGTCAACGCGATCTTGGGCAGCTGTGTGGTCTTTCCCGAGCCCGTTTCGCCGCAGACGATGATCACCTGATGCGCGCGCAGCGCCTGAGCAATGTCCTCGCGCCGCAGCGAAACGGGCAGCTCCTCCGGGAAGCGCACCTCACCCACCGGCGTTACAGGCACAGGTGCCTGCGGCGCAGATGGACGGCGCGGGCGGGGTGGGCGGACGACAGGAGAGACGGTCATGGAATCGCGGGCGAAACGGGGCAAGGCCCAGAGCAACCGCACATTCTCGGATAATCGCGGCATGATCGCCCAGCAGGAACAATTCGTCGATTGGCTGCGCTCCGTCGCGCCCTACATCCACGCCCATCGCGGCAAGACCTTTGTCGTCGCCATTGCGGGCGAACTCATCGCCGCCGGCCGCCTCAACGCCCTGGTGCAGGATGTGGCCCTGCTCACCGCCATGGGCGTGCGCATCGTGCTGGTGCATGGCTTTCGCCCGCAGGTCGAAGCGCAGCTGCGCGAAAAGGGCGTGGGCGCGCGCTATTCGCACGGCATGCGGGTGACCGACGAAATCGCCCTCGACGCCGCGCAGGAAGCCGCTGGCCAGTTGCGCTTCGAGATCGAAGCCACCTTCTCGCAGGGCCTGCCCAACACGCCGATGGCTGGAGCGACTGTGCGGGTGGTGTCGGGCAATTTCATCATCGCCCGTCCCGTGGGGGTGATCGACGGCCTCGACTTTCAGCACACCGGACTGGTGCGCAAGGTGGACGCGCCCACCATCCAGCGCGCGCTGGAGTATGGCGCCGTCGTGCTCATGTCGCCCTTCGGCTACTCCCCCACAGGAGAAGCCTTCAACCTCAGCATGGAAGACGTGGCCAGCAGCGTGGGGGCGGCCATCAAGGCGGAAAAACTCATTCTCATCACCGAGGTGGACGGCGTGATCGACGATGCGCACAACCTCATCCCGGAACTCACCGTGGCGCAGGCCGAGCAGTTGCTCTCACGCCTGCCCGACCCGCAGCAACCCACCGACACGGCGTTTTACCTGCGCCACGCCGTGCGCGCGGTGCGCGGCGGGGTGACGCGCGCGCACATCGTGCCTTTTGCCATCGACGGATCGCTGCTGCTCGAACTGTTCACCCACGACGGCGTCGGCACCATGATCGCCGACGAACACCTCGAACATCTGCGTCAGGCCACCGCAGACGACGCCGGCGGCATCCTGCAGCTCATCGAACCGCTGGAAGAACAAGGCGTGCTGGTCAAGCGCAGCCGCACCGAAATCGAGCGCGACATTACCAACTACACCGTGCTCGAGCATGACGGCATCATTTTCGGCTGCGCCGCGCTCTACCCTTACCCGGCACAGAAAACCGGGGAAATGGCCGCGCTCACCGTGCATCCTTCCGCGCAGGGCCAGGGCGACGGTGAACGCATCCTCAAGCACATCGAACAGCGCGCCCGCTCGCAAGGACTGCAAAGCATTTTCGTCCTCACCACCCGCACCATGCACTGGTTTCTCAAGCGCGGTTTTGTTCTGGTGGAGCGTGAATGGCTCCCCCCCGAGCGTCGCCTGCGCTATGACGACCAGCGCCGTTCGCGCGTGCTGGTCAAACACCTGAACTGACTCTTCCGACGCCGCCCGACCCGGTGCGGCAACCCGCATCATTCACAGCACGAAGGACATCCCCATGACACGCATGGTTCATTGCATCAAACTCGGCCGCGAAGCAGAGGGCCTCGACTTTGCCCCCTACCCCGGCGAACTCGGTGTGCGCATTTACAACAACGTCTCCAAGGAAGCCTGGGCCGCCTGGCTCAAGCACCAGACCATGCTGGTCAATGAAAACCGCCTGAATCTGGCCGACGCCCGCGCCCGCCAGTACTTGGCGCGGCAGATGGAAAAATACTTTTTCGGCGAAGGCGCGGAAATGCCGCAGGGCTATGTGCCGCCGACGGCTTGAGCGCTGCTCCGCCGTTGCTGCCCCCTGAAAACAGCGGCAATCCCGACAATACATACTACACACAGTATTTCTGTCCGGTCGTTCTGCAAGCCCTACAACAATTCACACTGTTGCGCAATCAACACTAAACACAATGTGGTGTATGCGCAGGCCCTTCTACCATCACATCAGCCTCAAATACTCAATTCAGTATTTCGAGTCATTGCCGCGATTCTGCGGCTCTATCACGCTATCAACCACCGATGGAGGCCGGGTTGCTGACCCGGTAGGAGACAAAAGAATGCAACTGAAGAAACTGGCACTCTCGCTGGCCTTGGCCGGCATCGCCCTTCCCGCAGCACATGCCACCGACGGCTACTTCCAGCCCGGCTACAGCGTGAAGGCCAACGGGATGGGCGGCGTGGGCATCGCCCTGCCGCAAGACGCGCTGGCCGCTGCCACCAACCCGGCCGGCATGGCGCTGATCGGCAACCGCGTGGACGGCGGGCTCAGTCTCTTCCGCCCGGACCGTGAGGCCAAAATCAACGGCACCACCTACAGCGGCAACGACCAGCAGAACTTCATCATCCCGGAAATCGGTGCCAACTACATGATCAACCCGGCCATGTCGGCGGGTATCAGCCTGTATGGCAACGGCGGGATGAATTCGGGCTACAGCAATATCGGCGGGTCAATGACCGGCCTGGCCAATGGTGCGGGCGTCGATCTGCAGCAGATGTTCATTGCGCCGAGCTTCGCCTGGCGCGTGACCCCGACACAGACCATCGGTGTGGCAGTCAATCTCGTCCATCAGACATTCCGCGCGAATGGCCTTCGAGCCTTCTCACAAGCATCTCAGTCGCCCTCCAATCTGACAGACAACGGCCATGATTCCTCCAATGGCGTTGGTGTGCGGATTGGCTGGATTGGCGAAATCGCCCCTGGCTTCACCCTGGGTGCGACCTACCAGCCCAAGACGCATATGAGCAAATTCAGCAAATACAGCGGTCTGTTTGCTGATAGTGGCAGTTTTGACATTCCGGCCAACTACGGCATCGGCTTTGCCTGGAAACCCACGGGTCAGTTGACCGTGGCTGGCGACGTCGAGCGCATTCTCTACAGTGGTGTGAGCGCAATCGGCAACACCTCGACGACCTTCCTGCAGAACCCCCTGGGCGCGCCGAATGGCCCCGGCTTTGGCTGGAAAGACATTACTGTGGTCAAACTGGGTGTGGCCTACGCGATTGATGAAGCGTTGACAGTGCGTGCCGGCTGGAACCACAGCGACAATCCAGTCACCTCGGAAAACGTGTTCTTCAACACCATCGCTCCTGGCGTCATCAAAGATCACCTGACACTGGGCATGACCTATGCGGTCAGCAAGAGCATGGAAGTGTCGGCCGACTACATCCACGCCTTCAAGAGTGACGTCACCGGCAAACTGGCGCCGCCGCCCTATGGCCCGGGCGGCACAGAAGACCTGAGCATGTCCCAGAACACCCTGGGCGTCTCGGTGGGTTGGAAGTTCTGATTCGTTCCTCCTCACAAAAACCGCAGCATCGGCTGCGGTTTTTTTATGCCCGCATCACGGACAATTCCAGCCATGCTGCCCTGCTACGTTCTGCTCGACCTGGAAACCACCGGCTCCAATCCCGTGCACGACCGCATCACCGAAGTGGCGGCGATGCGCATTGAACAGGGGCACGTGGTGGCGAAATGGAGCAGCCTGATCCATTCGGAGCAGCGCATCCCGCCGTTCATTCAGCGGCTTACCGGCATCGATGACTCCATGCTCGCCGATGCGCCAACGTTTGGCGCGGTGCTGCCCGAGTTGCTCGCGCTGTTGGATGGAGCGGTGCTGGTGGCGCACAACGTGCGTTTCGATCACGGTTTTCTCAAGCAGGCCGCGGCGCGCGAGGGCGTTGATCTGCGGGTAAAAATGCTGTGCACTGTGCGGCTGTCGCGCAAACTGTACCCGCAGGCGCGCGGGCATGGGCTGGACGCCATCATGCGCCGCCACGGTTTGCACACCACGGCGCGGCACCGCGCCATGGGTGATGTGGAATTGCTGCACGCCTGGCTTGGCATCGCTGAGGCGGAACTCGGCGCATCCGCGGTGCAAGCAGCCGCACAGGACCTGCTGCGCGGCAGCGCCAGCGTGCCGCCGCAACTGGACACGCCGATCGACGACATCCCCGAAACCCCGGGTGTGTATCTGTTTTACGGCGAGGGCGAGATTCCGCTTTACATCGGCAAAAGTGTGCGGTTGCGCCAGCGGGTGCTGTCGCACTTTCAGGCGGATCATCGCGCGGCACGGGAGATGCGTCTCGCACAGGACGTCCGGCGGGTGGAGTGGCGCGAGACAGCGGGCGAGTTTGGCGCCCTGCTGCTGGAGGCGCGGCTGGTCAAGACGTTGCAGCCTCTGCTCAACCGCCAATTGCGCCGCGAGCGTCAGTTATGCACCTGGCGCCTGGCCGACGCCCCGGATGCCCGACCTTTGCTCACCCTGGCGCGTGGCGACGCGTTCGATCCACTGCAGTTCCCGCACTTGTACGGAACCTATCGCAGCAGGCGGCAGGCGATCGAGAGCCTGCGCGCGCTGGCGCAGCGCCACGCCCTGTGTCCGCAGGCGCTGGGGCTGGAGTCTGGCAAGGGACGCTGTTTTGCGCAGCAGATCGGGCAGTGCAAAGGGTTGTGCTGCGGCCTGGAAACGGCGGAGCGACATCATCTGCGCCTGCAAATGGCGCTGGCCGCGGAGCGACTGCAGGCCTGGCCTTTTGCCGGACCGGTGGGGCTGCGCGAACACGATGCGCAGCGCGCGCGCACCGACATCCATGTGTTCGACCAATGGCGCCATCTGGGCACCGTGCGCACCGAGGCTGAACTGGCCGATCTGCTCGAGGGCCGCCGCGACGACGCCACGGGCGGTTTCGATCTCGATCTGTACCGCCTGTTGCTGGGGCGGCTGTGCGGCGCCAAAGGGCCGCCGCCCGGGCTGATGCAACTCAGCCGTGTTCCTTGGCGTGATTGATCGAGTACTTGGGAATCTCGATGGTCACGTCCTGATCGGACAAAATCGCCTGGCAAGACAGCCGCGAGGTCGGCTCCAGACCCCAGGCGCGGTCGAGCAGGTCTTCCTCGCTTTCGTCGGGCTCGCCCAGGCTGTCATACCCTTTGCGCACGACCACATGGCAGGTGGTGCAGGCGCATTGCATGTCGCAGGCGTGTTCGATGGGTACGCCGTTTTCCAGCAGAGCTTCGCAAATCGACGTCCCGCGCCCGGCGTCGACCTGCTTGCCTTCAGGACAGTATTCGGGATGGGGCAGGACGGTGATGATGGGCATGGTGCGCTGAGCAAAGGGGAAAGGGTTCAGGGTGTGCCGGAGGGCTGCGCATCGGTGAGACGGGCAATGCGATCGACCGACTGGCCCGAGAGCGCACGCTGGATGCTGCGGTTCATGCGGCGCGCGGCGAATGTGTCGGTCTGACGGGTCAGCGCCTCAGTGGCGTTGCGGATCTGGTCGATGTCTCCGCCCAGCTCGGCCTGCGCCAGCGCAGCCATCGCGGCGTGAATCTGTGCATCTTCCTCAGGGCTGAGCAGATCGCGGTCGAGCTGCATCGCAGTGCGTGTGGCGGCAAGCAGGGCCTGTGCGTCCACCCGCGCCTCTTGCAGCATGCGCGCGTCGCGGTCGTCCTGTGCATGGGCCACGCTGTCTTGCAGCATCTGCGCGATCTGCGCATCATCTAGCCCGTAGGCCGGCTTGACCTGCACCTGCGCCTGCACGCCAGTGGTGAGTTCCTGCGCGCTGACTTCGAGGAGGCCGTCGGCGTCCACTGCAAAGGTAACGCGGATGCGCGCGGCCCCAGCGACCATCGGCGGGATGCCGCGCAACTCGAAACGCGCCAGAGAGCGGCAGTCGCTCACCAGCTCGCGTTCGCCCTGCACCACATGAATGGCCATGGCGGTCTGGCCGTCGCGGAAGGTGGTGAAGTCTTGCGAGCGAGCCTGCGGAATGGTGCTGTTGCGCGGCAGGATGTGTTCGACCAGACCCCCCATGGTCTCGACGCCGAGCGACAGCGGGATGACGTCGAGCAGCAGCACATCGTCCGCGCCGGCATTGCCTGCCAGCGCATTGGCCTGGATGGCAGCGCCCAGCGCCACCACCTGGTCGGGGTCGAGATCGGTCAGCGGCGCCTTGCCCATGGCCTGCTGCACGGCAGCGCGAATCATGGGCATGCGGGTTGCGCCGCCCACCAGCACCACGCCCTGCACCTCCGCAGCCTGCACCTGGGCATCGCTCAAGGCGCGGCGCAACAGGTTCAAGGTGCGTTGCACGAGATCGGCGCTGGCCTGCTCGAAATCCGTGCGTTGCAGGGTTCCAGACCAGACCGTTCCATTCTGCAAAGGCACCGAACAGGGGGTGCTTTGCGCGTCGCTCAAGGCTTCCTTTGCGCGGCGCGCGGCCATGCGCCACTGCCGCTGCAGGCCGGGCGACAGCGCGGGCCCGCCCGCCTGCGCCAACATCAAGGACATGAGGCGCTGATCGAAGTCGTCGCCGCCCAGGGCGGTGTCACCGCTGGTTGCCACCACCTCGAACACGCCCTTGGTCAGCCGCAGCACGGACAGATCGAAGGTGCCGCCGCCGAGGTCGTAAATCACATACAGGCCTTCGGCCCCGTGGTCGAGCCCGTAGGCCAACGCTGCTGCCGTGGGCTCGTTGATCAGCCGCAGCACATGCAGACCGGCCAGTTGCGCCGCGTCCTTGGTGGCCTGGCGCTGGCCGTCGTCGAAGTAGGCGGGGACGGTGATGACCGCGCCGACCAGCTCGCCGCCCAGCGTATCTTCCGCACGCCAGCGCAATACCCGCAGAATGTCGGCCGACACCTGAACCGGGGTCATCTCGCCAGCCGCGGTCTGGAAGCGCACCACACGCGGGTCTTCTGCAATGTGGTAATGCGCCAGCGCCTGCTCGGGCAGATCCGCCGGGCTGCGCCCCATGAAGCGTTTGACCGAAACAATGGTGTTGGCCGGATCGAGCGCCTGTTCCTCGCGCGCGCGCAGCCCCACTTCGGCGCGGCCATCTGCGTGGTAATGCACGACCGAGGGCAGCAACACCTGGCCCTGCGCATCAGGCAGGCATTGAGGAGCGCCACTGCGCACTGCAGCAACGAGGGAATGCGTCGTGCCCAGATCGATGCCGACGGCACGACGGTGCTGATGCGGATCGGGCGATTGTCCGGGTTCTGAGATTTGCAGCAGGGCCATGAGAACGGGAAAGTGGTCAGCGCCAGCCGGGGGGCGTGTGGTCAGTTGGACAGCGAGACGCCTGCAGCCAGCCGCAAGAGAATCAATCAGCGGGTTGCGGCATCGCGTCTGCGACGCGGCGCAGCTCGTCAGTGAAGCGGTCGAGAAACAGCAGCGCCCGCACCTGCTCGGCCGCCACCTGCGGTGTATTGTCCACGTCAAGCGCCTGGGCGATGGCGGCAATGCGCTGCGCGCGCTGCGCCTGCACGTCGGCACGCAAGGCTTGCAGACCGGCTGCATCAGCCGCATCGCGCAAAGCATCGAGGCTTTCGCGCCATTCCATCTGCTGCATCAGGAAGTCGGCAGGCATGGCGGTGTTGTTCTCCGCCTGCACCGGCGCTCCGCGGCGTTCGCAAAGATAGGCTGCGCGCAGCACCGGATTTTTGAGGACGAGGTACGCGGCATTGGCTTGCGCTGCCCACTGCATGGCCAGACGCTTGTCACGGTCCGATCCGCAGGCGAAGCGGTCCGGATGGATCTGCGACTGGACTGCGAGCCGTGCCCGTTCCAGTTGCGGCAAATCGACTGTAAAAGCTTCGGGCAGGCCGAACAGGGTGAAATGCGACTGGGGCAAATCCATCAAGGCTTGCGCCTCAAATCCGAAACGACTCGCCACAGCCGCAGCGGTCTTTTTCGTTCGGGTTGTTGAACTGGAAGCCTTCGTTCAGCCCCTGACGCACAAAATCGAGCTCGGTGCCGTCCACATAGGCCAAGCTCTTGGGATCGACCAGAATCTTCACGCCGTGACTCTCGAAAGTCTGATCTTCCGAGGCTTCTTGGTCGACGAATTCGAGCTTGTACGCCATACCGGAACAGCCCGTGGTCTTCACGCCCAGCCGCACGCCAACACCGGAACCGCGTTTGGCGAGATGGCGCTGCACCTGTTGCGCAGCGCGTTCGGTCAATGTGACTGCCATGGTCGTGTTTCCTGTGGAGCCTCTCAGGCGGCCTGCGCTTCGGTGCTGCGCTGCGCCTGCGCGGCGGTCTGCCCATGCCGTTGCTGATAGTCGCTTACCGCAGCCTTGATGGCGTCTTCGGCCAGGATGGAGCAGTGAATTTTCACCGGCGGCAGCGCCAGTTCTTCGGCGATCTGGCTGTTGCGGATTTCGAGCGCCTGATCCAGCGTCTTGCCCTTGACCCATTCTGTCACCAGCGACGACGAGGCGATGGCCGAGCCGCAGCCATAGGTCTTGAAGCGGGCATCCTCGATCACGCCCTGGTCGTTGACGCGGATCTGCAGCTTCATGACATCGCCGCAGGCGGGCGCGCCCACCATGCCAGTGCCCACCTGCGGATCGTCCTTGGCAAACGAGCCGACATTCCGCGGGTTTTCGTAATGATCCACAACTTTGTCGCTATAGGCCATGATGTGTTCTCCTTGGTGCCAGTCCGCCGCAATAGCGCTGACGTCTGCGTTTTAATCCTGATCACTATTGTCGGCTATTCGGACAACCCTGATGCGGAAAGGTCAATGCGCCGCCCACTGGATGGTGCTGATGTCGACGCCTTCCTTGTACATATCCCACAGCGGCGAGAGGTCGCGCAGCTTGGCGACACTGTCGCGCAGCTGGCGCACGGCAGAGTCGATTTCTTCTTCTGTGGTGTAGCGGCCGATGGTCATGCGCAGCGAGGAATGCGCCAGTTCGTCGCTGCGGCCCAGGGCGCGCAACACATACGACGGCTCCAGACTGGCCGATGTGCACGCCGACCCGCTGGAGACCGCGATGCCCTTGATGGCCATGATGAGCGACTCGCCCTCGACATAGTTGAAGCTGATGTTGAGGTTGTGCGGCACGCGGCGCTCCAGGTCGCCATTCACATACACCTCCTCGATATCCTTGAGGCCATCGAGCAGGCGCTGCTGCAGCATGCGCGCGCGTTCGATGCCCGCGCCCATTTCGGCCTTCGCAATGCGGAAGGCCTCGCCCATACCGACGATCTGATGGGTGGGCAAGGTGCCTGAACGCAGGCCGCGCTCATGGCCGCCGCCGTGCATTTGCGGAATCAGCCGAACGCGCGGTTTGCGCCGCACATAAAGCGCGCCGATGCCCTTGGGCCCGTAGGTCTTGTGCGAGGCCAGACTCATCAGGTCGACCGGCCAGGCCTGCAGATCGATCGCCATCTTGCCAGTGGCCTGCGCCGCATCGACATGGAAAATGATGCCGCGCTCTCGGCAGATGCGGCCGATTTCAGGGATGTCCTGGATGACACCGATCTCGTTGTTCACCAGCATGACGGACACCAGAATGGTGTCGGGCCGCAGCGCAGCCTTGAACGCATCGAGATCGAGCAGGCCGTTGGACTGCACATCGAGGTAGGTGGCGTCGAAGCCGCGGCGTTCCATTTCGCGCACCGTGTCGAGCACGGCCTTGTGCTCGGTCTTGACGGTGACGATGTGCTTGCCCTTGCCCTGGTAAAACTCGGCAGCGCCCTTGATGGCAAGATTGTTCGACTCGGTGGCGCCGGAGGTCCAGATGATCTCCTTGGGGTCGGCGTTGATCAGCGCTGCCACCTGCTCGCGCGCCTTTTCCACAGCGGCTTCGGCTTCCCAGCCCCAGGCGTGGCTGCGCGACGCCGGATTGCCGAAATGCTCGCGCAGCCAGGGAATCATGGCATCGACCACACGCGGATCCACGGGCGTGGTCGCGGCGTAGTCCATATAAATCGGCAGGTGAGGTGTGGTGGACATGATGAGAATACTCAGGGAACGGTTTTTATGAGGCACAGCACCGGCGTCAGGCGCCGGGCTGGCAGAACAACAAACGGCTGGCCAGACTCCAGCCCGGAAAAATCACCTCAGTCAAACGGGTCAACCCAGGGTCTGCGCCAGGTTGAACACCGAGTTGGGCGCCTTGACCTTGATCGGCTTGGCCGTCACCGGCAACGACGACACGGGCTTGCGTGTGACCGCGACCTCTTCCACCGTGACTCCCTTGGCGAGGTTCTGCTCCACCAGCCCCTTGAGGTTGACCGAGTCGAGAAACTCCACCATCTTGGCGTTGAGCTGTGCCCACAGATCATGCGTCATGCATGGGCCGACGTCTTCGCCGTGACAGTTTTCCTTGCCGCCACACTGTGTGGCGTCAAGCGGCTCATCGACGGCGATGATGATGTCGGCAATGCTGATTTCCTCCGACTTGCGCGACAGGGTGTAGCCGCCGCCGGGTCCGCGAACGGAATCGACCAGTTCATGGCGGCGCAACTTGCCGAAAAGCTGTTCGAGATAGGAAAGAGAAATATGCTGGCGCTGGCTGATGCCGGCCAGGGTCACGGGGCCCAGATGTTGGCGCATCGCCACGTCAATCATGGCGGTCACGGCAAAACGTCCTTTGGTGGTCAGTCGCATGGCGGCTCTCCTCAACAGATCAGTGGCGGCCAGTTGCAAGGTCTTGGCCTTTGCCCGGGAAGGCTACAGCGGACGTTACACAGTGCCGGAATGAAAAATACCCGACGAAACTCCGGGGGAAATGGTACAAATCCCGATCGTTTTCGTCAACAAATCAGATTTTTGCAAGGCGCCAAAGTTCCCTGTGCGGCAGGGTTTTTTTGGAATGAGAGTCGCTGGTAATTCAGCCATTTGTCTTATGCTTATCAGAAAATGAATCCACGAAATCAATCGACGGCATGCGACTGACCCTGCGGCAAATGGAAGTGCTGGTGGAAATCGCGCACAGTCGCAGCGCCACGGCTGCGGGCGATACGCTGGCCATGTCGCAATCCGCCGTGAGCGCGGCCCTGGCGGAACTGGAAACGCAACTGGGCGAGCGCGTGTTCGACCGCGTGGGCAAGCGTCTGGTGCTCAACGATTCGGGTCGTCTGCTGCTGCCGCGCGCCATGGCCATTCTGGACCAGACCCGTGGCATCGAAGCGCTGTTCAGCGCAGGTGCTGCCGCGCTGCGCATCGGCGCCAGCAGTACGGTGGGCAATGCCATCCTGCCCGACATCATGGCGGCCTTCTGCCGCGATTTTCCGGCGGCGCAGTTCTGTCTGCGTGTCGGCAACACGCTGGCAATCGCCGAGGCGGTGGCGCAGTTCGAGGTCGATCTCGGCCTGGTCGAAGGCGCCTGCCACCGCGACGATCTCGTCATTCGCCCCTGGCTCAAGGACACGCTGGTCGTGGTGTGCGCGCCGAACAGCCCATTGGCCGGACGTGAGGTCAGCCTGGACGATCTGCGCGCGGCGCGCTGGCTGCTGCGCGAGCCGGGCTCGGGCACGCGCGAAACGGTGGAATCCCTGCTGCTGGAGCATTTGCAGGGCTTCGAACAGGCCATGGTGCTCGGCAGCTCCGAATCCATCCGCGCCGCCGCCATCGCCGGGCTGGGCCTGACCTGCATTCCGCGCCGTCTGGTCCGTGACGCACTGGAACGCGGCAGCCTGGTCACGGTGCGCAGCCCGCTCCCGCCCATGCACCGCTCGCTCTATATCGTGCATCACCAGAAAAAGACGTTCTCGCAAGCCCTTGCCCGTTTTTTGCAGTTCTGCCATGACTGGCGGGACGACACCGCCCCGGTCTGACACCCAAGCCGCCTCTTCGCCATGAGCCACCCTTCAACCCCGCTGTCCACACCCCGCCTCACCTCACTGTCGCATGGCGGCGGGTGCGGCTGCAAGATCGCTCCAAACGTCCTGGCCGAAATTCTGAAAAAGCACGCACCGCTGCTGCCCCGTCCCGAGGCTCTACTGGTGGGCACTGAGTCGTCAGACGATGCCGCGGTCTATCTGCTCAACCCCGAACAGGCGCTGATTGCCACCACCGACTTTTTCATGCCCATCGTCGACGATCCGTTCGACTTCGGACGCATTGCCGCAACCAACGCGATCTCCGACGTCTATGCCATGGGCGGAACCCCCATCATGGCGTTGGCACTGGTAGGCATGCCCATCGGCGTCGTGCCGCTCGATACCGTGTCAGCCATCCTGCGTGGCGGCGAGACGGTCTGCGCGCAAGCCGGCATTCCCATCGCTGGAGGACACAGCATCGACTCGGTCGAGGCCATCTACGGGCTGGTGGTCATCGGTCTGGCGCATCCGAAAGACATCCGTCGCAACGACAGCGCCAAGGCTGGTGATGTGATCGTGCTGGGCAAGCCCCTGGGCGTGGGCATCCAGTCCGCCGCGCTCAAAAAAGACGCGCTGGATGCGCACGGCTACGTCCGCATGATTGCCAACACCACCCAGCTCAACACCCCGGGCAAGCGCCTCGCACAACTGGCTGGCGTGCATGCCATCACCGATGTCACCGGCTTCGGCCTGCTCGGCCATCTGCTGGAGATCTGCCGTGGCGCCCGGCTGCGCGCCAACTTGGCGTTCTCCAGCGTGCCTTTGATCGAAGGCGTCATGGAGCTGGCGCGCGCGGGCATGGCGACTGGCGCCTCCGGCCGCAACTGGGCCAGCTATGGCGGCGAAATCACGCTTGCCACAGACCTCGATCCGCTGGCCCGCACCATGCTGACCGATCCGCAAACCTCCGGCGGCCTGCTCGTCGCCTGCGCCCCCGAACTGGTGGACGCGGTGCTGGGCATCTTCCGCGACGAGGGCTTTGCGCAGGCAACTGCCATCGGCACACTCGCGCACGGCACCGCTGGCATCGACGTCCGCGCCTGATCTGCGCGCGGCGGCGGCGATTACCGCCGCCGCGCGCAAGACTGCTTCACTCCCTCCCATTCGGGCAAACCCGAGCCTGAAGAGTTCAGTCTCGCTTTGTTACATCTTTATACTTCGCCCGCAGCTTGTTTCCAACTTGTCATGCATGGTGACATCGTGATGACAATGTTTCCGGACAACAGCCACCTTTAAATCGTTCACAAAACAATCGGGAGATGTCTTGAACGCCTTACTCGCCCTATCCCGCGGGATTGACTGGCTCAATGAGCGCGTGGGCCGCTTTGCTCTCTGGCTGATTCTCGGCTCCGCCATCATCAGCGCACTCAATGCGGTGGTCCGCAAAGCCTTCGACTACAGCTCGAATGCCTTTCTGGAAATCCAGTGGTATCTGTTCGCCGCCGTGTTCCTGCTGGCAGCCGGCTATACCTTTCTGCACAACGAGCATGTGCGCATCGACGTGCTGTCCAGCAAGCTCTCGCCACGCGGACGCAACTGGATCGACATCATTGGCATCGTGTTCTTCCTGTTTCCCTTCGTCTATGAGACCGTGCGTCTGTCGCTGCCCACGGTGATCAACGCCATCACCTCGGGCGAGATGTCGAGTAACGCCGGCGGCCTGATCCGCTGGCCGGTCTACATCCTCGTGCCCATCGGCTTTTCGCTGCTGGGGCTGCAGGGTCTCTCCGAACTGATCAAGCGCGTCGCCTTCCTGCGCGGACTGATCGACAACCCGCTGGAGAAGAAAAACGAAAAAACGGCGGAAGAAGAACTTGCCGAATTCGTCCTCGCGCAGAAGCAGAAGGAGGCCCAGTAAATGACCGCCTTCCTGATTGCGAATATCGCGCCCATCATGTTCGGCGCGCTGGTGATTTTCCTGCTGGTGGGTTTCCCGGTGGCGTTCAGTCTGGCGGCCTGCGGCCTGCTGTTCGGTTTCATCGGCGTGGAACTGGGGCTGATGCCCCAGGCCCTGCTTGAAGCCATTCCTCTGCGCATCATCGGCATCATGCAGAACGACACGCTACTGGCCATTCCCTTCTTCACCTTCATGGGCCTGCTGCTGGAACGCAGCGGCATGGCCGAAGACCTGCTGGAGACCATCGGTCAGTTGTTCGGTCCGATCCGTGGCGGCCTGGCCATTGCGGTCATCTTGGTCGGCGCGCTGCTGGCGGCGACAACCGGCGTGGTGGCGGCCTCGGTCATTTCGATGGGGCTGATCTCGCTGCCCATCATGCTGCGTTACGGCTATGACCGGCGGCTGGCGTCTGGCGTCATCGCCGCGTCGGGCACATTGGCGCAGATCATCCCGCCCTCCCTGGTGCTCATCGTCATGGCCGACCAGCTCGGCCGCAGCGTGGGCGATATGTACAAGGGCGCCTTCATTCCCGGCTTTGTGCTCACGGGACTGTACCTCGTCTATGTGATCGGAGTTTCGCTGCTCAAGCCGCAATGGGCACCGGCACTCCCGCCAGAAGCCCGCACCATCCGCGAGCCCAATGGCGATAGCGGCCTGCGCTCGTTGGGCATCCTCTTTGGCCTCGTCCTGGCATCGAGCATCGTGCTCTCCAACAATTACAGCGCCCTGCTGAGCTGGCGCGCCGGGCACGATGTCGTTGCTGCCACAGATGAAACCATCGTGGTGGCAATGACCTTCGGCATTCTGCTTTCGCTGGCTCTCGCCCTCATCAACAGCGCCCTTAAGCTCAATCTACTCTCACGCATGGCAGAGCGCGTGACCTTCGCCTTGGTGCCGCCGCTCACCCTGATCTTCCTCGTGCTGGGTACGATTTTCCTGGGCGTGGCCACGCCGACGGAGGGCGGGGCGATGGGCGCCGTGGGCGCGCTGATCATGGCACTCATGCGCAAACGTCTGGACATGCGTCTGCTCAAGCAGGCGCTCAACACCACGACCAAGCTGTCCACCTTCGTGCTGTTCATCCTCATCGGATCGACGGTGTTCAATCTGGTATTCCAGGGGCTGGACGGCCGCGTCTGGGTGGAACATCTCCTCACCAGCCTGCCGGGCGGGGTGCTGGGCTTCCTCATCGTGGTGAACATCCTGGTGTTCGTGCTGGCGTTCTTCCTTGATTTCTTCGAGCTGGCGTTCATCATCATTCCGCTGCTTGGCCCTGTGGCGGAGAAGCTGGGAATCGACCTGATCTGGTTTGGCGTGCTGCTGGCGGTGAACATGCAGACCTCGTTCATGCACCCCCCCTTCGGCTTCGCGCTGTTCTACCTGCGCAGCGTGGCCGCCAAGAACGACTACACCGACAAGGAAACCGGCAAGCGCATCGCCCGCGTGACTACGGGGCAGATTTACTGGGGCGCCGTGCCCTTCGTGGTGATTCAGATCATCATGGTGGGCCTGATCATCGCCTTCCCCGGCCTGGTCACCAGCGGCCTGGACCGTCACAAGGCGGTGGACATCGACAAGGTGCAGATCACCGCACCGATGGACGACAACAGTTATGAATCCATCTCCCCGCCGAGCTTCGGCGGCTCCGAGGCTGCCCCGGCCGATGGGGGCAGCGCCCCCGCTGCTGCTGAGGAAGACCCTGCCGCAGCGGTGATGCGCGCTCTGCAGCCCGAGCCAGCGGCCAGTGCCGCATCGAAATAACGCAGTGCCCGCCATGAAAAAGGCCCGGAAATTCCGGGCCTTTTTCATGGCGGCGCGCGTTGCGCATTCAGCTTTCGTCCGCGATCAACTGCTTGAGATCGTGCACCCAGGCTGTGGGCGGGTTGCTGTCGGAGCCGAGCAGGTGGATGCGCCCGCTGCGGCCAAAGATGTATACCCCAGCGCTGTGATCGACCACATAGTTGCCCTGCACGTCGGGCTTGCCGTAGCTGAAGGCGACACGGTAGCGGCGGGTGATGGCATCGATCTGCTTCATCGTGCCGGTCAGTCCGATGGCGTTGGGGCTGAAGGCCTGGGTATAGGCCTTGAGGATGGTATTGCTGTCGCGCTTGGGATCGACGCTGACAAACAGAATGCGAACATCATTGGCTTCGGGCCCCAGCTGCTGCACCACGTTGGACATCAGTTGCATCGTGGTCGGACACACATCCGGGCAATGGGTGTAGCCGAAATACAGCAGCACGACCTTGCCCTTGTAGGTTTGCGCGGTGACCTTCTGGCCCAGATCATTGGTGAGATTGAACTCCAGATCGGGCATCACACCGGTGATGTTGTTGAGCTGCCAGGTCTGGTCAGACTTGTGGCCGCAGCCCGCCAGCGGCAGCGCCAGCGCGCCCAGCAGCAACAGGCGGCGCGAGTAGGACAACGTTTGAGAACACGACATGACGATTTCGCAGACTTCCTTTTTTTGGGGCAAAGCTGTATTGTGCCGCCCACATGACAACCAGTGCATTGGCATCACATCCGCTTACCACCGCCACTGCAACCCACAAGGCCCAGACCACTCAACAGCATTCTCCACCCTTCTGGAGATGTAATGAATGCCTCGCCCCTTACGAAAATTGAGACAAAAGCACGGAGATGACCGCGCAGCCGTTCGGGACTGGTGGCGGTTGTTCCTGTGCGGCATCCTCTGGCTTTGCGTAGTCCTAATAGCAGCGTGAATCTCGGCGAGTTGGTTGAGGAACCTTTTGTGCTGGCGACAGGAGGATGCGTGATTCATGGGAAAAGCTTGGCAGCCTCCGCAGGGCTATATGAAGCGCCCCGGGTTTCGCGGAGGCTCCAACGCTGGAAAATGGAGCCATGAAGAAGTCCCCGAAGTTTTCCCCTGAAGTTCGTGAACGTGCCGTGCGCATGGTGCAGGAACACCGAGCGGAGTACC
>JAJXTO010000006.1 GCA_021783695.1 Pseudomonadota bacterium | reverse complement strand
GGTGCGGGTGCGGGTGCGGGTGCGGGTGCGGGTGCGGGTGCGGGTGCGGGTGCGGGTGCGGGTGCGGGTGCGGGTGCGGGTGCGGGTGCGGGTGCGGGTGCGGGTGCGGGTGCGGGTGCGGGTGCGGGTGCGGTATCGCTCGACGCGATGCCGCCAGTGATCGTTGGCTGCGGGCTGGCGATTGCGGCGGTTCCCGCTCCGGTGGTTGCCGTGTTGGCCGCAGCGAGATCGGTTGTTCCGCCACCGCCGCAGGCAGAGAGGAAGACCGAAGCCAAAAGCGCAACGGCTCCCGCATTCAAAAAGGATGTATTCATGACAACTCCCTGACTTGGGCGCTCCACCAGCGGACTTTTTTCATGCACACTGACTGCACACCAGCAAAAATTGACGCTCTCCACTGGCCGATGCCCCGAAAGCGCCGCTACACAACGACAAAAATTCGACGTTTTGTTACAAATGGCCAACAGTAATGCAAGCGATCTGCGCAAGCAACGTCCGCGCTTTCAGCCGCGGAGCCTGTCTGAGACCTTGCGGCCCACCAAAAATGCCGATTTAACTAAATAAATTGTCGAATTTTCCCAGAGACAAGTCGATCAGCACGCGCTGAGTTGCCACGTCGGAAAATTCTGGTTTGTCTGTCAGAATTTTCTGATAGCCTGTAGGCATTGATAAGAAAAAAGTTGAATTCACAGGCGTTTTCGACTTCATATGGATTTGATGGTGCGCTGATCCTGCATGTCCTGTCATACAGCCCTTGAGGAATGCCCCTGTCGATGGAGGTTGTCTTGTCTGCTTCCCCAACGGAACACTGCAACGCGGGCGCAACGCCCTCCAATGCGCCGATGGCTGATGCGCGCACGGCCGCCCCGGCGGTCGATGTGCAAGAGCTGATCGATCAACTGCCGGGCTTCATCTTCCGCTTGCGCCATGACGGCGCGCCACTGCAGTTCAATTTTGCCAGCGCCAGCTGCCTGGCGGTCTGCGGGCTGCGGGCCGACGATTTGCTGGCTTCCGCGCAGCACTTTCTGGCCCTGATCGACCCGCAGGATGTCGCTGCGTTCCAGACAAGTCTGCAAGCCAGTACAGCGGCGGGGCTGTGGAACTGGGAAGGCCGCCTGCAAACCCCGCATGGGATGAAGTGGGTGAACGTGCGTGCCCGCACACACGCGGCCGATGCTGGGACGATGGAATCAACTGGCGTGATGCTCAACGTCACCCAGACCCATCTGCGGGAGTCGCAATTGCGTAATCTCTCCACCGATCTGCGGCAAATCGCATCACATCTCGAATCTGTGCGTGAGGCCGAGCGCGCCCGCATGGCGCGCGATCTGCATGACGATCTGGGTCAGGTGCTCACAGCGCTGCAAATGGATGTGGCCTTGCTGCGCAAGCAGTTCGGCGCGAACCAGACGCCCGAGCTGTTTGCCAATATCGACAAACTCATCCACGCCGCCGCCGAGGCGGGTCGGCGGGTGGCTGCCGAGCTACGGCCCAGTGTGCTCGACCTGGGTCTCAAGGCGGGCCTGCGCTGGATGGCCGGGCAATACGCCAAGCGCTACGCCATCCGCGTCCATACCGAACTGAGCTACCAGGGCGAGGTCGGCGAACTGATCGCCACCGAGCTGTTCCGTATCGCCCAGGAGGGTCTGACCAATGTGGTGCGCCATGCGCGGGCGCGCCAGGCCTGGGTGCGCTGCATGGACGCCGAGGGGGGGCTGATCTGCATTTCGGTGGAGGACGACGGCATCGGCTACGCCCCGCAGGCGCAGCCTGCCAGCCGACCCTCCCTGGGGTTGCGCGGCATGCGCGAGCGGGCGGCGGTCTTCGGTGGCGACTTCCAGCTTGACCAGTCCGCTCAGGGCGGGGTGCGGGTGCGGGTGTGCTTGCCCATTGCGGAGGCGGCGCAAAGTGAGTGAATTGCGCGTCCTCATCATTGACGATCACGCGCTGCTGGGCGAAAGCCTGGCCCGTTTTCTCGGATCCAACGGCATGGAGGCCGTCTGGTGCGGTGACGTTGCCCGGGCCATGCAATCCATCCGCGAGCAGGTCTGGAACGTGGTGCTGCTCGACCTCTCCATGCCCGAAGGCAACGGCCTCGATCTGCTCAAGCGCATCAAGCTCATGCATCCAGAATTGCCGGTGCTGATTCTGAGCATGCATCCAGAGCAGCAATTCGCCCTGCGGGCCCTGCGCGGCGGCGCGGCCGGTTATCTCACCAAGGGCTGCAGTCCCGACGTGCTGGTCGAGGCGATTCATAAGGTGGTGCACGGCGGGCGCTACCTCACCCCTGGCGTGGCCGAGCAACTGGCCAACTATATGCACGATGGCGATGCGGCAGAAGAACCGCACGCCCGCCTCTCGGATCGGGAAATGCAGGTGTTCATGCGTCTGGTGGAGGGCAAATCGGTGAATCAGGTGGCAGACGAGCTGCACATCAGCTGCAAGACCGTGAGCACGCACAAGACCCGGCTGATGCACAAGCTCGCGCTCGACAATGACGCCGATCTGGTGCGCTACGCCATGCATCAGGGCCTTGTGAGCTGAGTCCTTTCCCGGACAAGACCGGCGGCGGTTTTTATACTGCACGCAATGCACACACCGTTCTCGTCTGAACGCGCCACGCAGCTCGCGCGCGATACCCTTGATATTGAAGCCCGCGCCCTGCTTGCGCTGCGTGAGCGCATGTTGACGCCGCCCCTGGCCGCGGCGTTCGCGCAGGCGGTGCAGTGCATCCTGCAGAGCACCGGGCGGGTGGTGGTGTCGGGCATGGGCAAATCGGGCCATGTCGGGCGCAAGATCGCTGCCACCCTGGCTTCCACCGGCACGCCGGCCTACTTCGTGCACCCGGCGGAGGCCAGCCACGGTGATCTGGGCATGGTGACCCGCCAGGACGTGTTCCTCGCCCTGTCCAACTCGGGCGAAACCGAGGAGCTCACCCGTATCGTGCCGCAGGTCAAGCGCCTGGGCGCCACACTCATCAGCATGACCGGGCGCACCGATTCCACTCTGGCACGGCATGCCGACATTCTGCTCGACTGCGCCGTCGAGCAAGAGGCCTGCCCGCTCAACCTCGCGCCCACCGCCAGCACCACGGCGCAGCTCGCGCTGGGCGACGCGCTGGCGGTGGCGCTGCTCGATGCGCGCGGCTTCGGCCCGGAAGACTTCGCCCGCACCCATCCGGGCGGCAGCCTGGGACGCAAGCTGCTCACCCATGTGCGCGACGTGATGCGCAGCGGCGAGGCCGTGCCCAGCGTGCCGGGCGAAGCGCCCTTCACTGCCGCGCTGATGGAAATCACCCGCAAGGGTCTGGGCATGACGGCCGTGGTCGATGCGCAGGGCGTGCTGCTCGGCATCATCACCGACGGCGATCTGCGTCGCCTGATCGAGAAGGGCGCCAACCTCAACACCCTGCAGGCGCAGCAGGCCATGCACCCACAGCCGCGCACCATTGGCCCGGATGCGCTGGCGGTCGAAGCGGTGCAACTCATGGAGCAGTTCCGCATCAATCAACTGCTGGTCGCCGATCCGCAGGGCAAGCCGGTCGGCGCCCTGAATACGCACGACCTGTTTGCGGCCAAGGTCATCTGACAGGGGACTCACCCGCCATGGACGCCACGCCACGCCTCGCCTTCGATCCCGAGCTCGTGCTCGCCGCGCTCGACGTGCGCCTGCTGCTGCTCGATGTGGATGGCGTGCTCACCCCCGGCGATCTGCTCTACGGTGCGCAGGGCGAAGAACTCAAGCGTTTTTCCACCCTCGACGGCCACGGCCTCAAGCTGCTGATGCATGCGGGCGTCGAGCCGGTCATCGTGTCCGGCCGCGACAGTCCGGCGCTGCGGGCGCGTATCGCAGAGCTGGGTCTGCAACACGGCATTCTGGGCAGTGGCGCCAAGCTCCCGGCGGCGCAAGCCCTGCTCGACCAGTTGCAACTGAGCTGGACGCAGGTGGCCATCATCGGAGACGACTGGCCCGATCTCGCGCTGATCGCGCGCGCCGCTTTCAGCGCTGCGCCGCCGCAAAGCCACGCCGAAGTGCTCGCCCGCGTGCGCTACGTCACCCGCGCGCCCGCAGGCCTGGGCGCGGTGCGCGAGGTCTGCGATTTGCTGCTGACCGCGCGCGGCGCCTACGCCGCCTTGCTGCAGGACGCGCTCGACGGCAAGCCGCACACCCCGCCGCGTGCTGCGGCACCCGTCTTGCCATGCGCCTGAACCTGCGCCAGTTCTGGTTGCGCCTGAGTGCGTGGACGCCGGTGCTGCTGCTGGCCATCGCCGCCGCATTCAGCTGGTGGGTGGCGCAGGTGGTGATGCAGGCCGAGCAGCACTCCAAGCTCAGCCCTGCCCAGTCCGCACTGCCCGACTACCTGCTGCACGACTTTTCCACCGCGAGTTACAACGCGCAGGGCCAGCTCACCGCCGTGCTGCGTGGCGCGCAGATGGTGCATCTTCCCGCGACGGACACGTTCGATATCACCGGGCCGCAACTGCACGCAGTCAACCCGCAGGGCCTGGTCACCACGGCCACCGCGCTGCGTGGTCTGTCCAACAAGGACGGCAGCAATGTGCAACTCCTGGGAAATGCCGTGGTCGAACGCAGCGGCACGGCCAACCAGCCGCCGTTGGTCGTGCGCAGCGACTTTCTGAACATCTTCCCCAACCAGCAGATCGTGCAGTCCAATCGTCCCACCGTGGTGCAGCAGGGCCAGACGCGGTTCTCCGGCAACAGCCTGCAGTTCAATGGCGTCGATGGCACCGCGGCCCTGCAGGGCCGGGTGCAGGCGGTCATCGTTCCCGCCGGCCCCGCGCCTGCGGCCAGACCATGACGGACGCTTCCAGTGCCCCCATCCTGCTGCTCACCGGCGCGTCGAGCGGCATCGGCGCCGCGCTGGCAACGGCCTATGCCGCGCGCGGCTGGCGGCTGGTGCTGATTGCCCGCCGCGCCGAGCTGCTCGAGCAGCTCGCGCGCGACTGCGGCCTCGGCCCGGATGATCATGCCCGGCTGCGGCTGATCTGCGCCGACGTGCGCGACACCGACCGTCTGCGCGCCGAGAGCGACACCCTGCTGCGCGAATGGGGCTGCCCGCAGGTGGTCATCGCCAACGCCGGCATCAGCCACGGCGTGGATCTGTCGCAGGCCGACGATCTCGATGTGGCCATCGACATCATGGACATCAACTGGGCCGCCGCGCTTGCCACCCTGGCTCCGTTCATCGCGCCGATGCGCGCACGCGGCAGCGGCACGATGGTGGGCATCGCCAGCGTGGCCGGCGTGCGCGGCCTGCCCTGCCATGCGGCGTACTGCGCCAGCAAGGCCGCGCTGATCCGCTCGCTCGAAAGCCTGCGGGTGGAACTTCGCCCCAGCGGCGTGAAGGTCGTCACCATCAGCCCCGGCTATATCGAGACGCCCATGACCGCGGGCAACCGCTTTCGCATGCCCTTCCTCATCACGCCGGCAGTATTTGCCGAGCGCGCCCTGCGCGCGATCGACACGGGTCGCGCCTACGCCACCATTCCTTGGCAAATGGGGCTGCTGAGTAAATTTCTGCACATCGTGCCGCGGACGATTTTCGATCGCTATGCCGCACGCTACGGACGCAAGGCGCGCAAGGACGACTGCGAACCGTGCCAGGCCATGACGCGGCGCAACCGCATGCGCCGCGACACCAAATAAGCCGCGGCGCGCACGCGCGGGGTTCAGTCCGCTGCCTGCAGCAGTGCCGCTTCGAGGATGGCCAGCGCCTCGTCGAACACCGGCTGCGCGATGGTCAGCGGAAACAGGAAGCGGATGACGTTGTAGTTCACGCCGCAGGTGAGCAGAATCAGCCCGCGGACGAGCGCTTGAGCCTGCACCCGCTTGGTGAAATCCGCATCTGGCGCACCGCTTGCGGGATTGCGGAACTCCATTGCAACCATCGCGCCGAGGCCGCGCACCTCGAAAATCTGCGGCACTTGCGCGCGCAGGCCGTTCAACCGTGCCTTGAGCGCATCACCCAGCACCTGCCCGCGCTCAGGCAGACGTTCATCGTGCATCACGTCGATGACGGCATGCGCGGCGGCCACCGCCATGGGGTTGCCCGCATAGGTGCCGCCCAGCCCGCCGGGCGCGGGGGCGTCCATGATGTCGGCGCGGCCGGTCACGGCCGACAGCGGCAGACCCGAGGCCAGCGATTTGGCGATGGTCATCAGGTCGGGCAGCACCCCAGTCTGCTCGAAGAAATGCTCCATGGCGAACAGCTTGCCGGTGCGGCCAAAACCCGTTTGCACCTCGTCGGCAATGAGCACGATGCCGTGCTGATCGCAGAGTTCGCGCAGCCACTTCACCGCCTCGACCTGAATCACATTGAAGCCACCCTCGCCTTGCACCGGCTCGAAAATGATGGCGGCCACGCGGGACGGCTCGATATCTGCCTTGAACAGCAATTCCACGGCCTTCTTGGTCTCGTCGAGGCTGGCGCAGTGGCAGGGAAAGGGGGCGTGATAAATCTCGGGCGGGAAGGGTCCGAACCCGGCCTTGTAGGGCTGCACCTTGCCGGTGAGCGAGACCGCGAACAGGCTGCGGCCATGGAAGGCGCCGCCAAAAGCGATCACCCCAGGACGCTTGGTGTAGGCGCGGGCAATCTTGATGGCGTTTTCCACGGCCTCGGCGCCGGTGGAAAACAGCGCGGTTTTTTTCGCATGGCTGCCGGGCGTGAGGGCGTTGAGTTTTTCGGCCAGGCTGACATAGCTTTCATACGGCACGACCTGATAGCAGGTGTGGGTGAACTGGTCGAGCTGCGTCTGCAGCGCGGCGACGATCTTGGGGTGGCGGTGGCCGACGTTCATCACGGCGATGCCGCCGGCGAAATCGATGTAGCGCTGGCCTTCCACGTCCCAGAGTTCGGCGCCTTCGGCGCGGTCGGCATAGAAGCCGGCCATCACACCCACGCCGCGCGGCGTAGCGGCGGCGCGGCGGGCTTGCAGTTGTTCGTTGAGTGAGTGGTTCATGATGGTTCCTTTGAGGTCCGCGCCGATTCAGGCCGGTTCGATGCGCATCCAGGTGGTCTTGAGTTCGGTGTATTTGTCGAAGGCATGCAGCGATTTGTCGCGGCCGTTGCCCGACTGCTTCACGCCGCCGAAGGGCACGGTGATGTCGTCTTCGTCGTACTGGTTGACGTGGACCGTGCCCGCCTGTAGGGCGCGCGCCACGCGGACCGCGCGGTCGAGGTTGCGCGACCACACCCCGGCATGCAGGCCGTAGGCGCTGTCGTTGGCAATCGCCACGGCCTCGGCCTCGGTCTTGAAACGGATGACCGCCAGCACCGGGCCGAAGATTTCCTCCTGCGCGATTTTCATGTTGTTGCGCACGCCATCGAACACGGTGGGGGCGACGTACTGCCCCCCCGTCTCCTGCAACGCGCGGCAGCCACCGGCGACGCACTTTGCGCCCTCGTCCACGCCGGACTGGATGTAGCCGAGCACGGTCTGTGTCTGGGTTTCATCCACCAGCGCGCCGAGCACGGTGGAGGCATCGAGCGGATCGGCGGGGTGGTACTTGGGCGTGAGCGCGGCGAGCTTTTCGACAAAGGCGTCGGCGATGCTCTCCTGCGCCAGCAGGCGCGAGGGCGCGTTGCAGCTCTCGCCCTGGTTGTAGAACATGCTGCCGATGGCGGTTTCCGCCGCACGGTCGAGGTCGTCGAAATCGGCAAAGACGATGTTGGCGGATTTTCCGCCGAGCTCGTTGTACACGCGCTTGAGGTTGCTGCGGCTGGAATAGTCGAGCATGCGACGGCCGGTGCGGGTGGAACCGGTGAAGCCGATGGCGTCGACGTCCATGTGCAGCGCCAGCGCCTCGCCGGCCTCGTGGCCAAAGCCGGGAACGACGTTGAACACGCCTTCGGGCAAACCGGCTTCGAGCGCGAGTTCGGCCAGGCGCAGCGCGGTCAGAGGCGATTTCTCCGATGGCTTGAGCACCACGCTGTTTCCCGCGGCCAGCGCCGGGCCGAGCTTCCACGAGGCCATCAGCATGGGGTAGTTCCACGGCACGATGGCGCCGACCACGCCGATGGGCTGGCGCGTGATCAGCGCCAGCGCGTTGTCTCCGGTGGGGGCGATTTCGTCGTAGATCTTGTCCACCGCCTCGCCAAACCATTGCAGGCAGCGCGCGGCGGACGGCACGTCGGTGCTCAGGCTGTTTTTGATCGGCTTGCCCATGTCCAGGGTTTCGAGCAGCGCCAGCTCGTCGCGTGCGGCGCGTAGTTGCTCGGCAAACGCCACCATGACCTTTTTGCGCGCCGCCGGTGGCTGCCCGGCCCAACGGCGGTCGTTGAACGCCGCACGCGCCGAGGCCACGGCGCGATCGATATCCGCCGCCTTGCCGCGCGCCACGCGGGCGATGACTTTGCCGTCGATGGGCGAGACGCAGTCGAACAGGCCGCCGTCTGCCGCGTTCCAGCGCCGGCCGTCGATCACCATGCGTCCATCGATGCCGCGCTGGATCAGGTCGGCGGCGTGTTGATGCCAGATGCGGTTGAAATTTTCGGTCATGCGAATCTCCGTGAGAAAAAAAGGCCGGTCTGTGCCGGCCTGAGTGTCCACCTGAAACAGCAGAAGATCAGAAGCTCACGACCACCGAAGCGGCGAGGAGATTGTTGTCCTTCTTGTAGCTGCCATCCGAGACGTTGTAGAACGTGGCAAGGCTGGAGCGGTCATAGCGGTACTCCATCTTGAGCGTGGTGGACTCGGTCAGAAGGTAGTTCCAACCGAGAGAAAGCGCGTAGCGGTTGGCGCCCTTATTGGGGTCGACGACAGTCCAGTTGCCAGTACCGTCATTGACATAGCCCGGGCCGAAGCCGTTGACGCCATTGAAGGTCACGCCAGGGCCGCCCGAGGTCGTGTTCATATACCCCCCCGGAAGTCCGCCGCCATTGCTACTGTTGTTGATGTAATCGGCGCGAGCGAAGCCGAGGAAACGCGGGGTGAAGTTATAGGTCAGCATGCCCGAGGCGCCCCACCACTTGGCCTTGCCGCCGTTGTAGGCCGCGCCAGTCTGCTGTCCATAGCCGACCTGGCCGTAGTAGCCCCAGTTGCCTTGGGTCAGATAGCCGTCGACCTCGAACATCTGCGCGGTGGAGGTGCCGGTGGCAAACAACGGTGTGGTGCCACCGACTGCGACGTTGTAGTTCGGCAGCTTGCCCACCATCCCCCAGAAACCGATGTCGGCGTTGTCATAGCCGGGCGGGGTGTAGTCGGCGCGGAACACCAGCGCCGGGGCACGCCCCCCGCTACCGCCGTAGTAGTAGCGCGGCGAGTTCATATTGGCGATCAAGCTCTTCCATTCCCAGTTGCCCACGGTCTGGTCGAGGCCCACGCCGGTATAGGCAGTCAGCTCGGTGAAGTCAAACAACAGGTTGTGGGTGATGGCCTTGGTCTGGTTGTCCCAGGTCGATTCATACCCTTCCCAGTCGGGGATCTGCCCGGCAATGAGCTTGGTCTCGTTGTTCAGCGGAATGGCCACCGAGGCTTCGTGCACGATCGAGTTGCCGTTCATATTGACGCCGGCGCCGCGGTCAGGGGCGAGCGTCAGGTTCCACTTCACGCCGCCAGCGGTTTCCTTGGCGAAGGAGATGTAGGCCCCACCGAAGTAGGAGTTGTCGTAGTTGTAGAGCGAGTAGGCGCCGGGATTGCCATTCGAACGGTTGAGGAAGACGAAGGAACTGGCCTGCTGGTCCTGGTTGTAGACGTAAGCCGGGGCGATCATGCCGGTGATCTTCAGGCCCTTGAAGCCCGATGACTCGGTTTGCTCCTTGATGCCCGAGACCTGCACGTCGGCATGGTTGGCGACCGTCGTCGCTTCGTCGGTGGCTTTCTGGTTGTCGGTGATCTGGGTTTGCTGCGCCTTGACCTGCGCTTCGAGTTGCTGCACCTTGGCCTTGAGCGCTTGCAGCTCGCTCAGGATGTCGGCGTTGGTATCGGCGTGCGCCAGCGGGGCAAGCCCCAGGCTGGCAGCCAGCACGGTGAGTTTGAACTTGTTCATCATTGCGATCCTCCAGGCATTTTTAGGTGTTGACAGGGTGCTGCACTTGCTCAAAAAAACCGATCATCTGGCGACGGCTCATCGCCCTTCTGCGGTCATGAATCCGACGCCGAATTCTTTTGCGTGCTGCGGCTCGGCGTCCAGCCGCAGGGCTTGCGCCGCCTGCCTGGCGCGCAGACGTTCGCGCCGCGCCATCAGCAGGCTGCTCACTGCCACGGCGATGATGACCAGGTAGACGGTGATGGCGCCGACCACATTGATGGTCGGGCTCAGGCCGAGACGGGCGCGCGAGAAGATGACCACCGGCAAGGTCGTGCTGCCCGGGCCGGAGAGGAAGGCAGAGATCACCACCTCATCGAGCGACAGCGAGAACGCCAGCAGCCAGGCCGACACCAGGGCCTGCGAAATCGACGGCAGGGTGACCAGCATGAACACCTGAAAAGGGCGCGCGCCCAGATCCATGGCGGCTTCTTCGATGGACCGGTCCATTTCCTTGAGGCGCGACTGGATGACCACGGCGGCATAGGAAATGGCCATGACGGTGTGGCCGATGTAGATGGTGAAAAACCCTTTTTGCGGAAACCCCATGGCTTTTTGCACGCTGACAAAAAACAGCAGCAGCGCCAGCGCGATCACCACGGTGGGCATGACCAGCGGGATGTTGATCATGAAGTTGAGAAGACTCTTGCCGGCAAAGTGCCGGTAGCGCACCAGGGCGAAGGCCGCCAGCGTGCCCAGCAGCACCGAGGTGCTGGCCGTGGCCAGCGCCACTTTGAGCGACAGGATCAGGCCGCTGATGACTTCCTGGTCGTGCACGACGGCGCCGTACCACTTGAAAGTCCACCCGCCCCAAATGGTGACCATGCGCGAGTCGTTGAACGAGTACACCACCAGCACCACGATGGGCAGGTAGAGAAACAGGTAGACCAGGATCATCCAGGTCAGGGGCAGCACGGCGGTCTTTTTCATCGCGTGCCCTCCAGGCTCTTGGTCTGATACCTGTTGAACACCGCGATGGGCAGCAGGATGAGCACGATCATCACAATGGCCACCGCCGAGGCGCGCTGCCAGTCGAGGTTGAGGAAGAACTCGTTCCACATCACCCGGCCGATGTTGAGGGTGGACGGGCCAGCAAGCAGTTCAGGAATGACGTATTCGCCCACCGCCGGAATGAACACCAGCAGGCTGCCGGCGATGATGCCCGACTTGGACAGCGGCACGGTGACCAGCCAGAAGGTCTTGAACGGTGTGGAGCCCAGGTCGGCCGCGGCCTCCACCAGGCGGTGATCCATCTTCACCAGCGTGGCGTAGAGCGGCAGGATCATGAAGGGGATGTAGCCATACACCATGCCTACCATGAAGGAAAACTCGGTGAACATCATGCGCAGCGGGGTGTGGATGATGCCGACCCACATCAGGAATTGGTTGACCAGGCCGTTGACGTCGAGCAGGTTCTTCCAGGCGTAGATGCGGATGAGGAACGACGTCCAGAACGGCAGCATGACCAGCATCAGCAGCGCAGGCCGTACCGTGGGCTTGGCGCGGGCGATGAAATAGGAGAACGGATAACCGATCACCAGACACAGCACCGTGGTCAGCAGCGCGTACCAGAGCGACGACAGGTAGGTGATGATGTAGAGGCTGTCTCGCACCAGCGCCAGATACGGCGTAAAGCGGATGTTGAGTTGCAGCGCGTCGTTCGCGTAGGTGACGAGCGGATTGAAACCAATGCCCAGCGCGTCGGTTTCCGACACGCTGATCTTGAGCAGGATGAAGAATGGCGCCAGCAGAAAGGCCAGCAGCCAGATCTGCGGAATGCCGATGACGGCCTTGCGGCCCCAACTGATCGGTTTGTGCGTCTTGCGGGACGCGGGCGTGTCATGGTGTGTTGGCATGGCGCGCTCTACTGATTCAAGACGACGACATCGCTGCCGTCCCACCACGCATAGACTTTTTGGCCGCGCTGCAGTCGCGATTCCTCGTGCCTGGCCGCATTCTCGCGGGTCACCTTGATCACCATGCCGTCGTCCAGGCGCACATGGAACAGCGTGAATTTGCCGAAGTACGCGATGCCGTCGATGGTGCCATGCGCGCAGTTGAAATCGTGTTCGGCCGCCGATTCCCGCTGCTCAACGGTCGGCTGGCGCTCCTGCAGACAGATCTTTTCTGGCCGGACCGCGACATGCACCGACATGCCCTGGGTGCCGGTGATGCCGTGACTGACATAGTGCCTGCCCTGCGGCGATCCGATCACCACATGGTCGGGCTCGTCCACCTCGACCCGGCCCTTGAACAGGTTCACATCACCGATGAAATCCGCCACGAACAGGCAATTGGGTGTCTCGTAGATCTCGATGGGCGTGCCGAGCTGCAGAAACTCGCCGTCCTTCATCACCGCGATGCGGTCGGCCATGGTCATGGCTTCCTCCTGGTCGTGGGTGACCATCACGCAGGTCACGCCGACCTTGCGCAGAATGTTGACGAGTTCGAGCTGAGTGCGCTCGCGCAGCTTCTTGTCGAGCGCGGCGAGCGGTTCGTCGAGCAATAACAATTTGGGCCGTTTGGCCAGGCTGCGCGCCAGGGCCACGCGCTGCTGCTGGCCGCCGGAGAGCTGATGCGGCTTGCGCTTGGCGTAGGGCTTGAGCTGGACCAGGTCGAGCATCTGTTCGACGCGGGCGGCAATGTCGTTCTTGGCCATGCCGTCGCGCTTGAGGCCGAAGGCGATGTTGTCGAACACCGTGAGATGCGGAAACAGCGCGTAGGACTGGAACATCATGTTGATCGGCCGCTCGTAGGGCGGCAGATCGGTGATGTCCTCCCCTTCCAGATAGATGTGGCCGGAGGTCGGCGTCTCGAAGCCCCCGAGCATGCGCAGCAAGGTGGATTTGCCGCAGCCACTCGATCCGAGCAGTGCAAAGATCTCGCCTTGCTGGATGTCAAGATGGATGTCATTGACCGCGACAACCTCATCAAACCGACGGGTGATGCCGTCGATGCGCAGGAAGGGTTTTGCACTCGGGGAAGGGGGCGTCACAACGCGAACTCCATCATCGGTCAAACAAAGTTGAGCTGGGGGCTGCCGCGCCTCCGCAGACAAAAGAACGGAGAACGCGGCAACAGGGTTTAGATCACAGACCGGTCTTGAACTTGGTGTAAAGACGGGTCACCAGACGACGCTGCTCCGGGGTGTAGACCTTGGGCGGAATCAGCTTGGCCACCATGTCGGGCTTGAGGAACACGAAGTCGTTGTCCTTGATCTTGGCATCGACATACGGCAACGACGACGGCACCGGATTGGCATAGGTCACCGTGTTGGTGTCAGCCGCGGCCACCTTGGGCTCGAGCACATAGTTCATCCACTTGTACGCGTTGTCGAGGTTTTTTGCATCAGCCGGAATGGCCATGGTGTCGATAAAGATCACCGCGCCATGCGTGGGCGGGAACACTTCGATGTCCTGCTTGTTTTTTGCGGCCTTGGCGCGTGCCGCGGCAATGCCCATATCCCCCGACCAGCCCAGCGACATGCAGATGGAGCCGCCAGCCAGATCGTTGATGTAGCCCGAGGACGAGAAGATGCTGACATTCTTGCGCACCTTCTGCACCATGGCGTAGGCCTTCTCGAAGTCAGCCGGGCTCTGGGTGTTTTGTGGAATGCCGAGATAGTTGAACGCAGCCTCCATGATGTCGCCGCCCGAGTCGAGCATGGAGATGCCGCAGGACTTGATCTTGTCAGAGTAAGTGGGGTTGAAAATCAGATCCCAGGGATTGGCCGGCATGGGCGTGGAGCCCAGCGCCTTTTTCACTTGGGCGACATTGATGCCCACGGTGGTGTAACCCCACATCCAGGGAATGAGGTATTTGTTGCCCGGATCGACTGCGGCGAGCTGCTTCATCAGGCCCGGATCGAGGTTCTTGTAGTTGGGGATCTTGGCTTTGTCCAGCGGATGCAGCAACCCGCCCTTGATGTCGATGGCCGCCCAGTTGGACGAGGGCACCACGATGTCATAGCCGGTGTCACCCGCCACCATCTTGGCGAACAGGGTTTCATTGGAGTCGAAGGTGTCGTAGCGCACCTTGATACTGGTGTCTTTCTCGAAACCGGGCACCGTGGTCGGTGCGATGTAGTCGGACCAGTTGTAGATGTTGAGCACTTCGGCGGCACGCGCCGGAGCGGTGGCGCCGAAGGTCAGCGCCGCGGCGCCAGCCAGGCAGGCCGCCAGCAGCTTGCGACGGACTGACTTCGTATGCAGTTTGTGTGACATGAAGAACCTCTCAAGTGTGTGTGAAACCAATTGGACAACAACAGGTGCAGCGGGGTAAGGCTTTGCAATTCCCGTACCAGTATCCCGTAACGGGCCGGAACGGAAACAACGATTTATACCAATCCCTGCGCGCGCAGACCAGCCAGCGTGTCGTCGAGGCTGCGGCGAATGCGGCGGATCATCTCGTCGATCTCGGCATGGGTCATCACCAAGGGGGGCGCGATGATCATGCGCTCTTCCACCGCCCGCATCACCACGCCATTCCTGAAACAGTGATCGCGGCAGATATAGCCCACGCCCAGATCGGATGGGAACAGGATGCGGCTGGCCTTGTCCTTGTAGAGCACCAGCCCGGCGACCATGCCCAGCGCCTCGACATCGCCGACCAGCGGATGATCGGCCAGGGTGGCGAATTGTTGTTGCAGATAGGGCGCTGTGTCGGCCGCCACCTTGTCCACCACGCCTTCGCTGCGCAGGGCGTTGATATTGGCGATGGCCACGGCGCAGCAGGTGGGATGGCCGGAGTAGGTGAAGCCGTGGTTGAAATCGCCGCCGGTGTCGATCAGCAGCTTGGCGATGCGGTCGCCCACCAGCACGCCGCCCAGCGGGAGGTAGCCCGAGGTCACGCCCTTGGCGAAGGTGATGAGGTCGGGCTTGGTGTTGATGTGCGGGTGCTGGCAGCCGAACCAGTGCCCCAGCCTGCCGAAACCGCAGATGACTTCGTCGGACACCAGCAGCACGCCGTACTTGTCGCAGATCCGCTGGATTTCCGGCCAGTAGCTGGTCGGCGGAATGATGACCCCGCCGGCACCCTGCACCGGCTCGCCGATGAAAGCAGCCACCTTGTCGGCGCCGAGTTCGAGGATCTTGGCCTCCAGCCAGCCTGCGGCGCGCAGACCGAAATCGTGCGCGCTTTCGCCGGGCCTGCCATGCTGCAGTTGATATGGCTGGTCGATGTGGGTGATGCCCGGCAGGGGCAGATCGCCCTGTTCGTGCATGCCGCCCATGCCGCCCAGCGAGGCGCCGCCCAGTGTGCTGCCGTGATAGGCGTTGTGGCGGCTGATGAGGGTCTTGCGCTGCGGCTGACCCATCAGGTCCCAGTAACGGCGCACCAGGCGGATGACAGTGTCGTTGCCCTCCGAGCCGGAGTTGGTGAAAAACACATGGTTGAAGCCGGGCGGCGCCACCTGCGGCAGCAACGCCGCAAGCTCGGCCGCCGGGGCGGTGGTCGTCTTGAAAAAGGCGTTGTAGAACGGCAGGGTCTGCATCTGGTGCGTGGCGGCGTCCACCAGGTCTTGCCGCCCGTAGCCGAGGTTGACGCACCACAGGCCGGACATGCCGTCGATGATTTCGTTGCCCTCCGAATCCCAGATGCGCACGCCCTGCCCGCGCACGATCACGCGGCTGCCGACGGCGTTCAGACTCTTGGTATCGGTGAAAGGGTGCAGGTGGTGTGCGGCATCCTTGGCGCGCAGCGCGGCGGTGTCGAAGTGGGGAAGATCATTGGGCTTCATGCGAATCTCCGGTTCGGGGGTGTGTTGTTGTATGAGAGCGTGGGCTGAGCATCAGACGTGCAGCAGCAGGTGCTCGCGCTCCCAGGGACTGATGACTTTCATGAACTCGGCGTACTCGCTCATCTTCACCGCCTTGTAGATGCCGCAGAAGCGCTTGCCCAGAATGGCTTCGAGTTCGGGCACGTCGTCGAGCGCGCGCACCGATTCGGACAGGCTTTGCGGCAGCGGAATGGCGTTGGGCGCCACGTAGGCGTTGGTCTTCATCTCGGGCAGCGGCGTGATCTTGTTGACCATGCCCAGATAGCCGCAGGCCAGGCTGGCCGCGAGCGCGACATAGGGATTGGCGTCGGCGCCGATCACGCGGTTCTCCATGCGGCGGTTTTCCGGATTGGAAAAAGGCACGCGGATGCCCACGGTGCGGTTGTCCGCGCCCCATTCCACATTGGTCGGCGCGGCGGTGTTGCTCACCAGCCGCCGGTAGGAATTGACGTAGGGCGCAAACAGCGCCATGACATGCGGAATGTATTTCTGCAGACCGCCGATGTAGTTGTAGAACAGCTCGGAGGCGCTGCCGTCGGGATTGCTGAACACATTCATGCCGGTCTTGCGGTCGACGATGCTCTGGTGCACATGCATGGCGCTGCCGGGCTCGCCGGCCATGGGCTTGGCCATGAAGGTGGCGAACATATTGTGACGCAGGGCCGCTTCGCGCAGGGTGCGCTTGAAGAAGAACACCTTGTCGGCCAGGTCGAGTGGGTCGCCATGCAGGAAGTTGATCTCCATCTGCCCGGCGCCGACTTCGTGAATCAGCGTGTCCACGTCGAGGTCCATGGCCTCGCAGTAGTCGTAGATATCTTCGAACAGCGGATCGAACTCGTTGACCGCGTCGATGCTGTAGTGCTGGCGCGAGGTCTCGGCGCGGCCCGAGCGGCCGATGGGCGGGCACAGCGGCTGGTCGGGATCGTTGTTCTTGGCCACCAGATAAAACTCCAGCTCGGGCGCCACCACCGGGGCCCAGCCCTTGTCGGCGTAGAGCTTGATCATGTTCTTCAAGACGGTGCGCGGGGCGTAGTCCACCGGCTCGCCATCCTTGAAATAGCAGTCGTGGATGACCTGCGCGGTGGGGTCGGTGGCCCAGGGAACGACGCGCGCGGTGCTCGGATCGGGCACCAGATTCATGTCACGGTCGGTGTCGGCGATGAGGGTGTCGATATGGCTGTCTTCGGGCCAGTTGCCGGTGACGGTGAGGCCGATGATGCTTTCCGGCAGACGCATTCCCCGATCTTCTGTGAACTTGCTGCGCGGCAGGATCTTGCCGCGCGCCACCCCGGTCAGGTCGGGCACGAGGCATTCGATTTCGGTAATGCGTTGGGCGTTGAGCCAGCCTTCAAGATCGTTGAAGGTCCACTGCTTGCGGTTGTCGCTACTACTCATGATGAGATTCCAGTTTGCGTTTCTAGGATGATTCCATCCATTGCCTGCACTTTGAACGCCAAAGGCGCAGGTACGGTTTGCTCAGGCAGCGTGCGCCAGCGTGCCGTCGCGCTTGCGCGCGGCGAACTGCCGACAGGCGTTGCCGAAAGCGGCATAGATCGCGCGCGACACGGGGTTTTGCGCGGCCTGCCATTCGGGATGCCACTGCACCGCCAGCAAGAAGCCGGTCTCGTTGCAATGCGCGGGGTGATAGGTATAAGCCTCGATCAGACCGTCCGGCGCATGCGCCTGCGCCAGCAGATCCGGGGCGAGGGTCTGAATGCCTTGTCCGTGCAGGCTGTTGACCTCCCAGGAGTCGGCGCCGACGATGGCCGCGAGCATGCCGCCTGGCACTGCGTGCACGCGGTGTGCGGGGCCATACTGCCCGGCCGCGTCCAGCGCATCGTCCTCGCGGTGATCGTCAAAGCCTGCGGTGTTGTGCACTTCCTGCAGCAGACTGCCACCGAGCGCCACATTGATTTCCTGGAAGCCGCGACAGATGCCAAGCACCGGAATGCCGCGCGCAACGGCCGCGCGGATCAGCGGCAGGGTGGTGGCATCGCGCGCCGGGTCGGCCGGAGACTCGGGATTGCTCAACGTCTGACCGTAGTGGTGCGGCTCGATGTTCGACGGCGAGCCGGTGAACACCAGCCCGTCCACGTCACTCAGCACCGCCTCCAGCGGCAGACTTACGCCCATCGAAGGCAGCAGCCAGGGCAACACACCCGACAGCGGCAGCAGCGGATCGACATATTTTTGCGTCACCGCATACGTCGGATGCCCGCCGATCGGTTTCAGATCGGTGGTGACGGCAACGCGAGGCAACAAGGTCGTTTTGGACATCATCAAAACCGGATCAAGGACGCATGGAACAAGAGCGGAAGCACACAGGCGCAGTCACTGTTTTAGTGCATTGCAACAAGCAGGGGGGGCCGACGTGGCCGTTCAATTTTTGCCCTGATTTGGTGCAACGCAATACGACAAGGCACCATTCTGAATTCGCCTAGAAAACGAAAAATACTAGGGTTTCCCATGACTTAGCGCGATTCGACACGCTCAATTTACCTGCCAACTGGTACTCTCGGAAGTGCCACTCCCTGCTTTTGTCATGGAGCCAGTTTCCACCCGCAGCGCCAACTCATGCGACCCCTTGCCCTGTCCGAACTCCTGCTCACCGAACTCCAGCGCGACGGTGGGGATGCGGCCGTTGCGCCGCCGCTCAACCGGCGGCTGTACCTGTCGCTGCGCGGCGCCGTCCTGTCCGGCCGCATCACTGCGGGGGTGCAGTTGCCTTCCACCCGCGATCTGGCGCGCGATCTGAGCTTGTCGCGCAACACGGTGATGTCGGCCATCAACCAGCTCACAGCCGAAGGCTACCTGACCGCGCGCCAGGGCAGTGGCACCTTCGTCTCGGAGACCTTGCCGGAACTCGGCCCGCTCAGCCCGGCGGTGCGCGGGCGCAAGCCGGCGCCGGCCGCCAGCGCGGCCGACGAATCGCCGCGCGAACTCTCGCGGCGCGGCAATCTGCTCACGGCGCAATCGGGCTCGGCGGACTTCGAGGTGCAGCCCTTCGCCCCTGGCGAGATCGAATTCGCCGAGTTCCCCATCCAGCTCTGGCAAAAGCTGCAGGCCAAGTATTGGCGCAGCCTCGACCGCGACCTGCTCGACTACGGCCAGGAGGGCGGCTACATGCCGCTGCGCGTGGCGATTGCCGGGTACCTCAGCCTGTCGCGCTCGGTGCGGGTCACGCCCGAGCAGGTGCTCATCACCTCGGGCACGCAGCAATCGCTCGATCTGGCCGCGCGTCTGCTCACTGACCACGGCGACGACGCCTGGGTGGAAAACCCCTGCTATTGGGGCGCACGCCGCGCGCTGCAGGCGGCCGGGCTGAAGCTCAAGCCCATCGCGGTGGACGCCGAAGGCATGGCGCCGTCACCCGCCGACTGGCAGCAGGGCAGGCCGCGGCTGATCTACGTCACGCCCTCGCATCAATACCCGCTCGGCCATGTGATGAGCCTGCAGCGCCGCCGCGCGCTGCTGCAATTCGCCGCACGGCAGCGTTGCTGGATTTTCGAGGACGACTACGACAGCGAATTCCGCTTCGGCGGCCGCCCCTACGCCAGCCTGCAGGGGCTGGACGAGCATGCGCAGGTGCTGTACTCGGGCACGTTCTCCAAGGTGATGTATCCCGGCATCCGCCTGGGCTATCTGGTGGTGCCGACCGATCTGCTGGGTGCGTTCAACACCGGGCTCTACGACCTGTACCGCCCGGGCCAGCTCATGCTGCAGGCGGCACTGACCGACTTCATCACCGAGGGGCATCTCAACACCCTGATCCGCCGCCTGCGCGTGGCCTATCAGGCGCGGCGCGATGAACTGGCCCGGCGCATCCAGCGCTGCCTGGGCGACAGAGTGCAGATCTCGGGGCAGGAATCGGGCTTGCATCTGTGTCTGCTGTTCAACGCCGCCGGTGTGGACGACGAAGCCATCGCCCGTGCCGCCGATGCGCAGGGCATGACGGTGCGCCCCTTGTCGCGCTATTTCCTGGGCGCGCCCAGGCAGAGCGGGCTGATCCTCGGCTACGCCTACGTGCCCACCGAGCGCGTGCCCCCCTGGGCGCAGAAGCTTTGCCAGCTCATCCGCGGTCAGTTGCCGGATTAAGGCCGCGCTCAGGCGGCGTGCGCCACCCCGGCGAGCTGCTCCATGCGCGCCTTGTCATCGCGCAGGCTGGCCGCCTCGCCTGCGAACACAATCTCGCCTTCGGCCAGCACATAGGCGCGGTCGGCGAGTTGCAGCGCCAGAAACGCGTTCTGCTCCACCAGCAGCACGGAAATGCCTTCTTCCTTCATGCGGCCCACCGTGCGCATGACTTCCTGCACGATGACCGGCGCCAGCCCTTGCGACGGCTCGTCGAGGATGAGCAGCTTGGGGTTGAGCAGCAGCGCGCGCGCAATGGCCAACATCTCCTGCTCGCCGCCTGAAAGCCGACCGCCCTTGCTGGTGCGGCGCTCGTGCAGACGGGGAAACAGCTTGTACACCGCGTCGATCGTCCAGCGTCCTGGGGTTTCGTGCACAACCAGCAGATTTTCATGCACCGTGAGATGCCCGAAAATCTTGCGGCCTTCGGGCACATAGCCCACGCCCAAGGAAGCGATGCGATGCGGCGATGCGCCGGTCATGTCCTTGCCGAAGAACCGGATCTTGCCCCGTCGCGGTGGCGTCAGGCCCATGACCGAGCGCATGGTGGTGGTCTTGCCCGCGCCGTTGCGGCCCAGCAGGGCGACGAGTTCGCCCTCGTCCACGCTCATCGTCACACCTTTGAGGATGTGGCTCTTGTCGTAATAGGTCTGAATGGCGTCGAGTTCGAGTACGGCGGTCATGGTCGGTGCTCCTGTCTGGCCCGGTTCATCAGGCGGCCTGCCCGAGATAGGCGGCCTGCACCCTGGCGTTGCTGGAAATTTCGTCAGCGGTGCCTTCGGCCAGCAGGCTGCCGTTGTCGAGCACGGTAATACGATCGGCAATGCCGAACACGATCTCCATGTCGTGCTCCACAAACAGGGTGGTGATGCCCTGGTTCTTGTTCAGATCGCGGATCAGCGCGGTCATGTGATGCGTTTCCTCGTCGCCCATGCCGGCGGTCGGTTCATCGAGCAGCAACAGCCTGGGATTGCGCGACAGGGCGATGCCCACCTCCACCACGCGCTGGTCGCCGTGCGACATCTCGCCCGTGATGCGGTCGGCCTTGCCGCTGATCTTCACCAGATGCATCAACTGCTCGACCTGATCGTCGATGCGCTTGCGCAGCGCGCGGGTCATCCAGGGACGCAGGTTCACGCCCTGCGCGATTTCCACAGCGATGCGCAGGTTTTCATACACGGTGAGCGAGCGAAAGATTTCGGTGATCTGGAAGGTGCGGATGATGCCGCGCTTGACCAGCTCCCCCGGGTTGACGGTCTGGATGGGCTTGCCTTCAAACAGGATCTGCCCGTCGCTGGGCGGGAAGAACCCGCTGATGAGATTGAACAGCGTGGTCTTGCCCGCGCCATTGGGGCCGATGACTGCGCGCAGCTCTCCGGGCTGGACATCGAGCGAAATATCGGTCAGCGCCTTGAGCGCGCCAAAGCGGCGCGAGACATTGTGCAACGTCAACAAGCTCATGCCGATTTCCCCTTGCGCTGCAAAAAGCCCATGATTCCCAGCGGGAAGAACAACACCGACAGCACGAAAATCAGGCCGATGACCGACATCCAGTTGTCGGTCACCGAACTGGCGTAGTCGCGCACCAGCACGAAAATCGCCGCGCCCACCAGCGGCCCCCAGAAGTTGCGCATGCCGCCCAGCACCGCAATCACCACCAGGTCACCGGAGAAGGTGTAGTTCAGCGTGTTGGGCGAGGTGAAGTTGTCGAGCAGGGCATTGAGGCCACCGGCCAGCGCCACGATGAGCCCGGACAGGGCAAAGGAAATCGCCGCATAGCGCTGCACCGGCAGGCCAAGGAAGGTCAGGCGCTTCTGGTTTTCGCGGATCGCCACGAAGGTGTGCCCCAGCGGCGAGTTCAGCACGATCCACAGCATCAGCGCACCCAGCGCGAAACAGGCCACCACCAGGTAGTAAAAACCCAGCGAGCCCAGCGTCCAGTCGAAGCCAGGCAGATGCAGGGTGTGCCGTGAAAAACCGGTGAGCCCGTCATAGCCGCCGGTCACCGCCTGCCAGCGGATGGCGATGAAATAAAACATCTGTCCGATGGCAATGGTGATCATCGCGAAGTAGATGCCGCGCCTGCGTACCGCGATGGGCGCCAGCATCGCGGCCACAACACCGCCGAGCAGCGTGCCGCCCAGCAGCGCCAGCAGCACGTTGTGGGTCATGTACTTGAGCATCAGCCCGACGCCGTAACTGCCCAGGCCGAAGTAGGCGGCGTGGCCGAACGACAGGCCGCCGGTGTGGCCGAGCAGCAGGTTCAGCCCCATTGCGGCCAGACCGTAAATGAGCACGCGTGAGGCGATGTCGTTGTAGCCGCCGACATCGTGCAGCCAGGCCGGGGCGGTGAGCAGCACCAGCGCCAGGATGACGGTGCCCAGGTGCTGTTTGAGTGGAGAGGCTTGCATGGCAGATCGGGAAGTCCGTGTGGTGTGGGCAGGCGCGTTCATTCAAACAATCCTTCCTGCCCCATCAGGCCGCGCGGTCGCACCACCAGCATCAGCCCCATGATGAGATAGATCACCGCCTCGCTCGCGGCGGGGAAGTAGGCCGTGGTGATGCCTGACGCCACCCCGATGAGCAGCCCGCCCAGCAGCGAGCCGAGCAGCGAGCCCACGCCCCCCACCACGATGGCGACGAAGGCCGGCATCAGCAGCCCGTCCCCCATGGTCGGCTCCAGGCCGAGCTGGCCCGCCGCCAGGATGCCGGCAACCCCCGCGAACACGATGCCGATGACAAAGTTGGCGGTGCGCAGCAGATAGATGTTCACGCCGAGCGCCGAGACCGTTTCGAGGTCGGCGTTGCCGGCGCGGATGCGGATTCCCAGCCGGGTGTAGCGCAGCACGGCGAACAGCACCGTGGTGCCCACCAGGGCAACCGCGACGACGAACAGCCGGTAGCCGGTGAGGAAAAAGTACGTCTGGCTCAGCGGATGGCCGAGCGATTCGGGAATGGACAGCGGCACGCCATTGGCGCCCCAGATCGTGCGGATCATGTCCTGCATGATCAGCGCCAGACCAAAGGTCAGCAGCAGCGAATACAACGGGTCGCGCTTGTACAGACGGCGGATCAGGAACATCTCCACCACCAGTCCCAGCACACCAGCCAGCAGCGGCGCAACCGCCAGCGCCCCCCAGAAACCCAGGCTCGGCTCCAGCGTGTAGGCGAAGTAGGCCGCCAGCGCCATGAACGCGCCCTGGGCGAAGTTGATGGTGTTGTTCAGCCCGAGAATGAGCGCCAGACCGAGAGCCAGCAGCGCATAGAACGCGCCGGTGATCAGGCCGTTGAACGTATTGAAAACAAGGACGAGATTCAAGGCGATGCCTCCGCAGCGGCAGATAGACAGGCTGCGGACCCGCCGCCCGGCGGGCCCGCACAGACGCGCAGAGACGCTTCAGGCGCGCGGCAGCACGCAGCCGGTTTCCGACGGCGGCAGCGCGATTTTTTCGCCCGGCACGATGGCGCTCACGTCGAACAGATTGGGGTACTTGCCGGTCTGGATGACATGGCCGGGGAACATGCCGAGCATGAGCTGATGATCCTGCGGCCGGTAGAACACATTGCCCGGCTGCAAGGCGATTTCCGGCGGCAGCACCAGCCCTTCCATCGCCTTGACCACCTTGGCCGTTTCCAGCGACTTGGCCTTTTCCACCGCCAGCTTGATGGCGTGCGTGGTGGCAAAACCGAACCACACCCGCGCCGTGGGGTACTCGCCCTTGTGCACGGCGGTGTACCGTTTGACGAAATCCACCACATGCGGATTGTTCGGCTGGTTCCAGTACCACTCCATGGTCCACCAGCCATAGCGTGCGGCTTCCGGCAGGGCTTGCGCCTGCTCCAGCTCGAACAGCGCGCCACCCACTGCAATGTCCTTGTTGATGCCGAACTGCGCGATCTGCTTCATGCAGTTGACCTGGTCATTGCCGGCCAACAGCAGGCACAGGACGTCGGGCGACTTGGCCTTCACGTCGATCAGATAGGACGAAAAGTCGGTTGCCCCCACCGGCACCAGGGCGCCGCCCACCACGGTGCCGCCGGCCTTCTTGAGCTGGGTGGTGTAATCGGCCTGCTCGGATTGGCCGAAGGCGTAGTCGGTGGTGAGGAAGTACCACTTCTTGCCGAATTTTTTGTACAGGGTCTCGAAGTCGCCTGCGGTGAGCATCCAGGTGGTCGAGCAGGTGCGGAAGGTGGTGGTCTTGCACTCCTTGCCGGTCAGGCTGTCGACGTGACCGCCGGTGCAGACAAACAATTTGTCGTGGCGATTGGCGAATTGCGACACAGCCAGCGAGGCAGCGGAGTTGACCGTGCCCATGAGGAAATCGACCTTGTTCTGGCTGAGCAGGCGTGAGGCCTTGTCCACTGCGGTGCCGGGGTTGCCCGCGCTGTCTTCGACAAAGATCTGCAGCGGCCGGCCCATCACGCCACCGGCCTTGTTGATCTCGGCCTCGGCGAACTGCGCGCCCTTGATCTCGCTCTGCCCCAGCGCGGCGAAGGTGCTGGTAATGGGGTCGATCAGACCGATTTTCACCGGCGTCTCGCTTGCCCCCCAGCTTTGCGCCTGTGTACCCAGCAGCGCGGCAAGCCCTGCGGCGCCCCCCGCTTTGATCAGCGTGCGGCGATCCATCTGAACCTTCTCTCGCGAGTCGTCCTTGTTCATGCCTGTCTCCTGTTGTCTGATTGAAATGACGTTTTTTGTGATGCGCAGCGACTATAGGCACGGCAGTTCAAAAGGGATAGAGGGCAGCGCCAAGGCATTTGCAACGCAATGTAATCATCGTGACATCCCGTCAGGATGGGCTTCAATTCACCGCCAAATGCTCCGGGTCTACCCGCAAGGATCGCCATTTGGTTGAAGCTGTTTTGCATGCGCACGAACCAATCCATGCAGGCGTCGCGCTTCTGCTGCGCGACGGCTACAACAGATCGCGCAGGCGGTACCACAGCATGCCCAGCACCAACGCGGGTGTGCGCAGCAGATCGCCGCCGGGAAAGGGCTTGTGGCGCAGGCGGGTAAACAGGTCGAAGCGTTCGGCCTGCCCCGCAATGGCTTCAGCCGCCAGCAGCCCGGCCATGCCGGTGAGCGCCAGGCCGTGGCCGGAAAAACCCTGCAGATACAGCACATCGGGTGCGATGCGGCCGAAGTCCGGCGCGCGGTTCATGGTGATGTCGACAAAGCCGCCCCAGGCATGGGTGATCTTCACGTCGCCGAGTTGCGGATACACCGCCAGCATGCTGCGGCGCATGGTGGCGGAGAGGTCGCGCGGCGTGGCGGTGGAATAGCTCACCCGCCCGCCGAACAGCAGCCGGTCGTCGCCGGTGAGCCGGTAATAGTCGAGGACGAACTGGGTGTCGCACACGCAAGCGCGGTTGCGCACCAGCGAATTCGCCCGCTGCTTGCCCAGCGGCTCGGTGGCGATGATGTAGGTGCCCACCGGCATGATGCGCCGTGCCAGTCGCGGCGCCACATCGCCGAGCTGCACATTGCCCGCGAGCAGCACATGGCGGGCGCGCACACTGCCCTGCGCGGTGCGCACCAGCGCCTTGCCGCCGCCCGCCTGCGCCGCAGGGGCGACCTGAAGGACGGGCGATTGCTCGTGCAGCACCACGTCGGCATCCAGGGCGGCGCGGCCCAGGCCCAGGGTGTAGTTGAGGGGATGCAGGTGGCCGCCCAGGTCGTCCAGCACTGCGGCGCAATAGCGCTTGCTGGCAATCAGGCAGCGGGTCTGCTCGGCATCGAAGCTCTGCAGATGGGGATAGCCGTATGCGCTGCGCATGTGCTCGGCCCAGGCATGCAGGGCGCGGGCCTTTTTCGGCGTGACCGCTACGCTCATCGCGCCGGGCGTCCAGTCGCAGTCGATGGCATAGTCGGCAATGCGGCTGCGCAGCAGGCGAATGGCGTCGAGCGACATCTCCCAGGCGAAGTGCGCGCTGTTGGCGCCGAGCTGGCGCTCGAACGGCTCCATCTCGCTGGCATAGCCCGCCAGCGCCTGCCCGCCGTTGCGCCCCGAGGCGCCCCAGCCGATATGCCGGCCTTCGAGCAGCACCACCTGCATGCCGCGCTTGCGCAACTCGATTGCCGCGGACAGCCCGGCCAGCCCGCCGCCGACGATGCAGACATCCGTCTGGACATCGCCCTGCAAAGGCGCATGGCGCGGCGCGGCGTGGGCCGTGTCGATGTAGAACGAGTTCTCGATCAGGCCTTGCGCCTGCTGTTCCAGCCGCATCATGCGTGGTGTCCTCCAGGGTCAGGATGCAGCGGATTTGTCAGCCGCGAGCCGCGCGCACAGATAGGTCCAGACGCAGAGCGCGGCGATGTTGGCGGTGAGTTCGGCATGGTCGTAGGGCGGGGACACCTCCACGCAATCCATGCCGACGAAGGGCAGTTGCATGGCGCACAGCTCTTCGAGCAAGGACAGCACCTGCGCGCTGCTCAGGCCACCGGGCTCGGGCGTGCCGGTGCCGGGGGCGAAGGCCGGATCGAGGCAGTCGATGTCGAGAGTGAGATAGACCGGCGCGCCGCTTGCGGCCAGCCGGGCACGGATGTCGGCGGTGATCGGGGCGAGCTGCGACGGGCTCTCCAGCCCGCGCAACTCGCGCGCGGTGATCGCCCGCCCGCCGATGGTGTTCACATACTCGCGCGCAGCGCGCTGCGCAGACGAACGGATGCCCACCTGGACCACGCCATGCGGCACGACCAGGCCTTCCCGCACCGCTTCATACACCCAAGTGCCGTGGCCCGAGGGCTCGCCGAAATGATCGATCCAGGTATCGCAATGCGCATCGAAATGCAGCACCGCCAGCGGCTGGCCGTGCAACAGGCGCAGCGCGCGCAGCAAAGACAAGGTGATGGAATGATCGCCGCCGAGCCACACCATGTGCTGCTGCGCCAGCAAGGGCTGGGCCTGCGTCTCGAGCGCCGCGCGCATCGCCTCCAGGCTGGTGTTGGGCAGCAGCAGGTCGCCGCGGTCGCAGAGTTGGCCGGTGGGCGAGACATCGAACAGCGGATGCGTCGCGTCGCACAGCATCAGGCTCGCCTGCCGGATGGCGCCGGGGCCGAAGCGGGCACCGGGGCGGTTGGTCACCGCCCCATCCCAGGCCACGCCGGCCACGCCAAAGCGGATGGCCGACGCATTCCCGTCGCACGCTGCCGCGCCGAGAAACCGTTGCTGTGACAGATAGGCAAAAGCGTGTTGAACCATATTTTTAGAGCAAGTGAACGGACTTCGAAGTTCAGTCCACGCCAATGAAGCCCTGCAAGCGGACTGAACCATATCCGCAAAATCGCAAGGACGATAGAACCACTTTGCCACCCCCGCGCGGGGCCATTTCCCTGCTTGCCATTCCATCGCGGGCTTGCGCATACTGCGCGGCTGAGCCCTATTGACATGGACTTGCCATGATCCAGACTTCGCACTCCGCCGATCGCCTCGGCCGCTTTCACGCGGCTGAAACCGCCCGCTTTCTCGCCGACCACCCGCGCTGCGTGGCGCTGCACGCGCAGGCGCAGCGCCACTTCCTGTTTGGCGTACCGCTGCACTGGATGGCCGATGCCCCGTCTCCGGTGCCGCTGTATGTGGACGAGGCGCGGGGCGCGCGGCTGTTCGACATCGACGGCCACGAACTCATCGACTTCTGTCTCGGGGACACCGGCGCCATGTTCGGCCACAGCCCCGCGCCCATCGCCCGCACCCTGGCCGCGCTGGGCGGCGATGGCGCCACCACCATGCTGCCGTCCACCGTGGCGCTGGAAGTGGCCGACCTGCTGGAGCGGCGCTTCGGCCTGCCGATGTGGCAGTTCACCGCCAGCGCCAGCGACGCCAACCGCTTCGTGCTGCGCTGGGCGCGGGCGATCACCGGGCGCAAGCACATCGTTGTGTTCAACGGCTGCTATCACGGCACGGTCGACGACGTGTTCGTCGACCGTGCCCCAGACGGCTCCACCCACACCCGCCCCAGCCTGCTCGGCCAGGTGCACGACCTCACCGCGTTCACCCGCGTGATCGAATTCAACGACGTGGACGGCCTGCGCGCGGCGCTACAGGCCGGGGATGTGGCCTGCGTGCTCACCGAACCGGTGCTCACCAATATCGGCATGGTGCTTCCCGCGCCTGGCTTTCTGGAGGCGGTGCGCGCACTCACCCTGGAGCACGGCGCGCTGCTGGTCATCGACGAAACGCACACCCTCTCCTGCGGCCCGGGCGGCTACTGCCGCGCGCAGGGCCTGCTGCCCGATGTGCTGGTGCTGGGCAAGCCGATTGCCGGCGGAACGCCCGGCGCGGCCTATGGTTTCACCGCAGAAATCGGGGCGCGTATGCAGGCCGTCAAGAGCGCCGCACCGCCTGGGCATTCGGGCATCGGCACCACGCTGTCCGCCGGATTGCTCACCCTGCGGCTGATACGCACCATGCTCGGCGAGGTGATGACCGACGCCGCTTATGCGCAGATGTTCGCCATCGCCAAGCGCCTGTCCGACGGCCTGGAAGACGTGATCGCGCGCCACGCCCTGCCGTGGACGGTGACGCGCATCGGTGCCCGCTGCGAAGTGCAGTTCTCACCGCAGCGCCCGCGCAACGGCAGTGAAGCCCGCGCGGCGTTTGACGAGGCGCTGGAGCCCGCACTGCAGCTCGCTCTCCTCAACCGCGGCGTGCTGCTCACCCCGTTTCACAACATGCTTCTGGCCAGCCCGGCGCACAACGAGGCGGACGTGCAGACGCTGCTTGCCGCGTTCGACGACGCGCTCCGTGCGCTCGAGCGCGCTTGATCAGGGCATGCTCAGGGCTTGATGTACTCGAATCCGGCCTTTTCGAGCTGCATGATGCGCACCACCCCGGCGGGCACGATGACCGCCGGGGGCGCGAGGACGGGCAGGTGGCCGAGCTTTTTCGCCATGCCTTGCATGGTGTTGTAGCAGGCGTCGAATTCCACGCCCTCGGCATCCTCGGATGAGATGCGCTTGGCGACCGGGCTGTCTTTCAGCAGCATCAGCAGCCCCGGGCCGTAGGCGACGACGACGATGCGCACTTTCTCCTGGCCGAAATAATCGAGCAGGTTTTGCGCGTTGTTGAGCACGAGCTGCCAGCGCTCGGGGTCGTTTTCACTCACCTGCAACACCACCTTGTGCTCGGCGAACGGCAGGTCATGGATGAAGGTCGGCGTGTCGAACTTGAAGCTGTCGAGCATCGACGGGTTGGCCGCCTGCGCCAGGCCGCTGCCCATCAGGCCAAGCACCATGGCCAGTGCCACGCTGCGCAGGTGGGATAAAAGGGAATGGCGTGCAATTGAAGTCATCGTTGTCTCCTCGGTTTTAGGTGGAATCCTCTTCGCTTGATCACGCCATGAAACAGGGGCGTGCTGCAAGATGCATCGACTGGTGCGCCGCATGCAGCGTGCGCCAGTCGATGTGCGGGCAGAGGGTCAGGCAGGCGGTCAGAAGTTGACGATGGGCAGGCCACGCTGCACCCACTCGTTCATGCCGCCAGGATATTCGCGCAAGCCCTTGATGCCCATGATGCGGTCGATCACGAACCAGGAGCCGGCCGCATACTGCCCGGTGTTGCAGTAGACGATGCCTGGTGCGAGCCGATGCACTCCCGCGCCAGCCAACACCTTGCGATACACATGCGCCGACAAAAAGCGCCAGGAGCCATCATCCGCATTGCGGTAGAGCAGTTCGGCCGGCAACGCAGAACTGCCGGTCAGCCGACCACCGACCGGAATGACCGGGGTGCGCTCCAGCCCGGCGAACTGCGCCAGCGGGCGGGCATCGAGCAACAGCTTGTGCGCCCGTTGCGCCGCCTGCACCTCGGCAGTGGTGGCCAGCAGCGCCCGGTTGGGCTCCTGGGCCTTCCACTTACTGGAACTCATGGGCACGATGGCGTCGGTATCCACCGCGTACCCGGCTGAAATCCAGGCGTGCATCCCGCCATTGAGAATCGCGATCTGCTCGGGTGGCACGCCGAACACCTGCAATTCCCAGGCGAAGAAAGCCGCCTCCTGCAGCGAGGTGGCGTCATCCCCGGTCGGCACGATGACGATGGGCTTGCCCGGCTGCAATTGCACCGCCTGCATGCTCTCCTCGAACTCCTTGGCCGTGGGCAACATGAAGTCGATCTTTTTGCCGTCGATCTCACGCTTCTCGCGCAAGCCCCAGAAGTTGACCGACAGCGCATCCGTGATGTGCCCGCCCACCTCGTCGAGCACCTTCTGCCCTTTGATGGTGCTGAACTTGGGATCATTGGTCAGCGAGCCCAGACTGTCGCGGATGTCGACGATCTGCACGTCCTTGGCGTGGTCATGCAGCCACGGCGGCGTGACCAGCGGCCCTGGCAGCACCGCCGCCTGCGCCGCACTCACACCCGCCGCGAGCGCAAACAGCAATGCCCCCAGCCAGCCCTTGATCGAGCCCCTGTCACTTTTTGTCATCACACTCCTCCTTTTTTATGAATCGGCGTGCGATTATGGCGCGAATGCTGGTAACAAAAATAGGGATTTGTTTCGTTGACGGATATCGAATTTATGAATGATTCTGCGCAAAACATCTGACACCGCATCTCAGCTCTGTACCAGCCGTTTCGATTTGGCGATGGAAAACAGCATTCCCGCGCCGAGCATCAGGGTGATGAGCGCGGTGCCGCCGTAGCTGACGAAGGGCAGCGGCACGCCGACTACCGGCAGGATGCCCGACACCATGCCCATGTTGACGAAGGCGTAGATGAAAAAGATCAGCGTCACCGAGGCGGCGAGCAGGCGCGAGAACAGCGTGGGGGCGTTGGCCGCGATCATCAGGCCGCGCAGGATGAAAAAGGTATAGGCGGCCAGCAGCACCAGGTTGCCCGCCAGCCCCCATTCCTCGGCCAGCACCGAGAACACGAAGTCGGTGTGCGACTCGGGCACGAAGTTCAGGTGCGCCTGCGTGCCGTGCAGATAGCCCTGGCCGAACACCCCGCCGGAGCCGATGGCGATCATGCTCTGGATGATGTTGAAGCCCTTGCCCAGCGGGTCGCTCTGCGGGTCGAGCAGCATCATCAGCCGCTGGCGCTGATAGTCGTGCATGAAGTGCCACATCACCGGCGCGCCAGCCGCAGCCAGGGCAAACAACAAGGCGATGACCCGCCACGACAACCCGGCGAAAAAGATGACGAATGCGCCGGTGAACAGCACCAGCAGCGCGGTGCCGAGGTCGGGCTGTTTGGCAATGAGCGCCACAGGCAGCAGCAGCAGGGCCGTGGCGATGAAAAAGTCCTTCATGCGGATCTGGCCCTCGCGCTTCTGGAAGTACCAGGCCAGCATCAGCGGCACGGCGATTTTCATCACCTCGGAAGGCTGCACCACGGTCACGCCCAGATCGAGCCAGCGGCGCGCGCCCTTGCGCACCAGACCGAACGCCGCCGTGGCGATGAGCAGCGCCACGCCGAAGGTATAGACCGGCACGGCGACCTGCATCAGCCGCTGCGGCGGCACTTGCGCAGCGACGAACAGCACCAGAAAACCGATGGCCAGATTGCGCAGATGGTCGCCGAACGGCACATGCGCATCCTGCAGGGCGGAGAACAGCACGATGCAGCCGATGGCAACCAGCCAGAGCAGACCGGCAAGCAGCGGCGCGTCAAAGCCGGTGAGATACGGGCGCACACGTTTCCACAGTGGTGGCCGTCCGAAGGTTGCGTTCATGAAACCACCCTCCGCGCTGCATTCATAGCCGCACCCCTTCAGACTCATCAGTGACTTCAGGCCGCGCGCCAAAACGGGTGAACAGCGGGGCGCGCAGCCCTCCGGTGCAGGCGGTGCGCTGGTAGTTGCCCAGCGTGTCCGCATCGAAGGCGGTCGGCTTGGCCCGCGCCGGGGTCGATGCCGATTGAACCGGGGACGCAGAAGCGGCTTTCGCCGCCGCAGCAGAAGCCGCTGCTGAGGTCGCTGCGGAAGCCGCGCCCGCCGGAGCGGATGCCGCGGGCGCGGGTGGTGGCTTGGCGCCCGGAATGTGCGGCACGCCCTCGCGCTCACCGGCGTAGGTGAACTGCACCGGCTGCGGCCTGGCGCCGCTGATCTTTTCGATCTCGTCGTCTGTGGGGTAGAGCCCGAGGAGGTGATAGTCGAGCGCCTTGCGGGCGATGGGCGCGGCGGCCGCGCCGCCGAAACCGGCGTTCTCCACGATCATGGCCAGCGCGATGACCGGGTTTTCTGCCGGGGCATACACCACATACAGCGCGTGGTCGCGCAAATGGTGCGCCACATCCTTGGTGTCATAGGTCTGGTTCTGTGCCACGGTGAACACCTGCGCCGTGCCGGTCTTGCCGGCGCTGGTGTACTGCGCTCCCTTGAAGGCATCTGCCCCGGTGCCGCCGGTCTGGTTGACCGCCATCATGCCGCCATGCACCACCTGCCAGTACGCCGGGTTCATGTCGACGCGCTCGGCCACGGGCGCCTGCACCGGGGTGAAACGGCGCGAGGCCATGTCTTCGATGGCCCGCACCACACGCGGGGCGTAGCGCGTGCCCTGATTCGCCAGAGTGGACAGCGCCGTGGCCATTTGCAGCGGGGTGAAGGTGTTGTAGCCCTGGCCGATGCCCAGGCTGATGGTGTCGCCGGGATACCAGACTTTCTGCGCCGGGCTGCGAAACACCTTGCGCTTCCACGCCTTGGAGGGCAGCACGCCCTTGGCCTCGCCGTTCAGGTCGATGCCGGTGGCCTGGCCAAAGCTGAACTTGCTGGTGTAGTTGGCCATGCCGTCCACCCCCCAGTCATGCGCCACCATGTAGAAGTACACATCGCACGAGACCTGAATGGCCTTGTGCATGTCCACGATGCCATGCCCGCCGGGCACGTCGTCGCGAAAGCGGTGCCCGGCGAACATGAAAAAGCCGGGATCGCGGAAACTCCACTGCGCGGTGCGGATGCCGTCTGTCAGCGCGCCCATTGCCAGATAGGGCTTGTAGGTCGAGCCCGGCGGAAAGGTGCCGCGCAGAATGCGGTTGAGCATGGGACGGTCGGGCGAGTTGTTCAGCGCGTCCCAGTTCACCTGATCGATGCCGTCGACGAACAGATTGGGGTCGAATGTCGGCATGGACACAAAGGCCAGCACCTCGCCGTTGCGCGGATCGATGGCCACACAGGCTCCGCGGCGCTTGCCGTACAGGTCTTCGATGAGCTTCTGCAGCCGGATGTCCACGCCCAGCACCAGGTTCTGCCCCGGCGTGGCGGGCACGGTCTTGATTTTGCGCACCGGACGGCCCGTGGCGTTGACCTCCACCTCCTCATAGCCGGTGACGCCATGCAGTTGCGCCTCGTAGGCCTGCTCCACACCCAGCTTGCCGATGTGGTCGGTGCCGAGATAGTTGCTGGCGTCGTCACTGTCGTCGATGCGCTGTTGCTCGGCCTGGTTGATGCGGCCGATATACCCCAGCAGATGACAGCCCAGCGCGCCCAGCGGGTAGCTGCGAAACAGCCGCGCCCGCACATTCACCCCGGGAAAGCGAAAGCGCTGCGCCACGAAGCGCGCCACCTGATCGTCGGTGAGCTTATTGAGGATGGGCAGCGACTCGAAGCGCCGCGATTGACCGAGCAGATTATTGAAGCGCCGCTCGTCAAAGGGCGTGATCGGCACGATGGCCTTGAGCGCGTCGATGGTTTGCTGCAGCGTGCCCTTGACCTTCGACGGCGTGATCTCCAGGGTGTAGGCGGCGTAATTGCTGGCCAGAATGATGCCGTTGCGGTCGAGAATCAGCCCGCGCTGCGGCGGAATGGGCACCAGCGCGATGCGGTTGTCCTGCGCCTGGGTGGAGAACTGCCGGTGCCGCACGACCTGCAGCCACAGCCAGCGCCCGATCAGCAACGCAAAGCTCAGCACCACCACACCGGCGGCCAGAATGAGGCGGCGGCGAAAGCGGAACAGCTCGCGTTCGATATTGCGCAGTTCGGTCATCGCAAGGACGGATCAACCATGATCGGAGCGGAAGCCGCCCACAAGGTTCGGCAAGGAAACCATCACAAGGGGCGATTGCGGTCGGAGTCGGGCGCGCGGCGTTGCGGCGCCAGCAGCAGCCAGGACAACGGCGGCCACAATGCGGCCTGCAACACCGGCGCGAGTAAAAACGCCCAGCCGGGGAAGCTGCCGCCGGACCACATGCCCACCAGCAGCAGCAGCAACTGCGTGCCGACGAACAGAGGCAGCACATGCAGCGCCTGCTGCAGCGCCGGGAACCATAGCATCCGCCGGTGCAGGCTGATGGCGAAGTAGCTCAGCACGGTGTAGATCAGCGCATGCTCGCCCAACACCGCGCCCTGCTGCACATCCACCATCAGGCCGAGAACAAACGCCACGGTCATGCCCACGCGGCGGGGTTGATGCACATTCCAGAACACGAGGGTGACCGCCACGGCGTCCGGCATCCAGGCCAGCCGCCCCAGCGGCAGAAAGTCAAACAGCAGGGCGATGAGCAGGGTGAGCGCGATGAACCAGGGTTTGACCGGGAGCAGCAGCACCTCGCGCGCGCCACCGGCAGGCGCGCGCGCCGTGGGCATGGAGGCGAAATCGGAGCGGCGGCGGCGCGGCAGAAGATTCACGTTGAGCAGACTTCAACGCGCCCCGGCTGCGGCCGGAACGGATGCCGCATGCGGCTTGCGTGGCACCGCGCCAGACTTGACGATGTCGGCAGGCGGCGCGGGCGCCAGGGGAGTGAGCGGCTTGAGCACCAGCACATGCCGCCCGCCCTCCACGTCGGCCAGCGGCGCGCAGATCACCCGCGCAAACGCGGTATCGCGCTGGCGCACCACCGCGGTGACCCGCGCCACGCGCAGCCCTGCGGTGTAGATGCCGTCCACCCCGCTGGTCACCAGCAAATCGCCCACGCGCACATCGGCGGCGGTCGGCATCCAGCGCAGCTCCAGCCCGCCCTGGCCGAGTCCGGGCTCGCCATAGAGCACGCCGCGTTCGCCGGTACGCTGGATCTGCACCGGCACCACGGCGTCGCGGTCGGTGATGAGGGTGACTTCGGCGCTCAAGGGATAGTCGCGCGTGACCTGTCCGAGCAGCCCGGTTTCGTCGATCACCGGTGAGCCCAGCGCGACCCCCTGCAGACTGCCGCGGTCGATCACCACGGTGCGGTTGAACGGATCGCTGGCCTGCGCGCTGATCTGCGCCGCAACCGACGTGGGCGGCATGCTCTGCTGCAAATGCAGCAGGGTACGCAGACGGTTGTTTTCCAGCCGCAACTGCGCCTCCATCTGGGCCTGCAGGGACAGTGCCGCATTGACACGCTGCAGACGGCTGATTTCCCGCTGCGCCTGCACCGGCGATTCGAGGTAGCCGCCCAGCTCCTGCGCCCAGAGCACCGGCACCTGCGCCATACGCTGCAGGGGATAGACCGCCACGGACAAGCCCTGCCGCAGCAGGGGGGTCACCCTGAAGCGCGTGTCCAGCGCCATCAGCAACACCGCCAGCGCGGAAAACAGCAGCAGCCGCGTGAGCGCAGACGGCCCCTGCCGGAAAAACGGCGGAGGTGATCGCTCAAGAGTGCCGTAGGCCATGGGGACGAGGTGAAACGCTGGGCAGTTCGCCCGAACTGGGGCCGGACCGCAACGGTCAGCCCCGCACAGACACGCGGATTATTCCGAAGTGAAAATGGTGCCCAGCCGGTCCATGCGCTCCAGCGCCATGCCGCTGCCACGCGCCACGCAGGTCAGCGGCTCCTCGGCCACCAGCACCGGCAGACCGGTTTCCTCGGCCAGCAGACGGTCGAGGTCGCGCAGCAGCGCGCCGCCGCCGGTGAGCATCATGCCGCGCTCGGCAATGTCGGCGCCGAGCTCAGGCGGGGTTTGTTCGAGGGCGTTTTTCACCGCCGAGACGATCTGGTTGAGCGGATCGGTCAGCGCCTCGAGGATTTCATTGCTCGAAATGGTGAAGCTGCGCGGCACGCCTTCGCTGAGGTTGCGGCCCTTGACTTCCATTTCCTTGACTTCGCTGCCGGGGAAGGCCGAGCCGATCTGCTTCTTGATGGCTTCTGCCGTGGGCTCGCCGATCAGCATGCCGTAATTGCGGCGGATGTAGTTGATGATGGCCTCGTCGAACTTGTCGCCGCCCACGCGCACGCTGCCCTTGTAGACGGTGCCGCCCAGCGAGATGACGCCGACCTCGGTGGTGCCGCCGCCGATGTCGACGATCATCGAGCCGGTGGCTTCCGACACTGGCAGTCCGGCGCCGATGGCCGCGGCCATGGGTTCCTCGATGAGGTACACCTCGCTCGCACCCGCGCCCAAGGCCGATTCGCGAATCGCGCGGCGCTCGACCTGGGTGCTGCCGCAGGGCACGCAGATGATGATGCGCGGACTGGGCCGGAACATCCGGGTGTCGTGCGCCATCTTGATGAACTGCTTGAGCATCTGCTCGGTCACGGTGAAGTCGGCAATCACGCCATCTTTCATCGGACGGATGGCCTCGATATTGCCCGGCACCTTGCCCAGCATCTGCTTGGCTTCCTTGCCGACGGCCTGAATGGTTTTCTTGCCGCTGGGGCCGCCCTCGTGGCGGATGGCGACGACCGATGGCTCGTCGAGCACGATGCCCTTGCCGCGCACATAAATGAGCGTATTGGCGGTGCCAAGGTCGATCGCCAGATCCGTCGAAAAATACTGCCGGAATGTTCGGAACATGGGATATGAGGCGCCAACTGCGCGCCTGGCTTTCTGTGGTGTGTGAAATAAGCAACAAACGGGCTTGATTTTTCTGCCAAATCCCGTGCGCCAAATCGAAGCATCATAACCCATGCATGCGCATAAAATGACGTTTTCCGCACGCATCTGCAGGGGAAGCCCCCCGGTCCGCCCGCATGCCGGGCGGCATGTTTTGTCATGTTGTGCGTTCCTCCGATTGCTGCCGCCCCGCCATGTCCCTCACCCTTCCCGATATCGACCGCCTGGCGCAACTCGCCCGGCTGGATCTATCCGCCAGCGAGCGCGAACACATGCTGACCGATCTGAATGCGTTCTTCGCCGTGGTGGAGCAAATGCGTGCCGTCAGCACCGACGACGTCACGCCGCTGGCACACCCGCTCTCCGCCGTGCAGGACATGCCGCTGCGCCTGCGCGCCGACGCCGTGACCGAAGGCGACATCCGCGACGCGGCCATGCGCAACGCGCCCGACGCGCAGGATGGCCTGTTCCTCGTACCGAGGGTGGTCGAATGAGCGCCTCAGACCTTTCCTCCGCCGACCTGCGCACCCTGTCCGCTGCGCTCGCCGCGCGTCAAGTCTCCAGCGTCGAACTCACCCGCGCCGCGCTCGACCGCATCGCCGCCCATGCCGATCTGGGCGCCTTCCTGCATGTCGATGCCGAAGGCGCCCTGCAGGCCGCGCAGGCCGCCGACGCCGCCCGCGCCGCAGGCGACACCCGGCCGCTGCTGGGCGTGCCGGTGGCGCACAAAGACGTGTTCGTCACCCGCACCCTGCCCGTCACCGCCGGTTCGCGCATGCTGGCCGGTTATCTCAGTCCTTTCGATGCCACCGTGGTGGCACGGCTGGGGGCTGGGGCAGACGACTTCACCGGCGCCGGGATGGTCACGGTCGGCAAGACCAATATGGACGAATTCGCCATGGGCTCGTCCAACGAGAACTCGGCTTACGGCCCAGTGCGCAACCCCTGGGACCTTGCTGCCGTTCCCGGCGGCTCGTCCGGCGGCTCGGCGGCGGCGGTGGCTGCGCGCCTGGTGAGCGCCGCCACCGGCACCGACACCGGCGGCTCGATCCGCCAGCCCGCGGCCATGTGCGGGGTCACGGGCATCAAGCCGACCTACGGCCTGTGCTCGCGCTACGGCATGATCGCCTTCGCCTCCAGCCTCGACCAGGCCGGTCCGATGGCACAGACCGCCTGGGACTGCGCCGCCCTGCTCACCGCCATGGCCGGCTTCGATCCGCGCGACGCCACCAGCGTCGAGCGCGCCGTCCCCGATTACGTCGCCGCGCTCGATCAGCCCCTGCCCGGCGCCACCGCCGCGCAGCCGCTCGCCGGCCTGCGCATCGGCCTGCCGCGCGAATACTTCGGCGCGGGCCTGGCCGCCGATGTCGAAGCCGCCGTGCGCGAAGCCCTCGAGACGCTCGAACGCCTGGGCGCCACATTGGTGGAGGTGTCGCTGCCGCTGACCGAGCTGTCCATTCCGGCCTACTACATCATCGCCCCCGCCGAGGCCAGCTCCAATCTGAGCCGTTTCGACGGCGTGCGCTTCGGCCACCGCGCCGCGCAGTACAAGGACCTGGCCGAGATGTACGGCAAGAGCCGTGCCGAGGGCTTCGGCCCCGAGGTCAAGCGCCGCATCATGATCGGCGCCTATGTGCTGTCGCACGGCTATTACGACGCCTACTACCTGCAGGCGCAGAAGATCCGCCGCCTCATCGCCGACGATTTCGCCCGCGCCTTCACCCAGTGCGACGTGATCGCCGGGCCGGTGTCTCCCACCGTGGCGTGGAACCTGGGCGACAAGGCCGATCCGCTGGCCAACTACCTGGCCGACATCTACACCCTCTCGGCCAGCCTCGCCGGCCTGCCTGGCATGAGCGTGCCCGCTGGCTTCGGTGCGGGGGCCAATGCGCGCCGCCCGGTCGGCCTGCAACTCATCGGCCCGCATTTCGCCGAGAGCCGTCTGCTGCAGGTCGCCCACCGCTTCCAGCAAGCGACCGACTGGCATCGCCGCAGCCCCTTCTGACCAAGGACGCCCATGACAACGACCCAAGTGCTGCACGGCGATTGCGGAGAAGTGCTCCAAGCCTTCCCCGATCAGAGCATCGATCTCATTGTCACATCGCCCCCGTATGCAGACCGGCGCAAAAACACCTATGGCGGCATCGCCCCGGAACACTATGTGGAATGGTTCCTGCCGCGTTCCGCCGAATTTCTGCGCGTGCTGAAACCCACGGGATCGTTCATTCTCAACATCAAGGAAAAGGCCGAGAACGGCGAGCGCCACACTTACGTCCTCGAACTCATCCTCGCCTTGCGCCAACAAGGGTGGCTGTGGACCGAGGAATACATCTGGCACAAACGCAACTGCTATCCCGGAAAATGGCCCAACCGCTTCCGAGACGCATGGGAACGCTGCCTGCATTTCACCAAGGCGCGCAAGTTCAAGATGAACCAGGAAGCGGTCATGGTGCCAATGGGCGACTGGGCAGGGACGCGCCTCAAATCGCTGAGTAAAAACGATGTGGTGCGCTTCGATTCACAAGTCGGGAGCGGATTCGGGAAAAACATCGCCAACTGGCTGGAGCGCCCGATGGCTTACCCGACCAATGTGCTGCATCTTGCGACCGAATGCGGCAACAAAAATCATAGCGCCGCCTTTCCGCAAAATCTGCCGGAATGGTTCATCAAACTCTTTTCAGACCCGGGAGATACGGTGCTCGACCCTTTTGTCGGCTCGGGCACGACGCTCAAGGCCGCGCACGAGTTGAGCCGCAATAGCATCGGCATTGACACATCGAAGGACTATTGCGACATGGCCGAGGAAGCCGTCGGCAAACAACTGATGCTCATGGAGGAGGCTGCGGGCTATGGACAGAAATCTTAAGCGCCAACTCACTGCATTTATTGAGGAGCACATTCCGCACTTCCACGAAAAGCGGCTGCAGAGCCTGGAAGGGCTCAAACTCAAAGCCGTGCTCAAGCGCAAGAACCCGTATTTGTTCAAGGCCAAATACGTCGAGTCAGCGCCCGATCTGATCAAACAACTGCTCGACGCCTATCTGTCCTCGCAAGAAGAAACCATCTTCGGCGACTTTCTGGAGAGCCTGGCAATCGAAGTGTGCTCACGCGTCTATGGCGGGCGCAAATCCACGACCGAGGGCATCGATCTGGAATTCCACAGAGGCGAAATTCGATACATCGTGTCGATCAAGTCCGGCCCGAACTGGGGTAATTCCAGCCAGATCAAGAAAATGCGCGAACACTTCAAACAGGCGCGGCGCATCTACGGCCAGAGCAAACACCTCATCGCCGTCAATGGATGCTGCTATGGCCGTAACGCCAAGCCGGTAAAGGGCGATTACCAGAAACTCTGCGGCCAGGCGTTCTGGGAACTGATCTCGGGCGAAGCCGCGATGTATCAAGACATCATCGAGCCGCTGGGACATCAGGCCAAGGCGCGCAACGAGCAATTCCTCGCCGCCTACGCCAAAGTCATCAACCGGTTCAGCGCTGGATTCATTGCGGAGTTCTGTCAGCCCGACGGCGCCATCGACTGGCCCGAGCTCGTCGCATTCAACTCATCCCGCGAGCAGCCTCGCCACCGCGTTCCGGCTTGAGCTTGCAACACACATGGATCTGCACACCTGGCTGACCTTCTTCGCCGCGAGCTGGCTGATCAGCCTCTCGCCCGGCGCGGGTGCGATCTCGTGCATGACCACGGGACTGCGCCACGGCTGGCGCACGGGCGTGTGGAACATCCTCGGCCTGCAACTGGGCATCGCCGCCATTCTGGTGGTGGTTGCCGGTGGCCTGGGCGCGATTCTGGCCGCGAGTGAAACCGCGTTCAGCGTGATCAAGTGGTTCGGCGTGGCCTATCTGCTGTGGCTGGGCGTGCAGCAATGGCGCGCCCCGGCGCACGGCTTGGTCGAGGCCGACGGTGCCCCACGAAGCACTGAAGCACCCAAGCGCTCCCAGCTCGTGCTGCGCGGCTTTCTGATCAACGCCAGCAATCCCAAGGGACTGGTGTTCATGCTCGCGGTGCTGCCGCAGTTCATCAACCCGGCCGCGCCGCAACTGCCGCAATACCTGCTGTGCGGGCTGTCGCTCTTCATCACCGACATCGTGGTGATGAACGGCTACACCCTGCTGGCCGCGCGCGTGCTCGTCGCGCTGCGATCGAAGCAACACCAACTCTGGCTGCAGCGCAGTTTTGGCACCCTGTTCATCGGTGCCGCGCTGCTGCTCTCGGCGTTTCGCCGTTCAACGTAAGGAATCGCACTATGTCATGGGAAGTGGTCATCGGTCTGGAAACCCACGTTCAGCTCTCCACCCAGTCCAAGATGTTTTCCGCCGCATCCACTGCGTTCGGCGCTGCGCCCAACACCCAGGCCTGCGCGGTCGATCTGGCGCTGCCCGGCGTGCTGCCGGTGGCCAACCGCGCGGCGGTGGAACGCGCCATCCGCCTCGGTCTGGCGCTGGGCGCGGCCATCGCGCCGCGCTCGGTGTTCGCGCGCAAGAACTATTTCTACCCCGACCTGCCCAAGGGCTACCAGATCAGCCAGTATGAAATCCCCGTGGTGCAGGGCGGCGTGGTCGATTTCGTCGTGGACGGCAAACCGCACCGCCTGCAGCTCACCCGCGCCCACCTCGAAGAAGACGCGGGCAAGTCGCTGCACGAAGCTGGTCTGTTCGACCGCGCGGGCAACGCCGCCAGCGGCATCGACCTCAACCGCGCGGGCACACCGCTGCTCGAAGTCGTCACCGAGCCCGACATGCGCAGCGCCCGGGAAGCCGCCGAATATGCCCGCGCCCTGCACGCGCTGGTGGTGTGGCTGGGCATCTGCGACGGCAACCTGCAGGAAGGCTCGTTCCGCTGCGACGCCAACGTCTCCGTGCGCCGCCCCGGCGAACCACTGGGCACGCGCTGCGAGATCAAGAACCTCAACAGCTTCCGTTTTCTCGAAAAAGCCATCGAATTCGAGGTGCGCCGCCAGATCGAACGCATCGAAGACGGCGGCAAGGTCGTGCAGGAAACCCGGCTGTACGACCCCGACAAGGGCGAAACCCGCACCATGCGCACCAAGGAAGACGCGCACGACTACCGCTACTTCCCCGACCCCGACCTGCCGCCGCTGGTCATCTCGCCCGAGTGGATCGAGCAGGTGCGCGCCGACATGCCCGAGCTCCCTGGCCAGATGGCCGCGCGCTTCGTTCAGGCGCATGGCCTGAGCGCCGACGCGGCCGCGCAAATGACCCAGACCCGCGCCCACGCCGCTTACTTCGAGGCCTGCGTGGCTGCGGGCGCCGCACCCAAGCTCGCCGCCAACTGGATCATGGGCGAACTCGCCGCCCAGCTCAACCGCGACGCGCGCGACATCGGCGCCAGCCCCGTCACCGCCGCGCAACTCGCCGCGCTGACGCGCAAGATCGATGACGGCACCCTGTCGAGCAAGACCGCCAAGGACGTGTTCACCGCGTTGTGGGAGGGTGAGCAAGGCGGCATCGTCGACGCCATCATCGACGCGCGCGGCCTGGCGCAAGTCAACGACAGCGCCGCGCTGCAGGCCGCCGTCGACGCCGTACTCGCCGCCAACCCGAAGAATGTCGCGGAATACCGCGCTGGCAAAGACAAAGCCCTCAACGCCCTGGTCGGCCAGGTGATGAAAGCCACCGGCGGCCGCGCCAACCCGCAGCAGGCGGGCGAGATGCTGAGAAAGGCCGTGGGATGAAGCGGATGTCGCGGTGAGAATTCTGCCAGGGCTACGAAGCTAGACCTGACCCTGTTTTCCCCCTGTTTTCCCCTCGCCCACCGCCGTCGATTCCAGCCACTGCGCAGCGGCCTGCGTCAGGATCGCATTCACGCCGCCATCCACCGTGACAGCGCGGTCGCGCAGGCGTTGCGCCAGATCGGCGGGCAGTTTGCAGCTCAGTTGCACCAACTTGGGCGCAGTGTCCTTGGATTTGACCTCGGCTTTCGCGCTCACGGCTTTTGCGCCCTGGCCGAAACGCTGCGGGATCGCACCCGACTTCAGCTTGCCGTCGAGTTTCTTGGCAAGATGCTTTTCAAGATCGGTCTTTTTCATGCTCATGGGCTACCCCTGGTGGTGTGGACGCGCATTGTCCTCCAAGGCGCCGTCAATGCAGCTTGATGCGCGGCTCGGTGGTGCGCGAGATCATGCGCGCCAACGTGAGGAAGGCGGTCTTCCAGAAACCGTGCAGGGCGTGCAGATGCATGCGGTAGAGCAGCCAGTAGATGAAGCGGGCGAAATGCCCTTCGATGAACATGCTGCCCTTCGATAGACCGCCCATCAGATTGCCCACGGTACTGTGCTCGCCCAGGGAGACCAGCGAGCCGAAGTCGCGGTAGTGAAACGTCAGCAGCGGCTTGCCCTGCAGTTGCCGCGTGATCTGTCTGGTGAGGAGGCTGGCCTGCTGGTGCGCCGCTTGGGCGCGTGGCGGCACGTTGCCGGCATGCCCTTCCCAGACGCAGGCGGCGCAGTCGCCCAGCGCGTAGATGGCGTCGTCGCGCGTGGTCTGCAGCGTGGGGCGCACGACAATCTGGTTGATGCGGTTGGTCTCCAGGCCGTCGATGTCGCGCAGGAAATCCGGGGCTTTGACGCCCGCCGCCCAGACCACCAGTTCGGCGGGAAGAAAATCGCCGTCGGCGGTGCGCACGCCGGAGGCGGTGACTTCGGTCACGCGCTTGCCGGTGTGCATCTGCACGCCGAGCTTGGCCAGCTCGCCCGCCGCGGCAGCCGACAGCCGATCAGGCAGGGCGGGCAGGATGCGCGGCGCAGCTTCGACCAGGCTGAGGCGCACGTCGCGTTCGGGGTCGATTCGGTCCAGGCCATAGGCGGCCAGCACCCGGGTGGAATTGTGCAGCTCGGCCACCAGCTCCACCCCGGTCGCCCCCGCGCCGATGGCCACGACCTTGAGCTGCTCCGGCCGCAGCGGCTCGGCTTGTGTGTTGGCGGCGATGCAGGCATTCACCAGACGGCGGTGAAAGCGCCGGGCGTCTTCAGGCGTGTCCAGGGCAATGGCATGTTCGGCCGCGCCCGGCGTGCCGAAGTCGTTGTTCTGGCTCCCCACGGCGATCACCAGAATGTCGTAGCCAATGCGGCGGCGAGGCACGATCTCGCGTCCGGCCTCATCCATCGTGGGCGCAACCAGCACTTCGCGGCGCGCCCGGTCGAGCCCATCCATGGCGCCGAGCCGGTATTTGAAATGGTGCCAGGTGGATTGGGCGAGATAGTTCAGCTCGTTGTCGTCGATGCCCAGGGTGCCTGCCGCCGCCTGGTGCAGCAGCGGCTTCCACAGATGGCTTCGGCCGCGTTCGATCAGCGTGATGTCGGCCTGGCGGCGCCGCCCCAGGGTATTGCCCAGCTGCGTGGCCAGCTCCAGCCCGCCAGCGCCTCCTCCGACGATGACAAGGCGAGGCAGCGGAGAATCGGGCGAAGTCTGGGACATGGCAATGAGGTGTCGGTGCAATGTCGTTATTGGAGACCGGCTTTCTCTTGGGCGCAAGCGGCGTCTCGCCCACTAACATGCACGTCTACGCCGCAGCCCGCATGTCCGGGCGTCTCTCGCGGCCTCAACCCGCCACCCTCACGATGAACGAGAAGTACGACGCCAGCGCGGTCGAAGCCGCCGCGCAAGCCCACTGGCAAGCCACCGACGCCTACCGAGTGCGCGAAGACAAGCCGGGCGAGAAGTTCTACGCCTGCTCCATGCTGCCCTACCCCTCGGGCAAGCTGCACATGGGCCATGTGCGCAACTACACCATCAACGACATGCTCACCCGCCACCTGCGGATGATCGGGCACAACGTGCTCATGCCGATGGGCTGGGACGCCTTCGGCCTGCCCGCCGAGAACGCCGCGATGAAGAACAGGGTGCCGCCGGCCAAGTGGACCTACGACAACATCGCGTACATGAAAAAGCAGATGCAGGCCATGGGCCTGGCCATCGACTGGAGCCGCGAAGTCGCCACCTGCTCACCCGACTACTACAGGTGGAACCAGTGGCTGTTCCTCAAGATGCTCGAAAAAGGCATCGCCGAGCGCCGCACCCAGGTGGTCAACTGGGACCCGGTCGATCAGACCGTGCTGGCCAACGAGCAGGTCATCGACGGCCGCGGCTGGCGCTCCGGCGCCGTGGTGGAAAAGCGCGAGATTCCCGGTTACTACCTCAAGATCACCGACTACGCCGAGGAACTGCTCGCCGCTGTGGCCGACCCCGGCGACAAGAACTATCTCGCCGGCTGGCCCGAGCGGGTACGGCTGATGCAGGAGAACTGGATCGGCAAGAGCGCCGGGGTGCGCTTTGCCTTCCCCCACACCCTCCGCGATGCGCAGGGCGCGCTGATTCAGGACGGCCGCATGTATGTGTTCACCACCCGGGCGGACACCATCATGGGCGTGACCTTCTGCGCCGTGGCGCCGGAACACCCGCTGGCCGCACATGCCGCGGCGGGCAACGCCGGACTCGCGGCCTTCATCGAACGCTGCCAGCAGGGCGGCACCACCGAAGCCGAACTCGCGCTCAAAGAAAAAGAGGGCATGCCCACCGGCCTGTCCGTCACCCATCCGCTCACCGGCGCCGAGGTGCCGGTGTGGGTGGGCAACTATGTGCTGATGAGCTATGGCGACGGCGCGGTGATGGGCGTGCCCGCGCATGACGAGCGCGACTTCGCCTTCGCCAAAAAATACGGCCTGCCGATCAAGCAGGTCGTCACCGTCGAGGGCGAGACGTTCTCCACCGCCGCCTGGGCCGAGTGGTACGGCGACAAGCAGCGCGCGGTGTGTGTCAACTCTGGCGCTGAATTTTCCTTTCTAGACGGCCTGCCCTGTGCCGCGGCCGTCGACAAGGTCGCTGAGCGGCTCGCCGCGAAAGGCCTGGGCGAGAAGCGCACCACCTGGCGGCTGCGCGACTGGGGCATCAGCCGTCAGCGTTATTGGGGAACGCCCATTCCCATCATCCACTGCGACGCTTGCGGCGCGGTGCCTGTGCCGGAACAAGACCTTCCGGTGGTGCTGCCGGAGCACCTGATTCCCGACGGCAGCGGCAATCCGCTGCACAAGTGCGCGGAGTTCGTCGACGTGCCCTGCCCGCAATGCGGCAAACCGGCGAAGCGCGAAACCGACACCATGGACACCTTCGTCGATTCGAGCTGGTACTTCATGCGTTACACCTGCGCCGACAACCACGGCGCCATGGTCGACACCCGCACCGATGACTGGATGCCGTTGGACCAGTACATCGGCGGCATCGAGCACGCCATCCTGCACCTGCTGTATGCGCGCTTCTGGACCAAGGTGATGCGGGATCTGGGCCTGACGCGGGCCGACGAACCCTTCACCCGTCTGCTCACCCAGGGCATGGTGCTCAACCACATCTATTCGCGCAAGACATCGCAGGGCGGCATCGAGTATTTCTGGCCGCACGAGGTCGACAACGTGTTCGACGCGCAGGGCAAGATCGTCTCCGCCAAGCTCAAGACCGACGGCTCGGCGGTGGACTACGGCGGCGTGGGCACCATGAGCAAGAGCAAGAACAACGGCGTCGATCCGCAAGACCTGATCGACCGCTTCGGCGCCGACACCGCCCGCCTGTTCACCATGTTCGCCGCCCCGCCCGAGGCCACGCTGGAATGGAACGACGCCGCGGTGGAAGGCGCGCATCGCTTTCTCAAGCGGGTGTGGGCTTTCGGCCTGAAGCTGCACGGTCTGACGGCGACGCCCGCCGAGCCCGGCGACGCCGCACGCAAGCTGCGCCGCGACGTGCACCAGACCCTGCAACAAGTGCATTTCGATTACGGCCGCATGCAGTACAACACCGTGGTGTCGGGCGCGATGAAGCTGCTCAATGCCCTGGAAGGCGCGGACGCCGCCGCCGCGGGCATGCCCGGCGCGCTGCGCGAAGGCTTTGGCATTCTGCTGCGCGTGCTCTACCCCGCCACCCCGCATATCGCCCACGCGCTGTGGACCGAGCTGGGCTATGCCGCCGAATACGGCGACCTGCTCGACGCGCCCTGGCCCCAGGTCGATGCGGCCGCGCTGGTGCAGGACACCATCGAACTCATGCTGCAGGTCAACGGCAAGCTGCGCGGGGCCATTCAGGTGGCGGCCAGTGCCGACAAGGCCACGATCGAGGCCGCCGCACTGAGCAGCGCCGACTTCGCCAAGTTCAGCGAGGGCAAGAAGGCGAAAAAGGTCATCGTCGTCCCTGGTCGGCTGGTCAATGTGGTGGTCTGAATGAAACCCTCTCTCGCCAGACGCGCAGCGCTCCGCGGCCTTGCGGCCATCGCCCCGGTCACGGCGCTGAGCGCCTGCGGGTTCCGGCTGCGCGGATCGACCAATCTGTCGTTCAACACCCTGTTCGTGCAGGGTGCGCAGACCTCGCCCTTTGTCATCGCTCTCAAGCGCCAGGTTGCGGCCACCACGTCCACCCGCATCGCGCCGGACGCCAAGTCGGCGCAAGCGGTCTTCACCCTGCTAAGCGAAGCGCAGACACAGACCGCGCAGGCCTACAACGCCGATGGCACGGTAGCGCAATACCTGCTGCGCTACACCGTGCGTTTTCAGCTCGCCACGCCGCAGGGCAAGATACTGATCGCGCCCACCGAGCTGACGCAGACCAGCAATCTGAGCTACAGCTCCAGCGCCACATTGGCCAAGGCCAACGAGGCCGATCTGCTCTACCGCGGCATGCGCGAGGAACTCGTCAACCGCCTGATGTACCAGCTCGCCGCCGTGAAGGTGCCCAACTGATGCAGCTCGCCGCCGACCAGCTCGACGCCCACCTCGCCAGCAAACTTGCGCCGCTGTATACCGTGCATGGCGACGAAACCCTGCTGGTCAACGAGGCGGTGGATGCCATCCGCGCCCGTGCCCGCCAGCAGGGCTTCGACGAACGTGAGAGCCAGACCGTGGAACGCGGTTTCGACTGGAGTCAGTTGCTCGCGGGAAGCCGTGAGATCAGCCTGTTCGGCGGGCGTCGGCTCATCGAGCTGCGCATTCCGGGCGGCAAGCCCGGACGTGATGGCGGGGAGGCGTTGGCGGCGCTGTCCGGACATCTCTCGGCCGATGTGATGGCGCTCGTCGTGCTGCCCCGGTTGGACGCAGCCACGCAGAAATCCGCCTGGTTCAGTGCGCTGAGCCAGGACGGCGTGGCGGTGCGGGTGGACAGCATCGAACTGGCGCAACTGCCGCGCTGGATCGCAGCCCGCCTGCAGCGCCACGGCTTCACCCTGCCTGCGGGCGATGCGGGACGGACGCTCACCGAGTTTCTGGTGGCGCGGGTGGAGGGCAATCTGCTGGCGGCGCATCAGGAAATCGAAAAGCTCGCCCTGCTGTGCCCCCCCGGCCCGCTCGACCCCGACACGGTGGAGCAGGCCGTGCTCAACGTGGCGCGCTACAGCGTGTTCAAGCTGGGCGAGGCCGTGCTGGGCGGCGACGTGGCCCGGCTGCGGCGCATGCTCGACGGGCTGCAGGCCGAAGGCGTGGCCCCGGTGTTGGTGCACTGGACGCTGGCCGACGATATTCGCGCCTGGCTGCGCATCCGCCAGGGGCTGGACGCGGGGCAGGCGCTGCCCGCGCTGCTGCGCGCCAACCGCATCTGGGGCGTGAAAGAGAAACTACTCGAACGCGCCCTGCCGCGCCTGCGCAGGCCCGACCTGGAACGTCTGCTGCAACTCGCGGCGCAATGCGATCTGGCGGTCAAGGGCCTGCGCCCCGACACTCTGCCGCGTGCGCCGTGGGAAGCGCTGCAAGTGCTCGCGCTGTCCATGCTCGACGCGCTCTGGCCCGCCCCGCCAAGCGCGCGGCAGGGACGGCGGCTGGTGCTGCACGCCGCGTTCTGAACTCTTGCGCCCTCCGCAAGTCGGACACTGCGCAACCTCCGTTGTCCCCCCGGATGTCTGCTGCGCGGCAGGCTTCGTTTTTCAGTTCAGCCGCCCCGGCGCGGCATTCTCCGCAACTTTTCATCATGCCCAGATTTCGCCCTCGTTCCCCCCGTACCGCCCGCCTGCTCCAAGGCCTTGCCGCCCTCGGTCTGGCGGTGCTCGCCTGGCAGCCTGCCGCCTTGGCGCAAACCGCTGCGGGTGCAGCTCCCAGCCTGACCGCCGGCCCGGATGATGTCATGCGCATCCTGCCCGCTGAGCTGCTCACCGCGGTGCGCCAGCCCTGTCACGGCATCAAGGTGGCCTCCCCCGCGTGGGACGCTCAGCTCGACGCCTCGGCCAGACTGCTGCGCACGCTCGATCAGGCCGCGGTGCCCGACGGTCAGGCCACACTGCCCAAGGCCATGTTGTGTCCTGCGCCAAGTGCGCTGGCTGCCGCCTGGATCCGCGCGGCGGAGCAGGCGAACAATCTGGTCAAGCTCGACTTTCCCGGCGCCCCGCTGCTGACGGCAGGCGCCGATGACAAGCCAATGTCCGCACTCACCGGCGCAAGCTTTATCGGCCTGCACGGCAGCCGCGTGCTGATGGTGAACCAGAGTGCGCAGCCGGTGCGTGTGCGCCTGGGAACCTGGGTGGGCAAGACCGCGCGGCTGGATCAATACACCCAGCAGCCGGGCGCCACCAACCTGCCGCGCATCCAACATCTGCAGCGCGCCCTGGGCGCGGAGGATGCGCAAGGCGTCCTGCTGCCGCCGAAATCGCTCAGCGTGATCGGCTGACCGGCACCGTCAGTCCGCCCACTGCCGCAACTCGGCAAGACCGACCACGCCCGACCACGGCTGTCCCCGCACCTGCCCGGAGGCTGGGGCGGCCTCGTCGCCCAGGCCGTCGAGCCAGGCGAGCGCGCCGTCAAAGTTTTCGTGATGGGTGTAGGCCCCGGTGGTGACCAAGGTGCGCAGACCCGCGCCGTGCGCGGCGCGCAGGCCGTTGGTCGAATCCTCAAACGCCAGGCATTGCTCCGGGCGCAGGGCCATGCGCTGCAGCACCCAGGTGTAGATGCCGGGGTCGGGCTTTTTGCGGGGCACCGCGTCGCCCGCGCCCACGATCTCGAACCAGCCCATGCCGCCCGCCCCCAGTGTGGCGTTGATCAGCGCTTCGACATTGTCCGGCGTGGTGGTGGTGGCAATGGCCAGGCGCAGCCCGGCACCGCGGGCCTGCTCCAGCACCCGGCGCACGCCGGGGCGCAGGCCAATGCCGCCTTCGGCCACCAGCCGCACATAATGCGCGGTCTTGCGGCGGTGCAGTTCGGCGATCAGGCCCGCAGCTTCCGGCCTTGCCGCCGCCTGCGGATCGATCTCCTGCCAATAGGCCAGCATGCGCTCCTTGCCGCCGGTGATGGCCAGCAGGCGGCCATAGGTCGGCACATCCCAATGCCAGTTCAGACCGGCATCGGCGAAGGCCTGGTTGAAGGCGATGCGGTGGCCGTCGCGCTCGGTCTCGGCCAGGGTGCCGTCGACGTCGAAAATCAGGGCTTCCAATTGCGGCATCTCACTCCCCGTCCTTCCATTTGATGGAGCAGCCGATGCTGGGATATTGCGCATCGGGGCCGACGCCGGTGGCGGCGATCTGCTTCATGGCCTCGAACAAATCGCGGCGCACATCGGGCGCTGCAGCCTGCTTGCGCGAAGCGTCGAGCTGGCCGCGGTATTGCAGCTTCAGATCGGCGTTGAAGCCGAAAAAATCAGGCGTGCAGACCGCGCCGTAAGCCTTGGCCACGGCCTGCGACGCGTCGAACAGATAGGGAAAGCCGAAGCCGTGTTGGGCAGCGAACAGCTTCATGTTGTCGAACGAATCCTCCGGGTAGGCTGTCACGTCGTTGCTGTTGATCGCCGCGGCATTGACGCCCAGCGCGCGCAGTGCGTCGGTATCGCGCTTGATGCGGTCTGCCACGGCCTGCACATAGGGGCAGTGGTTGCAGATGAACATGACCAGCAGCCCGTTTGGGCCGCGCAGATCGGCCAGAGTATGCGTACGCCCGTCGATGCCGGGCAGCGAAAAGGCGGGAGCGGCAAAGCCGCGTTGCAGGGGGTCGGCGGTGGCAGCCATGCAAGTCTCCTTGGCTTGGTGGAAGGGCGGGCAATCGCACAGACGACAACCCCGGCAGGCGCCGGGGTTGTCGGTGAGGCAGCGCCGCGACGCGCGAAGATCAGTTGATCTTGGGGTCGAGCAGACCCTTGTCGTAGCGCTTGTACATCTCCTCCAGGGTGATCGGCTTGATCCTGGCGGCATTGCCCGCGGTGCCGAAGGCCTCGTAACGGGCCTTGCAGATGTCCTTCATGGCCTTGGTCGAGGCGATGAGGAATTTGCGCGGGTCGAACTCTTTCGGGTGCTCGGCGAGGAACTTGCGGGTGGCTCCGGTGGAAGCCATGCGCAGATCGGTGTCGATGTTGACCTTGCGCACGCCGTGCTTGATGCCTTCGACGATTTCTTCCACCGGCACGCCATAGGTCTCGCCCATGTCGCCGCCGTAGGAGTTGATGATCTTGAGCCACTCTTGCGGCACCGAGGACGAGCCGTGCATCACCAGGTGGGTGTTGGGGATGCGGGCGTGGATCTCCTTGATACGGCCGATGGCCAGAATGTCGCCGGTGGGGGGGCGGGTGAACTTGTAAGCGCCGTGGCTGGTGCCGATGGCAATGGCCAACGCATCGACATGGGTCTTCTTGACGAAATCGGCGGCTTCCTCGGGGTCGGTGAGGAGTTGGCTGTGATCGAGCACGCCTTCAGCGCCGATGCCGTCTTCCTCGCCGGCGGTGCCGGTTTCGAGCGAGCCCAGGCAGCCGAGTTCGCCTTCGACCGACACGCCGCAGGCGTGCGACATCTCGACCGTGCGGCGGGTGACCTCGACGTTGTACTCATAGGTGGTCGGCGTCTTGCCGTCGGTGCCCAGCGAGCCGTCCATCATCACCGACGAGAAACCGAGCTGGATGGAGCGCTGGCACACCGCGGGGCTGGTGCCGTGATCTTGGTGCATCACCACGGGAATGTGCGGCCACTCCTCGACTGCTGCCTCGATGAGGTGGCGCAGGAAGGGCGCACCGGCGTACTTGCGGGCCCCGGCCGAGGCCTGCAGGATGACCGGCGAGTTGGTCTCGTCGGCGGCTTCCATGATGGCGCGCACCTGTTCGAGATTATTGACGTTGAAGGCGGGGACGCCGTAGGAATGCTCGGCAGCGTGGTCGAGCAATTGACGCAGGGAAATCAGGGCCATGACGGTCTCCTCAAGAAAAATGAATCGGGTTTTCAGCAGGGTTTCAGGACAGCGGCTGCTTGGCGCGCTGCTGCAGGATCTCGAAAGCGGGCAGTGTCTTGCCTTCGAGAATTTCCAGGAAGGCGCCTCCACCGGTGGAGATATAGCCGATCTGGTCGGTGATGCCGTACTTGGCAATCGCCGCCAGCGTGTCACCGCCTCCGGCGATGGAAAAGCCCTTGCTGCTGGCGATGGCCTCGGCAACGGTCTTGGTGCCGTTGGCGAAGGCATCGAACTCGAACACGCCGACCGGGCCGTTCCAGACGATGGTACCGGCAGTCTTGAGCTTGTCGGCCAGCAGTTGCGCGGTCCTGGGGCCGATGTCCAGGATCATGTCGTCGGAGCTGACGTCCTTGGCATCCTTGACCGTGGCCTTGGCGTCGGCGGCAAAGCGGTCAGCCACGACCACGTCCACGGGAATCGGCACTTCGGCGCCGCGGGCCTTCATCTTGGCGATGACTTTCTTCGCCTCATCGACCAGATCGGGCTCGGCCAGGCTCTTGCCGATGGGCAGGCCCTCGGCCAGCATGAAGGTGTTGGCAATGCCGCCGCCCACGATCAGGCCATCGACCTTGTCGGCCAGCGCCTGCAGGATGGTGAGCTTGGTCGACACCTTGGAGCCAGCGACGATGGCCACCAGCGGACGTGCCGGTTTTTCCAGTGCGCGGCTGATGGCGTCGATTTCGGCGGCCAGCAGCGGGCCTGCGCAGGCGATAGGCGCGTATTTGGCGATGCCGTAGGTTGTGGCTTCGGCGCGGTGCGCGGTGCCGAAGGCATCGTTCACGTAGATGTCGCAGAGCTTGGCGATTTTTTGCGACAGCGCGTCGTCGTTCTTCTTCTCGCCCTTGTTGACGCGGGCATTCTCCAGCATGACCACCTCGCCGGGACGCACATCAAAACCGCCGTCCACCCAGTTGGCCTGCAGCTTGACCGGCAGGCCCAGCAGTTCGCTCATGCGCTTGGCCACGGGAGCCAGCGAGTCTTCCGGTTTGAACTCGCCCTCGGTGGGGCGGCCCAGGTGCGAGGTGATCATCACCCCGGCACCGGCATCGAGCGCCATTTTCACCGCGGGCACGGAGGCGCGCACGCGGGTGTCTTCGGTGATCTCGCCCTTGTCGTTGAGCGGCACGTTCAGGTCGGCGCGGATGAACACGCGTTTGTCCTGGGCGAAACCGCGCTTGCACACTTCTTCAAAGGTCAGAATTTGCATCAGTCTCTCCTCGGTTCAACTCCCTGCGGGTCTGCGCACAGATCCGCAGGGGAACGACATCAGTTGCTGGCGACGTGCTTGACGAAGCGCATCATGTTGCAGGTGTAGCCGTATTCGTTGTCGTACCAGGACACGACCTTGACGAAGGTGGAATCGAGGGCGATACCGGCCTCGGCGTCGAAAATCGACGGCAAGGAGCAGCCACGATAGTCGGTGGAGACGACCTTGTCTTCGGTGTAGCCGAGCACGCCCTTGAGCGCGCCTTCGGAAGCGGCCTTCATCGCCGCGCAGATGTCGGCGTAGCTGGCTTCCTTGTTGAGTTCGACGGTGAGGTCCACCACGGAGACATCGGGCGTGGGCACGCGGAAGGCCATGCCGGTGAGCTTCTTGTTCAGCTCGGGGATGACCTTGCCCACGGCCTTGGCAGCACCGGTGCTCGACGGGATGATGTTGTCCATGATGCCGCGGCCACCGCGCCAGTCCTTGCTCGACGGGCCATCCACGGTTTTCTGTGTGGCGGTGGCGGCGTGCACCGTGCTCATCAGGCCGCGCTTGATGCCGAAGCTGTCGTTGAGCACCTTGGCCACGGGGGCCAGGCAGTTGGTGGTGCAGGAAGCGGCGGAAACGATTTTCTCGCCGGCGTACTTGGCGTGGTTCACACCGTAGACGAACATCGGCGTGTCATCCTTGGATGGGGCGGACTGCACCACCTTCTTGGCGCCGGCGTCGATGTGCTTCTGGCAGGTGTCGAGAGTGAGGAAAAAGCCGGTGGCTTCGACCACCACATCGGCGTTCACTTCGTTCCACTTCAGGTTGGCGGGATCGCGCTCGGCGGTCAGGCGGATCTTCTTGCCGTTGACCACGAGGTTGTTGCCCTCCACGCCCACGGTGCCGTTGAAGCGGCCATGCACGGAGTCGTACTGCAGCATGTAGGCCAGGTAGTCGGGTTCGAGCAGGTCGTTGATGGCGACGATTTCGAGGTCCTTGAATTCGGCTTCCTGTGCCACGGCACGGAACACCATGCGGCCGATACGGCCGAATCCATTGATGGCGACGCGAATGGTCATGTGAGATCTCCTGAATGAAGGTTGAAATGAAAAGGGAAAATCACGGAAAAGAGTCGGGTCGCAGGCTGTGCGCTGATTTTCATGCTGCAGGATGCAAAGCAGCCGCCTGCACCGCCTCGGCCACAGACGCAACCGTCGGGATGACGCGATCGGGCGCGGCCAGGGCGATGGGCTTGCCATGGTTGTAGCCATAGGGCACGGCCCACACTGAAACCCCTGCGGCGCGTGCGGTGGCGACGTCGATCTCCGAGTCTCCGACGAACAACGCGCGTTCGGCCCGCACCTTGAGGGCATCGAGGCAGTAGCGCACCGGCAGCGGGTCGGGCTTCTTGGCTTCAAGCGTATCGCCAGCCACCACCATGTCGAAAAAATGCCGGATGCCGTGCACCATCAGCACGGTGCTGGCGAAACGCTGCTCTTTGTTGGTGACCAGGGCAATGCGCACCTGCGCCCCGCGCAGGGCACGCAGCGTCTGGAGCACCTCGGGATAAAGACGGCTGCGCTGCCCGGTGCGCGCGGCGTAGAACTCGGCAAAACGCGGCATCAGGATGTCGAGCGTGCCGGTGCGTCGCACCGTGTCTTCTTCGAGACCGGTGGCGTGCGCGTAGGCGTGCAGCATCAGTTCGCGCGTGCCATGCCCGATCCAGGCGCGGATCAGATGTTCAGACACCTCGGGCAGTTGCTGATCGCGCAGCAGGTCGTTGACGGCATCCGCGATTTCCGGCGCGGTTTCCACCAGCGTGCCATCGAGGTCGAACATCACAAGGTCGAACATGGCGGGCAAGGCTTGCGACATTCCGGGACGCTCAGGCTGCCTGCAGCACGGACTTGGCCACGGCCACCGCATGCTCCGCAGTCACCTTGAAGTGCTGGTAGAGCTGCGGCGCGGGCGCGGATTCGCCAAAAGTGGCGATGCCGACGATGCCGCCATTCAGGCCGACGTACTTGTGCCAGAAGTCGGGGTGCGCCGCTTCGATGGCCACGCGCGGCACACCCGTGGGCAGCACCGCATTGCGGTAAGCGGGGTCCTGCCGGTCGAATGCGTTGGTGCACGGCATGGAGACCACGCGCGTGGCGACGCCACCCTCCTGCAGTTGCGCCTGCGCCTTCAGGGCGATTTCCACTTCGGAGCCGGTGGCGATCAGCACGATCTGCGGCCTGCCGCCCGCGGCGTCGGACAGCACATAGCCGCCACGGGAGATCAAGCGCTCGGCGTCTTCCGGATGCTGGCTCGAGACCAGATTCTGGCGCGACAGCAACAGCGCGCTGGGCCCGTGCTTGCGCTCGATGGCATGCTTCCAGGCCACGGCGGTTTCGAGCACGTCGGCCGGACGCCACACGTCCAGGTTGGGGATGAGGCGCAGACTGGACGGCTGCTCGATCGGCTGGTGGGTCGGGCCGTCTTCGCCCAAACCGATGGAGTCGTGCGAGAACACGTGGATGACACGCTGCTTCATCAGCGCGCTCATGCGCACGCCGTTGCGCGAGTAGTCGGAGAACATCAGGAAGGTGCCGCCATAGGGCAGGAAGCCGCCGTGCAGCGCCATGCCGTTCATCATGGCCACCATGCCGAACTCACGCACGCCGTACGACAGGTAGTTGAACGCCGTGCCCGGCGCGGCCTTCTCGAACGAATGCGAGGCTTTCACGGCGGTGAGGTTGGAACCGGTGAGGTCGGCCGAGCCGCCGAACAGGCCAGGCAGCGCAGGCACCAGGGTTTCCAGCGCGATCTGCGAGGACTTGCGGGTGGCGGTGGCTGCGGTGACTTCGCGGGCCTTGGCGTACAGGGTCTGCACGGTCTGTCCCCAGTCGGCGGGCAGATCGCCCACCATGCGGCGCTTGAACTCGGCGGCGAGTGCGGGGTGCGCCTTTTCGTAGGCGGCAAAACGCGCGTTCCAGTCGGCCTCGAGCTTGGCGCCGTGGAACTTCGCGTCCCAGGCCTGGTAGATGTCGGCGGGGATTTCGAACGGACCGTAGTCCCAGCCCAGCGCCTTGCGGGTGGCGTCGGCTTCGGCCTGGCCAAGTGCGGCGCCGTGCACATCGTGCGTACCGGCCTTGTTGGGCGAACCCCAGCCGATGGTGGTGCGGCAGATGATGAGGGTGGGCTTGTCACTCATCTTCGCTTCGGACGTGGCCTTTTCCACGGCAACGGCGTCATGGCCGTCGATGGGGCCGATGACGTTCCAGCCATAGGCCTGGAAGCGCTGCGCGGTGTTGTCGGAGAACCAGTGCTCGACGTGGCCGTCGATGGAAATGCCGTTGTCGTCGTAATACGCGATGAGCTTGTTCAGCCCCAGCGTGCCGGCCAGCGAGCAGACCTCGTGGCTGATGCCCTCCATCAGACAGCCGTCACCGAGGAACACATAGGTGTGGTGATCGACGATGGCATGGCCCGGCTGGTTGAACTGCGCGGCCAGCAATTTTTCGGCCAGCGCCATGCCCACGCCGTTGGCGATGCCCTGTCCCAGCGGGCCGGTGGTGGTTTCCACGCCGGGGGTGTAGCCCACCTCGGGGTGACCCGGGGTTTTGCTGTGCAACTGGCGGAAACGCTTGATTTCCTCGATTGGCAGGTCGTAGCCGGTGAGGTGCAGCAGGGCGTAAATCAGCATCGAGCCGTGGCCGTTGGACAGCACGAAGCGGTCGCGGTTGGCCCAGTGCGGGTTGGCCGGGTTGTGGTGCATGTGATTGCGCCACAGCACTTCGGCGATGTCGGCCATGCCCATCGGGGCGCCGGGGTGGCCGGAGTTGGCTGCCTGCACACCGTCGATGGCGAGGAAGCGGATGGCGTTGGCCAGGCGGCGGCGTTGTTGGGTGTCGAGTTGCAGAGTGGTCATGGTGCGTATCCCAGGTTTAGCCGGCGCGGCGCTTGAGATCCATCAAGCGCAGGATCATGGGGGTGAAAATGAGTTGCATGGCAATGCCCATCTTGCCGCCAGGCACCACCAGGGTGTTGGGGCGGCTCATCCACGAGTCGTGGAGCATGGACAGCAGGTAGGGAAAGTCGATGCCCTTGGGGTTCGCGAAGCGGATGACCACCATGCTCTCGTCGAGCGTGGGGATGTCCTTGGCGATGAAGGGATTGGAGGTGTCCACCGTGGGCACGCGCTGGAAGTTGACGTGGGTGCGCGAGAACTGCGGCGTGATGTGATGAACATAATCTGGCATGCGGCGCAGGATGGTGTCCATCACCGCTTCCTGCGAATAGCCGCGCTGGATCTGGTCACGGTGCAGCTTCTGGATCCACTCCAGGTTGATGATGGGCACCACGCCGACCAGCAGGTCGACCTGCTTGGCCACATCGATGTCGCCAGCGGCATAGCCGCCGTGCAGACCTTCATAAAACATCAGATCGGAACCCGGCTTGATGTCTTTCCATTCGGTGAAGTTGCCGGGTTCGACGCCGAATTCGGCGGCCTCGCCCGCATCATGGATGTACTTGCGCACCTTGCCGCCACCGGTCTCGCCATAGGTCTTGAACACATTCTCCAGTTCGCCCAGCAGATTGGCGCCAGGGCCAAAGTGGCTGAAGTGGCGGTTGCCTGCAGCTTCCTGCTTTTTCATTTCCTCGCGCATTTCCATCCGGTTGTAACGATGGAAGGAATCGCCTTCGACGATCTGCGCGGCGAGGTTCTCACGGCGGAAGATGTGCTGGAAGCTGCGCATCACCGTGGTGGTGCCGGCGCCCGACGACCCGGTGATGGCAATGATGGGATGTTTGACAGACATGGTGCGAGCCTCTTTTCAATACAAGGAAATCAATTCATGCGGCGCCCATCTTGCGCGGACAGCCGCCAGGGTTGATCTGGCGCGAATCACAATTGCCGCCGCCAGGTCCGCGCTGCTTGAGCATGTGGCCAAGCACGCGAGCCGTCGCGGCGACGACGGACATCAGCTGCGGGCTTCGTCGCGGTACAGCGAACGCTCTTTGAACAGCGGGGATTCAAAGGCCTTGTCTTCGCCCCGGTCGTATTCGGCGTGGTAGCGCTCCAGACGCTCGATCTCGTTCTTGGAGCCCAGCATCACCGGCACGCGCTGATGCAGCGAGGTGGGCTGCACCTCAAGAATACGCCCACGTCCGGTGGACGCCGCGCCGCCCGCCTGCTCGATGATCATGCCGATCGGATTGGCTTCGTACATCAGGCGCAGGCGGCCCGGCTTGCTCGGATCCTTGGTGTCCTTGGGGTACATGAAAATACCGCCGCGCATCAGGATGCGGTGCACATCGGCCACCATCGACGCGATCCAGCGGGTATTGAAATCGCGGCCGCGCACTCCGGTCTTGCCAGCCTTGCACTCGGCAACATAACGCTGAATGGGCGGCTCCCAGAAACGCTCGTTACTGGTGTTGATGGCGAATTCGCTGGTTTCCGCCGGAATCTGCAGATTGGGATGGGTGAGGATGAAGTTGCCGATCTCACGGTCGAGGGTGAAGCCGTGCGTGCCCTTGCCCACGGTGAGCACCAGCATGGTGGCCGGGCCGTAGATGGCATAACCGGCAGCGACCTGCTCGACGCCCGGACGCAGGTAATCGGCCACGGTGGGGTCACCGATCTTGGTGTGGCGCAGCACGGAGAAAATGGTGCCGACGGAGACGTTGACGTCGGTGTTGCTCGACCCGTCGAGCGGATCGAAGATGAGCATGTAGGGGCCGCGCTCGAATTCTTTGGGCAGCTCATAGGGGTCATCCATCTCTTCGGACGCCATGCCGGCGACCAGTCCGCCCCACTCGCACGCCTGAATCATGGCGTCATTGGAGAGCACATCGAGTTTTTTCTGCACTTCGCCCTGCACGTTCTGCGTGTCGAGCGCGCCGAGGAAACCGCCGAGCGCCCCCTTGGAGGTCATCGCGGAGATGGCCTTGACCGCGGCGGTCACGTCCACCAGCAACGCGGCCAGATCGGCCTGATCGTCCGTGCCGTGCAATTGCTCGATGAGGAATTTTGAGACTGTGGTGCGACCGGACTGCATGATGTGGCTCCCAATGGTTATAGGCCTCGGTCAGCAAATTGCCCTGCCACTCTGCGCAGGACGATTTGCTGGCGCGAGGCCCGATGACTTTTTGAAGCAACCTGCCGCGCCAGCATGCTGGCGCCAAGTTACTTCAAAAAGCCCGCAGCCCCAAAACGGAGACTCGCATGAACAGACTTCATTGGCTGCGGTAAAAGCTCCTGAAGATGAACTTCGGAGCCCGTTCACAAACGGTGCGAATGACAATAGCAGTGCGGCATTTTTGCCACAGACCTATATCGCATGTTGCTAATTTAAGCGGCATTCCGAATTAAGGTAAATTCACGATTTATTGATCTCGAGATCAGGAAAATTGATGAAAAATGCCACCCTCCGTCAACTCCGGGTCTTCAGCGCCGCAGCGCGCCATCTGCATTTCGGTAAGGCCGCCAAAGAAATGCACCTCACGCCTCCCGCAGTCTCCATGCAGATTCGCGAACTCGAGTCGCAGGTTGGACTTCCTTTGTTCGAGCGTCAGGGCAAATCCGTCAGCCTGACCCTCACGGGTGAGTATCTCGTGGTCTATGCGCGCAAGGTGTTGGCTACATTGAAGGACGCCGAAGATGCCATGGCTCGCCTGCGAGGCATCAAGGCAGGGAGGCTGACCATCGGCATGGTGAGTACGGCCCAGTATTTCGTACCGCGGCTGCTGGCGCGCTTCCACGCGGAATATCCCCATGTGGAATTGCGTCTTTCGGTTGGCAACCGCGAACAGTTGGTCAATCAACTCCAGAACAGCGAGCTGGACCTTGCGATCATGGGCCGCCCGCCCCGCGATATGGCCACGCGCGCCGAGCCCTTCGCCGCGCACCCGATGGGGATCATCGCACCGCCGCACCACCCCTTGGCAACAGGCGGGCCACATGCAGCTTCACTGCTGACCCAGTTCAATTTCATCATCCGCGAGCCGGGATCCGGTACGCGCGCAACATTTGAAGAATATTTGCATCAACATCAGATGGAGTTGCCGATGTTCACCGAAATGCAGAGCAACGAAACCATCAAACAGGCAGTCATGGCCAATATGGGCATCAGTTTTCTTTCGTTGCACACCATCAATCTAGAGTTGAGCAGCGGACTGCTTTCCGTGCCGTCGATTGAGGGTATGCCCTTGCTGCGGCGCTGGTATGCAGTCAATAGCCTAGCCAAGCTGTTGTCTCCTGGCGCGGAGACGTTTCGCTATTTCATCCTGGAACATGGCGAATCTTTTCTTGCAGAAACCTTTGGCAATGACATCTGGCCGCAAGGGAAAGAACATGGGCCTATCACGCTCCTGGACACTGCCGGTTCAGCCCACTCCAGCCCGCACCAACGCGGCTAGCGGCGCAGTATCTGCCCGGAGCACTCTCGGCCCCAGGCTGACGGGGCGAAAGCGGGCGCGCATCAGCATTGTGATTTCCTCTTCGTCCAGGCCGCCTTCCGGGCCGGAAACCATCCACACAACGTCGCCCTGCACAAAAGGTTGGAGCGGCGCCGTTGCGGTTGGACTCAGAAGACAGCGGTGCCCCCCGGCACAGTCGCCCTCCATCTGCCTCAGCCACTCCTGCAACGTGGCCACAGGCGCGATCACCGGAACACGGTTACGGCCGCACTGCTCGCAGGCGGCAATGGCAACACCCTGCCAATGCGCCACCCGGCGCTCGGCGCGCTCACCGTGCAGTCGCAGCACGCTGCGCCGACTCAGGAGAGGTTGAATGCGAGCCACACCCAGTTCCACCGCCTTTTCCACCAGGGCATCCATGCGTTCGTTGGCTGGCATGCCAACTGCAAGCATGACACGTACGTCGGCCTCGCGCTCGATTGCATGATGCCGATGGAGCAGAAAAGTCCGGCCGTCGAGCACCTCTCCTTCCCACTCTCCGCCGACGCCGTCAAACACGCGCACCACCTCCCCCATCGTCAGCCGCAGCACCTTGACATGCCGCGCCGTCGCTGCGGGCATGGGAACAGGCCCAGCCGCCAGCGCCGCCTCGGAAGGCGGAATGAAAAAACGAAATGGCATGGATGTGATTTGGGGAAGCAGAAATGCGTCAAGCCTGGGCCAGCTGCAGCAGAACAGCTTGCGTATCTGCACTGAACAGACGCACGCCTTCCTGCAGTTTTTCTGTGGCCATGCGGTTTTCACTCATGTCCCGCGCGAAGCACTCCTGACACAGCACGGGCGGCGATGCGTCAGCGACGGGTCCGCAGCGGGCCGCGTCGAGCTGCTGCGGCATGGCCTGGCCGCTTGCCGCCAAGGCGTCGAGGAGAGTAGGCGGAATGGTGAGAAGATCGCAACCCGCGAGCGCAGCGATCTGGTCCATGTCGCGGAAACTCGCACCCATCACCTCCGTCGGCACGCCTTGCTGTTTGTAATACCGCCAGATCCGCGCCACCGCCTGCACCCCCGGATCGTTGGCACCGCGGTGCGCCCCAGCGTCCCATGCCGCACCATCCTGGGAGCGATACCAGTCAGTGATGCGCCCCACAAATGGGGAAATCAACTGCACGCCAGCAGCAGCGCAAGCTTGCGCTTGGGCGAGACTGAACAACAGAGTGAGATTGCATTGGATGCCCTCATCTTCGAGCGAGCGTGCCGCGACGATGCCTTCCCAGGTCGCAGCGATCTTGATGAGCACGCGTTCTTGTGGCACGCCGACAGCGGCGTAGCGCGCCGACAGCGCGCGGGCACGCCGCACGGTGCCTTCAGTATCGTGCGACAGTCGGGCGTCGACCTCGGTGGACACCCGACCGGGCAGACGCTGGAGGATCTCCAGCCCGAATGCCACGAGCAAGTCGTCCAGGCGGTCGTTCACATCAGCAGAACCGCGCACGGCCGCCGCGACGAGTCTGGCATAGCGCGGATCGGCGGCTGCCTTGCGAATCAGACTGGGATTGGTCGTGGCATCTCGCGCATGCCAGCGTGACAGCAGATCCAAATCAGCGGTATCCACCACAATCACGGTGGAAGTAGCCAGCGAATCAAGTGCGGTCATGAGGGACTGTGCAACAGCTGAAGCGAAGCATGCATGTTACGGGCGGGCCGCCCCACCAGATCAGTCGTCGTCATCCAGTTCGGCGTTCCAGCCCTTGTCCTGCGCTCTCTGCATCGCGCGGTCATACAGAACGCGATGGCGCTCAGCCAACTCGGCCGGAAGGCGGCTGGGCAGATTGCCGTACTGATCCCACTGCGCCTCTACTCTTTGCATCAGGCCTTGCATGCGCTGCAAATCCCACCCCTTGCAGTCTTCCGTCTCGGGCAGCATGCCAAATACCCAGGCGTCGAGAACAACCCGCCCAAGTTGGGTGATGCCATGCGCGTCAGCGTGATAGCCGGGATAGAGCGGTTTGTCTTGCATGGTGAACTCGTTTCGATCGTGCATGATGCGGTGCTGGCTGATCGCGTTACCTAGGATCAGCCTACCCAGCGTTGCAGGTAGGAGTGAATGAGTTCGAAGACTTTATCGGATTTGATGATCAGCCCAAGATCGATCATCTCCGAACCCAGTGCCATACTACGGTTGTTTGCAGGGACGGGAGCGGGAACAATGTGGTGCGCCTCCTCTCGGAAGAACACCGCGGCCACCACGCCGGCAAACAACAGGTCGCGCGTGGCCTCGCGCCGGGAAATCTGTCCGCCACGGCGTTCGATGAACACCGGGCTGCCGCTGGAACCGGGATAGACCGCTGCGTCGATGAGGAACTGGCGGTGCCCTTCGAAATCCAGCGCGGCCGGCGTGGCCGTGGTGCCGCGCCGCAGGATGGGCATGAGGTTGACCTGATCCCACACCCCGCTGGGATAGCCGACGAACAAAACATCTTCAAGCGCGTCAAACTGCTGCCAAGTGGCCGCGTCGGGGATGAGGCGACTGTCGATCGGCTCGACATAGAGTTCCACGCCCTGCTGTTGCGCAGCCTGCTGCAGCGGCGCCAGCGGCACGAGGGCCAGATCGACCTCGGCATCTGGATGAAGATGCCATGCTGCGGGAAATTCATCGATGTTGAGCTGGAAACGCTGGCCGAACGCGGGTCTGCCCTGGCGCTTTTGCGTGAACACCAGCCCGCCACGTCGCACTCCTTCGACCAAGTGGCGGTTGGTGACGACAAAATCCGACACGCCTCGGACATGCGCATGGCGCACGACGAAGGCGGTACCCGAGCCTTCGCTGCCGTCATCGAGCACGGTGTCGACCCGCACGGTGGAAAACAACAGTCGCTTGGCGGTGGAATCAATATCCATGAGGTGTGCGCGTCCGTTCAGTGATGCGTCGCGGACTGGTTCAGTCGCTCGATGGCGGCAATCGCCGCGCGCTGCGCCTCGGCAGCCTCGGCTTCATTACCCATCATGGTGAGCCGACCGAAGGTGCCGAACGGCCGCACATCCACAAGTGTGACCTGCGCCGCCTTCTCGGCCTCGTTGGCGGCATACACGATATAGCCCGCGGGCTCCACTTCCAGGATAAACATGCTCTTGCCTGGCAGAAGCATGGAGCCCTTGCGGAACTGTCGGTTGATCAGGGTGGAGTGATCAGGCGTGATGGCGCGGATGATTTCGTTCCACGCCACCTTGCAGCGCAGACGCGCATCTTCTCGCGTGCCGAGCTGACTGAGAATGGCCTCGCCCGCAGCGAGGACCTCGCTCTGATTCCTGAAGTGCAGTTCCATGGAGCCGAACGAACGCTCCACCACCTGCTCACCCATGCGCACACTGGTCTTTTTAAGCGCTGTGTCCGACAGGCTGTGCACCGCCATGCCGGGCGCCACCTCCACCCACAGGCAGGCATCGCCGGGCACCGGCAGAAAGCCTTGCGAGGACGTTGCCAGATAGGATGCCAGCTGCGGCTGCAGGGCATCAATGAAGACGAAAGTGCGCAGGGAGATTTTCATGCCGAGCGCGCCTTCAGCGGGTGAGGCTCATGTAGAGCATGGGAAGTTTTTCGGGCAGGCGCTCGACCTTGTCGATCACCGTGAAGTTCTTGAGGCCGAAGATGCGCGAAACGTACAGATCGGCGTGCGGATCGAGCGACAGTGCGTAGACCGTGACGCCCTGCTGCAGCAGTTGCTCGACCGCGCGCTTGGTGTCGTGCCGCAGATATTGCGGGTCGCGCACATCGTTGTCGGCGGGCTCACCGTCGGTGACGATGAAGCAGATTTTCTTCCGCTTGGGTTGCTCCGCCAGGTAGTGCCCCGCATGGCGCAGCGCAGCGCCCATACGGGTGGAGAAGTGACCCTTCATTCCCGCCAGTCTCGCCTTGGCGAGATCGCCGTAGGGCTGATCGAAATCCTTGAAGCGGTAGTAGTGCACGTCATGCCGCCCGTCGGAGCAGAAGCCGTGGATGGCGAACGGGTCGCCGATACGCTGCAGGGCTTCGGCCAGCAGCACGGTGGCCGAACGGGTCAGGTCGAGCACTGAGTAGTCGTGACCACGCACCTTGTCGTTGGACGACTCGGACATGTCGAGCAGCACCATCACGGCCAGATCGCGCTGCGCGCGCTTGAGCCGCACCATGATGCGCGGGTCTGGCTGCACGCCCATTCGCAAATCGGTCATGGCGCGCACGGCGGCATCGATGTCGATGTCGTCGCCGTCCTCCTGGTGCCGAATACGCTGCAGGCCCTGCGGAATCATGGACTCGATGAGAAATTTCAGACGCGCGACAACCGGCTTGTGCTCCGCCAGGACGGCATCAATCACCGCCAGGTCGCCCACCGGCGGATGACGCTCCAGCACCGTGACCCAACTGGGGCGGTCGAGCTGGATCTGATAGTCCCACTCGGGATAGTGGAAGGGCTCGGAGATCGGCGGGCGTCCTTCGAGCGAGTTGATGGTCACGCCTTCCTGGTCGAGGTAGAACTCGGTGGGCAGGATCCAGACCTCCTGAGCATCGTCGCCCGCGAACTCGTTATCGACCTCGTTGACCATCTCCATGACGCTGACCTTGCGCCGCACCTGCTGCTGCGTCTCCCAAGTCGCCTGCAGCGCCTGCGCCTCGTCGTACTCTTCCAGCTCCCAGATGGCACGGTTGTCGTCGCGGTAGATCGCACGCAGACCATCGGTGCGGCGGTTGTAGTCGGGCAGATCGAGCGAGAGCAGGCTGTGCGAGAGATCAATACCCACATTCCAGCTGAACTTCGGGTCATACAGATCGGGCTGCGCGCGAAACAATGCCACGCCTTGCTGCACCCAGGGATGCGGGTCGGCTGAGTGCTCCTCCAGCAGCGCGCCCGCCAGACGATTGAGCAGGTCCCCCACCGTCTTGGGCTCGGCATGGTCGGGTGGCGGCTGCAGGGCCAGCCAGGCCTCGCGCATATTGGGAAACTGGGCGATGGCCAGTGCTTCGACACGCGCGTCTTCCACCACCTCGATCAGCCCGATCTGCATCGGTGAGAGCATCTGCATCGACAAAGGCTCAACCGTGAACATCAAATGCGCGGCGCAGTGGTTGACCGCAGCGCGATACACGTCCAGCGCACTGACCACCTGCTCGGCCGGGGTGTCCGGTCCCATGGGACGGTAGTCGTCATAGGCATCGGCGATATGAACGACATAGCGATCGATGTAGGGCTTGAGCCCTTCGCGATTCTCGAAATCGCCCGCGGTCGGGCGCAGAAAAAAATCGCGGCCCCACATGGCACGCAGATAGATATTGAGCCTGCGCTGCACATCCACGAACAGCGTACCTTTCCGCTCCTGCTGCAGCACGGATAGCGCATCGGGGCTTTTCAGGGAGAAGTAAGCGACTTGGCCTTCAAAGTCGGCCTTGTAAGCCTGCGCGCCCCATTGCACCCAGCGGCGCAGGCCACCCAGAGTGAGCTGAGACAGCAGCCGCTCCAGGTTTTCCAGCATGGGGCGCAGGCCCCGCGGCGCCTGCGCCAGCATGAGCGCGAGCACGCTGAGAAACTGGCGGAACAATTCCTCATCACCCAGCCGCAGGCCGGCCAGCGGCGCGGTGCCTGCGATGAGCGCCAGCACCTGCCCGGAGGTCTTGGACGCCATGGACAGGAGAAAATTGACCAGGTCAGGCAATACGTCCTCGCCGATGGCACGCGCCAACTCGGGCATGGACTGTAGATAAGTGACGACCAACTCCTCGCCGCGACCGAGCTGGTGCAGCGCCACAGCGCCCTTGAGGAAGTTGTCCAGCCCGCGCGAGGAGAACGCACGGGCGGCCTCATTCCAGGATGCGCGCAAGAGATCCTGCGCGCCACTGGGCAACTCGTCAACGAGTTCCTGGAATTCTTCGAGGTGGATGGCCATGATGGATTCAATTCGCGCAGCCTATCGCCCTGGGCGACTAGCTGGCTGCAGTGCAACCGGATGTCAGAAGTAGGTGGTCACCGCAGCGTCCAGCGCATCGCGCATGTCGGGATCGTCTGTGATCGGCCGCACCAGCGCCATCCGGCAGGCGCCCAAGGGCGCGACACCCTGCGCGATGAGCGAGCCAGCGTAGATCAGCATCCGGGTGGACAAGCCTTCGTCCAGACCGTGCCCCTTGAGGTTGCGCGAACGCTCGGCAATGTGCACCAGGTTTTTCGCCACATCCAGACCGACGCCCGACTCGTGCGCCACGATCTCGGCCTCGACCTCATGCTCGGGATAATGAAAATCGAGCGCAGCGAAGCGCTGCTTGGTGGACTGCTTCAAGTCCTTCATCAGGCTCTGATAGCCAGGGTTGTAGGAAATCACCAACTGGAAATCAGGATGCGCCTGAATGATCTCACCCTTCTTCTCCAGCGGTAGGATGCGACGGGCATCGGTGAGCGGATGGATGGCCACGGTAGTGTCCTGCCGCGCCTCGACCACTTCGTCGAGGTAGCAAATCGCACCGAGTCGTGCGGCCATGGCCAGCGGGCCATCCTGCCAGCGGGTGCCGCTGGCGTCGAGCAGGAAGCGGCCAACCAGATCGGAAGCGGTCATGTCCTCATTGCAGGCCACGGTCACCAAGGGCTTACCCAACTTCCAGGCCATATATTCGACGAAGCGGGTCTTGCCGCAGCCCGTTGGCCCCTTGAGCATGACGGGCAGCCGCACGGAATAAGCGGCCTCGTACAAGTCTATCTCGTCACTCACGCCGCGGTAATACGGCTCCTGTGGCACGCGGTAAGCGTCCAGGGCACTGGCTGCGGGCGAGCCGGTTGTTGTGCCGCCGAAATCGGCAGCAGGTCGGTGTGCGGCCTGCATGACGGAGACAGACCGTGCAGGACGCGAGTCCTGGCGGGGGGCATAAGTGCGAACGTAGTCGTCGTGACGCATGGCAATCTCTTTCAACAAAGCACCGCGCCGCGGAGCGGCCATGCGGTGCGAATTCTGCTCAATCGGGCCAGACGCGTTGCGGGAACAGCGTTGCAGCCGACGAAGAGGGCTCTGTCGCAAACCGGGAAACTTGAACATTTGGCGCGGATTGCGCAGCCGCCTTGGCGACTGGGGCTGTTGGCTTTGCAACAGGTTTACGCGCAAGCGCCGGGCTGACGGCATCTACTCTTGCCGTCTTTGCGGAGCGGGCCTGGCGCACGCTCTGTGTCAATTTATCCTTGATGCTGCTCATGATGGGTAAACCTCCTTGATTATGGCGTCGATTTCATCTGCAGCGCCCTGACCGCGGGCACCCATCTGGTAGACCGAGAGGCCGTCCAGCGCTGCTGCGCGGTATATGGCCCGGCGGCGCAAGGCAGCGCGCAGCACGGGCAATCCGAACTCAGCCAACGCATCCTGCATCGCAGCCGAAAGTGCACTGCGTTGCTCGATCTGATTGAGCACCAGAAACGCGCGCAGCCCCGGATTCTGCATGCGCGCAGCATCGACCTCCTGCGGCAAGCGCAGGCTGGCCCACAGATCAACGGGCGAAGGCAAGACGGGAATCAACGCGACATCACTCGAACGCAACGCCTGACTGGATGCATGGCTGTCCAGCGAGGGCGGGCAATCGAGGACGATATGCTGATAGGCCTTGTAGGTCTGCCGCAGCGCACCGCCATCCCAGCGTCCCGAGATCTGTTTGACCGTGGCCGGATAAGGCTGAGCTCCAGCCCCGCCCCACTGCAATGCCGAACCCTGCGGGTCTAGATCGACGACCACGGTCGAACCCCGTCTCGCCAGACCTGCGGCGAGGTTCATGGCCAGCGTGGTTTTACCGGCGCCGCCTTTCTGGTTGATGACGGCCAGCACCTTGGCGGCAGCCATGGCTCAACCCGGCCCCGCCGCCAGGGCGTCGATCTGCGCGGCGAACGCGTGCTCTGCATCCCCCATCATCTTGCCATCCGTCGCATCCAGAGTAATGTTGACGTAGGTCGTGCCGAAATTGATGTTTTGAGGGTGCCGCCCGGTTTCCTCAGACAGTGCGGCCAGGGCGTCGAGAAAAGCCCGTGTCTGTCCGTAACTTTCAAAAGCAAACCGTTTGAACAGCGCTGGCGGCTTGCCCTGCTCCCGCCAGCCGGTCGTGGTTTCATCCATGCGATGCTCCTTCGGTTTGTTGCACCCGCTGCAGATGTTGAGACTCTTCATCCAACAGGCGCGCAAACAACGCTGCTGAATCGTTGTCACGAACTCGTTGCGCATGGCGCAAAGCGTCTGCATAAAGATGCACTGCTGCCGCTTCCAACTGGGCATCGTGTGCATGCAACTCGGCCGCACTGCGCCCGAGGCGGGCTGTCGGCAGATTTCCGGCAGAAGGCGCAATGCCGTGGAGAATGAGTTGCTCCATCAGCAGGCCCGCATGATCAAGTTCTTCCAACGCCTCTTGGCGCAGGTCTGCAGCCAAAGCCGTGTCGCCCCATAACCGGGCCAGCACGCTTTGAGCGAGATACTGCTGCACCGCGGCCATCTCATGACCAAGCGCACGCGTCATCCAACCCAAAGTGCGGGAATCCACAGCCATGTCAGCCCCCGCAATCAGCTGCGGGTGGATGTGATTTCGGCATCGCGACCGCTGCCATCCGCATCGGGCGTGGTCGGCAGGATGCCCTCGACCTCACCATGCACGCGGGCAATGATGTGCGCAGCCACCAGGCCGTCACCCACGCGCTCGCATGCGTCGGCGCCAGCGCGCACGGCCGCATTCACCGCACCGGTTTCGCCGCGCACCAGCACAGTCACGTAACCACCGCCCACAAACTGTCGACCGATCAGTCGCACGTCTGCCGCCTTGCACATGGCGTCAGCCGCCTCAATTGCCGGGACCAATCCGCGCGTTTCGATCATGCCAAGGGCAATACCCGTCACACTTGTCATTGCTGAATCTCCATCAGGTTTCACCTTTTCCGCCGCAGGTCGCAGCCATGCTGGCGGGTTTGGTGCGTTCATGCCGATCGCCGATCAGGCGGTCGGTGCTTCGGGCAGGATACCCTCGACTTCACTGTGCACGCGGGCAATGATGTGCGCAGCCACCAAGCCGTCACCCACGCGCTCGCATGCATCGGCGCCAGCACGCACGGCCGCGTTCACAGCACCGGTTTCGCCACGCACCAGCACGGTGACATAGCCGCCCCCAACGAACTGGCGACCGATCAGTCGCACTTCCGCCGCCTTGCACATGGCATCAGCCGCTTCAATCGCCGGTACCAGTCCGCGGGTTTCGATCATTCCCAGGGCAATTCCATTCACATTCGCCATTTTTCGCTCCTTAAAGGGTTCAATTACCAATGCCTACCGTCGGCTCAGGCCGTCGGCGCTTCGGGCAGGATGCCCTCGACTTCACTGTGTACGCGAGCAATGATGTGCGCAGCCACCAGGCCGTCACCCACACGCTCGCATGCATCGGCGCCAGCACGCACTGCTGCATTCACCGCTCCTGTTTCGCCACGCACCAGCACGGTGACATAGCCGCCCCCCACAAACTGGCGTCCGATCAGGCGTACGTCAGCGGCCTTGCACATGGCGTCAGCCGCTTCAATTGCCGGCACCAGTCCGCGCGTCTCGATCATTCCCAGGGCAATGCCCATCCGTTCAGCCATTTGTCACTCCTTGTCTAAAAGTCGACTTCACACCAATAAGCACCGAGCCAGTGCCCGTGGTGCTCCCTTGCTCACATGACTGCCCGGAAAACCCGTTGTCGGGTTCACTCCTCCCAGCCCTCAATGATTCCGCAGATGGTCAAATCAGTGGTCACGGTGGAGTCTGGCATGGCCAGCCTTGCGGCACTCCCCAGAGTGGTGAACACCCATTTACCCACCGGCGCGCCCACCGGATCGGTGGCCACCTCGATATTGCCTCTCTGCCCCTGCAGGACGCGCAAAGAGGCTGACTGCAGACCCGGCGCACGCCGTGTGCACACGAGTTCATCCTTGACGCGCCAGATCTCCATCAGCCCTCCGCGCTCCAGTGGTCGATGATGCCGACGATCGTCAGATCTGAAGGAAAATCTTTACTCCCGGCAGCTTCCCGCGCCGCCGATGAGCCGACGCAGATGACCCAGTCCCCGGGCACACAACCCACTGCATCGACCGCCACACTCCGCGTACCGCCGACCTTGTCCTGGACGACGAGCAGCGGACGGTGGCCGAACGAATCGATTCGATTCGTCGACACCAGCGTCTTTTCCACTCGCATGATCCGCATTTGTCTGTCCTCAATGTCCCGAATCCGCCACCACTTCGTCCACGAACACACAACGTTCGGTCTGAAACCGGTCGGACAGCGCCATGCGGCAGATCAGCAACTCCCGCTCAACCAGCGCTGGATACCTTGCCTCGATCGCCGCCTTGACGCGTTTGGCGCGCTTGAGCGCGCGTTCGCGCGAGCCAGGCACGCGCGACGAATAATGGAAATGCACCAGCACCGGGACGGCAAGACCATGCTGCACATTCAGGCCGTTGAAAATCTTGATACCGACATCGATATCTGCCGCACCCTCCTCAACCGTGTCGAGGTGGGCAAAGTAATACTTGTTGCGCATCTGCACATAGTCAGTGGCCTCTCCGGCGCAGATGAACTCCTCATCATGGCCGAGCACGATGTAGCGGCCCTGATGGTGATGGATGACATATTCAATCTGGGACAGATTGGCTTCGGTCAGCGTCAAAACCAATTGGCGCATGCCAGCACACATGTCACCGCGCCCCTGAGCCCAGCCATCCATCTTCTGTGCATCATCCACACGCCGCGCGATATGGGCCCGCGCAGCATCGGCAGACAGGCCGATGGTTTCGCGATAGATTTCGGCAGTATCGATGTAGCGATAAGGATTCACATCGCCATCGGCATCAGGCAAATGAATGCGTAGGGAATCGAGATCGGTGTCCAGACCAACCAGCAATACGTCGGGCGCGGCACCAACACCATAGGTGCGCTCTATTGCCATGCGCAGTTCGTCCAGACGCTGCTTGGCCGACTCGACCGCCTGTTTGTCATTGCTGGCATGAAAGGCGCATCCCTGCTCGTGTGAGTGCGAACTGCTGTAGTGGTAGACCGCGATCTTCAGATAGTTCTGCGACTCGCCACCGGCGATGCCGCCGCTCAGCCTTTCGACTTCCCGATGTGCCCAGTCGACCATATCGGTCTCGACATCGAACATCACCCCGGCATACGCCTTGAGATAGACATTGCTGTTTGGCGCCATGCGGAACACAAAAGGGAGTAGCCCCTGAAGCCGCCCGTCTGCGCAGGGGGTAATGTCCACAGTGTGGTAACCGCAGTCTGCAAGAAACTCCGGGGTGAGTGCCATACGGCTCAGCCACAGCGACTGATCCGCTTCGGTCTGATCAACACAGGTCTTGAAACTCTGGAAGATGCAATGTGCATGCAGCGCCTTCATATCGAGGCCGGACACCCAGGCGTCATCGAGCAGATGGTGCGGCAGCGTGTAGCCCAGACGCTCTTGCGCCAGCCGCTGCGCGCGCGCAGCAAAGTCCTGCGCGTGCTGCAGGGCCGAGATCTCCTTGAGAACATCGACGATGCCGCTGAAGCGGCCGCGGACTCTACGCTCGTAGTCGGACAGACGCTGGTTGAGCTCAGCATCGACCAAGGCATGCTCGCATCGCTGCCCGGGCCCGATCACGCAGGCAGGATTCACGACCTCGCGCTCGGTAACATGAAATGCCGAGCGAACCGGGAGCGCATCCAGCCCATGCGCCTGCCGCGCAGGCGCAGACACACAAGCTGCCTGAAGAGCCGTTCTGCGCTTGAGCGTGTTCATCTGCCTGCCCCTTCGCTCAGCCGCGCGCGCCGCCGGACACTGTGACAGGAGCGCCGCGCTCCGTCGTGCCGGACGAACCACTCACGCGCGATGACGGCAGTTCGGGACGCTCGACATCGCGGAAAGTCGCTGCATTGCTGCCCGCGCCACGCGGCTGGCCGCGCATCGACGGGTTGCGCATCAAGCTCGAAGCGCCCTCCGTGCCCGTCACGCGCGTCTTTTCCAGCCAGACGTCACCGGAAATTTTTGTGCCCTGCTGACTACCTTCTCCGCTCAAGCGCTGCGCTGCACGCAGTTGCACAGCATCTTTCTGCTCTTGCTGTTGCGATTGCAATCGGAGCACATCCTGCTTGCGGAATTCCGGGGTGCCCGTGATCAGGCCTTCTGCCTTGTTGATCGAGCCGGTAATCCGATCCGTGTCCAAACCATTACCCGTGACGCTTTGATCGCGCTCGCGGCCCAGCGAGGCATGGCCTCGGGTCAGAATACTGAAGACCTTGGGCGCGGGATCACGCACTGGCGCCGCGGCTGGACGAGCACGTGAAACGAAACGACCGCTGGTGGCGCATTGAGCGGGCATGGTGTCCATGCCGACATAAGGAGTCCCGGTTACAGGCTCGCAGGCCCCACGCTCATCGCCAGTCATCACCGAGCCTCCGGCGCCCGGCCGATCCCCTGTGATGTCACGCAGTGAAATGGTTGCGCTGTCGCGCTGTACGTTACGCTGTCGCTGCAGTGCAGGAGGCTCGCAGAACTGCGCATACTGATTCTGACCGTAATAACTATTGCCGCTGATGGGCGCACAAGCGCCGGCCTCATTGCCAGTCACGCGTTGCCCGCGGCCCGCGTTGCCGCCAGTGACTCTCTGTCCGTTCCAGGTCTGGTCAGCAGCGACTTTGGCGACTGGTTGGATCGCTGGAGGTGCTTCGCACACTGCAGCCAGTTGTTGGGTGCCGATATAGTCGACGCCGGTGACGGGTTGGCACCCGAATGACTCATCACCGGACAATTTTGGGCTGGGCGCAACCTCTGAACCGGTCACTGACCGGCCGCCCAGCGTTTGCATCGCACTGACCTTAGACGGGGCGGCATTGACAGCGCCCCCAAAATCTTTGGTATTGAAATATTGGTTGCCCGTCACGGCGCGTGCGGAGCCCGCCTCGTTCCCAGTGACCTGTGAACTACGGCCCACATCGGTCCCCGTCACGCTCTGCCCGTCTTGGCTGGACATGACACTGACTTTGCGCGGTTGCTTCGGCGCTTCGGTTTTGCACACCTGCGCAAACTGCTCGCTGGACAGATACTGGGTCCCAGTCACTGGACGGCAGGCCCCGGCCTCGTCACCCGTCATGCCCCTGCGCGCGCCGAGGCCTGTCCCGGTGACGGACTTACACCGCGCCGTAGTCGAAATTTCAACCTTGTTCGGGGCCAGATCTGCGCCGACCGCGCTGTAGCCGGTTCCAGTGATCTCGCGATCGGCACCCTGCTCACCGCCCGTCACTTTGACTTGGCGGTCGACCAGCGTACCCGTGAATCGCTGACCCATCTCGGTCATGCCGCGCGCGACCTTTTCCGCCCCAGCAGGGGGAAGCGTCTCGCAGAACTCCTTGTAGCGCTCTGCACTCAAGTATTCGGAACCAGTCAATATGCGGCAGGAGCCTGCCTCATCCCCTGTGACCTTGGTCGACCTACCGACCTCAGTGCCGGTCACGCGCTGCTCACGCAAGGTTGTGCTCACACCGACCTTGGGGGAATTGGGCGCAGGCCGACTTGTGCACAGCGCGTCGAATTGCTCAACTCCAACATATTCGGTCCCCGTGATCGCCCGGCAGGATCCCGGCTCATTGCCACTGACGCGCTGGCTGCGCTCGACCTGCGTTCCGGTGACGCGCTGACCGGAAAGCGTGTGCCCTTCCTCGACCTTGATCGGCGCGGCAGCACGCACATCACGCGCCTTCATTCGCCCGGAGTGACGCGAAGATGGTTCATTCGACGCCCCGGCCCGCCCGACAAGCGACTGGACATGGCGGCGCTGCATGGCCACCTGACGCGCTGTGGCGCCTTTGCTCATCGCCACCTGCCAGTCCTGACCCGGCAACGAAGCGGCAATTTTTGTCGCCTGAGCCACCCGGCGCAGACCGGCCTTGCCATCTTGCGCCAGTGCAGCGCGACGCGCCTGCGCCAGCGCACGCCCGCCAGCCAGTGGGATGACTCGGACAGCTTCTCGTGTCGCGGCGTGATCACTAGGAGGCGCAGACACTGTCGACGCCGTTGCGCAACCACATTCAGCGGTTGTTGCACAGCCGCATGAAGCGCCTCCCGCCTCCGAAGCCACATCGGCTGACGACAACGACGGCACAGCATTCGGACGCATATGAGCGCTCGGGCGACTCCTGCTGGCGGCATTGGCGTTGTTTACCTGTACCGCCGCCTTGCCCTGCTGCGAAAGCGCGAGACGCCTGGCCCGCGCCGGAGTGATGCTGGCCTGCGGCGGAACCACCTGCATCACCGATGCAGGAGAAACGCGCACGGCGGATGCGACAGAGACAGCAGACGCTGGACGCTGCTGCGGAGCCGGGGCAACCGAATCGGACCGCGGGCGCACAGGCGCAGTGGACGGCTTGGCCGATCCGGCTTTGCCATGCAGCGCCATGGCCTGGCGCCGCTTGAGAGCCAGCTCGCGACCCGAGAGGGTGGCCTGCGCATGGCGATCGGCAGGGTTTGTCATGATGGACCTCGATGCAGAGAGTCGGGGATTCAGGGAGGCTCAGACCTGAGCCTGGAGTCACAACATCCGAAAACTGGGCGCGGCGCCTTGCAGCCTTCCGCGCCCGGCAGGCTCAGCGATAGACGACAAACGCAGTGCCCTGACTCTGGGCGTAGTTGTCGTACGCAAGGAAACGCACCATGTGATCGGGAAATTCGCGGTGGCAGGCCTCGAGCTCGGCCAACACCACGTCAACGGACTGCTCGCCGAACATCGGCAGCTTCCACATATACCAAAAGCTCACCCTGGCGGACGTGCCGCGCTCGGTGTGCTCGACTGCGGGGTTCCAGCCCTGCGCGATGGCGTAGGCGATCTGGCGGCGCACCTGCTCTGGGGTCATTTGCGGCAGGTAGGAGAATGTCTCGAACTTCTTGGTGGACTTGTAGGCTTGCACTGTGGCCATGATGAATTCCTTTAGAGGCTAGCGGTGTCAGGTGGCGGCAACCGCCTCAGCGGCTGCCGCGACGGGTGCGATCACTTGTTGGCGACGTCCAGCTTGTCGACGGTGTCGAACTCGAACTTGATCTCTTTCCAGGTTTCCATAGCGATCTTCAGTTCGGGCGAATGCTGAGCGGCTGCAGTGAGAATCTCGCGACCCTCCTTCTCGATCTGGCGACCTTCGTTGCGGGCCTGAACGCAGGCCTCAAGCGCGACGCGATTGGCCGCGGCACCAGCCGCATTACCCCAGGGATGGCCCAGGGTGCCGCCGCCGAATTGCAGCACGGAGTCGTCACCGAAAATGGCGACCAGCGCAGGCATGTGCCAGACGTGAATGCCGCCTGAGGCCACAGCGAAGGCGCCCGGCATGGAACCCCAATCCTGATCGAAGAACAGGCCGCGACTGCGGTCTTCGGGCACATACGACTCGCGCAGCAGGTCGATCCAGCCCAGCGTCGAGGCACGGTCGCCTTCGAGCTTGCCAACCACGGTGCCGGTGTGCAGGTGGTCGCCGCCCGACAGACGCAGAATCTTGGTCAGGACGCGGAAGTGGATGCCGTGGTGCGGGTTGCGGTCGAGCACGGCGTGCATGGCGCGGTGGATATGCAGCAGCATGCCATTGTCACGACACCACTGGGCCAGGCCGGTGTTGGCGCAGAAGCCGCCAGTGATGTAGTCGTGCATGATGATCGGTGCGCCGATTTCTTTGGCGTACTCGGCACGCTTCATCATTTCGTCCGGGGTCGGAGCGGTGACATTCAGGTAGTGGCCCTTGCGCTCGCCGGTTTCGGCTTCGGCCTTGAGGGTGGCCTCCTGAACGAAGTCGAAACGCTGCTTCCAGCGCATGAACGGCTGGGAGTTGATGTTTTCGTCGTCTTTGGTGAAGTCCAGACCGCCGCGCAGGCACTCGTAAACGGCACGACCGTAATTCTTACCCGACAGCCCCAGCTTGGGCTTGATGGTGCAACCCAGCAGCGGGCGGCCGTATTTGTTCATCACGTCGCGCTCGACCTGAATGCCGTTGGGCGGACCATTGCAGGTCTTGACATAGGCGATCGGGAAGCGGATGTCTTCCAGGCGCAGGGCGCGGATGGCCTTGAAACCGAATACGTTACCCACCAGCGAGGTGAACACGTTGACAACCGAACCCTCTTCGAACAGGTCGATCGGGTAAGCGATGAACGCATAGAAGCAAGTGTCATCGCCGGGCACGTCTTCGATGCGATAGGCACGGCCCTTGTAGTAGTCCATATCGGTCAGCAGATCGGTCCAGACGGTCGTCCAGGTTCCGGTCGAAGACTCGGCTGCCACAGCAGCGGCGGCCTCTTCACGATCCACGCCCGCTTGCGGGGTGATCTTGAAGCAGGCCAGTAGGTCGGTGTCCAGAGGCGTGTACTCCGGCATCCAGTAAGTTTGCCGGTACTCCTTGACGCCGGCCTGATAGGTCTTGACTGCCATATCGATCACTCCTTAGCGATAAAACGCAACAAAAATTTCAATGTTTGACCGTTGCACAAGGGCGGCCCCCCCGAAATCAGCCTCAGCGCACATACAGAGCGCCGCGTTGCAAACTGCTGGCGACTTTGCGATGCAACGTCTTGACTTTTCAGGATCTGTGCGGCCTCCGACGGTTCGAAGCAAACCACGCATACCCGAAAAGAATCCGAAGGATACTGCCCTGCTCACATAAGAATCAATTTATATCGACAACACATTCGTTCAGTAAATCTGAACGAATTGACGGATCGGATACGTGTCAATCCCGAAATTTCACCAAGCGCCCCACCTGGATGTCGGAGATGAACACCACACCGGAATGCGCCTCGAAAAATGCCTGGAAACCTTCCAGCAATGGCCCAACGAGTTCCTCCGGGACGGCGACGATGATCATGAGCAAGGCGTCATCCTCGTTGAACATTAGATGCCCTTCGTAAAAGCCGTGGCTCCCCTTTCCCGAGATGTTGTTGATGATGGTGTAACCCTTGACTCCCGCGTGATCGAGTAGATCTGTGGCAAATTCCTTGTGCACACCTTCCAGAATGATTTCCAGCTTTTTCAGCGGATGGAGCTTGATGGCGTTCATGTGGCGAGTTCCTCTTGCGGCATCGGGATGAGGGGAGACCGCTCTTCCCACTGCCCGTTGTTGTAAACATAGGGCTTATATCCCTGGGTCGGGTCGATGACGATCGCGCGAATCCAGCCGCCGAGCACCAGGCTCTTGACCTTGACCACAGCCTCCAAAGCGCGCGCGGCAAAGTCGAGGGGCGCCTCGATGAGTGCAATCAGACGCATGGGCTCGTGGTAGGGCTGCCCTTCGCGCATCACCGTCTGCATCGGCAGGCCGGTTCGCAGATCGCTGAGGTTGCCGGTCATCACCCCAAAGCGGCCGGCCACGTTGTGATAAACCTTGCTGCCACTGCCCATGTGGGCATTGTCCACGGTGGAAAAGAAGTGTTCGAGATTGATCCATTCCCCCACAACCACAGGCGCCGCCAGAATGTTCTCCAGCAGCCGCCCCTTGGGATCGCAGCGCCAATCGTAAGACTGCAGAAACGGGCGCCCCTCCAGATCCGCGGCCTGCGACAGACTGCGTCGCCCGATGATGCCATAGACGTTTTTCGACAAGCCCCACTCCGGCCGCGTCTGCGCCCAGTCGACCGCGAGGCGATGGGACATGCGATAGGCCTCGGCCGGCTCCATGGCTCGCACACGGGACTGCAGCTTGGGCATGCGCTCGGCAGCAGCCAGCCGGGAAGCCGCGCGTAGGCCATTGCGCAAACGCTCTAGATAGACCAAGAGCCGGGGAGGCAGCAGATCGAGATCGAGCAGGTCGAGTGCATCGGTGGTGGTGTTGTGCAAGGCTGGCAAAAACCAGGCGTCTTCGGGGATGGAGATCCCCATGTCGCGCAGGCGCTCGCGCACGGCAGTCTTGTTGGCCATCTGCGAAAGCACGCGCGCATTGACCAGGCCAGACCCCCCGCCGCACGCACCGCAGTCCAGGGCCGATTCGTACGGGTTGTTCTCGGTCTGCCCGTTGTGCCCAACGATCAGAACGAAACGCGAGAAGGTCTTCGTCAGGCCGATCATGGTCAATGCCGTATGGACGTAATTGACCTGCTCATCTAGCGAGTAGCCGATGCGTCCCAGCCGCACGAGCTGGTAATTGGCATAGTCCGGATCGACGCGATAAACCTCACGCAATTTTTCGATGAACCCGGCCTCAGCCTTCGCACTCGTGCCGAAATCGGACTGCAGTCTGGTTGCCCCCTGGCGATGCCGCAGTGCCGTCTCGCGCAGTTCACGGATGACATCGTCGTCCACGCGCTCGCGTTCGATATGCAACTCGGCCCGCAGTGCCTTCACAATCATTGCCCGCTGCAGCGTGCGGATGATGGAATCCGCCTGTTCGCGTGTCAGCTTATCCAACAGCAGGCGGGTCACCGGCTTTTCTGTGTCCATACGGCTGCGCCAGCGGCTGTAGCCAAGCGGAGCCAAGGTTTTGCCGAACAGATCCAGCCCGAACAACATGCCCACAGCCTCCACGGTGACGTAGGGGGAGAGCACCGAACTCTTGAGATCATGCAGGACATGCCCGAGGGTACTGACGAAGTCCGCATCGCTGGGGTCGAGCGCTGCGGGCAGTTCCAGCACCAGATTCTTCGGCGTGACCACTGCCGGACAGAAGTGGCTCTCGCTGCCTTTGCCATAGCCGAGGAAACCAACCGGCACGCCGAAAAAACCAGCGATGCCGAACGTCTGATAGTCTCCCACGCGCTCGAGGTGACGGCGAATCGGTTCGGAGCGCACGTCGATACAAAACATGGCCTGCGCGAAGGGCCGCTTGCCCGCAGGAAGATCCTGCGGCACCTGAATACTGGCAAGCAGGTGATCGATCGACTGCGCCTCCATGGCCAGGGTCCACACCATGCCCTCTTGTTCGGCAAATGCTTGCAAACCCTGCATGAGTTGCGCAACGCCCGAGGCGTCGATCTGTTCCAGCGCAGCAGAGGCACCAGCTGCATTGGCCAAATCGCGAAGCGCCATGACCTGCGCCTGCGCCCGCACCTTTCGGGCCTGCGGCGCGTATTCCCGCAGTAAGGATTCGCAGCGCACACAGTCGCCCCGCGCCAGCGCATCATCGATGCGGTGCGCCCAGGCCGGCAGCACATCACCACTATGCAGCGCCTGCCGCAGTATGCATTCGGCCGTACGCTCGCGGAGCAGTGAGTCGAGCTGGCCGCGTTTGACAGGGGTTTGGTGCTGGCGCGCACTTTCCTGCACCAGCGCCAGGCCGACGACCAGGCGGATGGCCAGCAGATCGACAATATCGGCCGGGTAGCGCTGCGCCCAGTAGTAGTGCTTGGCCGAGGAGCGCCAGCGGATGAAACCGGTCCAGCCATGCAAGCGAGTGAGCTCACGCGTGAAATAGCCCGACCAGTCGTCGGGATCGACATCCAGCTCACGCATGACATGAACCACCGCACTCTCAGCGTCTTGCACCGCGTCCAGAATGCGTCGCACATTCAGTCCGCGCAGGAACATTCGTGCGTTGCGGCGCGCAATGTCGCTCCACGCCGCAAACAGCCCGCGCTCGCGCCCCGGCATGCGCCAGGACGACTGGTCTTCATCAAAAAAATCCAGACAGCTCTTGATGACCAGCTCATCCAGCTCGTCCGCAATCTGTGTACCCCACAAGGCGTCCACCGCCTCGGGCATGGTGTGTCCGCGCAAGTGCTGCCGCAATTGATCCAACCACGCAGCCGAATCGCCGTCGCCGTCAGGAAGGGGTGCTGCGCGCAGAACCGCATGCGCGTCGGCAGGCAACGCATGGGGGTCGATCGGGTTTTGATCCGAGCCAGACTGCATGACAGCCTGGAGCCAGCGCGGCCAGTCGATCCCCGGAACAATCGGCAGGGACTGACTGCGTCTGGACAGTTCCTGATCGATCGCGACCTGACTGATCTTGCCCTCCCGCTGCCAGTTCTGATAGTTGCTGCGTGGCAAAAACATGCGGGCATGGAACAAACCCTTCGCCCGCCGAACCGCTTGCTCGAAAGGCATGTGCTCGAGACCATAGAGCGGGTTGTGGTGAATGAAGGTCCGCATCGGCCAGAAAAACGGCACTGGCTCGCCTGCCACATAGGCAGTCGAGCGGACCCGCAGACGCCGACCCAGGTTCAGTGTATCCACCATCCCCAACCTCCGATCAGACCCAACACCATTGCAGCCACAGCCAGCATGAACCAAGTCGCGGCCACGCCCGTGGACAGGTCAGCCGTGCCCGCCGCACGCGGGTGCTCCGGCCCGAAAAGACCATGCTGCCACAGCACTGCCGCAGCCCAACTCCATAGCAACCAGACCACCAGCACCACCGCCACCAGCGCGGCAGAAATTTGATGAAGCACCGCGAGCAGCGCGAAGAACCCTGGGAACGGCGGCGCAGCGAGCGCAGCGAGCAAAGCCACCACCCAGGCGCCAGTCAGACGCGGATAGGCCGGCCCGATGCGCCCCAGCAAACCCAGATATGCCGCGCCCATCCGCCGACGCAAACCACAAGCGATCAACATGAGCGCAGCCGCCGGTACAGTCAACGCCAGAGCCACGGCCATCAGCTTGTCTGGAGACATGCCATGCAGCCAGGCCATCCAGACCAGCGGCCATGCCGACGTGGCCTGGAGCCGCGCCCAGATAAACACTTCACGGACGACCAGCAGGCGCCAGGCATACAGCAGAGAGGTGAACGCAGCGAGGATGTCCAGCCCCAGCGTCAGTGGGCCAGCGGGCGGCGGCGTCATACCCAACGCGAACGACCCAGCCAAGGGCAGCGCCAACAGCAAGGGCAATCGAACCCAGACAGGTAAAGCCTGGAGGATGGCATTGATCAGCAGGCTGAGAGGAAACAGCGGCAACAACAACAGGGCGATGACAAATTCGATCATGGTGTTCTTCCCGCGCTCAAATCCAGCGCAGCCAGACGTTGATGCGCTTGGCCCAATTCACCATTGCACGCGACGCCTGGGTATAGACGTCAGACAGATAGAACTCGCGCGAAAACAGGGCGTACAGATTGAGATAGAAGGCATTCCACAGGCTGCCCGGCCGACCTTCCAGGTCGAGCGAGTGCGCGTAGAACGTCACCAGCCAGGCCCCCACCAACACGATGGTCAGGAAGATAACCAAGAGATCGAACGCCAACAGATTGATACCCGCAGCCGCGTAACCCGCGTCCCGCAACACCGGATCCGGGTAGAGAAAGGTCTCGAAGGCGTGCGCGATCAGGGTATAGCCCACCACCACAATGAGAAAAGACAGGAAAATCAGGGTAAGCGAGCGCCAGGGGTTCTCATTCGGCAGCTTGTGGATGGAGAAAAACACCTGCGCCCCAGTCACCCAACCGAAGAACAGCAGAATCACCGCGCCCTGCTTGTTGAAGAAATTGGCTGCCACCAGCCAGTGAGACAGGCCCAGCACAACGGCCGGCACCAGCACGGTGATCAGCGCGGCCACCAACCAGGGGACTTTGACCGTGCGCGTCGGGCGGCGCTCCGCCACGAAGGTGTAGATGTCGTCAGGCGGAACGCCATCATCTTGCCGGGTATCACCAATGACATTGCCCGAGCTGAGAAAGAGTGTGGCCTTGAACAACCCGTGCGCAATGAGGTGATAGACCGCAAGGGAAAATGCCCCCAGGCCGCACTCCATGATCATGAAGCCCATCTGCCCCATGGTGGAGTAGCCGAGCGATTTCTTAATGTCATTCTGGGTGAGCATCAGGGCCGAGCCGAGCAAAGCCGTCACGAGGCCGACGATAAAAGCCAGATGCAAGACATCGGGCGCCTGGATGAACATGGGAGAAAGGCGATTGAACAGAAAACCGCCCGCATTGACGATGCCCGCGTGCATTAATGCAGAAACCGGGGTCGGGCCATCCATGGTGTACGGCAGCCAGGTATGTAGCGGGAACTGCGCCGAGCGCGCAAAAGCCGCCAATGCCGCGAGCAGCGCAGCGATCGGCAGCACGGCGACACCCCCGATCTGCACATGCGGGTTGGCGCCAATGCGCTGAAACAACGTGGGCAGGTCCCATGCTCCATAACCCTGCACCAACAGCAAAGCAGCCCCGACAAGCGCCAGGTCACCGAGACGATAGGTGATGTAGGTCCAAAAGGCATAGCGCCCCGCAGCAGGACGTTCAGTGTTGTGCCCTAGAAGGAAGTACAGCAACTGCCCCACGGCGAACCACGCAACCAGCAATGTGACCAGGTCGCCTGCGCTGATCATCAGCAGAATCGCTGCCGTCATCAGATCAAGCAGTGCGTAGAAACGCACATAGCCTGGCTCATCGGCCATGTAATTGAGCGAATAGACATGGACGATCAAGCTGATGCTGGCCACCAGTATGGCCATGGCCATGCTCAGCGGATCGAGCAACAGGCCCGCCTGACCTATGCCGACGAACAAGGCAGGGGAATCCAGACCCGCGCGCAAGTGATGCGCCAACAACATCAGCGCCACCGCCAGGGTCAGGGAGATGAAAGCAATGCTCCACTGTGCTGCGCGACGCTTGGCGCGCGCGCAACACAGGGGCACAAATGCGGCCGACAGCAAAGGCAGCACGGGCAACGCCAGGACAGCGACATCGATCCAGTTCATCGGGCTTGGGGCTCAGTGAGCGGAGGTCTGCGACATGGATCTTGCGGAATATGGACACAACACCGCAATTCCGACACGACCGTCACCCAGGCTGGCTGGACTCAGGCTGCACACATCGTATGCGCCGCCGTAGGTAAGATAAATTGATAATTTCTGTTTTCGCGTTCAGATTAACTGAGCAATCACGCCTGCTTGCTGACTAGTTGAGCGAACGCATGCAAATCAAAGCACGCTCGGCGGCCGAAGACGAACAACCTGAATCGTTCCCCGCGCGAGACGAGGTCTTGAAGGCGGCGCGGGGGCTGCCTTCAGTTCCGACAGATCTCTGGCAGCGCAGATTGCTGCACCACGCCCGGCGCATCGAACGCGGAGCGGGTGAGTGCGCGCACGGCGGCGCGCTCAGGCTGCAGGCTGTCTGCGGCCACCCGCGCCGCGTCGGCCCCGGCGAGGCGTTCGCGGTGCTGGATGCGGCGGAGTTCGCGGTAGGCGTCGGCCGCGGCACGGCCCACGCCGGCTGGCAGCAGGCCGAGCGCCTCGGCCATGCCGAGCAGGGCGATGTTGCCCAGGTCGGCAGTGAGCTGCGGGTAGTCGGCGGCATACGCCAGCACCAGAAACTGCACGGCAAACTCGACATCGACCATGCCGCCGGGATCGTGCTTGACGTCGAACAGGCCGCTGCGGTTGGGGTGGCCGTCGGCCACCTTCTGCCGCATGGCGAGGATTTCGCTGCGCAGGGCCTCGATGTCGCGCCGGGTGGTGAGCACGGCGGTGCGGATGGCCTCGAAGCGCGCGCCGATGGCCAGATCCCCGGCGCAACACCGTGCGCGGGTGAGCGCCTGGTGCTCCCAGGTCCAGGCCGTGTTGCTGCCGCGGCCACGCTGATAGGCGTCAAAGGCTTCCAGGCTGGTGACCAGCAGACCCGCGTTGCCATTGGGGCGCAGCCGGGTATCGATCTCGAACAGGCGACCGGCCGCGGTGTGCGCGGTCAACCACCACACCAGCTTGCGGGCGAAGGCCGCGTAGATGTCCTGCGCGTTGTCTGCCGGGTCGTCATGGAGGAAGACGATGTCGAGATCGCTGCCGTAGCCCAGCTCCTTGCCGCCGAGCTTGCCGTAGGCGATGACGGCGAAGGCGGGCTGCTCGCGGTGGCGCTGCGGCAGTTGTTTCCAGCACCACTCCAGCGCGAGTTGCACCGTGGCATCGGCCAGGGCGGAGAGTTCATCGGCGACCTGCTCGACCTTGATGAGACCGGCCAGATCGCGCGACAGGGTGCGGAACATCTCGGCATGGAAACTCTGCCGCAGCAGGTCCATGCCCTCGCCGGCGTCCCAGCGCCCGCGCTCGCTCCATTGAGCGTGGTGCCGCAGCAGCTCCAGGCGATAGGCCCCGGCGTTGAAGCGCTCGCCCGGCGGGCTGATGAGCTCGTCGACCACTGCCGGATGGCGCTTGATGTAGTCCGCAGCCCAGGCCGAGGTTTCGAGCACGGTGCACAGCCGCGCCAGCGCGGCCGGCTGTTCGGCGAAAAACGCCAGGTAGGTTTCGCGTCGGCCGATGGCTTCGAGCAGGTCGATGATGCGGCTCAGACAGACCTCGGCGGTCGGGCGCTCGGCGGCCATGCCGATCACGCGGTCGAGCACGCGCAGCAGCCGCAGCCGCCCTGCCTCGCTCAGCGCGGCGTAGCGCGGCGAGGTTTCCAGCGCCTTGAGCCGAGCGACGATGGCATCATGCGCCAGGCCTGCCTTGGCCAGGCGGTGGCGCACCGCGTCCATGGTTTCCGGCGGTTTGCTGCAGCCGGTGCATTGCGGGCCGTTGTGCAGCAGGGCATCGAACTCGCTGGCGACGAATTCGCGCACATTGTCGAGTTCGCGCAGCAGTTTGCAGCCCTTGGGGCAGGCGACGCGCTGTTGCGCGGCGTCGTCCACAAATCCCATGGCCCAGGCCAGGGTGTGCAGGTCGGCATCCTCGGACGGCATGCTGTGGGTCTGCGCATCGTCGAGGTACTGGATGCGATGCTCCAGCCGTCGCAAAAAGCGGTAGCTGGCGGCCAGTCGCTGGGCGGGTTCGGCCTGCAGCAGGCCGTGCTCGACCAGCAGGTCCAGCGCGGGCAGAGTGGCGCGCTCGCGGATCTGCGGCATGCGCCCGCCACGCACCACCTGCAGCAGCTGCACGGTGAATTCGATTTCGCGGATGCCACCGCGCCCGAGCTTGACATCATTCGCCTTGTCGGGCCGCACGGCGGCGCGTTTGGTCGCTTCGGCGCGGATTTGCCGGTGCAGCGCGCGCAGCGACTCCAGCATGCCAAAGTCGAGATAGCGCCGCCACACGAAGGGCTCCACCACATCGGCCAGCGCCTGCGCCGCGCGCTGCGCCTGCGGCGTGTCCAGCGGCGAGACCACGCGCGACTTGAGCCACGCAAAGCGCTCCCACTCGCGCCCCTGCACCAGAAAATACTCTTCGAGCATGGCCAGGCTGACCACCGGCGGGCCGCTGTCGCCGTTGGGCCGCAGCCGGGTATCCACGCGGAACACGAAACCATCGCCGGTGACGTCGGACAGCAGCGGCACGAGGGCGCGCACCACACGGCCGAAATACTCGCGGTTGCTCAAGCGGGCGGGGCCGTCGGTCTCGCCGTCCTCGTCATACACGAACACCAGGTCGATGTCGGACGAGACATTGAGTTCGCGCCCGCCGAGCTTGCCCATGCCGACCACGAGAAACTGCGCCGTCTCGCCGCCCGCGGTGCGCGGCACACCAAAACGCGGCTGCAGCTCGGCATGCACCGCGCGCAGGCCGGAGGCCACCACACTTTCCGCCAGATCGCTGATGCCGATGCAGATGGCTTCGAGCGGCGCGCCGCCCAGGTCGGCCTCGATCAGGCGCAGCATCAGCGCATTGCGCACCCGCCGCAGCGCGGTGGGCAGCGTCGCGCCAGCTTGCTGCAGGGCGACGGTGGCGGCACATTGTTCGGCGCGGCTTGGGATGCCCTGCGGCCACAGCGTCAGCACATCGTCAAACCGGCCAGCATGGCGGCGATAAAAGCGGGAAAACTGCGACAACTCCATCGATTCGGCCTAGGGACTGCAAATGATGGCGCAGCATATTCCAGCCCCGCTGACGCTGCACTGGCCTGCCATAGAGTTTGACGCCGCCGCGCTGGAATCCGTGGCACGCAGCAATCTGCAGGACTTCATGGCAGCGTGCCATGAGCGATTGACTACCATCGACGGCGTCTTTCTCCCCCGCTCCGCGCCGCATCCCTTGTCTCTGCTCCATCTCTCGCTGCGCGCCGCCACCCGCATCTGGGAAGCGGCCATCGTGCTCGTGCTCACGGTGTATTTCGTGCTCGGCCTGGGGCTGCTGACGCTGCGCTACGCGGTTCTGCCCAATGCGCAGCAATTGCGCCCCTGGGTCGAGCAGGCCAGCAGCAGTGCGCTGGGCTTGCCAGTGCACATCGGCGCGATTCAGACGCAATGGCACGGTCTGATGCCGCAATTCACCCTGCGCGATGTGCGCATCGACGGGCCCCAAGGTCAGCCCGCGCTGCAGTTCGCCGAGGTGCAGGCCGCGCCGAGCTGGAAAAGCTTCACCCGTCTTGCGGTCCGCTTCGACCAGCTGGTGATCCGCGGCGCCCATCTCACCGTGATCCGTCCCGACGCCAATCATCTGGAGATCGGCGGCATCCGCATCGCACTGACCGGCGCCGCCAAGAACGACACGGCACAGCAGTTCGCCGACTGGCTGTTCGAGCAGGACGAAATCCTGATTCTCGACAGCCGCCTGACCTGGGTGAACGCCGCGCAGCACGCGCCACCCTTGCCGCTGACGCGGGTCAACATCCTGCTACGCAACACCCTTCTGAGCCACCGTGCCGCGCTCACCGCCACGCCACCGGCGGATTTTGGCGGCCCGATCGACCTGCGCGCCAGCTTCCGCCAGCCCTTGTTCCTGCGTCACACCGCCGAGTTTTCGCGCTGGAAGGGCACGCTGTATGGCAACGTCTTGGGCGTCGATCTGGCCGCGCTGCAGCCCCAGTTGCCGCTGACCCTGCCGGTTTCCACGCAGACCGGGCGCGGCTCGGTCCGCGCCTGGGCGCAAGTCGACAACGGCGCGCCCGCCGCGCTCACCGCCGATCTCGCGCTGCGCGGCGTGGCCATCCAGCTCGCGCCGACTGCGGCCCCCGGGCCGCTGCGCGCCACCGCCGGGCTGCCCCCCTTCGCACTCGACAGCCTGAGCGCCCGCATGACCTGGGCGCCCCTGCCCGGCGGCGAAAACGCCAGTCTGCAGCATCTGCAGTTCCGCACCGCGCAAGGCCAGACCCTGGCCCCAGTGACGGTGAACTGGCGCTGGCAGCAGCCCAAGGGCGGCGCGGCGCAGGCCAGCCTGCAGACCGGCGCGCTCGATCTGGGCGCACTGGCCGCACTGGCGCAGCGTCTGCCGCTGCCCGCGCTATGGCATGCGCGCCTGAGCGCCCTGCAGCCGCAAGGCCGCATCAGTCAATTCAGTGCGCAGGCGAGCTGGCCACGCGGCGCGGTGCCCACCGGCCTGCCGCCGACCTACAGCGTGCAAGCCCAGTTTGCCGACCTGCGCTGGAACAGCCCCGCCGGTGCGGGAGCGCAGACACCGCAGACCGACCCGCATCCGCTGATCGCCAAGGGCAAGGACGCGGCAAAGGCGCTGCAACTCCCGGCGGATCTGCCCGGCGTCAGCGGCCTGACGGGCACGCTCAACGCCACACAGAACAGCGGCAATGCACAACTCAGCCTGAACAAGGGCGGTCTGGAGCTGCCGCTGGTCTACGCCCCGGCACGCCTGGGTTTTGACAGCCTGCGGGCTGATCTCGACTGGAAGCGCGACAGCAAGGGCAACTGGCTGCTCAGCACGCAGCGCTTCACCTTCGCCAATGCCGACGCCGCAGGCCAGGCCACCCTGAGCTGGCGCAGCGCGCCGAAGGGGCTGGGCAGCCTGGATCTGCTGGGCCAACTCACCCGCGCCGACGCCCGCGCGGTGTGGCGCTACCTGCCCATCGACATTCCCCTGCACACCCGCGACTATTTGCGCAGCGCCATCGCTGCGGGCAACGCGCGGCAGGTGGACTTCGCCGTCAAGGGGCGGCTCGAAAACTTTCCCTTCGACACCCCGGCCAAGGGCGGCACCTTCCAGGTCAGCGCGCAGATCGAAAACGGCGTGTTCAATTCCGCCCCGCGCGGCATCCTGCCTCCGGGCGAAACCGCCAGTGCCGCCACCGTGCATGCCAATGCGCTGTGGCCGGAGTTCACCCAGGTCAACGGCGCGCTGCTGGTCACCTCGCACAGCCTGGAGGTACGCGATGCCTCGGCGCTGGCGGATGGGGCGCGCATCACCGCAGTGAATGGCAGCCTGCCCAGTTTCCGCGATGGCGTGCTGAGCATCGGCGGCAAGGCGCAGGCGACAGCGGCAGTTGCGCTGCGCTATCTCTTGGACAGCCCGATCAACCAGCAGCTCGGCGGCGTGTTCGACACCGCGCAGGCACAGGGCCCGATGGCGCTGGACATCGCCCTCAAGCTGCCACTCAACGACATGCGCGCGGCCACCCTCAAGGGCCAGGCCACATTGCAGGGCGTGGACGTGCGCTGGAGCCAGGATCTGCCGCCCTTCGCCAAGGTGCGCGGCACGGTGGATTTCAGCCACGCCGGGTTCAGCCTGGCGCTGAATGCGCCCGATGTGCTGGGCGGCCCGGTTGCGCTGCGCGGCGGGCAGCAACAGGGGCAGGCGCTGCAACTGCAGGCCAGCGGCAGCTTCAGCAGCGCGGGCCTGCGTGCCGCCGACCAGGACTGGATGCGGACGCTCGGCAAAGTGCTGCGGGGCCAGGCGCCCTACACCCTCAGCATCACCCAGCAGCGCGGTGCGCCCGAGGCCGCGCTGGAGCTGCGCAGCAATCTGGTGGGCGCCGCCATCGACCTGCCGCCGCCCCTGGGCAAGCCCGCCGCCGCGCCCGAATCGCTGCTCTATACCCGCACCCCGCTGCCACCCGGCCCCGATGGCGCGCGCCGCAATGTGGTGCAGATCGATCTGGGCGGCATCGCCCAGGCGCGGTATGTGATCGAAGAGCCGCTGCCCACACCCGGCGGCGCGACGCCCGCGTCCAGTGCGAACGCCAGCCAGGATTTCCGCGTGCTCAGCGGCGGTCTGGCCATCGGCCCGCAGGTCACCCTGCCGCAACCGGCGGCCTCGGTGCAGGCCAATGTGCGCCTGCCGGTACTCGACCTCGACGCCTGGGATGCCGCACTCCAACCCTTGCTGCCCGCGACTGCCGCCCAATCCCCCGTCCTGTTCCGCGTTGGCAATGACCGCGGCCTGGCCGCCTTGCTGCCCACCACGGCGGCGCTGGACATCGGTCGCCTCACCCTGATGCACCGCATCATCAACCAGGTGGTGATCGGTGGCAGCCGCAGCGGCGATCTGCTGCAGGCCAATGTGAACGCGCAGCAACTCTCGGGCTATCTGGGCTGGCAGATCGGCAGCGGCAACAACCCCGGCACCCTGAGCGCGCGGCTGGCACGGCTGGAACTGCCCAGATCGAGCGATTCGGAGGTGGAGCATCTGTTCGACGAACAGCCCAAAAGCATTCCGGCGCTCGACATCGTGGCCGACAACGTCGATCTGCATGGCCACCATTTCAGCCGCCTGGAAGTGCAGGCGGTGAACCGCGGCCGTGTGGACGGCAGCAAAGAATGGCAGCTGACTCGTTTTGCACTCAGAGCGCCGGACGCGGAGCTCACCGGCAGCGGCACCTGGACGGCCCTGGGCGCGCAACTCACCGTCCCCGGCAGTGCAGACGCCGCATCGCCCGCGCGGCGCACCGCCATGCAGTTCAAACTCGCCATCGGCGATGCCGGCGGCCTGCTCGCCACCCTGGGCAAGCCCGGGCTGCTCAAGGGCGGCAAGGGCGAGATCACCGGCAATCTCTCCTGGCTGGGCTCGCCGCTCAACCTCGACTTTCCGAGCATGGACGGGCAGTTCACGCTGCAGCTCGGGCAGGGGCAGTTCCTCAAAGCCGACCCGGGCATTGCCAAGCTGCTGGGCGTGCTCAGCCTGCAAAGCCTGCCGCGCCGTTTCACCCTCGACTTCCGCGACCTGTTCTCCTCGGGCTTCGCCTTCGACAAAGTGGACGCCGATGTCGGCGTGCGCAATGGCGTGGCCAGCACCAGCGACTTCCGCATGAGCGGCGTGGCGGCCTCGGTGCGCATCGAAGGCAGCACCAACCTCGGCACCGAAACGCAGAACCTGCGTGTGGTCGTGATACCCAACATCAATGTCGGCGCGGCCTCGCTCGCCTATGCTCTGGTCAACCCGGTCATCGGCCTGGGCACTTTCCTGGCGCAGTACATCGCCCGCGAACCGCTGGCGCGCGCCTTCACCCATGTGTACGACATCACCGGCACCTGGCTCACGCCCAACGTCACCGAAGTCTCGCTCGACGCGCCCAAACCCGGCGGCGCCACACCTGCGGCGCCCTGACGTAAGCTTGAGCGGTCAATCGCCACACCGCACCCGCCCATGAAAGTCGCCGCTCTTCAGATGGTCTCCGGCACGTCCGTCGCCGCCAACCTGCAACGCGCCGAAAGCCTGCTGGCACAGGCCGCGGCACAAGACGCGCGCCTGGCCGTGCTGCCCGAATATTTCTGCCTCATGGGTCAGAGCGACACCGACAAGGTGCGCGTGCGCGAAAAGCCCGGCAGCGGCCCCATCCAGGACTTTCTGGCCGATGCCGCCCGCCGCCACGGGCTGTGGATCGCCGGCGGCACCCTGCCGCTGGAAAGCCCCGACCCGAACCGCGTGCTCAACACCACCCTGGTGTTCAACCCCGCGGGTGAACTGGCGGCGCGCTACGACAAGATGCACCTGTTCGCCTTTCAGCGGGGCGCCGAGCGCTACGCCGAGGCCGACAGCATCACCCCCGGCAACCAGCCTGTCGCCTTCGACTGCGAAGGCCTGCGCATCGGCCTGACCATCTGCTACGACCTGCGCTTTCCCGAGCTGTTCCGGGCGTTGTCCGCCCCCGCCGCCGGGCCGTCCCAAGACGGGGGCAGCCCCCTCGGGGGGCAGCGAGCGAACGCGAGCGCGGAGGCCACCCGTCCCTGTGATCTCTTTCTTCTCCCAGCCGCCTTCACCCACACCACCGGAGAGAAACATTGGGAAGTGCTGCTGCGCGCCCGCGCCATCGAAAACCTCGCCTACATGGTGGGCTGCGCGCAAGGCGGCGTGCATGAAAACGGCCGCCGCACCTGGGGCCACAGCATGGTGATCGACCCCTGGGGCGACGTGCTCGCCATGCAAGCCGAAGGCGATGCCGTGGTGACCGCCTCGATCGACCGCGACCGCATCACCCGATACCGCGAGAGCCTGCCTGCGTTGGGGCATCGAATCGTATGAAGGATGCCTCCCTCAGCCCTCACACGCCGCCGTGTGTGCGGTTCAAGCAGGGCGCTGGAGATGCCGACGGATTGCCACCAGCGGGACCCGCCCGGATTGGGTGAAGGATTTCGGCGGCAACGCTGCAACCAAGTGTTGGGCCCCGGCATTCCACCGCCCCCATTCACACTGGGTTTCCACGCCCGCTGGGCATCAACGCCTCATGACCGCATCCTGAATTCCCGCGTGCGGGGTTGCTTCCATTGCCTGCAAACCAAGCATCTCGGACGACGCCTTCGCGTGAGGCGGAAGGAACTCATCCGGCCTCGCAGGACCGGGTTGATCTTCTCGATGGCGGCGCGCGCCGTGCGACCCCATCCCTGACCATTCCCCCTGCCGGACGCGCCCCCAAAAAAAACGCCTCCATCACTGTTCTGATGGAGGCGTTCGTCCGACCGCTCAAGCGGCCCGTGCGCTCAGAGGGACTTCTTGGAGAAGTACCAGTCGGTCACTTCCATGCCTTGCGCAGCACCCTTGCTCACGCGCTCTTCAGCAGCGGCGGAGGTCTTCGGCGGGGGCACGATGACCTTGTCGCCCGGGCACCAGGCTTCCGGCGTGGCCACGCCGTGCTTGTCGCTGGTCTGCAGGGCTTGCAGCAGACGCACGAACTCATTGATCGAGCGGCCATTGCTCATCGGGTAGTACACCATGGCGCGCAGGATGCCATTGGGGTCGATGAAGAAGGTGGCGCGCACGGCCTGGGTGTCGGCGGCGCCGGGGTGGATCATGCCGTAGGCACGGGCCACGTCCATCTTCAGGTCTTCGATGATGGGGAAGGGAATGTCCACGCCGAAGTGCTGCTTGATGGAACGCACCCAGGCCAGGTGGGCGAAGATGGAGTCGATCGACAGGCCGAGCAGCTCGCAGTTCATCGACTTGAAGGTGTCCGCCTCACGGGCGAAGCCCATGAACTCGGTGGTGCACACCGGGGTGAAGTCGGCGGGGTGGGAGAACAGGATCAGCCACTTGCCCTTGTAGTCGGCCAAGGTGCGATCACCGTGGGTGGTCTTGGCGACGAAATTCGGCGCGGGCTCGTTGAGGCGGGGAAGGCCGAAGGTTTCAGTGTTTTGTTCCATGGTGGAGGTCCTTGTGGTGGGTCAAAAAAACGCGACAGGCTTGCCGTTGAGAAAGAAGTTTAGGGATAACCCTGAAATTGATCTAATTGATTGTCCTGATCGAACAGTTAGGAAAAAAACATAATGAAAAAGAATCGCTAAATTTCATTGTGCGCCGCCAAACCGACCGGCATATGACAGCTTCAGATCAGCCCGGCCCGCAGCGGGAAAATGAGTTCGACCCAGGTGCCCATGCCTTGGGGCTGCGGTGGGGTGCCTGCGGGGCGCGTCGCATCGGGTGGCGGGAACGGCAGCCGGTCGACGCCCCGGCGCCATTCGATGCGCCCGCCCAGAGCGCGGGCGCGGATCTGCATGCTGGTCAGGCCATGGCCGGTGGTGGCATGTTGCGGGGCGATGCCGACGCCGTCATCCATCACTTCCAGTCGCATCTGCGTGTCGTCCTGCACCGTGAGGCGCACGGCCACGCGGCTGGCATGCGCATGACGGATGGCGTTGCTCACGGCCTCCTGCAGCAGCGCGCGCAGGTGGTATTGCTGCGCTGCGTCCTGCGGGGGATGCTCGGGCGTGCTCCGGTAGGGGCGGGGCGCGGGGGCGAGGCCGCCAATCAACGGCGGCGGCCAGTCGAGTTCCATGCCGGCGGCGGCCAGGCGCTGCGCGGTTTCGGCGCGGATGTCGGCGGCGAACTCGTCCCACGGCTGGGCGGACTGGCGCAGGCCGCGCACGATGGCGCGCAACTGGTCGATGGTGGTCATCAGCATGGCCTGCTCGCGCTCACCCTGCACCAGATGCCGCAAGGTGAGCAGCTTGGCGCCAATGTCGTCGTGCAGGTCGCTGGCGATGCGGTCGCGCTCCTGCTGCACGCCGACCTCCAGGGCGCCGCGGCCTGCTGCGGCCTGGTTGAACAGGGTGACGATGGCGGTCGCGAGTTCGGCATCGGTCACGGTGAACAGCCTCTGTCCGGCGCTGCGGCCCTGCAGGCAGCGCCCGGCCATGCCGCCTGCGGGGGCCACGCGCAGTTCCATGCCGTCATTCGCCAGACCGATCGCGGCGTCGGCGGCGCCCGAGGTCAGCGGCAGGTTATGCAGTGGCTGATACAGCCGATCCAGCAGGCCCAGCCAGCGCCGCTCGCGCTCCTGCGACTGCGCCGTGAAGGCCACCGAGATGATTTCCGGCAGCAGCCGGTCTATGGGCGGCAGCTCGCCCTGCATCATGCGGCCCCATAGCCATTGCCGCAACGGCAGGTACAGCAGGCCGGCCAGCAGCAGGGTGAAGATGAGCGAGAGGTCGTGGCGCCAGTTCAGCAGCAGCACCAGCAACATGTCGAGCACGACGATCAGGCCCAGCCCCAGCACCCACAGCAGCAGGCGGTAAGCCCAGCGATCCAGGTCGAACAGCTGGTAGCGGCCCACGCCCAGCGCAAGGCCGAGATACATCGCGAGGAAAAAGCCGAAGGCGTAACCCTGTTGCATGGGCGGAAAAATGCCAAACATGCTGGAACCGAAGGTGAACACCACAAAGGTGAACGCCCCCACCATGGCCGACAGGATGAACCAGCGCAGCGCGGCGCGGTCTGCGGCGCGCACGGCACTGCGCCGCCACTGCACCACGGCCAGCGACACGGCCAGCAGAATTTCGAGCAGCAGCGGAATGCGCACGCCCCAGCCCACATCCGGGGTGAGGCGCAGCACATCGGCGGCCCACCAGGCCAGGATGATCAAGGGAATGGGCCAGAGGAATTTCGGCGCCGCCAGCCGCGCCGGGTACACCAGAAACAGCGCGGCCAGCGCGCCGCCAAAGCCCAGTCCGCCAAGATGGTTGATGGCCGACAGCACCTCGAACAGGTGGCCGGGCAGCGCCAGTTCACGGGTGCTGTAGATCGCGGCGGAAAAGGTATTGGGCAGAAACAGCACGCTGGAAAGCGCCAGCAGCCGTCCCGACCAGCCTTGCGGCTTGAGGGCATAGACCCAGGCGCCGACCAGCAGCGCCACGCTGCCACAGAGCAGTTGAAACCAGAACACGAAAGGCAGACTCGACAGCGGGCGCCCCGATGCCGGCTGAACGGGTTGTTCGACGATCTGCCCCGCCGGATCGCGCCAGCGCAGCAGCAGCGGTCTGGCCTGCAGCGCGGCGATGCGGGTCTGGCGCTGGAAAAACGCGTCGACCTGCGCATAGGTGTCGAAAAAGTCGGGCTCCTCGATGAGATCGGCGGCGTCCAAAGTCACGCGCTGATCGTCCGCGCCGATGGACAGCAGGCGCGAGCCCGGACTGACCGCAGCAGCCGGGCCGCTGCGGTCGGCTTCCGTCACCAGAATGCCGGGGCTGAACGGATCGCCGCGCGGCGACAGGGTAAGCCCCAGCCAGGGTTGATGCAAGGCCAGCGACAAGGCCGCCGTCACCCCGGCGAGGGTCAGCAGCAGAGCCGCCATCAGGATGCGGGCAGAGCGGGTTTGCGGCGATTGCATGATGGGCGGATTGTCGCCCAATGCTGGCCTGCTCAGTGGCTGCGCACCCCCGTCGCAGCGCGCTCCAGCGCGGTGATGAAGCGCGCGGCCACGTCGCAGCCGCTTTGCTGGGTGATTTCCTGAAAGCAGGTCGGGCTGGTGACGTTGATCTCGGTGAGCCGGTCACCGATGATGTCGATGCCCACCAGCAGCAGACCGCGCGGGGCCAGCACCGGCCCCAGCGCGCGGGCGATGGCCCAGTCAGTCGCACTCAATGGCTGCGCCACGCCCAGGCCGCCGGCTGCCAGATTGCCGCGGGTTTCCCCGCCCTGCGGAATACGCGCCAGACAGTAGGGCACGGGCTCACCGTCGATGATGAGCACGCGCTTGTCGCCCTGCGCGATCGCGGGCACGAAGCACTGCGCCATGATGGTGGTGGCGCCGTTCGCGGTGAGGGTTTCGATCACCACGTTGAGGTTGGGATCGGGGCTGCCATCGCCCTGTTGCCGCAGGCGGAAAATGCCGGTTCCGCCCATGCCGTCGAGCGGCTTGAAAATGACGTCACCATGTTCGGCATAGAACGCCTTGATCTCGGCTGCCCGGCGGCTGACCAGGGTGGGGGCGATGAACTGCGGAAATTCCAGGATGGAGAGCTTTTCCGGGTGGTCGCGCAGCGCACGCGGGCTGTTGAACACCGCCGCGCCTTCGCGCTCGGCCTGCTGCAGCAGATGGGTGGCGTAGAAATACTCGCTGTCGAACGGCGGGTCCTTGCGCATCAGTACCGCATCGACATCGCGCAGCGCCAGCGGGCGCCGGTCGAGGACGCGATACCAGTCTTTTCCATGCGCATCGCCAGTGAGTTCGATGCGGCGGCACACGGCAGACACCGGTGCCGCATCAGCGGCAAGCGTGGGGGCTCCAGCCACCCCGCCGCCGGGCCGTCCCAAGGCGGGGTGCGCCCCCTCGGGGGGCAGCGCCGCCGTGTCAACGGCAAGCGTGGGGATCCCTCCCCTCCAGTGCAGGTCGGCAGCTTCGCAAACCCAGAGGATGTGGCCTCGCGCCTGCGCCTCGCGCATCATCGCAAAGGTGGTGTCCTTATAGATCTTGAAGGACGCGATCGGGTCGGCGACGAACAGCAGTTGCATGGCGTCACACCAGATCGATTTCCGGGTCGGTGCGCTCCAGCTCATAGCTGGCGGCCACCATCGCCAGCCGCGCGATCACGCCGTACATGTAAAAGCGGTTCGGCCCGTTGGTGCCTGGGGCGGCCTCCGGGTGGGTGACGTTGAACTGTTCCTCGAACGCCAGCGGCACGAAATGCATGCCGGGCGCGTTGAGGTTTTCATCTGGCCCGCGGTCGGCGTGCACGCGGTAAAAGCCGCCAACCACATAGCGGTCCATCATGTAGACCACCGGTTCGCACACCGCTTCCTGCAGGCGCTCGACGCTGGGCACGCCTTCCTGGATCAGCACCTCGCTGACTTCCATGCCCTCCTTGACCACGCTCATCTTGTTGCGCGTCTTGCGGTTGAGATCTTTCACTTCGCTGGGGTCTCGCACCGTCATCACGCCCATGCCGTAGGTGCCGGCGTCGGCCTTGACGATGACAAAGGGCTTTTCCTGGATGCCGTATTCCTTGTACTTTTTACGCACCTTGGCCAGCACGCTGTCCACCGCATCGGCCAGGCAGTCTTCGCCGTGGCGCTCGTGGAAGTTGACCTTGCCGCACTTGGTGAAGTAGGGGTTGAGCATCCACGGATCGACGCCGATGAGCTTGGCGAATTTTTTCGCCACGTCGTCATACGCGTGGAAGTGGTTGGACTTGCGTCGCACCGCCCAGCCGGCGTGCAGCGGCGGCAGCAGGTATTGCTCGTGCAAGCCTTGCAGGATGGGCGGAATGCCGCCCGACAGATCGTTGTTGAGCAGGATGGTGCAGGGATCGAAGTCCTTGAGACCCAGGCGCAGCTTGTTGCGGATCAGCGGCTCCACCACCAACTCGCCGCCCGAGGGCAGCTTGAGGTGCATGGGCTCGGTGACCGCCTCGTCGAGCGAGCCCAGCCGCACGTTCAGCCCAGCCTGGCGGAAGGTGCGCATGAGCGTGGCGACGTTTTCCAGGTAGAAGGTGTTGCGGGTGTGGTTCTCGGGAATGACCAGCAGGTTCTTGGCCTCGGGGCAGATTTTTTCGATTGCTGCCATCGCCGCCTGCACCGCCAGCGGCATCATCTCCGGCGAGAGATTGTTGAAACCGCCGGGAAACAGATTGGTGTCCACCGGCGCGAGCTTGAATCCGGCATTGCGCAGATCGACCGAGCTGTAGAACGGCGGCGTGTGCTCCATCCATTCGAGGCGGAACCAGCGCTCGATGGAGGGCTGCGCTTCCAGAATGCGCTGTTCGAGTTCGAGGACGGGATCGCCCGAGGAGGTGATGAGATGCGGGATCATTGTTCTGTTCGGGAAAGCATGGACATCCCCGATTCTTGCAGACCCCGCGATGTTGTGCTCGGGCGGGGGGCTGCCCCGTGTTCAGGCGCCGTTGGTCATCCAGCCCCAGCGTTGAAAGATCACCGCGCCTTGCGGGCTTTGCAGAAAGGCGATGAACTGCTGCGAGGCGGGCTGCTGTTTGCCGCGCAGGGTCGGGGCGATGCCGGTGTCGCGGTAGATGCGGTAAGGCTCTTCCACCGTGACCTGCTCGGCCAGCTTGGGGTTGGAGACCTGCCAGATGTTCCAGATCAGCCAGGCGTCGATGTCGGGCTGGTCGATCCAGGCCTGGCGGGCCAGCGCGCTGTTGCCGGGGTAGGCGACGATGTTCTTGCGCAGGGCACGCACGGTGCGGATGTCGCCCAGGCGGCCGGCGGCGTCTTCCCAGACGCCGTTCTGTCCGGCGCCGTTGACCACCAAGACCTTGACGCCGGGTTTGAGCAGATCCTTGAAACCGGTGATGTGCTTGGGGTTGCCCGGACGCACCAGGATGGAAAGCGGCCGCAGGTAGAGCGGGATGACGTCGGCGCTGTCGAGCTGACCGTTCATGGCGGTGACGAAATCGCTCATCATGGTTTCCGATCCGGAATAAATCAGGTCGGCATTGGCCCGGGCTGCGTCGATCCACTTTGGCGTCGGGCCAGCGGTCACTTCAACCTGGATGCCAGTGATTTTTTCGAAGGCCGTGGCGGCTTCGTGCATGGCCGGCGCCGGGCCGCCCGGGCCATAGACCCTGAGGGTGGTGGCGTTCTCCGCCAGGGCCAGCGGCGTGCCCGAGGCCAGCAGCAGGCCCGCGCCGAGCAGGCCGGTGCGCAGCAGGGCGCGTCGGCCTGTGTCCGGGGTTCCGGCGGCAGGGGACTGGACGGTTTTCTGTGGGGTGATGCGATGGGTCATGTCGTTCTCCAGGAGGAAGGAAATCCTGCAAGCCAACGCGCAAGCGCCGGTCTGCAGGGAGTGGGAAATGAAAGGTGGCGCGCCACCGACTCAGGCCAGCGGGGCGGCGGATTTGGCTGGAGGCTGCGGCGGATCGGCGGTGTAGCGTTGATATAGCGCGCGTGCAGCATCGAGCAACTGCGCGCGGGGCAGGTCGCCCGTCAGTGCGTAGCCCCATTGGCGATCCACCCAGTAGAAAGTGGAGGACTGCTTGCCGGTGACGATGCGGAATGCGGATTCTGCGGTGGGTTTGGCCATGCCGCGCAGATAGACGGTGACACGGTGGCCCTGCGCGTCCTGGTACATGAGCTGTGCTGCGGGTTTGCCCGGCATGCCCGGAAGCAGGCGACCACCCATGAGAACAAGACCGCCAGGCAGGGCGTCGGGGGCGACGATGGGGCGCTGCAAACGGCGCGACAGCCAGGTGGTCAGATCGCTGCCCTCGCGCACTTCCACCGGGCGGCGCGCATCCGGGGTGTAGACCGCCCAGGCGAGTTCGGCCTGCTGCACGAAGTGCTGCATGCCTTCGTTCTGCGCCATCGCCACGGGGTCGCCCTGCTGTGCCTCGCGAGTGATCAGACTGCCCGCCACCGCGCCCACGCCAATCCACAGCGCCACGGCTGCGGCGCGTGCCCAGGGGCGTGAAGACGGCGCGGCATGCTGCAGCAGGCGCGCCGGAACGGGCTCGTCGAGCACAGGAGCGAGCGCCTCGCGCAGCGCGATGTTCTGCGCCTGCAGCGCCGCCAACTCGGCGCGCACGGTGGAGCGCTGGCCAGCGGATGCGTGCTCGCCGCCTGGTGTGAGCTGCGCTTCGTACTCCAGGTAGCGATCGACTTCGGCGCGCCGCGCCGCGTCGAGCTGGCCGTCGGCGTAGGCCATGAGAGTGTCGCGTTCGGGGCGTTGCGGATTCATCTCGCACTCCTTTGGCCATCGATGACGCGCAGGGCGGGACGCGGCGTGCCTTCTCCACTGGTGAGTTGCCAGAGCTGGCTGCGGGCACGCGACAGGCGCGACATCACCGTACCGGTGGGTACGCCCAGCGTCTTGGCCGTCTCGGCATAGCTGAGCCCTTCCACCGCCACCAGCAGCAGCACTTCGCGCAGCGGGACGCTCAGTCCCTGCAGTGCGGTCAGCAGATCGAGCGCTTCGAGCCGCAATTCCTGCGTGGCCGCTTGCACCGGCTGCGCGGCGTCGGGCAGATCGTCCAGGGCCTGCGTGGCCTGCGCATTGCGCAAGGCGCATTGATCGACGAACAGGTTGTGCATGATGGAAAACAGCCAGGGCCGGACACTGCCCACCCCGCGCCACAGGCCCCATTTGCTGACGGCGCGTTCCAGCGTGTCCTGCACCAGATCGTCGGCGTCGGCCATACGACCTGCGTGGAGCACACGGGCATAGCGCCGCAAATGCGGGATTTGTTCGGTCAGCAATTGGTGGCGGTCGGCCATGTTGGGGCGTGGCGTGCGGGTGGGCGATGCGTGCGCGCGGTCAGTATCCGCCTTTGCTCGCCAGCTTGGGGGCGATCTGCCAGATTTCATCGACCAGCTTGCCGTCGCGGTAGGTGAGCACATAGCGCACCGGAATGGCGGCTTTTCCCTTGAACACCACATCGGCAGTCACGGTGGCGCCCTTGGGATTGGCGGCTTCCTGCAGATGGTCAATATCTGCCATGAGCGGGCCATTGGCTTTTGCGAACTTGGTCCAGACGGTTTTGATGGCGTCCGGCGCGGCGTAGCGGCCGTCGAGTGGGCCGCCGACCCATTCGAGCACGGCGTCCGGGCCGTAGCTTGCGGTGATGACATCGACGTTCCCTGAGGCAACCGCCTCAATGTGGGCGCGTGCGGCATCGGTCATCGATTCAGCGCGGGCGGATTGTGTGGCGAACACGGCAGCCAGCACGAAGGCGGCGGTCAGGGTGGGGGTAAAGCGTTGCACTGGGTTCATCTCGTGGCTCCGGTTGGGGTGGGTGACCTGCCATAGACGCCCGCGCCCGCGGTTTATTCCGCGCACAGCAAAAAAACCGCCCCATCGGGGCGGTTGGAACATCCCGGGCAGGGATGAGGAGACGCCTTCTGGTTTGGCGACAGCGTCGCCGCCAAACCGTCCGGAGGAAAAAACCCGTTACAACACTTGCTCGCCGTGCAGGCTGATGTCCAGACCTTCACGTTCCTGCTCTTCGGTGACGCGCAGGCCGATGACCATGTCGATCACCTTGAGGATGACAAAGGTGACGATGGCGTCGTAGACGATGGTGAAGCCCACTCCCTTGGCCTGGATCAGGATCTGGGACATATTGCCCTCCAGGGCGCCGGCAGTGCCGCCGATGGCCTTGACCGCGAACACGCCGGTCAGCATGGCACCGACGATGCCGCCGATGGCATGCACGCCGAAGGCGTCGAGCGAGTCGTCATAGCCGATCATTTCCTTCATGTAGACCGCAGTCCAGAAACACACCACGCCAGCGATCAGGCCGATGGCCAGCGCGCCGCTCGGGCCGACGAAGCCGGACGCCGGGGTGATGGCCACCAGACCCGCAACCGCGCCGGAGGTGATGCCCAGGATGGTGGGTTTGCCGCGAGCGATCCACTCGGCGAACATCCAGCCCAGGGCAGCGGCGGCGGTGGCGATCTGCGTGGCGGCCATGGCCATGCCGGCACGGTCGCTCGCGGCCACGGCGGAACCGGCGTTGAAGCCGAACCAGCCCACCCACAGCAGCGAGGCGCCGATCATGGTCAACACCAGGTTGTGCGGCGGCATGGCTTCCTTGCCGTAGCCCACACGCTTGCCCATGACCAGCGCAGCCACCAGGCCCGCGACACCGGCGTTGATGTGCACCACGGTGCCGCCGGCATAGTCGAGCACGCCGTCGCCGCCGAGGAAGCCGCCGGGGCCCCACACCATGTGGGCGATCGGGGCGTACACGGCCAGCAGCCAGATACCCATGAACCACAGCAGGGCCGAGAACTTCATGCGGTCCGCGAACGATCCAACGATCAGCGCCGGGGTGATGATGGCGAAGGTCATCTGGAAGGTCATATAGGTCGATTCAGGAATGGTCGGTGCCAGCGGGTTGGCGGCGTCCAGCCCCATGCCGCCCAGGAAAAACCGACTCAATCCGCCGATGAACCCGTTGCCCGGCGTGAAGGCGAGGCTGTAGCCGATGATCATCCACAGCACCGTCACCAGACAGGTGATGGCGAAGCTCTGCATCAGCGTGGCCAGCACATTCTTCTTGCGCACCATGCCGCCGTAAAACAGCGCCAGACCGGGAATGGTCATCATCAGCACCAGGGCTGTCGAGGTCAGCATCCAGGCGTTGTCGCCGGAGTTGATGAAGGCCGCAGGATTGGGGGCGGCAGGCGCAGCGGCCGGCGTTGCAGCAGGAGCGGGCGCCGGTGCGGCGGCGGGCGCAGCGGCAGGGGCCGAAGTCGAGGCCGGAGCGCTGGCCACCTGGGCCCAGACGGGCGCTGCCGTGGTCAGTGCGACCAGGGCGAGCGCAACGGAGGCGAGAAATTTTTTCATGTCAAGACCTTTCTGGGAGGGCGGTGTTCAGAGCGCGTCGCCGCCGGTCTCGCCGGTACGGATGCGCACGACCTGTTCGAGAGCGGAGACAAAAATCTTGCCGTCGCCAATCTTGCCGGTGCGGGCCGCGGTTTCAATCGCTTCGATGGTGCGTTCGACCAGGGCCTCCGGGACGGCGGCCTCGATCTTCACCTTGGGCAGAAAATCGACCACATATTCCGCGCCGCGATACAACTCGGTATGGCCCTTCTGCCGACCAAAACCCTTGACTTCGGTGACGGTGATGCCCGTCACCCCGATGCCCGACAAGGCTTCACGCACCTCGTCGAGTTTGAACGGCTTGATGATGGCCGTGATCATTTTCATGGTGGCTCCTTCAGAGGGCCCGCAGGCCCGTGGGGTCAGAACGAGTAAACAGCGAGCAGCTCGAGCGAACTTTGCTTGGTGGTGAGCGTGCCGTCTTTTTTGGTGTAGATCGCGTTATCGGATTTGTCCTGCCGAATTTCGGCGGCGAGCTTGACGTTTTTGATCGGGGCGTAGTTCACTGCCAGGGTCAGCTCCTTGAGCTTGTTGTCGAACGATCCTGAAACGAGCCCGTCCTTGTCGTCGATGTATTCACCGCGGGCCGCCAGGGCGATCTGATCTGTCACGGCATAGTTGGCATACAGCGCCAGACCGTTGGCTTTTGCGGTTCCCGTCGTCCCATTCTTCAAAACCGAGTTGTCCTTGGACAGCAAATCCACGTTGGCCTGGAAGCTCAGCGCGCTGGTCGCATTGAGCGTGCCCACGAAGTCGAACAATTGCAGCACACCGATACTGGCTGTTGTGCCGAACCATGGCGACTGTCCACGGTAGTAGTCGGCGGTGTAAGAGAACATGGAGTTCGGGCTACCCGTCACTCCCAATTCAATGGTTTTAGAAAGTCCATTGGGTTGCGCTCCTGTGTATCCCCATCCGTTGTTGACCCCGGCAACCAGCGTCAGGGCCGGAGAGACGGTGTAGTTGGCGCGCAGGCCGGTGAGCGAACCGGGCTCCATGTTCCAGAACAGGATGCTGCGTGACACGGTGTTGTTGCCAGCCGGATTGGTCACTTCGGCGCCAGCGAGGGAGCTGAATTTTCCGGCCATGACGGTCAGTGGACCGGTGGCGTATTGAACGAAGGCGTTGCTCAGGTAAAGAGGGCTCCCTGTCAAGTTGCCCGAGTTCAATATCTTGGCATCATTGCCGGCAATGGCCACCACTTGCGCACCAAAGCCTTCCGTCGGCAGGTAGGCGATGCTTGCCGCCGCCTGGTTTACCGAGAAGCCGTTGGTTTTTACGTCATAGGCGCGAAGGGAAGTAGACGACGTGTTGAAGTAGTCATACGTTGAAGCCACATACCCTGTGATGCTCAGACCCGGCGTGGCGGCGAGCACCGCGCCCAGGCTGGGAGCGGCGGGTGCCGCAGGGGCTGGTGCGGTCTGGGCCGACGCAGCGCCTGCAGCGCTGCCAAAGATGGCGGCGACGGCCGCGGCGATTGCGATTCTGTTCATCCAAGTTTCTCCTGTGAGTGCAACCGGGCAAGACGCCCTCCATCAAATGCCGGAGAGCATCTGCAGCTTTCGTGCCAGGGCTGTGAGACGCTTTGTCACATCGCTACCATTTGCACGACACGGTTTGGAGAGGATCGATATGCACTCGTTTGGTGCGGCCGAATCCCAGCCCACGGCGTCCATGCGCACGCTTTGAGTGCGTTGTCTTGCAGGTTGGTCATCGCGCCATGGTTTGGCAACGCGCAAGAACGCAAATGCCTGCCGCGTCGACAGCGATGGAAATCGGTCACAATAGTGACCAATGTTTTTTGGGAGTCCCGCCATGAATGACAGCTTTCGCCAGCGCAACACCGCGTTTTTCGACCAGATTGGTCGCCTGATCGAGCGGTCGCCGCTGCATGATGCGCAGCGCAATTTGCGGGCCCTGGCGCATTCCGCAGCGGGACGGCTCGATCTGGTCACGCGCGACGAGTTCGACGCCACTCAGCGCATGCTGTTGGCTGCCCGGCAGCAGATCGATACCCTCGAAGCCCAGGTGCGCGAGCTGCAGGCGCGGCTGGACGCTGGCGCCCCGGACGCCAGCGCGTCGTCGCCCGAAGACGCCTGGCGCTGAGCCGCGCTGCGCGTTAGCCCATGTCGCTGGCGCAAGTCGCCAGCCGGGCACTGCTGGGCATGGAGGCGCCGCCGGTCACGGTGGAGGTGCATCTCTCGCCCGGCCTGCCTGGCTTCACCATCGTCGGCCTGCCCGAGGCCGAGGTGCGCGAGGCGCGCGACCGCGTGCGCAGCGCGCTCATCAACAGCGGGATGGGGTTTCCGGCGAACAAGCGCATCGTCGTCAACCTGGCCCCGGCCGATCTGCCCAAGGAATCCGGGCGCTTCGACCTGCCCATCGCCATCGGCCTGTTGGCCGCGCAGGGACTGATTCCGCCGCAGCGTCTGCTGGGCCATACATTTGCCGGTGAGCTGTCGCTGACGGGTGAACTGCGCCCCACGCGCGGCGCGCTGGCGATGGCGTGCGCGCTGGCACCGCCATCGCCGCTGGCGCAGACCGAACACCGCCTGGTGCTGCCCCTGGCGAGCGCCGAGGAAGCGGCGCTGGCGCAGGCGGCCGCGGTGCTGGGCGCGCGCGATCTCCAGCAGGTGGTGGCCTATCTGCTGGAACAGGATGGCGCGGCGCAACGGGTGACCGCAGCCGCCGCCGGGCCGACACACGCCGCCGGGCCAGACATGGCCGAGGTGCGCGGTCACAGCGCGGCCAAGCGCGCACTTGAAATCGCGGCGGCCGGCGGGCATCACGTTCTGATGGTCGGGCCGCCGGGCAGTGGCAAGTCCATGCTGGCACAGCGGTTTGTCAGCCTGCTGCCGCCGCTGACCCGTGCGCAGGCGCTGGAGAGCGCGACGGTGCTCAGTCTCGTCGGCCGATTCGATCCGGCGCAATGGGGGCAGCGCTTCATGCGTAGCCCGCACCACACCGCGTCGGCAGTGGCGCTGGTGGGCGGCGGTGCGGGCACCATCCGGCCCGGCGAAATTTCATTGGCGACGCATAACGTCCTTTTTCTCGATGAGCTCCC
>JAJXTO010000047.1 GCA_021783695.1 Pseudomonadota bacterium | reverse complement strand
GGAAACAAAAAGCCCAGCGGGTGAGGATTGGCTAAGTGATTGATTTTATTGGTGGGCCGTGTTGGACTTGAACCAACGACCAAAGGATTATGAGTCCTCTGCTCTGACCAACTGAGCTAACGGCCCTTGCAAGGGATTGCTCTGCAGCGGTTCAGGCCCTGCAAAGCAAGCAGGTTATGTTAGCGGCAGCGGCTTGGCTTGCTGCCGAACGAATGGTTGGCATTGCCATGAAAGGTGGGTGTTATCTATTGACAATCATTCTCATCAACTGCATGATGCGAACGATTCTCAACACATAATCGACAGCGTCCGCCATGTTCGTTTGCCTTTGCCACAACGTCACCGATGGTCAGATTCGGCAGGCCATGCGCGAGCACGGCATTTCCAGTCTGCGCGAAGTGCGGGTGCATCTGGGTGTCGGCGCGCAGTGCGGCCGCTGCGCGCAGTGCGCCAGGCAGGTGATTGCCACTGAGCTTGAACGGCAGTGCGCGACCGAATGCGGTCGATGTTGCGTGCCCATCGCTGCTGTCGCCTGAACGGGGCAGTGTCTTCCTTTCTCGCTGATCTTGCCGTCTGTATGCGGCGGCGGACACTTTTATTGACAACAAGGTGGGCGGGCGGGCGGGCTGCTACTCTTACTGTCCAGTCTTGAGGGCGTAGCGCTCGATCTGCCAGCAGGCATCCACACAACCATCGGGAGATTGCCATGAAGGGTGATGCGAAGGTGTTGCAGTTTCTGAACAAGGCGCTGAAGGTCGAACTCACTGCGATCAATCAGTATTTTCTCCACGCCCGCATGTATCAGAACTGGGGTCTGGAGGCGCTGGGGGCGCATGAATACAAGGAATCCATCGAGGAGATGGGCCATGCGGACAAGCTGATCAAACGCATTCTGTTTCTCGACGGTCTGCCCAATCTGCAGGATCTTGCCAAACTGCATATCGGTGAAAACGTCCCCGAGTGCCTGGAGTGCGACCTGAAGCTGGAGTTGGACGGGCGTGCGCTGTATGTCGAGGCGATTGCGCATTGTGAGTCGGTGCGTGATTTTGTCTCGCGCGACACGCTCGCCGCCATACTGGACGACACCGAAGAGCACATCGACTATCTCGAAACCCAGATCCAGTTGCTCAAGAATATGGGTTTGCAAAACTATCTGCAGACGGCCGCAGGCGGGGCGCATGGCACTTGAGCGGCGCTGAGGTGTCGGATTCCGCAAGCGTGACCGCGGCGCAGGAGCAGCCGCCTCTGGCCGACCGGCCCGTCAGCCGCGGGCAATTCGTCCTGCTGTTTACGGCAGTCATGCTGCCCATTTTTCTCGCAGCGGTCGATCAGACCTTGCTGGCCACCGCAACCCCCGCGATTGCACGCGATCTCGGCGATTTCCGCGACAGCGCCTGGATTGCGGTGGGCTACTTGCTGGCGTCCACCATCATGGCGCCACTCTATGGCCGGTTTGGCGACCGCTACGGACGCCGCGATGCGTTGATTGCGGCGCTGGGGCTGTTTTCCCTGGGCTCGCTGGCTTGCGCCATCAGCCAGGGCATGTGGTGGCTGATTGCTGCGCGCATGCTGCAGGGATTGGGGGGAGGCGGTCTGATGGTGATGAGCCAGGCGCTGATTGGCGAGGTGGTGCCGCCGCGGCAGCGTCCCCGTTTTCAGGCCTGGTTCGGCATGGTCTTCGTTCTGGCCAGCGTGACCGGGCCCGCGCTGGGCGGGCTGGTGATCAGTCACTTCAGCTGGCGCTGGCTGTTCGTCGCCAATCTGCCGCTGGCGGTGCTCGGGGTGTGGCGGGTGCTTCGCCTGCCGCCAAGTGCGCGCCATGCGCAGCCGGGGCAGTCGCATGATGCAGCGGGGGTGCTGCTGTTTGCCGCTGCGGCGTCCACCTTGCTGCTTTGGCTCACCCTCGCGGGGCATCGCTTTCCCTGGCTCTCATGGCCCAGCGTGCTCATGGCGGCGATGGCGCTTGGGGTCGGCTGGATTCTGATCCGGCGCGAACTGGCGCATCCGCATCCCTTTCTGCCGGTGGAACTGATGCGTCTGCCCGCCATCGCCTGGTCTGCAGTCACCATGGTGCTGTTTGCCGCGGGGCTGTTCGCGTTGGTGTTTTTCCTGCCGGTGTATCTGCAGGTCGGGCACGCGACCAGTGCAGCGCACGCGGGGCTGCTGCTCCTGCCTCTGACCATCGGGCTGGTGCTCGGTTCCAATGTCACAGGCCGTCTGGTCGCCAGGAGTGGACGCCCCGATCTGCCCGCACGCTGGGGGCTGAGCGTTGCCGCGCTGGCGCTGTTGCTGCTGGCTTTGCTGCCCGCGCAGCCGCTGATCATCGCGGGCCTTGGTGTTGCCGCCGGGCTGGGATTCGGCACGGTGATGCCCACAGCGCAACTCCTGGTGCAGACCGTTGCCGGACGCACCCGCCTGGGCGCAGCCGCAGCCACAGTGTCGCTGGCCCGCTCCACCGGGGCTGCCGTGGGTACGGCGGTGTTTGGCGCGCTGGTGTTTGGCCTGGTGTCCAACGCCGATCTGCAGGCCGCCCTGCATGCTTCCGATCCGGCCGCGACACAGCAGGTCATTCATGCCTTTCATCTTGCATTCCTCTGCGCCGGCGGGCTGACCCTGCTGGCGGCGTGGACGTCCACCCGCGTGCCGCGAGTGACGATTTGATGGGGCCGCGCCGCGCCGAGGCAGAATGATGCTCTGCCCGACAATTCCACCTCTGCGCCGCCATGCACAACCACGACCCGCTCCGCCGCTTTGCCATCCCCGGTCAATTGCAATTCCGCCTCAGCCAGTCCGGGCTGGTGTTTGCAGACATCGACAACCCCGCGGGCACGGCCACCGTCTGTCTGCAGGGCGCGCACCTCACCACCTTCCGGCCCAAGGCGCAGCCCGAGCCGGTGGTCTGGGTGTCCGACGCCTCACGCTATCTGCCGGGAAAATCCATCCGCGGCGGTGTGCCGTTGTGCTGGCCGTGGTTTGGCGCGCATGCCACGGAAAGCAGCTTTCCCGGACACGGCTTTGCCCGCACCGTGCCCTGGGACGTGCTGGACAGCAACGCGTCCCAGGGCGTCACCCACATCATCCTGCAGTTGCAGACTTCTGAGACCACGCGCGCCCAATGGCCGCATGACACGCCTGTCACGCTGCACATCAGTGTGGCCGACGCGCTGGAGATGGAACTGACGACGCACAACGCCACAGCCCAGGCGCTGCAACTGAGCGAAGCGCTGCACACCTATTTCCAGATTGGCGACGTCGCCGAAGTGGAACTGCATGGCCTCGACGGCTGCGCCTATCTCGACAAGACCGAGGGGTTCGCCCGCAAGCGGCAAGAGGGCGCAGTGCGCTTTGCCGCAGAGACCGACCGGGTGTATGTCGATACCCAGAGTGCATGCATCATCCATGACGCGCAACTGCAGCGGCGCATCCGCATCGAAAAACAGGGCAGCGCCTCCACCGTGGTGTGGACGCCATGGGCGGACAAGGCGGCGGCCATGGGCGATTTCACCGCGCAGGGCTGGCGCAACATGCTGTGCGTGGAATCGGCCAACGCCGCCGACAACACGCTGACCCTGCAGCCCGGAGAAACGCACACCCTGCAGGTGCGCTACAGCGCCGAGGCGCTGTGATCAGCACCTCGACTGTGCATCGGTCTGTATCCAGCGCGCCGCCTTTTCCGCGATCATCAGCGTCGGGCTGTTGATGTTGCCGCTGGGGATGCAGGGCATCACGCCGGCATCCACCACACGCAGCCCGGCGACCACGCCGCCACGGCCGTCGCGCACGCGCAGGCGTGCATCGACCACGGCCTGCGGATCGTGCAGCCGTCCCATTGCCGTAGTGCCCGCGGGATGGAAGATGGTGGTCGCAATGTCTCCAGCCAGACGGGCGAGTTCGGCGTCGGTCTGGTACTGGGTGCCGGGCCTGAATTCTTCCGGTTGATACTTGGCCAGCGCCGGCTGCGCGACGATGCGGCGTGTGAGTCGCAGACTATCGGCGGCGACTTGCCGGTCTTCGTCCGTGCCGAGGTAGTTGGGGGCGATGGCCGGGGCATCGGCAAACCGCGGACTGGCGATGTGCACCGTACCGCGGCTGCCGGGGTTGAGGTTGCACACGCTGGCGGTGAAGGCATCGAAGCGGTGCAGCGGTTCGCCGAATGCGTCCAGACTGAGGGGCTGGACGTGGTACTGGATGTTGGGGTGGGCGTATTGCGCACTGCTGCGGGTGAACACGCCGAGCTGGCTGGGCGCCATGCTCAGCGGCCCGCTGCGCCTGAGGGCGTATTCCAGACCGATCATGGCCTTGCCCCAGCTTGATGCGGCGCGGGTGTTGAGGGTGGCCGTTCCCTTCACTTTGAACACCGCGCGGATCTGCAGATGATCCTGCAGGTTGGCGCCAACGCCCGGCAGGTCGATCACCGGCGCGATGCCGTGCTGCCGCAGCAGCGCCGCAGGGCCGATGCCCGAGAGCTGCAGCAGTTGCGGCGAGCCGATGGCCCCCGCGCTGAGGATGACTTCGCGCGTGGCATGGGCGCTCACCATCTCATGTCCAGTCCAGACCTGCACGCCCCTGCAGTGCGGACTGCCGTCCGGCCGTGTGTCGATCAGAAGCCGCGCCACCTGTGCGGAAGTCCACAACTCGAAATTCGCCCGGCCATAACAGGTGGGACGCAGGAAGGCCTTGGCCGTATTCCAGCGCCAACCCGCTTTCTGGTTGACCTCAAAGTAACTCACGCCTTCGTTCGTGCCCCGGTTGAAGTCGTCGGTGGCGGGGATTCCGGCTTGTTGCGCTGCCAGGGCGAAGGCGTCGAGGATGTCCCAGCGTAGTCTTTGCTTGTCCACCCGCCACTCGCCGCCGTGGCCGTGGAATGCGGCGAAGGCAGGGTCAGCTGCGCGGTCCGCGCCGGGGTCGCGGCGCCAGTGGTTTTCGTGGGCAATGAAATCGGGCAGGCAGGCGTTCCAGCGCCAGGCGTCGTCTCCGGTGAGATCGGCCCAGGCGTCGTAGTCGCGCGCCTGGCCGCGCATGTAGATCATGCCGTTGATGCTGCTGCACCCGCCCAGCACCTTCCCGCGCGGGTAGCGCAGGGAGCGGCCGTTGAGACCGGGGTCCGGTTCGGTGCGGTACATCCAGTCGGTGCGCGGATTGCCGATGCAGTAGAGATAGCCCGCCGGAATGTGGATCCAGTGGTAGTCATCCTTGCGGCCGGCCTCGATCAGCAACACGCGCTTTCTGGAATCGGCGCTCAGGCGGTTGGCCAGCAGGCTGCCCGCCGTGCCGGCGCCGATGATGATGTAGTCGAAGGTGGTGTCGCTCATGGTCACTCCATCATCGCATGACCCGGCAACGCATCACGTCGCAGCTCCGTGCGCTTATTTCGCCGTCGGCATGACGAACTCGGCGCCTTTGGGCGTGCTCTCGGGCCAGCGCTGCATGATGCTTTTCTGCTTGGTGTAGAAGCGCACGCCTTCTTCACCGTAGGCGTGCATGTCGCCAAACAGGCTGGCCTTCCAGCCGCCGAAACCGTGCCAGGCCATCGGCACCGGGATGGGCACGTTGATGCCCACCATGCCAACCTGCACGCGGCGACTGAATTCGCGCGCGATGTGACCGTCGCGGGTGAAGCAGGCCACGCCGTTGCCGTAGGCGTGGGCATTGACCAGATCGAGCGCGGCAGCAAAGTCGGGAGCGCGCACGCAACTCAGTACCGGGCCGAAAATCTCCTCCTGGTAGATGCGCATGTCGGGGGTGACTTGGTCGAACAGCGTGCCGCCGAGCCAGAAGCCCTGCGCATGGCCAGGGACCGCGTGACCACGGCCATCGACCAGCAGTCTGGCGCCCTGCCGGACGCCGGAGTCGATCATGCCACTGATGCGTTCGCGCGCTGCGGCGGTGACGATCGGGCCCATCTCGGCGTCGGGCTCCATGCCGTTTTTCACCTTGAGCACCTTGGTGCGATCGACCAGTCGGGGAACGATCTTGTCGGCCACGTCGCCCACCAGCACGCCGACCGAGATGGCCATGCAGCGCTCGCCCGCCGAGCCGAAGGCGCTGCCCATCAGCGCGTCGACCACCTGGTCGAGATCGGCGTCGGGCATGACCACCATGTGGTTCTTCGCTCCGCCCAACGCCTGGACCCGCTTGCCGTGGCGCGCGGCCTCCTGCGCGATGTGGTGTGCCACCGGCGTGGAACCGACGAAGCTGATGGCCTTGACGTCCGGGTGCTCCAGCAGCGCGTCCACCGCCACCTTGTCACCCTGTACCACGTTGAACACGCCGTCAGGCAGACCGGCCTGCTTGAGCAGATCAGCCATCAACAGACTGGGGGACGGATCGAGGGGGCTGGGCTTGAGCACGAAGGTATTGCCTGCCGCGATGGCCACCGGAAACATCCACAGCGGCACCATGCAGGGGAAATTGAACGGCGTCACGCCCGCCACCACGCCCAGCGGCTGGCGCAGCGTCCAGTTGTCAATGGCAGTGGACACCTGCTCGGTGTAGTCGCCCTTGAGCAGTTGCGGAATGCCGCAGGCGAACTCGATGATCTCGATGCCGCGGGTGACTTCGCCCAGGGCATCGGTGAACACCTTGCCATGCTCGGCGGTGATCATCGCCGCCAGGGTGTCGCGATGCTGGTTCATCAGTTCCAGAAACTTGAACAGCACGCGCGCGCGTCGGATCGGCGGTGTGTCGGCCCACTTGGGAAACGCGGCCCGGGCCGCGGCGACGGCGGCGTGCACATCTGCTGCCTCGGCCAGCAGCACTTCGCGCGCCACGGCGCCGGTGGCCGGGTTGAACACCGGCTGGCGACGCCCTCCCGCGCCGGGCACGATCTGGCCGTTGATGAACTGTCCCACCATGCCGGTGGTGGTGAAGGCTTCGGGTGCTCCCATGGTCTGCTCCTGCTGGCGTGCGCGGCAGCACTGAGCTGCCGCCGGGAAAACGAATGGCAAGCAGTCTAGGCATCGCCGTCTGCGCTGAACAGCCAATCAGCATGACAACATCGTTCATTTTGATGAACAATGTTCCGATGACCTCTACCCCCACACCACGCGACGATCTGCTCTGGCAGCAGGTGCACTGGCTCGGCGCGATTGCCGGGGCTGGCAGCCTCACCCTGGCGGCGCAGCGTCTGGGCGTTTCCAAGGCAGCGGTCAGTCATAACCTGGCGCTGCTGGAACGACGCGTCGGCGTGCCGCTGGTACGGCGCACCACCCGTACGCTGCGGCTCACCGAAGCCGGGCAAAGGCTGGTGGACGACACCACTCCGGCCTTTGCCCGCATCGCCCAGAGCGTGGGCACCGCGCATGAGCTGGCCGCTGCGCCGCGTGGCCTGGTGCGGGTGACGGCGCCCGTGGCGCTGGGCCGGCAGCATGTGGCGCCGCATGTGCTTTCCTTCCTGCGGCAGTATCCGGACATCCGGGTGGAGCTCGATCTGGCCGACCGACTGGTCAATCTGCCGCAGGAAGGTTTTGATCTGGCGATCCGCCATGTGGCCGCGCCGCCCGACAACACGGTGGCGTGGAAGTTGTGCGCGACGCGCGCACGGCTGGTGGCCAGCCGCGGCTATGCCCGCCGCCACGGCCTGCCCGCCCATCCCGAGGTCTTGGCAGCGCACGACTGCCTGACCTATCTGCGTCCAGGCGCTGCGGTGTGGATGTTCGAGCGTGCGGGTGAACCGCCCGAGCGTGTGCGCGTGACCGTGCAGGGGCCGCTGCGCGCCAACACCAGCGAGGTGCTGCGCGAGGCACTCCTTGCGGGTCTTGGCCTGGCGCTGGTGCCCGATTTCAGCATCGCCGCCGCGCAGCGCGCCGATCGGCTCTTGACGGTGCTGCCCGACTGGCGGCCAGTAGGCTTTTTCGGCGATGCCATTTACGCCATTCGCCCTTGGAGCCCGACCACGCC
>JAJXTO010000029.1 GCA_021783695.1 Pseudomonadota bacterium | reverse complement strand
CACCTCGTTGGCCGGTGTGGGGTGAGGAGCATCTCCAGTGCGCTGGAGATACTCCTCGGCAAATCGCGCCGGAGGGATCCGGCCCAGGCTGCCGTGGGGCCGGACTTCGTTGAAGTCACGACGCCATTCCGAGATGGTCGATCTGGCTTGGTGCAGCGTCTCGAACCATTGCTCATGGAGACACTCGTCGCGGAACTTGCCGTTGAAGCTCTCGATGAAGCCATTCTGCGTGGGCTTGCCCGGTGCGATCAGGATGTGGCGCACGCCGCGATTTGCGGCCCAGGTCATGAATGCACGGCTGGTGAACTCGGGGTCGTTGTCGGTTCTGACGGCCACCGGGTATCCGCGGAACCTGGCGGCTTGATCGAGCAAGCGCGTCACGTAGGCGCCAGAAATGCCGTAGTCGACCGCGATGTCCACGCATTCATGGCTGAAGTCGTCGGCCACGGTCAGACACTTCAGACGCCGCCCGTTGGCCAAGCTGTCGCTGACAAAATCCATGCTCCACACGGCATTGACCGTCGTGGCCCGTTGCAGCGGCACACGCTCGGCCGCCGCGCGCCGGACCTTCTTGCGCTTGCGCACCGCCAGATTGGCCTGGCTGTACAGCCGATACACCCGCTTGTGGTTGATGCCCGGAAACGCCGGGCACAGCAGACCGTGGACGCGCCGATATCCGAGTCGTCGTCCGGTCTTGCCTGCAGGCGCATGGGGAGCAATCAGGGCGAGCAAGCCCGGCCGGGGGATCACTTGCTCCATCTCGTCGAGAAACTCCCGCTTGCGCGTGCGCTTCGTTGCAAGCTCAAATCCGGTCCTGGCAAGGCTGATCTGTTTCATCTGAATCCAACGTGTCATGGGCTCGGCAGGATGACTTTTGCAGAGGTTCCATAAACTGTGGATTTTTCACGCCAAATTGACACGGCGAACAAGGGCAAGGATTTACAAAGAGTGCTTGTCGCACGCATCATTGACAGCCCACCCTGTGCAGCATCATGTCCGCCACTTCGCTCGCCGCTTCCGCTTCAACCCCGTCCAAGGCCCTCCCCGGTCTGGCGCATGCCTTGGTGCAGGCTGAGTTGCTGCCCCGCACCCTGGTGGAACAAATCCACCAGCGCGGACAGGAAACCCGCAGCAGTTTCATCGCCACGCTGATTGGCAGTGGCTCGATGAATGCGCCTGACCTGGCACACTGGGTCAGCAAGACGTTTTCGCTGCCATTGCTGGATCTGGATGCGTTTGACCCATCGCGCCTGGCCACCGGTGCGATCGACCCGAAAATCATCCAGACCTACAAAGTTCTGCCTCTGCTCAAGCGCGGCAATCGTCTGGTGGTTGCCACAGCCGATCCGGCGGATCATGAAGCGGAAGACAAGATCAAGTTTCAGTCGCAGGCGCAGATCGAGTTGGTTGTCGTTGAGTATGACAAGCTGACGCGCATCATCGACCAGGCCGGGCAATCGGCGAATTCCCAGATCTCTGCACTCGTCGGGGAAGATTTCGACCTTGGTGATCTGAGCGATGGCTCCGAGCAGACCGAGGCCAAAGAGCAGGCGAACGAGGTTGATGACGCGCCCGTCGTGCGGTTTCTCCAAAAAATGCTGATCGATGCGATCAATATGCGCGCCTCCGATCTGCATTTCGAACCCTTCGAGCATTTTTATCGCATCCGCTTTCGCGTCGATGGTGAACTGCGTGAAATTGCGCAGCCACCGGCTTCCATCAAGGAAAAACTCGCCTCGCGCATCAAGGTCATTTCCAAATTGGATATCGCCGAGCGACGCGTGCCACAGGACGGACGCATGAAGCTGCGCATCAGCCCGGAAAAGTCGATCGATTTTCGGGTGAGCACCCTGCCCACGCTGTACGGTGAAAAAATTGTGATGCGGATTCTCGATTCCGCCGCAGCCAAGCTCGGCATCGACGCGCTGGGCTATGAGCCGGAAGAGCGGGAAAAACTGCTGCGCGCGATTCACCGGCCCTATGGCATGATTCTGGTGACTGGCCCGACAGGCAGCGGCAAGACCGTGTCGCTCTATTCCTGCCTGAACATCCTGAATCAGCCGGGGGTCAATATCTCGACCGCTGAAGATCCGGCGGAAATCAACCTGCCCGGCATCAATCAGGTCAACGTCAACGAAAAAGCGGGCCTGAATTTCGCCAATGCGCTGCGCGCCTTTCTGCGCCAGGATCCCGACATCATCATGGTGGGCGAGATCCGCGATCTCGAAACGGCAGACATCTCGGTCAAGGCCGCGCAAACCGGCCACTTGGTGCTCTCCACTGTGCACACCAACGACGCGCCCACCACACTGACCCGCCTGATGAACATGGGTGTGCCTGCGTTCAACATCGCCTCCAGCGTGATTCTCATCACGGCGCAGCGTCTGGCGCGCAAACTCTGCCCGCAATGCAAGACGCCGGTCGATCTGCCTGCCGAAACTTTGCTCGAAGCCGGTTTCAAGGAAGAGGACCTCGATGGCAGCTGGAAACCGTACAAGGCGGGAAAGTGCAATGCCTGCGGCGGCTCGGGCTACAAGGGCCGTGTCGGCATCTATCAGGTCATGCCGATTACCGAAGAAATACAACGCATCATCCTTAACCACGGCACAGCCATGGACATCGCAGAACAGGCACGCAAGGAAGGCGTGCGTTCCCTGCGTGAGTCCGGGCTGATCAAGGTGAAACAGGGGGTGACGTCCCTGGAAGAAATCATCGCCGTGTCCAACGAGTAAACGGGGGAAGCATCATGGCTACAGCAGCAGCACGAACAGCGAAGGAAGCGCTGTTCCAGTGGGAGGGCAAGGATCGGCAAGGCAAGCTCCAGCGTGGTGAGCTGCGTGCGGGCAGTGAAGCCATCGTCTCGGCGTCCTTGCGGCGCCAGGGCATTCTGGTCACCAAGGTCAAAAAGCGGCGGCTGAGCAGCGGCAAGGCGATCAAGGCGAGGGACATTTCCACATTCACCCGCCAGATGTCCACCATGATCAGGGCCGGGGTGCCGCTGCTGCAATCCTTCGATATCGTCGGTCGCGGCCACCCCAATCCGAACATGGCCAGGCTGATCATGGACATCCGCGGCGATGTGGAGACCGGTACCAGCCTGTCGAACGCCTTTCGCAAGCATCCCAAATATTTCGACGCACTGTATTGCAACCTGGTTGAGGCCGGAGAAACGGCCGGTATGCTGGAACTGGTTCTCGATCGTCTGGCCACATATCAGGAAAAATCGCTGGCGATCCGCAGCAAGATCAAGAGCGCGCTGACCTACCCGATCGCGGTGATGGTCGTGGCTTTCGTGGTCGTGTCCATCATCATGCTGTTCGTCGTGCCCGTGTTCACCGAGGTGTTCTCGCAGTTCGGGGCGAGCCTGCCCGCGCCCACGCTGATGGTGGTGGCGATGTCCAACTTTTTCGTCCACTACTGGTACATCCTGTTCGGTACCCTTTTCCTGGGTGGCTACTTCTTTCTCCAGTCCTGGAAAAAATCCATCAAGATGCAGGAGACCATGGACCGGCTGTTGCTTCGCGTGCCGGTGTTCGGCAAGTTGGTCCGCCTGGGCGCGCTGGCGCGCTGGACCCGTACTCTGGCGACCATGTTCGGTGCCGGCGTGCCTTTGGTCGAAGCGCTGGACGCAGTGGGCGGCGCCTCCGGCAATATCGTTTATCTGCGGGCCACCGAGAAAATTCAGCAGGACGTATCCACCGGCACCAGCCTGACCACCTCCATGCAAACCCAGCAGGTTTTCCCGCCGCTGGTCATCCAACTGACCGCGATTGGCGAAGAATCCGGTTCACTCGACTCCATGCTGAGCAAGGCTGCAGACATTTATGAAGCGGAAGTGGATGAACTGGTGAAAAACCTCTCGGCCCTCCTGGAGCCCATCATCATCGTGTTCCTGGGCGTGATCATTGGTGGCCTGGTGGTGGCGATGTATCTGCCCATCTTCAACCTTGGCAAGGTTGTCGGCTGATGCCCGACTTCAGTGCTCTACCCCTGAGCTTCTGGATACTTGCCGCCGGGCTGTTCGGTCTGGCGGTCGGAAGCTTTCTGAATGTGGTCATTTACCGCCTGCCGGTCATGATGGAGCGGCAATGGCAGGCGGAGGCCCAAGCGACACTGCATCCAGATGCCGGGGGCGCGCCGCCGGAGCGTTTCGATCTCGTCGCGCCGCGTTCGCGCTGTCCGTCTTGCGGCCACCAGATCCCGTGGTGGGAGAACATTCCGGTGTTGAGCTATGTGTTGCTGCGCGGACGCTGCTCGGCCTGCGGTACGGCGATTTCCCTGCGCTATCCGCTGGTAGAACTCGCGACCGCGCTGCTGAGTGCTGCGGTGGTCTGGCGCTGGGGGGCTGGCTGGGACAGCGTGGCGTACATCGCGCTGCTCTGGTCGCTCATCACCCTGGCGCTGATCGATTTCGATACCACCCTGCTGCCCGACAGCATCACCCTGCCGCTGCTCTGGCTTGGCCTGATCTGGCATGCCCTGCTGCACCCGGATCAGCTCTCCAGCGCGGTCTGGGGCGCAGTCGTCGGCTACCTTGCGCTGTGGACGGTGTATCAGGTGTTCAAACTGCTGACTGGCAAGGAAGGCATGGGATTTGGCGACTTCAAGCTGCTCGCCGCGCTGGGCGCCTGGTTCGGCGTAGCGGCGCTTTTGCCCATCATCCTGCTGTCGAGCATTTGCGGCGCTGTCATCGGCATCACGCTGCAACTTCTGAAGCTGACTGAGCGCGGACGGCCCATCCCCTTCGGCCCCTTCCTGTCGGCTGCGGGCATTGTGTTGCTGCTCATCGGGCCTGGCGTACTGGTGGCCTATATCTTCCCCACAACAGGAGCATGACTCCTGCGCAACGCCTGCGAATCGGGCTGACCGGCGGTATCGGCTCGGGCAAGTCGGCGGTGGCAGACCTGCTCGCGGCGCAAGGCGCAGCGATCGTCGATGCCGATGTGATTGCGCATCAGCTCACCGCATCCGGCGGGCGGGCCATGCCGTTCTTGATCCAGTCTTTTGGCGCGGAGATCTGCAATGCGCAGGGTGCCCTGGATCGCGCGGCCATGCGCGAGCGTGTGTTCCGCGATCCGCAGGCCCGCGCCCGGCTTGAATCCATCCTGCATCCGCAGATCGGCGAAGCGATGCGCGATGCGGCATCACACGCCCCCGGCGATTACCTCGTGTTCGTCGTGCCCCTGCTGGTTGAACACCTGGATCGCTGGCGGCCGCAGATCGACCGCCTCTGCGTGGTGGACTGCCCCGAGTCCCTGCAGATCGAACGGGTGACATCCCGCTCCGGTCTGGAGCCTGGAACCATCGCGGCCATTCTCGCGGCGCAAGCCACGCGGACACAGCGTCTGGCAGTCGCAGATGACGTGATCGACAACAGCGGGGATCTGCAGGCGTTGGCCGCGCAAGTGACCGTGCTGCATGCAAAATACCGAGCGCTGGCGCACAAAAATTGAGTTCAATGTCGGCTTGCATGACAATGGGCTATCCCGCTGTGGCTTGTCACTGAGCGCAAGCCCATAAAAACACCGTTCGCGTGGTCTTGCGCCAGGCAGCCCAAACCGGATCGCCCTGTGATTCTGTACGAATATCCCTTGCACGAACGCGTGCGCACCCTGCTGAGACTGGAACATCTGTTCCGGCGCGTCGACGTGCTGCAGCAGAGTGCACAGGCGGAGCTCCACCATTTCGCGCTGATCACCCTGTTTGAGCTCATGGACGTTGCGGCGCGGCAGGATCTGAAGTCGGAAATCCTCAAAGAACTCGAACGGCAGAGACAGAGCTTCATCGCCTACCGCGGCAATCCCGCGGTCGCAGAAACGGCGCTGGATGCCGTGCTCGAAGAAACCGATCTGGCGTTCTCCGCCCTGAGCCAGCAGCAGGGCCGCATCGGGCAAAGCCTTCAGGACAACGAATGGCTCATGGCCATCCGCAGTCGCGCCAACATCCCTGGCGGCACCTGCGAGTTCGATCTGCCCGCGTATTACGCCTGGCAGCATCTGCCACAGCAACAGCGCCAGACCGATCTGCTGCGCTGGATGAGCGTGTTTGCCCCGTTGGCCAGCAGCGTGGAGCTGCTGCTGCGCCTGCTGCGCGACGCTGGCAGCACGCGCAAACTCCAGGCGGTCAGTGGCGCCTACCAGCAGCAGCTCTCGGGCAAAACCTATCAACTGCTGCGGCTGCGCATCGACGGCGCCCTTGGCCTGGTGCCGGAAATCACCGGCCACCGCCTGATGGTGTCCGTGCGCTTCATGCAACCCGACGCCGAGTGGCGCATGGCGCTCTCGGCAGACGAAGTCCCGTTTGAAATGACCTTGTGTCCGTAAACCGACGCACGATGGACTCCACGCAAGCTCCTGCCTCAAGCCGCCGGGTACGCTGCCCACACTGCGGCGCATTCACCGTTTACAGCACCAGCAATCCCTGGCGCCCGTTTTGCAGCGAGCGCTGCAAATCCATCGATTTCGGCGCCTGGGCCAGCGAGAGCTACCGTGTGCAAGCCAAGCCTGAACCCACCGATTTCGACGACATCGACACGACGGACCCTTCCGCCGGGCCAGGCAGCAAGCCGCACTGAAACAGTCAGCGGCGGCAGGGGCGTCAGCCGGTGCTGCTCTGCTGGCTCAGCCAGTCCAGCACCGGCACAGCGCCGGGCAGCACGGGGGAGACCGTCACCGGAAGCGTCTTCCAGGCGACCTGCTGGCCTTCGAGGCCCCGGGGTTCGCCTTTCCAGGCGGTGATGCGGCAGAACTGCAGATCGACCCGGGCATGCGGATAGTCCATACGCAGACTGCGCCAATACTGCGCCTCGAGCACGGTCACGCCCAACTCTTCGTCAAACTCCCGGGCCAGGGCTTGCATCAGCGATTCCCCCGCCTCGATCTTGCCGCCCGGAAACTCCCAGTACCCGGCATACGGCTTGCCTTGCGGCCGGGACGCCATCAGAAAGGCGCCGTCCTTGCGCAGCATCAGCCCCACCGCCACGGCGATGGGCGCGCGCGGCGCACTCATCTGCCGCCGCGGCCCGCGTAGTCGCGGGCGAATTGCCAGGCCACGCGGCCCGAGCGCGAGCCGCGCTCCAGCGCCCACACCAGCGATTCCTGTCGCGCCTTGTCCATCTGTTTTCCGGTCACGCCAAAGGCCGCCAGCCAGTGCGCGGCAATGCGCAGGTAGTCATCCTGGCTGTAGGGGTAGAAACTCACCCACAGGCCGAAGCGCTCGGACAAGGAAATTTTTTCCTCCACTCCTTCGCCCGGATGGATTTCGCCGTTCTCCAGATGCTTGTAGGTCAGGTTCTCCTGCAGAGACTCGGGCATGAGGTGCCGACGGTTGGAGGTGGCGTAAACCAGCACGTTATCGGCCGTGGCGCTGACCGAGCCGTCGAGCACGGACTTGAGCGCCTTGTAGCCGGGCTCGCCTTCCTCGAACGACAGATCGTCGCTGAACACGATGAAACGCTCGGGCCGCGCCGCAAGCAGCTCGGTGAGCTCCGGCAGATCGACCAGATCAGCCTTGTCCACCTCGATCAGCCGCAGCCCCTGGCGCGCGAACTTGTTCAGGCTGGCCTTGACCAGCGACGATTTGCCGGTGCCGCGCGAGCCGGTGATCAGCACATTGTTGGCCGGCTTGCCCTGCACGAACTGGCGGGTGTTGCGCTCGACCTTGCGGCGCTGCTCGTCGATGCCGATCAGATCGTCATACGCAATGGGCGAGAGCTTGCGCACCGGCATGAGCTGCTTGCGACCGCCCTTGCTGACCCAGCGGAATGCGACCGAGGCGGCCCAGTCCGGCTCTGCTGCGGGCGCGGGCAGGAGGGTTTCCAGCCGGTCGAGCAGACTGTGGGCGCGGGTGAACAATGCGGCGAGTTGCTGCGACAGGTCGGTGGCGGGCAGGGCCGCTTGCGGCTGAGGTGACTGCGTGGGAACTGTGGCCTGGGGGCGCTTGCGGCTTGTCGGCATATCAGGAGCGGTAGTCGGCGTTGATGGAGACATAGTCGTGCGACAGGTCGCAGGTCCACACCGTGGCGCTGGCGGCTCCGCGCCCCAGCACGATACGCACGGTGATTTCAGCCTGCCGCATCACCCGCTGGCCATCCTCCTCGCGGTAAGCCGGATGGCGCCCGCCGCGGGTGGCCACATGCACGTCATCGAGGTAGAGATCGACACCGTCCACATCCAGATCGCTCACCCCGGCATAGCCGACCGCGGCCAGAATGCGGCCGAGATTGGGGTCGCTGGCGAAGAACGCCGTCTTGACCAGCGGCGAATGCGCCACGGCGTAGGCCACCAGCCGCGCCTCGTCGCGGCTGCGTCCGCCTTCCACCTGGACGCTGATGAACTTGGTCGCGCCCTCGCCGTCGCGCACGATGGCCTGCGCCAGATGCTGCGCCAGCGCGGTGAGCGCGGCCTGCAAGGCCAGTGCCTGCGGGCTGGACGCGCTGGTGATCGGCGGCAGTGCTGTCTTGCCCGTGGCGACGACGATGAGTGAATCATTGGTCGAGGTGTCGCCGTCGATGGTGATGCTGTTGAACGACGCGTCTGCCGCGTCGCGGGTGAGGTGCTGCAGCACGTCGGGGCTGACGGCGCAATCGGTGGCGATGAAGCCGAGCATGGTGGCCATGTTCGGCCGGATCATGCCCGCGCCCTTGCTGATGCCCGTGAGGGTGATGGTCACGCCATCGATCACCACCTGTCTGCTGGCAGCCTTGGGCAGGGTATCGGTGGTCATGATGGCCTGCGCGGCGTCGTCCCAGCCTTCGCTGCGCCCGTTCGCGACCGCCGCGGGCAGACCGGCGAGCAGCCGCGTCATGGGCAGCGGCTCCAGAATGACGCCGGTGGAAAATGGCAGCACCTGCGCAGGCAAAACACCCAGCAGCGCGGCGAGTTCCACGCAGGTTTGCTGCGCGTCGGCCAGGCCCTGTGCGCCGGTACCTGCATTGGCACAGCCGGTGTTGATGACCAGGGCGCGTACATCCCGCCCGCCGGTGGCTTGCAGATGCTGACGGCACACCTGCACCGGCGCGGCACAGAAACGGTTCTGCGTGAACACCCCGGCCACGCTGGCTCCGGGAGCGAACTGGATCACGGTGAGGTCCTTGCGCCCAGGTTTGCGAATCTGGGCTTCGGCCACCCCGAGGCGCACGCCTTCCACGGCACGCAAGGAGGCTGGATCAGGGGACGGCAGATTCACGGCCATGGTGGGCTCTCCAGAAAAGGACGGACATCAAGCTCCTGGGAGCAGACATGCCCCAGGTCTCGGCATTCAGCTTCAGCTCAACTTGCCGTGGCAATGCTTGTATTTCTTGCCGCTGCCGCATGGGCAGGGATCGTTGCGGCCCACTTTGGGGTACAGGTCCGCGCCCTGCGCAGCGGTTGCAGTGCCACCGGCCACCGCCATCGCGGCCAGCGCGGCCTCGGAACTGTCGAGCACGGAAATGCCCGACGCCGCGTCGGCGTGCTGGAAGTTGACCTGAATACGCTGCGCTCTCTGCTCCATGCTCTCGGCGGCCTGCTCGGCCTGCTCCGGGCTTTGCACCTGCACGGTCATCAACACGCGGGTGACCTCGGTTTTCACCGAGTCGAGCATCATGCCGAACAGCTCGAAGGCTTCGCGCTTGTACTCCTGCTTGGGCTGCTTTTGCGCATAGCCGCGCAGGTGGATGCCCTGGCGCAGGTGGTCGAGCGCCGACAGATGCTCGCGCCACTGTTGATCGAGGGTCTGCAGCAGCACCACGCGTTCGAACTGGGCGAAATTTTCCTTGCCGACCTGGTCGACCTTGGTGGCGTAGGCGGTATCTGCCGCTTCGAGCACGCGTTCGAGCACGTCCTCGTCGGTCATGTTTTCGTCTGACTCCAGCCAGCCCTTGAGCGGCAGATCGATCTGCCATTCATCACGCAACACTTTTTCCAGGCCGGGGATGTCCCATTGCTCCTCCATGCTCTGCTCGGGCACATAGGCGCGCACCAGATCGGAGAAGGCGCCTTGGCGCAGCGCGGTGATCTGCTCGCTCACCTCGGTGGAGTCGAGCAGCTCATTGCGCTGCTGATAGATGATCTTGCGCTGCTCGTTGGACACGTCGTCGTATTCAAGCAGTTGCTTGCGGATGTCGAAGTTGCGCGCCTCCACCTTGCGCTGCGCGCTCTCGATCGAGCGCGTGACCATGCCGGCTTCGATGGCCTCGCCCTCGGGCATTTTCAGCCGTTCCATGATGGCCTTGACCCGGTCGCCGGCAAAAATGCGCATCAGCGAGTCGTCAAGCGACAGATAGAAGCGGGTGGAGCCGGGATCGCCCTGCCGTCCGGATCGGCCGCGCAACTGGTTGTCCACGCGGCGGCTCTCATGCCGCTCGGTGCCGATGATGTGCAGACCACCCGCCGCAATCACCCTGTCGTGCAGCGATTGCCACTCACTCTTGATGGTGTGCACCTTGTCGGCCTTCTCCGCCTCCGACAGATTGGGGTCGGCCTGGATGATCTCGCACTGCTTTTCCACATTGCCGCCAAGCACGATGTCGGTGCCGCGGCCCGCCATATTGGTGGCGATGGTGATCATGCCCGGCCGCCCGGCCTGCGCCACGATTTCGGCTTCGCGCGCGTGCTGCTTGGCGTTGAGCACCTGATGCGGCAGTTTTTTCTGCTGCAGCAGCATCGAGAGCTTTTCGCTGCTCTCGATCGATGTCGTGCCGACCAGCACCGGCTGGCCGCGCTCGTGGCAATCACGAATGTCCTCGACCACTGCCAGATCGCGCTCGTGCGCGGTCTTGTACACCTTGTCCTGCGCGTCTTTGCGGCGGATGGGTCTGTTGGTCGGGATGACCACGGTTTCGAGCTTGTAGATTTCCTGGAACTCGAAGGCCTCGGTGTCGGCCGTGCCGGTCATGCCGCCGAGTTTGGCGTACATGCGGAAATAATTCTGGAAGGTGATCGAGGCCAGCGTCTGGTTTTCGCTCTGGATGTCCACGCCTTCCTTGGCCTCGACCGCCTGATGCAGGCCATCGGACCAGCGGCGACCCGCCATGATGCGGCCGGTGAACTCGTCAACGATGATGACTTCGCCGTTCTGCACCACGTAATGCTGGTCGCGGTGATAGAGATGGTGCGCGCGCAGTGCGGCGTACACATGGTGCATCAGCGCGATGTTGGCGGCGTCATACAGCGTGGTGCCTTGCGGAATCAGCCCCATCTCCGTCAGGATGGCCTCGGCCTTCTCGTGGCCCGCCTCGGTCAGAAAGACCTGATGCGCCTTCTCATCGACCGTGAAATCGCCCGGCTTTTCCACGCCCTTGCCGGTGATGGGATCTTCCTCGCCGATCTGCCGCTCGAGCCGGGGCACGATGACGTTGATTTTTTTGTACAGCTCGGTGTTGTCGTCAGCCTGGCCAGAGATGATCAGCGGCGTGCGCGCCTCGTCGATCAGGATGGAATCGACCTCGTCGATCAGCGCGTAGTTCAGTCCGCGCTGCACCCTCTCGGCGGGCTCGTACACCATGTTGTCGCGCAGGTAGTCGAAGCCGTATTCGTTGTTGGTGCCGTAGGTGACGTCGGCGGCATACGCGGCCTGCTTCTCCGGCTTGGTCATATTGGGCAGGTTGATGCCCACGCTCAAACCGAGAAAGTTGTAGAGGCGGCTCATCCACTCGGCATCGCGCCGGGCAAGGTAGTCGTTGACGGTGACCACATGCACGCCCTTGCCGGACAGGGCATTGAGGTAGACCGGCAGTGTGCCCACCAGGGTCTTGCCCTCGCCGGTGCGCATTTCGCCAATCTTGCCGTAGTGCAGCGCCATGCCGCCGATCATCTGCACATCGAAGTGGCGCATTTTCAGTGCGCGCTTGCCGCCTTCGCGCACGACCGCAAACGCTTCCGGCAGCAAATCGTCGAGGCTGCGGCCATTTGCAACCTGCTGGCGGAATTCGACGGTCTTGGCCTTCAGATCATCGTCGCTGAGTTGCTCGAATTGCGGCTCCAGGGCGTTGATGCGCTCGACCACGCGCCGGTACTGGCGCAACAAACGTTCGTTGCGGCTGCCGAACAGACTGGTGAGGAATTTGACTGGCATGGGAGGGCGGACTCGGGGCCCGCTGTCTTGAGTGTTTGATGGGAAGACCGCTGCGGCGCACGACGCCCGCGCGGTTTCCAGAACTTTTCATTGTATGCGTGCGTTTTTACGCCATCCGCACAGGCACAATGCGGATGGATTCGCCCTTTTCCAGCCGGTTCTCACACGTTCATGTCCCGCCATCGCTCCCCGCCCGCTACGCCGTCCCTGCAAAAGGGCGCGGGATCGCTGTCAGCCTGGGCACAGGTCACGCTGCCCATTGCCGCGCTGCGCGAAGCCGCGCTGCTGTCGCGGCGCATGTGGGATGCGGCGCAGCAGGTGCTTCCCGCCGCGCTCAGCAGTGGTGTGCAAGCGGGGCGATTGCAGGAGGGCGTCTGGAGCCTGACCGCCAGTTCCAGCGCGGTGGCAGCAAAACTCAGTCAGTTCAAGCCGACTTTGCTGCATCATTTGCAGCAAAGCGGCTTTGTGCTGCGCGACATCCGCATCCGGGTGCAGCCGCAAGGCGAGCGCACCACCAGCGCGGCACAGCCGCAGTCCCAGGGGCCAACCTGTCCGTCCCCGATCCAGGCCCGCCTGCGTGCCCTGCTCGGGCGCGAAAGCTGAGGCAGCGGTCAAAAAGCGAATGTCGGAATGGCGCGGAATCCCGCCGGGGCGCGGGCAGCGTCGTCGAAACTGACGATCTCGTAGGCGCTCTGGTCAGCGAACAGTTCGCGCAGCAACAGGTTGTTGACCGCGTGTCCGCTGCGGAACGCGCTGTACGCCCCGATCAGCGCCTTGCCCGCCACATACAGATCGCCGATGGCGTCGAGCGTCTTGTGTTTGACGAACTCGTCGTCGAAACGCAGACCCTCCTGATTGAGCACGCGGTACTCGTCCATGACGATGGCGTTTTCCATGCTGCCGCCCAGCGCCAGGCCACGCTCGCGCAGGGTTTCGACATCGCGCATGAAACCAAAGGTCCGGGCGCGGGCGATGTCTTTCACATACGAGTCGCGCCCGAGGTCGAACACGGTCGATTGCGCCGTCTGATCGACCGCGGGATGGTCGAAGTCGATGTCGAAGCTGAGTTTGAAACCGTCGTATGGCTCTAGCCGCGCCCATTTCTGGTCATGGCCCTGACCGAGCCGCAACTCCACCGGCTTGCACACGCGAATGAATCTTTTCGGCGCATTTTGCAGTGCAATGCCAGCAGATTGCAGCAAATAAACGAAAGAAGACGCCGAACCGTCGAGGATGGGAATCTCCTCGGCGGTCACGTCGATATACAGATTGTCGATTCCCAGACCGGAGCAGGCCGACAGCAGGTGCTCGACGGTATGGATTTTCACGTCGCCACGGCCCAGGGTGGTTGCCATGCGCGTGTCCACCACGGCATCGGGATTGAGCGCAATTTCAACCGGCTCGCTCAGATCGGTTCGGGTGAACACGATGCCGGTGTCGGGCGGCGCCGGGCGCAGGGTGAGTTCCACCCGTTCGCTGCTGTGCAGGCCCACGCCCACAGCGCGATTGACGGATTGGATGGTGCGTTGCGCCAGCATGATTATTTATGAAGAAGTGCTTTTTGATTGTATGAATCTATGTATTCTAAAGGCTTTGTACGGGATGCGCTCGGTTCAAAAACCGTCTCAATTTCGCCCGTCCTCTGAAGGCACCGACGCGTCCGCCCTGACAGGGAGGTGATCTGTCAGGGCGAAGCCCAGGCGTGGGCGTCCACGCTGCGGCGACACTTCCGCACGGAGTCGGGTCACTCCGTCGGGTGGACAGGCGGCCGCTGCGGTATGGCGTTCACCGTCACAGCGCATCGCCGCGTCCGGTCACCGGGCGCGTCGGAGGAGGTGGATCAGTCCGCCTGTTTGCGCAGGAAAGCCGGGATTTCCACCTCGTCCATGCCGCTTTGCATCAGCGCGTTCACATGCGCCGACGGGGCGCCGCGACCGCTGCGCCAGATCGCCGGGCTTTGATACGGATCGGCGCCAGCGTGGCCACCATAGCCCTGCGGACGAAGCGGCACGTTGTCCGTGCCGGTGCGGATGACGGTGAGTTCCGGCGCGGCCTTTTCGGCCTTGCCGCTCAGTCCGGTGGCCAGCACGGTGACGCGCAGCGAATCCCCCATGGTCGGATCGTTCACCGTGCCGAAAATGATGTTGGCTTCCGGCGAGGCATACGCGCGAATGGCGTTCATCGCTTCGCGCGTCTCGCCCAGACGCAGCGAGTCGTCGGCGGTGATGTTCACCAGCACGCCCTTGGCGCCGGACAGGTCGACGCCATCGAGCAGCGGGCAAACCACGGCCTGCTCGGCCGCCAGACGCGCGCGGTCCGGGCCGCTGGCCATCGCGGTGCCCATCATCGCCTTGCCCGGCTCGCCCATCACGCTCTTCACGTCCTCGAAGTCGGCGTTGATCAGGCCGGGGACGTTGATGATTTCGGCAATACCGCCGGTCGCATTCTTCAGCACATCATTGGCCTTGCCGAAGGCTTCTTTCTGGCTGATGTCGTCGCCATACACTTCCAGCAGTTTTTCGTTGAGCACGACGATGAGCGAATCGACATTGGCTTCGAGCTCGGCCAGTCCCTGTTCGGCGTTGGACATGCGCTTGGAACCCTCGAAGTCGAACGGGCGCGTCACCACGGCCACGGTGAGGATGCCCATCTCGCGGGCGATCTTGGCGATCACCGGCGCGGCGCCCGTGCCCGTGCCGCCGCCCATGCCAGCGGTGATGAACAGCATGTGCGCGCCTTCGAGCGCATCACGGATCAGGCCGCGCGCCAGATCCGCCGCCTCGCGCCCGACAACCGGCTTGCCGCCAGCGCCCAGGCCGGTCTTGCCCAGTTGCAGAAATTGATGCGCGCTCGAACTCTTGAGCGCCTGTGCATCGGTGTTGGCGCAGATGAATTCCACCCCGCGCACGCCCGAGGCAATCATGTGTTCGACGGCGTTGCCGCCGCCACCGCCAACACCGATGACCTTGATGTTGGTTCCCTGGTTGAACGCGCTGTGGGCGTCGTTCTCGATCATTTCAAAAGCCATGTCACACCTCCGTTGAAAACCGGCTGACGCACCCTACGCCTGCCGAACACACTCTGTGCAACCGCACCCGGACCCTCCGGGCGCCGCCGCGCAGAACTCAAAAATTCCCCGCGAACCACTCCTTGAAGCGGCTCAGCGATCCCTTGACCGAACTGCTTTTCTGCGCGATGCGCGCACCGCGCTGACGCTGGTGCTGCGCCTCTCCCAACAGGCCCATGACCGTCGCCATGCGCGGATTGCGCACCATGTCGGCCAGTGGGCCGCTGTAGCTGGGCGTGCCCACGCGCACCGGCTTGAGAAAAATGTCCTCGGCCAGTTCGACCATGCCCGGCATCTGCGCCGACCCGCCGCACAGCACCACGCCAGAGGACAGCACGTCCTCGAAGCGGGATTCACGGATGACCTGCTGCGCCAGCGCGAAAATTTCCTCGGTGCGCGGCTCGATCACACTGGCAAGCACCTGACGCGACAACATGCGCGGGCCGCGATCGCCCAGCCCGGGCACTTCCAGCGTTTCTTCTGGATTGGCCAGCACCTGCTTGGCGATGCCGTGTTCGATCTTGATGTCCTCGGCGTCGCGCGTGGGCGTGCGCAGCGCCATGGCGATGTCGCTGGTCACCAGTTCACCAGCCACAGGAATGATGGCGGTATGGCGAATCGCCCCACCGGTATAGATGGCGATGTCGGTCACCCCGGCGCCGATGTCCACCACGGCGACGCCGAGTTCCTTTTCGTCTTCGGTGAGCACTGCATGGCTGGACGCCAGCGGGTGCAGCACCAGTTGCTCGACCTCCAGACCGCAGCGGCGCACGCACTTGAGCACGTTCTCCGCCGCGGTCTGCGCCCCGGTGACGATGTGCACGTTCACCTCCAGCCGCACGCCGCTCATGCCCACTGGCTCTTTCACTTCCTGGCCGTCGATGATGAATTCCTGCGGCTCGACCAGCAGCAGCCGCTGATCCGCCGGAATGTTCACCGCCTTGGCGGTTTCGATCACGCGGGTGACATCGGCCTGCGTGACTTCACGGTCCTTGATGGCCACCATGCCGTGCGAGTTCTGCCCGCGGATGTGGCTGCCGGTGATGCCGGTGATGACATGGGTGATCTTGCAATCGGCCATCAGCTCGGCTTCTTTGAGCGCCGCCTGGATGGACTGCACCGTCGCCTCGATGTCCACCACCACCCCGCGGCGCATGCCTGCGGTTGGTGCCTGCCCCATGCCGACGATCTTGAAGCCGGCGGCCGGGTTGTCGCGGTCGGCCAGCATTTCGGCAACCACCACCAGCACTTTGGAGGTGCCGATGTCCAGCGCCACCACCAGATCCTTGTAGTCCTTGGCCATGTCAGTCTTTCCTCCCCGCAGATTGCGGCTTTGTCGTGTTGTTCATCCCCGGCAGCTCCACGCCCTGCAGATGCACGGCAAAGCCATTGGGGTAGCGCAGATCCACGCCGTCGATGGCGCGGCCATAGCGCGCTTCCAGCTGCGGCATGAGTTCCAGGAATTGCTTCAGGCGCTGCTGCGTTGCCGCGCTGTCGGGCACGCTGCCCATGTCGATGTGCAGGCCCGTGCGGGTCTGCAGGCTCCAGTTGCCCCCGCTGCCCAAGGCCAGCGCGGCCACGGACTGGTGAGCGCCCTGCAGCAGGGGCAGCAGGCTCTGGCTCATTTGCAGCACCTGCATGCCGCTGCCCGCTGGCCCGCTGAGTTGCGGCAGACCCAGCCCCTGGACTTCGCCCAGATTCGCGTTGAACGGCTGCCCTTCGGTATTGAGCAGTTGCGCCGCGCCGCCAGGCTCACGCCACAGGGCCACGGGCTGTTGCGCCTGCAGCGTCACGGCCAGCTCCATGGGCCACAGCCGCTGCACTACAGCGGTTCGCACCCAGGGCAGTTGCTCGAACACGCGCTGCGCCTGCGCCAGATTGATCGTGAGGAAATTGCCCCGCAACTGCGGCAACGCGTCCGCGCGTACCGTGACCGGGCTGATGCGCTGCAGGTCGCCCTGCAGGCGCACCGCGCGGATGTCCCACCAGCTGCGTTGCATCAGCCAGTGCCCGGCAACAAACAGGCAGCCAAGCGCCACCAGCCAGAACAGGGCGCGCGATGTGCCCTGCATCAGGCGGATGTCGAGCGCAAGCTCGCGCTGGGCGGTGCTGCTCATCGGCTCACGCTCCGGTGTGGTTGATCGAGTGCGGCCATGCTCAGGATCAACAGGCAGAGATCGGCATACTCCAGCCCAGCGACGCGCGCGGCCATGGGCACGAGGGAATGCCCAGTCATGCCCGGCGAGGTGTTGATCTCCAGCAGAAAGGGCTGGCGGTCTGTGGCGCGGATCATGATGTCCGCGCGCGCCCAGCCGCGGCACCCGAGGGTGCGGTAGCTGCGCAACACCAGGTCCTGGATGCGCGTTTCCTCGTCTGTTGGCAGCTCGCTCGGGCAGATGTAGCGGGTATCGTCGCTGAAGTATTTGTGCTCGTAGTCGTAGTTGCCGCCGGGCGCGACGATGCGGATCAGCGGCAGGGCGCGGGCCGCGTCGCCTGCACCGATCACGCCGCAGGTCACTTCGTCGCCGACGATGAATTGCTCCACCAGCACCTTGTTGTCGAAACGCGCAGCCTCAAGGTAGGCGGCTTCGACATCGGCGGCACTGTCGGCCCGCTTCAGTCCCAGGGTGGAACCCTCATGGGTGGCCTTGAAAATCAGCGGGAAGCCCAGCGCGTCCGCTGCCGCGCGGGCCTCGGGCAGCGAACCGACTTCACGCCATTGCGGCGTGGGCAACCCTTCGTAGTGCCACAGCCGCTTGGTCATGGCCTTGTCGATGGCCAAGGCGGACGCCAGCACGCCAGGGCCGGTGTAGGGGATACCGAGCAGTTCCAGCGCGCCCTGCACGGTGCCGTCTTCGCCCCAGCGGCCATGCAGATTGATGAAAGCGCGCTGCGCGCCAAAGGATTTGAGCGCGGCCAGATCGTCCACTGCCGGATCGAAGGCGAAGGCGTCAACCCCGCGCGCCTGCAGCGCGGCGAGCACGCCGTTGCCCGACATCAGCGAGACCTCGCGCTCGGCGGAAATACCGCCCATGAGCACGGCGACCCGGCCCATGCCGCGCGAATCGATTTGTGGCCAGGGTGTCATAGGGAGCTCTCCTTGGCCAGCTCGACCACCTGCGCGGGCACGCCGCCGATCGAGCCCGCACCCATGCAGATCACCACGTCGCCGTCGCGCGCCAGACCCAGGATGGCGCGCGGCATCTCGGTGATGGCGTCGACGAACACCGGCTCGGCCTTGCCGGCCACGCGCACGGCGCGCGCCAGGCTGCGGCCGTCTGCGGCCACCAGCGGCGCTTCGCCCGCGGCGTAGACCTCGGACAGCAGCACGGCGTCGGCGTCGCCCAGCACCCTCACAAAATCTTCGAACAGGTCGCGGGTGCGGGTATAGCGGTGCGGCTGGAAGGCCAGCACCAGCCGACGGCCGGGAAACGCGCCGCGGGCAGCCGCCAGCGTGGCGGCCATCTCGGCCGGATGGTGACCGTAGTCGTCGATCAGGGTGAAGTGGCCGCCGTTGATCGCGACCACGTCGCCATAGCGCTGAAAGCGTCGGCCCACGCCGTTGAACCCGGCGAGCGCGCGCTGCATCGCCGCGTCATCCACGTTGAGCTCAGTGGCCACGGCAATGGCAGCCAGCGCGTTTTGCACATTGTGTCGGCCTGGCAGATTGAGCACCACGGGCAGCGGCGGCAGTTGCACGCCGTTGCGCCGCAGCACGGTGAAGCGCATCTGCGCGCCATCGGCCTGCACGTCGATGGCGCGCACCTGCGCGTCCTCGGCAAAACCGTAGCTGGTGATGGGCTTGGAGAGGAAGGGCAGGATCTGGCGCACCGCCGGATCGTCCACGCACAGCACCGCGGCACCATAGAACGGCAGACGGGAGATGAAGTCGACAAAGGCGTGGCGCAGCCGGGCCGGGTCGTGGCCGTAGGTGTCCATGTGGTCGGCGTCGATGTTGGTGACCACCGCCATGACCGGCAGCAGGTTGAGGAAGGAGGCGTCGGACTCGTCGGCCTCGACCACGATGTATTCGCCCTGCCCCAGCTTGGCATGCACCCCCGCGCTATTGAGCTTGCCGCCGATGACAAAGGTCGGGTCGAGACCGCCCTCGGCCAGCACGCTGGCGACCAGACTGGTGGTCGTGGTTTTGCCGTGCGTGCCGGCAATGGCGATCCCGCGCTTCAGGCGCATCAGCTCGGCCAGCATGACCGCGCGCGGCACCACCGGAATGTGGCAGGCACGCGCCGCGAGCACCTCGGGGTTGTCGGCGCGCACCGCGGTGGAGATGACCACGGCGTCGGCGTCCTGCACATGGGCACTGTCGTGGCCGATGGCCACACGCAGGCCGAGACCCCGCAGACGCTGCACCGTGGCGCTCTCGCTGAGATCGGAGCCGCTGATGCCGTAACCGAGGTTGTGCAGCACTTCGGCGATGCCGCTCATCCCGGCGCCGCCGATGCCGACGAAATGAATGTTGCGAATGGCGTGTTTCATCGCCCTTGTCCTTGCATGGATGTACGCCCCTGCAGCAGCACGTTGCAGCCGTCCACCACGGCCTGCACCGCATCGGGCCGGGCCAGCGCGTGCGCGGCCTGCGCCAGCTCCAGCAGCCGCACCCGATCGAGGCCTTGCAGCAGCTCGGCAAGACCCTGCGCGTTGAGGTCGCGTTGTTGCATCAGCAGTGCCGCGCCGCGGCCTGCGAGAAATTGCGCATTCACCGTCTGGTGGTCATCGACGGCATGGGGAAACGGTACGAACAGCGCGGCCACCCCGGCGCAGGCCACCTCGGTCACGGTGGAGGCGCCGGCGCGGCAAATCACCAGATCGGCAGCGGCGTAGGCCGCTGCCATGTCGTCGATGAAGGCCGTGCAGTCCGCCTGCACACTGGCATCGGCATAGGCCTGCTGCAAGGTCGGCAGATGCCTGGCGCCGCTTTGGTGGCGCACCTGCGGGCGCCGGTCCGCAGGCAGCAATGCCAGCGCCTGCGGCACCAGGGTGTTGAGCGCCTGCGCGCCCAGGCTGCCGCCCACGACCAGCACCTGCAGCGGCCCGCTGCGCGCGCCGTAGCGCTGCTCGGGCGCAGCCAGCGCGCAGATGCTGGCGCGCACCGGGTTGCCCACCCATTGCGCCCCGGGCAGCACATCGGGAAAGGCGGTGTAGCTGCGATCAGCCACGCGGGCGAGCACCTTGTTGGCCAGACCGGCGACGGCGTTCTGTTCATGCACCACCAGCTTGGCCCCGGCCCACACGCTCATCAGCCCGCCGGGGAAGGCAATGTAGCCGCCCATGCTCACCACCACATCAGCCCCGACGCGGCGCAAACCGCGCAGCGCCTGCCAGAAAGCACGCAGCAGATTGAGCGGCAGCAGCAGCTTGGTCAGCAGCCCTTTGCCGCGCAGGCCGCCAAAGCGCACCCACAGCATGTCGAAGCCATGCCGGGGTGCAAGCTGCGCCTCCATGCCGGTGGGCGCGCCCATCCAGTACACCGTCCAGCCCGCCGCGCGCAGTCCCTGGCCAACGGCAATACCGGGGAAGATATGGCCGCCGGTGCCTCCGGCCATGATGACGGCAACCGGATTGCGCTGCGTCATACATGCCCTCCGCGCATCAAAACTCGGTTCTCGAAATCGACACGCAGCAGCACGGCGATCGCCATGCAGTTGAGCAGCAGCGCCGAGCCGCCGTAGCTCATTAGCGGAAGGGTCAGTCCCTTGGTGGGCAGCAGGCCGAGATTCACGCCAATGTTGATGAAGGCCTGCCCGCCGATCCACACGCCCACGCCCTGCGCCACCAGCGCGCTGTACATGCGGTCGAGCACCAGTGCCTGGCGGCCGATGTCGAAGGCTCGGCGCACGATCCAGTAGAACGCGAAAATCACCACGCCCACACCCGCCAGCCCGAGCTCTTCACCGATGATGGCCAGCAGGAAGTCCGTGTGCGCCTCGGGGAGGTAGTGCAGCTTTTCGATGCTGCCACCCAGCCCGACGCCGAACCATTCGCCCCGCCCCATGGCGATGAGGGCGTGCGAGAGCTGGTAGGCGCTGCCCAGCGCATTCGCCTCGGCCCAGGGATTGAGGTAGGCGAAGATGCGATCGCGCCGCCAGGGCGACAACACGATCATCAGCACGAAGGCGCCGATCACCGCCACGCTTGCGAGCACGAACAGTTTGCCGTTGGCGCCGCCGAGAAACAGGATGGCCAGAGTGATGGAGGCGATGACGAGAAACGCCCCCATGTCCGGCTCGGCCAGCAGCAGCACGCCCACGACCACCATCACCACCATCATCGGCAGGAAGGTCTTGACGAAGCTCTGCTTCACCTCCTGCTTGCGCACCATGAAGTCGGCGGCGTAGAGCAGTGCGGTGAGCTTGACCAGCTCGGAGGGCTGGAAGTTCAGGCCACCGGGGAACACCACCCAGCGTTTGGAGCCGTTGACGTCCTTGCCGATATGCGGCAGCAACACGAGCACGATGCCGAGCAGCGACAGCAGGAAGAAGCGTGACGACCATTTCTGCAACTCGGTCATCGGGATCTGCACCACGATCCAGCTTGCCAGCAGCGCAGCGGCGATGGAAAACAGATCGCGCACGAAATAGTGATACGGCGACCACTGCGCGTAGCGCGGCGAGTCGTGGAAGGAAATGGTGGCCGAATACACCATGACCAGGCCGTAGGCCAGCAGCAGCAGCGTGACCCAGACCAGGTTCTGGTCATACTCCAGCATGCGCGACTGGCGCGGCGCCACATGGCCCACGCGCACCGGCAGATCGGCTGCAGCCTTCTCGCGGCGGCGGGCGAGGAAAGGCAGCATGCGCTCAAGCATGATCGGCTCCTTCGACCCACACCTGCCCGCGCTGCTCGGCCAGCTGGCGCACTGCGGCGACAAACACCTCGGCGCGATGGGCGTAGTTGCGGAACATGTCCAGGCTGGCGCAGGCGGGTGACAACAGCGCCGCGTCGCCGGTCTTTGCCAGCGTGGCGGCGTGCTGCACAGCCTGCTCCAGGGACTGCGTGAATGCGATCGGTGCCAGACCTTGCAGGGCGTCGGCGATGGCCTGCGCGTCGCGGCCGATGAGCACTGCGGCGCGCAGCCGCGCGGCCTGCGCGCGCAGCGGCGAAAAGTCCTGCCCCTTGCCGTCGCCTCCGGCGATGAGCACCACCGGCGTGTCCATGCCGGCCAGGGCCGCGGCCGTGGCGCCGACGTTGGTGCCCTTGCTGTCGTCGATCCAGCGCACGCCGTCGATCACCGCGACGGTCTGCATGCGGTGCGGTTCGCCGCGATAGTCGCGCAGGGCGTGCAGCATGGGGGCCAGCGGGGCGCCCACGGCATCGCCCAGCGCCAGCGCAGCTAAGGCGTTGGCCGTGTTGTGCGCGCCCTGGATGCGCAGCGCCTCGGCGGGCATCAGGCGTTGCATGGTCAGCCCGGCGGCAGGCGGCGCTGCCGACTTGCCGCGGCGAGGAGATTTGGCGGTGACCAGTGCGCCTTCGGCGTCCAGATCGGGGAGTGCGCGTGCGAGCCAGTCGATGCCGCCCTCGCACACCACACCCCAGTCGCCCGGCTGCTGCGGCGGCTGCAGGCCAAACCGGCGCAGGCGGCGGCCCGGGCGCTGCAGCGCCAGCACGGCGGGATCGTCGCGGTTGAGCAGCATGACGCCCAGCGCTGCCTCGCCGCCGGGCCGCCCCAAGGCGAGGCTGGCCCCCTCGGGGGGCAGCGAGGGCGAGCGAGCGTGGGGGTCGTTCCCCTCGCCGCCGAAGATGTTGGCCTTGTCGGCAGCGTAGGCCGTCATGTCACCATGCCAGTCGAGATGATCCTGCGTGAGATTGAGCACCGTCGCCGCATCCGCCGCGAATGTGCGCATGCCATGGAGCTGGAAGCTGGAGAGTTCGAGCACCCAGGCCTGCGGCAGATCGTCCTGGGCCACCCGGGCCTGCAGCACGTCCAGCATGGACGGTGAGATATTGCCGGCCACCGCCACACTCCACCCGGCGCGTTCCAACATCAGCCCGGCCAGTCGGGTCACCGTGGTCTTGCCGTTGGTGCCGGTGATGGCCACGACCTTGGGCGCATAGCCGCGTTCGGCACACAGGGCATCGAGCGCCCACTGGAACAGGTGCAGTTCGCCCGCCAGCGGTACGCCGCGCGCGGTGGCCGCCTGCACGAGGGCGGCAAACTCGGCCGCGTGCGGCGCGATGCCAGGGCTGCGCAACACCAGTTGCGCGTCGCCCAGCAGCTCGGCGCCCAGGTTGCCGCAATGCACCTGCGCCGCAGGCAGCTCGCGCTGCAGTGCGGCCAGCCCGGGCGGCGTGCTGCGGCTGTCGGCCACGCGCACGACCGCACCCTGCGCCGCGCACCAGCGCGCCATCGCCAGGCCGGATTCACCCAGGCCGAGCACAAGGACGGAAGCATCGCGCAGCTTCATCGCAGCTTCAGGCTCGCCAGCCCGACCAGACAGAGAATCATGGTGACAATCCAGAATCGCACCACCACCTGCGATTCCTTCACCCCGAGTTGTTCGAAGTGGTGATGCAATGGCGCCATCTTGAAGATGCGCCGCCCCACACCGTATTTTTTCTTGGTGTACTTGAAGTAGCTCACCTGGATCATCACCGACACGGTTTCGGCAACGAACACCCCGCCCATGATGGCCAGCACGATTTCCTGGCGCACGATCACGGCGATGGTGCCCAGCGCCCCGCCCAGCGCCAGAGCGCCCACGTCGCCCATGAACACCTGCGCCGGATAGGCGTTGAACCACAGGAACGCCAGCCCTGCGCCCACCATGGCGCCAACGAAGATCAGCAATTCCCCGGTGCCGGGAATGAAAGGGAACAGCAGGTATTTGGAATACACCGCGTTACCCGCCACATAGGCGAACACGCCCAGCGAACTGCCCACCATGACCACAGGCATGATGGCCAGACCATCGGCACCATCGGTGAGATTGACCGCATTGCTGCTGCCCACAATGACCAGATAGCTCAGCACGATGAAGCCGGCCACTCCCAGCGGATAACTGACCGACTTGAAGAACGGCACGATGAGGTCGGAGGCCGGCGGCAAGGGCATGGCCATGCCGCTGCGCAGCCATTCCATGAACAGTTGCCACACCGCGGCATTGCTCTTGCCCGACACGGCGAAGGCCAGATAGAACGCCGCGGCAACGCCGATCAGCGTCTGCCAGAAATACTTGTCGCGCGAGCGCATGCCGTTGGGGTCGCGGTACACCACCTTGCGATAGTCGTCGGCCCAGCCGATGGCGCCGAAACCCAGCGTGACCAGCAGCACCAGCCAGACAAAGCGGTTGCTCAGATCCATCCACAGCAGCGTGGACACACCGATGGCCAGCAGGATGAGCACCCCGCCCATGGTGGGCGTGCCGGTCTTGATGAGATGGGTCTGCGGGCCATCCTGGCGCACGGCCTGGCCGACCTTCATTGCCGTGAGCTTGCGGATGACCGCAGGCCCGGCGAGCAGGCCGATGAACAGCGCGGTGAGGGTGCTCATCACCGCGCGGAAAGTGATGTAGTTGAACACCCGGAAGAAGCCGAGTTCGGGCGACTGAGACATCAGCCACAGGGCCAGGCTATGCAGCATGGTGCGCCTCCTGACTGGACGCGCCTTGGCTGCCTGCGACCAGCGCGGCAAGGGTCTGCACCGCCTGCTCCATGCGCATAAAGCGCGAACCCTTCACCAGCATGTTGTCGAAGCCGCGCAGCGACTCGGCCTGCAGCGGCAGCCCGGACAGATCGGCGCTGTGGCGCGCTTCGGCCAGGCCTGCGGCCCGCGCGGCGATTGCGGCATGCGCCGTGAGATCGCCACACGCCCAGAGCGCCGCGATGCCGCGCTGCGCCGCGTAGGCTCCGACCTCGGCGTGGAAGGCCGGGCCGTTGTCGCCCACCTCACCCATATCGCCGAGCACCAGCAGGCCGCGGCCCGGCAGCTCGGCCAGCACGTCGATGGCGGCGCGCACCGAATCCGGGTTGGCGTTGTAGCTGTCGTCGATCAGCAGCAGGCTGTTGCCGCCGGGCAGTTGCAGGCGCCGGGGCACCAGCCGCCCGGCCACGGGGGAAAAGGCCTCCAGGCCGCGGCAGATGGCGTCCAGCGGCGCGCCTGCGGCCAGAGCCGCCGCGCTCGCTGCAAGGGCATTGCGCGCGTTGTGCCGCCCAAGCAATTGCAGGCCGACTTCGGCATGCCCTGCCGGAGTGTGCAACTGCAGGCGCAACTGGCCCTGCCGGTAGAAGGCCAGGCCGCTGACCTCCGCATCGCTGGTCGCAGCGTCGGTCTCGCGCAGGGCAAAGCGCAGGCAACGGCGGCTCTGCGCCAGATCGGCCCAGATGGCGCTCTGTGCATCATCCGCGGGAAACACGGCCACACCCTGTGGCGGCAGCGCCGCAATCACTGCGCCGTTTTCCCGCGCCACGGCCTCGACGCTGTGCATGAATTCCTGATGTTCGCGCTGCGCGTTGTTCACCAGCGCCACGGTCGGTTCGGCCAGGCTGGCGAGCCAGGCGATCTCGCCCGGGTGGTTCATCCCCAGTTCCACCACAGCAGCCTGATGCTGCGGCCGCAGGCGCAGCAGGGTGAGCGGCAGGCCGACGTCGTTGTTGAAGTTGCCCTGCGTGGCCAGCCGTGCGTCTTCGCCCTGCCACGCGGCGAGGACGTGCGCGAGCATCTGCGTCACCGTGGTCTTGCCGTTGCTGCCGGTTACGGCGATCAGCGGCAGGGTTTGCTGCCGCCGCCAGCCGCGCGCCAGCAGGCCGAGTGCGCGGCGCGAGTCGGTGGCTTCGATGCCGGCCAGCCCGCTGGCCGCTACGTCGCGTTCGGCCAGCAGCGCCACGGCGCCGCTGGCCGCGGCCTGCGGCAAAAAATCGTGGGCGTCGAAGCGCTCGCCGCGCAGCGCGACGAACAGCGCGCCCGGCGTGAGTTTGCGACTGTCGGTCTGCACGCTGTCTGGCGCGGTGTGCGCATCCCCGATGACCTGCGCCCCGGCACCGATCCAGCCCTGCGCCTCGCTCAGGCTGAACAGCCCGGCGCCGCGCGCGGCCAGTGCCATGCGGGCATGAAATGCGTCGCTGAACGCGAGCTTGCGTCCGGCGATCTCCTGCGTGTTTTCGTGCCCCTTGCCGGCAATCAGCACCACGTCATGCGCGGCGGCATGGGCCAGGGTTTGGGCGATGGCCACCGCGCGGTCTTGCACCAACAGGGCTTGCGCGGGCTGCTGCAGACCGGCCAGCAGGTCTTGCAGAATGACGTGCGGCGCCTCGCTGCGCGGGTTGTCGCTGGTGAGCACCACGCGGTCTGCAAGGGTTTCGGCGGCTTGCGCCATCAGCGGGCGCTTGCGCGTGTCGCGGTCGCCACCGGCGCCGAAGATGCACCAGAGTTTGCCCTTGCGCGCCGCAGCCACCGGGCGCAGCGCGTGCAGGGCCTTGTCCAGCGCGTCCGGGGTGTGGGCATAGTCGATCACGGCCAGCGGCGTGCCCTGACCACCCAGCAGCTGCATCCGGCCGGGTGCCGGGCGCACGGTGCGCAGCGCGGCAAGAATCTGCGCATCGCCCAGCCCTGCGGTGCGCAGCAGTGCCGCGACGAGCAGCAGATTGCTCAGATTGAAGGCTCCAAGCACCGGCAGTTCCAGGCCATGGCGGACGTTGTCATGCACCACGGTCAGCCGCTGGCCGGTGGCGGTCTGCACGATGTCTTCGGCGTGCCAGTCGGCCATGGTCAGCAAGGCGGTGGTCTGCACCTTCAGGCCGCGCGCACGGCAATCGGCCAGCAAGGTCTGCGCGGCAAAGGTGTCATCGAGGTTCAGCACGGCGTGGCGCAGCCCCGGCCAGGCAAACAGCCGCTGCTTGGCCTGCGCATAGGCCGCCATGTCGCCGTGATAGTCGAGATGATCCTGGGTGAGATTGGTGAATGCAGCCGCATGAATGGCGCAACCGCCGAGACGATGCTCAACCAGGCCAATGCTCGATGCCTCGATGGCGCACCACACCGCTCCCTGCGCGCGCAGCGTCGCCAGCGCGGCCTGCAGGCGCACCGGATCGGGCGTGGTGAACCCGGTACTGTGCAAGGCATCCGGCCAGCCGGCGCCCAGGGTGCCAATCACCCCGCAGCGCTGCCCGGCCGCATTCAGTGCCTGCGCCGTCCACAGCGCGCACGAGGTTTTGCCGTTCGTGCCGGTAATGGCCAGCAGACGCACCGCCTCCGAGGGATGGCCGTACCACGCCGCGGCCAGAAGCCCGGCCAGCGCCTTGAGCCCTTCGACGGCGACGATGCGGGCGTCGGAAAAGCCGAAATGCTGCGCGCCCTCGGCTTCGATCAGCACCGCTGCCGCCCCCGCCGCCAGTGCCTGCGGCACGAACTGGCGCGGGTCGCGCGCCGCGCCCGGCCAGGCGACGAACACATCGCCAGCGCCCAAGGCGCGGGTGTCCGTGGACCAGGCCGCGGCCGGCGGCACCCCCATCGCGCGCACGGTCTCCAGCACGGCATCGGCCGTTTTCAGTGCCGCATTCATGCGCCCCCCTTCACCGCCCGGCCAGCGGGCAGTTGCAAGGCTTGCGCGGTCTGCGCCGGAACCAGATCGGGCTTGACCGGCAGATCGGGTTGCACCCCCAGGATGCGCAGGGCCTGCGGCACCACGGCGCCGAAGACCGGCGCCGAGACCTGTCCGCCGAAATGCTTGCCCCCCGTGGGTTGATCGACCGACACCGCCATGACCAGCACGGGATGATTGATCGGCGCGAGGCCGACGAACTGGGCGCGGAACAGCTTCTTGTCGTACTTGCCGTTTTTAGCGATCCACGCCGTGCCAGTCTTGCCGCCTGTGGAGTAGCCGGGCACCGCCGCCGCCGGGGCGGTGCCGCCAGGCTGGGTCACCAGCGCCAGCATGCCGCGCATCTCGCGCGCCACAGTGGGCGACACCACTTGCACGCCTTCGGGCGCCTCGTCGTGCTTGAACAAGGTGACCGGAAAGATGCGGCCACGGTCAGCAAAGACCAGATAGGCATGTGCCAGTTGCAGCGTGGAAATGCCCAGGCCATAGCCGAAGCCCATGGTGATGCGGTCGATCGGGCGCCAGCGCTTCATCGGCCGCATCAGTCCGCTGGTGGCGCCAGGAAACTCGATCTGCGGCTTCTGGCCGAAACCCACGGCGGTGTACATATCCCACTGCACCTGCGCCGACATCTTGCTCACCACCTGCGAGGTGGCGACGTTGCTCGAATACTGGATGACCTGCGGCAGTTCGATGTTGCCGTTGTCGCTGTCATCGCAGATGTTGGCGCCGTAAAACTGCTGGCAGCCTGGCGCGGTATGAAACACCGTGGTGGGGGTGATGATGCCGGCCTGCAGCGCCGCGCTCAGGGTGATGGGCTTGAGCACCGAGCCGGGCTCGAAGGCGTCGGTCACGGCAAAGTTGCGGATATCCGACTCGGTCATGCGCTTGCGGCTGTTGGGGTCGAAACTGGGGTAATTGGCCATCGCCAGGATTTCACCGGTCCTGGCGTCGATCACCACGGCGCTGCCGTTCTTGGCCTTGTTGTCCACCACCGACTGCTTGAGCGCCTGGTAAGTGAGGTACTGGATCTTGCTGTCGATCGACAGCACCACGTCCTGCCCGTCCACGGGAGGCACGCCGCCCGACACGTCCTCGATCACATTGCCCAGGCGATCCTTGACCACCTTGCGCACTCCCGGATGTCCGGCCAGCCGCGCTTGCAACGCCAGCTCCATGCCGTCCTGCCCTTGACCTTCGATATTCGAGAAACCGATGAGCTGCGCCGCAGCCGAACTCTCCGGGTAATAGCGCTTGTAGCTGGGCGACTCATAGATGCCCTTGATGTCCAGCGCCTTGACCTGCCGCGCCACGTCGATGTCGACTTGACGCTTGAGATAGACGAATTGCTTGTTTGAGTCCAGCCTGCGCTGCAGGTCGGCGGCATTCAGGCCGAGCAGCGCGGCGAGACGGCGCACCTTGTCATCACTCGATTCGACCTGCGTCGGGTCGGCCCAGATGGTCTTGGCCGGAATGCTGGACGCCAGGATGTTGCCGTTGCGGTCCAGAATCCGCCCCCGCATGGCCGGCAGTTCGATGGTGCGCACAAAGCGCAGTTCGCCCTGATTCTGATAGAACTGCGTCGTCCACACCTGCACCCAGAATGCGCGCAGCGCCAGTGCCGCAAACACGGCGAACAGCAGCCACTTGACCAGCCAGGCGCGACCCGGCGGCAGCTTCACATTGAGCAGGGGGCTCTTGCCATAACTGGCCGGTGCCGCGTGCGGTCGCATCGCCGGGTTTTTCATCGGTGCGCCCTCTTCCTGTCCGGCGCCATCTGCGGCAAAACCGGCAAGGGCTGCAAGGGCGGCAAGGTGACCTGCCCTTCCCGAACAAAGACGGTGCGCGCCGCCGTGATGGGGCGCATGTCCAGCTCGGTGCGGGCGATCTGCTCGATGCGTCCCGGCGCGCTCATGGCGCGGTACTCCACCTGCAGGCGGTCCCTGTCCATCTGCAACTGCTCGGCGCGCTGCTGTGCCACGTCGAGCGCCGCAAACGTCCGCCGCCCCTGATACTGCGCGCGCACCACCGACATGGCGCAAAGCACCACGGCGAACAGCAGAAGGAAATTGATCCGGGTCATCATGGCGGCATCAGACCCGTTGCGCCACGCGCAGCATGGCCGATCGCGAACGTGCGTTGCCGCGAATTTCGGCTGCGGACGGACGCATGCGCACGATCTCCTTCAGAGCGGGCGCAAACTCTGCCGAAATACCGGGCACGAAGGGCTGGCGGCGATCCACCGCGGGCGGGCGGGCATGCGTTTGAATGAAGCGCTTGATCAGCGCATCCTCCAGGGAATGAAAGCTGATCACCACCAGACGCCCGCCGACCTGCAGCACCGACAACACCTGGCTCAGCGCCGCTTCGATTTGCGCAAGTTCGGCATTGACATGAATCCGAAGAGCTTGAAACGTGCGAGTGGCCGGATCCTGGCCCGGCTCACGGCTTTTGACCGCAGTGGCAACCAGTGCGGCGAGTTCGCTGCTGCGCGCAAGGGGCGCTCCGGCGTCGCGGCGAGCCACAATCTTCTTTGCAATCTGGACAGCCGCCCGTTCGTTTCCATAATCCCTCAGCACGGTTGCAATCTCATCCACGCTGGCAGTGGCCAGATACTCAGCAACGGTCTGGCCGCTGCTGGTGTCCATGCGCATGTCCAGCGGCCCATCGCCGCGAAAACTGAAGCCACGCTCGGGCTGATCGAGCTGAGGTGACGACACGCCCAGATCGAACAGCATCCCCGCCACCTGCTGAACGCCCTGCGCCCGCAGCACCCGGGCGAACTCGGCAAAAGGGGCATGCACCATGACGAAGCGCGAATCTTGAATCTGCGCGGCGGCAGCCACCGCCTGCGGATCGCGATCGATGGCAATCAGCCGACCTCGCGGCGACAGCCGTTGCAGGATTTCCCGGCTGTGCCCGCCGCGGCCGAAGGTGGCGTCCAGATACACCCCGTCCGGATCGGTCAGCAATTGATCGACGGCTTCGTGCAGCAGCACGGTGCGGTGCGCCGGTTCGGCGCTGGGGCTGGGGGCGGTCTGGCGCATACACGGTCACAACACAATGTCGCGCACGGCGTCGGGCATGCCTGCCTCGATCACCGTCGTCTCTTGCGCCTGATGCCGGGCGCGATCCCAGATTTCAAAATGCCTGCCCATGCCGATGAGATCGACCTCGCGCTCCAGACCCGCAGCCAGCCGCAGCTCAGGAGAAATCAACACCCGGCCCGTCGCATCCATTTCTGTCTCGGTGGCGTGACCGAGGTAGATGCGCTTCCAGCCCTGCGCCGACATGGGCAGCTGCAGCACCTTGTCGCGGAAGGTCGTCCACTCGTCATCAGAGAACATCAGCAGGCAGCCGTCCGGGCTCTTGGTCAACGTCAATCGCCCCTGGGCGCGCGCCATCAGCAAATCACGATGCCGGGCAGGCACGGTCATGCGACCCTTGCCGTCCAGTGTGAGTGCCGAAATGCCAATAAACATGAAGTCGCCCGCGGTTGCCGTGCTGCAGTGGGTGCCGGGGAAATTGCGCAATGCTCTGCACTATTTCCCACTTTTTTGCACTATTCGCCACTTTAGGGGATGGCGCGGCATGCGGTCAAGTCTGCAAACCCGAAATTTCTTTTACAAAACAAGGACTTACATACTGTTCATGGCACCAGTACTAATTCAAGTTTCTTATAAAAATGAATACGTTAGAAGTCTTCTTAAAAGTCTTTTCGAGAAATTGAGGCCTCTCTTGACATGGCGCCGGGTCAGACGGCCGCCGGGCACGGGTGGCCCCGGCCCGCAGGCTCATCCTGTTCAAGGGGGAAGTGCGAAGCGGGGCTATACGCCGGATTCTGTGCAGCACGGGCCGAAACCCTCGCCGTGGCAGCCATTCCTCTAGGCCGCGCATTGCTGTGCGGCTCAAGCCACCTACCCGCAGACTCGCGCGGGCCGCGCTGTGCCGACGTTGCCGCCGACGCGTCTGCCTATTTGGTGTTGCTCCGGATGGAGGTTGCCGCGTTTCACGTCCACGCCGGTCGCCCGGCGTTTACTCGTCTCTGTGGCCCTGTTCGTCACGTCACCGTGCACGGCCGTTAGCCGTCATCCTGCCCTGTGGAGTCCGGACGTTCCTCGATGCGCGCAGCGCACCGCGACTGCCCACCCCGCTTCGCAGCGCGCATTATGCGCGGCTTGCGGGAGTG
>JAJXTO010000005.1 GCA_021783695.1 Pseudomonadota bacterium | reverse complement strand
GGCGCATATCCTGTCCGGGGCCATCATGGACCCCGGCGCGCTGACGGAGTTGTTCCCGGACTGGCAGGCTCTGGGCGCGCCGCTGAACCAGCCGGTCACGGCCGATCAGTTTCTGTTCTTGAACGACACGGGCGCCAAGCCGGCGCCTGCCGCCTTTCTGCCCGACTGTTTCAAGAACCACGGCAACTATGTCATCAGCCTGGGCAATCTGGTGCGCTGGATGGCGCAGCAGGCCGAGGGACTGGGCGTCGAAATTTTCCCGGGCTTCGCCGCGGCCGGAGTGCTGTACGACGATCAGGGCCGGGTGCGCGGTGTGGCCACTGGCAACCAGGGACTGGGCAAGGACGGCGAGCCGACCGATCATTTCGCACTGGGCATGGAGCTGCGCGCCAAATACACCGTGTTTGCGGAGGGATCGCGCGGGCAGCTCGGCAAGGAGTTGATCGCGCATTTCCAGCTCGACGCCGGCCGCGACCCGCAGAGCTACGCCCTGGGCATCAAGGAAATCTGGGAAGTCGCCGCGGACAAGCATCAGCCTGGTCTGGTGCTGCACACCGCGGGTTGGCCGCTCGATCCGGCAACCTACGGCGGCGGCTTTATCTACCACCTCGATGACCGCAAGGTGGCCATTGGTTTTGTGATCGGGCTGGATTACAGCAACCCGTGGCTGAGCCCGTTCGAGGAGTTCCAGCGGCTGAAAACCCACCCGGCGATCCGCGGCCTGTTCGACGGTGCCAAACGGCTGGGCTATGGCGCGCGCACCATCACTGCCGGCGGGCTGCTGTCCTTGCCCAGGCTGGTGTTTCCCGGCGGCTGTCTGGTGGGCTGCGAGGCCGGGTTTCTCAACGCCTCGCGCATCAAGGGTAGCCATGCCGCGATCAAATCCGGCATGCTGGCGGCGCAGGCGATTGCGGATGCGCTGGCCGCAGGCCGTGCGCAGGATGCGCTTGCAGCCTATCCGGCGGCTTTCGAGCAGTCGTGGCTGCACGCCGAGCTCAAGACCGCGCGCAACTTCAAGCAGTGGTTCAAGAAGGGCCGTCTGGTGGGCACGCTGATGACCGGCATCGAGCGCTGGTTTTTGCCACGCATCGGCATCAAGTCGCCGCCGTGGACGGTACACCACCATGTGCCCGACCACGCCATGCTCAAACCGGCTGCCGATTGCCCGCGCATCGACTATCCCAGGCCCGACGGTGTGTTGACCTTTGACCGGCTCAGCTCGGTCTATCTCAGCAACACCAACCACGAGGAAAACCAGCCGCCGCATCTCACCCTCAAGGATGTCTCGGTGCCGGTGCAGATCAACCTCAAGACCTACGGCGGCCCGGAGTCGCGCTACTGCCCGGCCGGGGTGTATGAGTTCATCAAGGGGCCGGACGGCGCCGACAGACTGCAGATCAACGCCCAGAACTGCGTGCACTGCAAGACCTGCGACATCAAGGACCCGACGCAGAACATCATCTGGGTGGCGCCCGAGGGAGGCGGTGGGCCGAATTACGTCGGCATGTGAACGCGCATTCGCGGGGGTGGGCGCCAAAGTGTGCAGTAATTGACACGGCCTTTCGACAGGGCGCATTTACACTTCGCCCAGTTCAAAAAACCGGGACAGATCGCACAGTATCGTGCGGGATCCCGGCATCCGATGTCTTCTGTTGCATGCCTGGTTCCACCCCACTGTTTTCTCCTGCCCAGACGCCTGCGCCGCAAGGCGGCTCGGCCATGCAACGCCGACTGCGCCGTGGCTATTGGGGCCTGGTCGGGCTCACGCTGTTTTTCGGTGCTTGGCTGGCTTGGATCAACTGGCAGCGACAGGACGACACGTTGCACAGCACCCTGCGGGTGGAAACGGCGTTTCTCGCGGATGCCACCTCGGCGTACCTCGACCGCTACGAATCGATCATGTCCGCCCTCGGCAACGACTTGCTGATGCACCCGGAACTGCTCACAGCGCCCGATCAGCTTCAGCCTTTTTTGCAGCGTTATCGCGGTCTGCTCGGACCCGATCAGGCCTTGTCGATCAACCTGGCGACGCCCGGTGGGCAAGTGTTTGCCACCACGCTGCCCGGTGAGAGAAAACTGCCCAATTTCCGCAGCATCCCCGAGATCTGGCCCGGCTTCGAGCAGGCGGCGCGGACAAAGGGACTGGAGGTGAGCCAAGCGGTGTATGGCCCCATGCTGAACCGCTGGGTGATCCCGCTGCGGCTGATGGTGAGGAGCGCCGCGGGGCAGCCGAAGTTTTTGATTGCAGTGCCGGTGGAACTCAATAATTTCCTCGAGCGCTGGCGTCGCTCCGTGGCGGCGGCGGAATACGCCATGCCCGGCATGTCCATCGCGCTGATGCGGGCGGATGGCTATCTGCTCGCCCGCTGGCCCGCGCCCAGGACGGACGATCTGCCGCGCTTCTACAGCACAAAGCGGCAGGGCGCACTGGCGCGGGCGGCGCAGCGTGCGCCGGATGGCGCCATGTCCGGCGTGTTCAGCGGCCGGGTGGACGCGGACGACATCCCGCGACTTGGCGCCTGGGTGCGCTTGCCGCAATACAAGGTGCTGGTGAACATGACCGTGCCGCGCGCGTTGCTCTGGCGCGATTTCTGGCGCGCCTACTGGCCTGCACTGACCATTCTGGCACTGTGGCTGGCAGTGCTCACGCTGGCTTACAGGATGGTGCGCAGACAGGCTGAACGCGACAGCACACAACTGCGTGACCGCGCCGAGATCATGTACCGGCTCGCCAATCAGGACAGTCTCACCGGACTGCTCAACCGGCGCGGCATGAACGAGCATTTGCAGCGCGCCCACGATCTCGCACGCGAGCATGGCATCGGCTATGCCCTGGTGCTGTTCGACCTCGATTACTTCAAGCTGATCAACGATGGCTTCGGCCATGCCGCAGGAGATGCCGTGCTGCAGCAGGTGGCCCATCTGCTGCAAACCCGTGTGCGCAAGGAAGATCATGTGGCGCGCTGGGGCGGCGAGGAGTTTCTCGTGCTGCTGCCCGATTCTTCACTGGAGACCGCGCGGGCCGCGGCGGAGAAGCTGCGCGACATCATTTCGCATACCCGCATGTCGGTTGGCGGCACCGAACTTCGCTTGTCCGCGAGCTTTGGCGTCTCGGCCTGGGAGCCCGAGAGCCATCTGACCATTGCCGAGCTGCTGGGGCAGTGCGACTCCGCGCTCTACAACGCCAAGGCTGGCGGGCGCAACCGGGTCATGCAGTTCGAGGGCAAGTCGGCGCAGGACTACCTGCAAGGCTTCACCCTCAAGCGCGCCATCGAGGACGACCGCATCCGCGTGGCCTATCAGCCGCTGGTGTCATTGGCCGACGGGCAGATCACCGGCTTTGAAGCGCTTGCGCGGCTCGTTGCGGAAAACGGCGATGTGATTGCCGCCGGGCAGTTCATCGACGTGGCCAACCGCCTGCGGCTGGAGCACCGCATCGATTCGCGTGTCTCCAAACAGGTCATGTCACACTGCAGCCAGCGCATGGAGCAGACCGGCATGCCGATGAAGTACATGATCAACTGCTCCGCCGATTTTCTCAGCCGCCCTGAAGACGTGCAAAGGCTGCTCGACCGGGCGCAGCATTTCTGCAGTGCCTGCGCCGTGGACATGACCGGCAAGGCCAAACCCATGGTCATCGAGATCACCGAACGCCAGCTCATCGGCGACGCCGAGGCCGTGCGCAAGCTGGTGCAGCCGCTGATCGACTTCGGCTTCGAGCTCGCGGTGGACGACTTCGGCAGCGGCTATTCGTCCTATCTTTATGTGCTCAAGTTGCCGGTGAACTACATCAAGATCGAGGCCGAACTGGTGCGCGAGGCGGCCCACAGCGCACGGGCACAGGCCATGGTGCGCTCGATCAACAGCATGGCGCACGAGCTCGGCATCCTGACCATTGCCGAGGGCATCGAAGACGAGGCCACCGCCGACGCCATGCGCCGCATCGGCGTGGACTGGGGGCAGGGCTACTACTGGGGGCGGCCCGAGATCGAGAGGTGAGCCGGGTCTGTTGAGGTCCGGGGGGCACTCTGGATGCAGTGTTCCGTCAGAAAACCGCTGACCTGACCGATCACGGTCAGAAACGCTTCCATCGAATCATGCCCGCCGGGGCCGATGTGCAGCTGCACCTTGCCGGAGTCCGCCGCGGCCAGCAGGCGGTGCGCGTCGGCCACGGGCACCACGGTATCGTCCTCGCCGTGCATCAGCAGCACGGGGCAACGCAGTTGCGGCAGGGTGCTGACGGGGGCGATGACATCGAAGCGGTAGCCGATGGTGTGCTGCACATAGCGCAGGATGTAGGGGCCGATGACGGCGTCGGGCAGGTCTTGCTCGATCATCCAGCGCTGCATCATTTCGGCGGGATGGGCGAAGGCCGCCAGGCTCACCACGGCGGTAATCCGCTCTCGCCAGCTTGCCGCCAACAACACCGCGCCGGCGCCCACCGAGTGGCCGAGCAGGGCGATGCGGCTGGAGTCGATGTCTGACCGCGCCGCCAGCCAATCCACCGCATGCACCGTGTCTTCGGCAAAGCGTGGCAGCGAGGCAAAAGTGTCATCGTCGCTGGCGCCGTGGCAACGGGTGTCGATGAACAACAGGGCGAGTCCGGCGGCATGCAGCGGCGGAGCCAGCGGCAGCATCAGGTCGGCATTGCTGCCCCAGCCATGCACGATGACCAGCGCCGGCCCGGGTTGCGGCACCGATGCAGGAGCCGGAATCAGCCAGGCGTGCAGGCTCTTGCCCTGGGCGCTGGGAATGCGCGCAGTCGTGAACGGCAGCGCCAGATCGGCTGGGCTGCGGGTGTGCGCCAGGCGCGGGGCGCGCAGGCTGCGCCGCAGTCCCCAGTGAAGCAGCGGGCGCAGCAGTGGCGTGGTCATCCACGGCAAGACCGTAGGCAGGAGGGCGGAGACGAGTCTGGGGCGGGGCATGATGAGTCACGCAGTGTAGGAGCGCAGGCGACAAGCGTGCGAGGGCGTCCCGATCGGTTCAAATAGCTGCTTTGTTCCAACTCATCACGCCATGCAATTTCTGCTTCGCCAACCCGCCCCCCGCGCCCAGCACCGGCTGCAGGAGGCGGGCACGCACCCGCTGCTGGCGCAGCTGTTCGCCGCACGCGGGGTGAAGGAGGCGGCGGAACTGGAACTGCGCCTTGCGCGCCTGCTGCCGCCCGCGCTGCTCAAGGGGGCTGAAGCCGCTGCGCTGGCGCTGGCGGAGGCCATTGCACGCGGCGAGCGCCTGCTCATCGTGGCCGACTATGACTGCGATGGCGCCACGGCCTGCGCAGTCGGACTGCGCGGCCTGCGGGCGATGGGGGCCACGGTGTCCTATCTGGTGCCCAACCGCTTCACCACCGGCTATGGACTGTCACCCGCTGTGGTGGACCTGGCGCTGCAACATGCTGGTGGCAAGCCGGACTGGATCGTCACCGTGGACAACGGCATTGCCAGCGTGGACGGCGTGGCGCATGCCAAGGCGCACGGCATCCGCGTGCTGGTCACCGACCACCACTTGCCGGGTGACACGCTGCCCGAAGCCGAGGTCATCGTCAATCCCAATCAGCCAGGCTGCGCGTTTCCGAGCAAGTCCATCGCCGGGGTCGGGGTGATGTTCTATGTGCTGCTGGCGCTGCGCTCGGAACTGCGCCGGCGCGGCGTGTTCGACGCCGCGAACCAGCCCCGTCTGGACGCCCTGCTCGACCTCGTGGCGCTGGGGACCGTGGCCGACGTGGTTCGACTCGACGCCAACAACCGCCTGCTGGTGGCGCAGGGGCTCAAGCGCATGCGCGAGGGGCGCCTGCAGCCGGGCATTGCCGCGCTGCTGCAGGTGGCCGGGCGCGAGGCGGAGCGGGTCAACAGCGCCGATCTGGGCTTTGCGCTGGGGCCGCGCATCAACGCGGCGGGCCGTCTGGCCGACATGACCGTGGGCATCGAATGCCTGAGCACTGACGACCCCGCCCGCGCACTGGAACTGGCGCAGTTGCTCGACAGCTTCAACCGCGAGCGGCGCGGCATCGAGGATGGCATCAAGGCCGAGGCGCTGGCCATGCTCGACGGCCTGGATCTGGGCGCAGACACCGGCGCAGCGGCCATCAGCCTGTTCGCGCCCAACTGGCACGAAGGCGTGATCGGCATCGTCGCCGGGCGCATCAAAGACCGCGAGCACCGCCCGACCTTCGTCTTCGCTCCGGCAGAAGACGGCACGTTGCGCGGCTCGGGCCGTTCGATCGCCGGCTTTCACCTGCGCGATGCGCTCGATCTGGTGTCCAAACGCGAACCCGGCCTGCTGCTGCGCTTTGGCGGCCATGCCATGGCGGCAGGGTGTGCGCTGGCGGCAGACGGCTTCGAGCGCTTTCGCCACGCGCTGAATCAAGTGGCGGGTGAGTGGCTGGAGCCTGCCATGCTGCAACGCCGCCTGGAGGTGGATGGCCCGCTGCCCGCGCAATGGCTGCTGCCGGAAATGGCGGTGCTGTTGGGTGCGCAGGTCTGGGGGCAGGGCTTTGCCGCGCCCTTGTTCAGCGCCCGGGTGCAGGTGCGGCAGCAGCGGCTGATCGGGGAGCGTCACCTCAAGACCAAGGTGCGGCTGCTCGATGCCGAGGGCACCCCCGGCAACGCGCTGTTCGATCTGGTGGCCTGGGGCCGCACCGAATTTCTGCCGGACGAAGCGCGCATCGCCTACCGGCTGGAGAGCAACACCTGGCAGGGCGTCACCCAGGTGCAACTCGTGCTCGAAGCTGTGGAAGGCTGAGCCGCCCACCACGAAAACCGCGCTGCGCCCGGTTCTCATCCAGGCAGCGAGAAACCCTTGGGGCGTTCCGGCGGGTTTCTCTGCCACCTCAGCGCGCCGTGGCGCGTCGCTGCACGCAGTCCACATAAGCCGCGCCGTCGGGCGGCAGGCCGCTGCGCTGCGCCGTCCACAGCATTTCGCCCAGACAGTCCATGATGACATGGTGCGCATCATGTTCGTCCAGCCTGCTGCGCAGCAGCTCGAACGCCTGGCGGATGCCCGGCGGCTGGTCGATGGACACCTGCTCGGCAATCGACAGATGCATCGAGAGGTGCAGAAAAGGGTTGGTGCGGCCCTGCTCCACGGCGTAGTCGCGGCTGGCGCTGTGCGGGTCGGACAGTTCCGCGTGGTATTCGGGGTGCAGCGCCATCCAGTCGGCGGCGATGAGTTCGAGCGGCGTGAGCACGCCGCCGTTTTGGTGCCGTTGCCAGGCCGAGAGAAAGAACTGCCGAACCTCGTCTTTGCTGGGATTGAACATGGTGATCGTATTGTCGCCGCAGGGGCGGTACGACGTCTCTTGCATCTGCTTACAAAGTGGTTTTGAGCGAGCATTCCGCCATTGCAACCAGAAGGGAAACACCATGCCCATGATCGACGCCAGCGCCCTGCGCCAACTGTTTGACGAAGCCCGCACCCACAACGCCTGGCTGGACAAGCCCGTGCCCGAGCACCTGCTGCACCAGCTTTACGACCTGATGAAATGGGGGCCGACCTCGGCCAACTGCTCCCCGGCGCGCATCGTGTTCGTGCAGTCGCAAGCGGCCAAGGCCAAACTCGCGCCGTGCATGAGCGAGGGCAACCGCGCCAAGACTCTGCAGGCGCCGGTCGCGGCCATCATCGGCATGGACATGGCGTTCTACGACCAGTTGCCCACGCTGTTCCCGCACAACCTCGACGCGCGCAACTGGTTTGCGGGCAAACCCGAGTTCATCGCCGCCACGGCGATGCGCAATTCCAGCCTGCAGGGCGGCTATTTCATCCTCGCCGCCCGCGCGCTGGGGCTGGACTGCGGCCCGATGAGCGGGTTCGATGCCGACGCGGTGCATGCCGCGTTCTTCGCAGGCACCGAGGTCAAGGTGAATTTCATCTGCAACCTCGGCTACGGCGACGCCAAGGCCCTGTTCCCGCGCAGCCCGCGGCTGAGTTTCGCGCAGGCTTGTCAAATCGCATAGCGAAGGCGCCGTGACGACGTGGAGTTCGTGCGCCGGTTCTGGTAATTTCTGCCTTGCCACCGTTACCAGAACAGAAAGGCTGCGCCATGCCGGTCATCGTTGTCGCCAATCCCAAGGGCGGGGTGGGCAAATCCACCCTTTCCACGCAGATTGCCGGATTTTTCGCCAGCCAAGGCCATCACGTCATGCTGGGCGACTCCGACCGGCAGGAATCGGCGAGGCTGTGGCTGTCGCTGCGCGATGCGGCGCTGCCCCGCATCGACACCTGGGAGATGAGCTTTGATTACATCGCCAAACCGCCCAGGGGCACCACGCATGCGGTCATCGACACCTCCGCCGGGCTGCACGGCTGGCGGCTGAACGATGTGATGAAACAGGCCGACAAAGTGCTGGTGCCGCTGTCCGCCTCGATTTTCGACATCTACGCCACCCAGGACTTTCTGGAAAAGCTGCGTGACGCCCGCGAAAAACACGGGTTCGATGTGGGCCTGGTGGGCGTGCGCATCGACCCGCGCACCCATGCCGCCGAACAGTTGCAGGCCTTCGTCGCGCAAAGCGGCCTGCCCATGCTGACCACTCTGCGCCAGACCACGCTGTACCCGCAAATGGCCGCGCATGGCCTCACACTGTGGGATCTGCCGCCCAGCCAGGCGGCCAAAGACCTGGAGCAGTGGCAGCCCATCACCGCCTGGCTTCAGGCGCAGAGCGCCAAAAAATAAGGCACAACCCCGGAGTCTTCCGAAGGTTGTGCCCAAGCTGCAAGGATGGAGGCGCCGCTGAGTCCTGTGGGGATGAAGGCGGCGGCTTGATCAATGGGCCGGGTTGCTTCAGGCCGCGCGTTCGGGCTGTGCGACCAGGCCGAGGGCCGGGCGGTTGATGCGGAACAGGCGCGGGCCAACGTGTTCGAGCAATTGGTCGCGCTCGAACTGGGCAATCACGCGGCTGGCGGTTTCAAGTGCCACGCCAAGCATCGCGCCCAGGTCGCTGCGCTTGGGCAGGGTGATGGTGTCGTTGAGCTCCGGGTCGGCGAGCTTGAGCAGCAACCGCGCCATGCGCGCCGGAATGGCGCCCGAGCCCAGCAGCAGCGCCCATTCGTCGGTGTCGCGCAGCGCGCGGTGCCAGCGTTCCAGGAATTCCTGCCGCAGATTGGGCACCTGCTCTTCCATTTTGCGGATGACTTCCACCGGAATGCGGCACACCCGCACCGCGCCAATGGCCGAGGCATGGTGCATATACGGCTCGTGGATGAAGCACTCCAGCCCGATCAGATCGCCGCGGCGCGCCACCCGGGTGATGCGCCGGGTGCCGTCGGGCAGCACGCGCTCGAGTTTCACATAGCCGGTCTTGATGGTGTAGAGCCAATCGCCGCGCTGGCCTTCGCTGAACAACTGCTGCCCAGCGGCGAATTGCATGTCGTCGATCACCTGATGGAAGGTGTCAAAGTCTTCCATGCGCAGCGCGCCGAAGAGGGCTATGCGGCGCACGCCGCAATTGCGGCAGTCGGACGCGCCGCGCCAGGCGTTGACGACCTCGGCGTGCGCCATACGGCTGCTTTCTGGCTGCTTGTTGCGCGACAAGGTTTTACGCAAAGTGGCGAGAGGAATCGCCGTGGTCGTTGGGGGGCTGGCTAAAGTGGTTTCCATGGCGGGCTTTCATTGATCTGGCTCAATATTAGCGAATACTGATATAGCCTTGTCAATATAGGGAATTCACCGTGATAACTAGGACAAACCCTAGTAATTTCCAGTCTTCATTGCGGAATGTCGATTTTTGCAGCGCACAAAACTGCGGCAATCTGTCGCAGATGCAGTGGCGATGTGTGCCAATTCAGCGACAACTCGATGCATCCGCACCAGCCGGAGCGGTTTGCCAATCCGCCTAAACTGCAATGCTTTTCAGCCTGTATCGACGAAAGGCGCGAACACCATGATGGATGTGCACACCCTGGCGGCCCGCGATGTGCGGCGGGCTTTGGAGGAAGACCTGGGCGCGGGCGATCTGACCGCCTCGCTCATCGACCCGGACGCTGTCGCGAGTGCAGCGGTGCGCAGCCGCGAGGCCGCGCGGCTGTGTGGCGCACCGTGGGCCAACGCCTGCGTGCGGGCGCTCGACCCATCGGCACATCTGGAGTGGTTGGCGCCAGAAGGCGCGCATTTGGAAGCTGATGCCGTCTTTCTGGAACTGAGGGGGAATGCACGCGCGCTGCTCAGCGCCGAGCGCACTTTGCTCAATTTCCTGCAACTGCTCAGCGCCGTGGCTACGCGCACCGCGCAGTATGTGGATGCGGTACGAGGCACACGGGCGCAGATTGTCGATACCCGCAAAACCCTGCCGGGCCTGCGGCTTGCGCAGAAATACGCGGTGCGTGTGGGCGGCGGAATGAATCACCGCATCGGCCTGTTCGACGCAGTGCTGATCAAGGAAAACCACATCGCTGCCGCAGGTGGGGTGGCGCAGGCGCTGCAGCGTGCGCAGGCGGTGGCCGCGCAGGCGCAGTTCATCCAGATCGAGGTGGAAACCCTGGCCCAGCTCGACGAAGCCCTGCGCGCAGGCGCCCGCATGGTGCTGCTGGACAATATGTCCCTGGGTCAACTCCGCGAGGCGGTGCAACTCACGGGGCAGCGCGCCGTGCTGGAAGTCTCTGGCGGGGTGGACCTGCAGACGGTGCGCGCCATTGCAGAAACCGGAGTCGACCGCATCTCTGTGGGCAAGCTGACCAAGGACGTGCAGGCCGTCGATCTGTCGATGCGCTTCGCCGCCCTCTGATTCGTTGCGCATTCATTCAAAAGGAAGTCCGCATGTCCGCCACCTTTCCCGTCGCATTCGACAGCCCGGTTACCGGCTCCGCGCAGGCTTGGGCGCGCGTTCCTGCGGAGCCCAGTCCAGCGCAGCGCAGCGCGCTGATGGAGCGTTGTGCGGCGCTGCTGCGCGCGCACGATGCCGCGCTGGTGGCGCATTACTACACCCACCCCGATCTGCAGGATTTGGCGCAGGCGACTGGCGGACTGGTGGCCGACTCGCTGGAAATGGCGCGCTTCGGCGCCCGCCACCCCGCCAGCACACTGGTCGTCGCCGGGGTGCGCTTCATGGGCGAGACCGCCAAGATGCTGTCGATGGACAAGCGCGTGCTCATGCCCGATCTCGATGCCAACTGCTCGCTCGATCTGGGCTGCCCGGCGCCGCAGTTCGCCGCGTTTTGTGATGCCCATCCCGACCGCACCGTGGTCGTTTATGCCAACACCAGCGCGGCGGTGAAGGCACGGGCCGACTGGGTGGTGACATCGAGCTGCGCGCTCGACATCGTGGCGCATCTGCACGCCCGCGGCGAAAAAATCCTCTGGGCGCCCGACCGCCATCTGGGCGGCTATATCCAGCAGCAAACCGGCGCGGACATGCTGCTGTGGCAGGGCTCGTGCATCGTGCATGACGAATTCAAGGCGCTGGAACTCGAACTGCTCAAGGCCGAGCGGCCAAACGCCCGCGTTCTGGTGCACCCGGAAAGCCCGGCCGCCGTGGTGGCCCTGGCCGACGTGGTGGGCTCGACCTCGCAGATTCTCAAGGCGGCGCGCAGGCTCGACGCGACTGAATTCATCGTCGCCACCGACGCCGGCATGTTTCACGCCCTGCAGCAACAAAACCCCGGCAAGATCTTTATTCCCGCGCCGACCGCAGGCAATGCCGCCACCTGCAAGAGCTGCGCGCATTGCCCGTGGATGGCGATGAACAGTCTCGCTGGTCTGGCCCGGGTGCTGGAGAGTGGCGACAACGCCATCACTCTCGCCCCCGCACTGGCCGCACGCGCCCGTCTGCCGGTGCAGCGCATGCTCGACTTCACCGCGGCGCAGAAGACCACCGCTCCTGCAGGCAGCCTGGTTGCGGGCATCGGCGCGGCATAGAGCGCAGCGCAGACCGCGGCCGCCTTGGCAGCCTCAGCGCGTTTTCATGATGCGCGCTTTTTCGCGCTGCCAGTCGCGGTTGGCTTCGGTGTCGCGCTTGTCGTGATCTTTCTTGCCCTTGCCCAGCGCGAGGTCGAGCTTCACCCGGCCCCCCTTGAAGTGCAGATTGATGGGCACCAGGGTGTAGCCGCGCTGTTCCACCTTGCCGATGAGCTTGCGGATCTCGTCCTTGTGCATCAGCAGCTTGCGGGTGCGCGCGGCGTCGGGGCGCACATGGGTGGACGCACTGTTGAGCGCCACGACGTTCATGCCGATGAGAAACAGCTCGCCATCGCGGATGACCACATAGCCATCGGTGAGCTGCACCTGCCCCGCGCGCACGGACTTGACCTCCCAGCCTTCGAGCACGATGCCAGCCTCGAAGCGGTCTTCGAGGAAGTAGTTGTAGCGGGCCTTGCGGTTTTCAGCGATGCTCATGCGGGAAATGTGGGGCGTTCGGCCCTCAATACAATCCCGTCATTCTAAGAACCCTCGATCCGCGCACCTCGTCCATGCCCCAGGTTCACAAATCCGTCCTCATCTGGTACAGCCCGCAGGAAATGTACGACCTGGTCACCGACGTGCCGTCCTATCCGCAGTTTCTGCCCTGGTGCGGCGGGGCCACGATGCAGACGCTGGAGGGCGACACGGTGCGCGCCAGCGTGACCATCGACTTCAAGGGCATCCGCCAGAGCTTCACCACGCAGAACATCAATGTGCCGGGCCAGGAAGTGCGCATGCGGCTGGTGGACGGTCCGTTCTCGGCGCTGCATGGGCGCTGGGTGTTCAACCCGCTGGCCGATGGCAAGGCGTGCAAGGTCGAGTTCCTGCTCGATTACAAGTTCTCCAACTTTTTGGTGGAAAAGGTCATCGGTCCGGTGTTCAACCATATTGCCAGCAGTTTTGTCGATGCTTTCGTGCAGCGCGCCAAGCAGGTCTATGGGCCACGCTGACGGCCCTCAGGCGCAGGACATCACCATCGCCGTGTTTTACGCGCCCGAGACCGGCGAGCCGGATTTGCGCGAGGTGCGCCTGCCCGCCGGAGCAACGGCGGAGCAGGCCGTGCTGGCCAGCGGCCTGCGCGCGGCGCACCCCGAACTGGCGACGCTCGATGTGCGCTGGGGCGTGGACGGCCAGCGCGTACTGCCGCATCACATCCTGCAGGAGGGCGACCGCATCGACCTGTGCCGTCCGCTGCAGGTCGATCCGATGAGTGCCCGCCGCCTGCGCGCCGCGGCAGCGAAAAAAGCCGCAGCCTCAAAGCCACGTTTTTGAAATATCGTGCGGCAGATCGGCAGACGCGCCGCTGAACCGCGCCTGCCCATCGCCAAGAACGACGACGCGGCCCGCCAGCTCCAGCGCCCACGGCTTTTGCTCCACCAGCAGCAGGCCCAGACCGCCGGCGCGCAGTTGACCGAGCAGCGCCACCGTGGCCGCCACGCGCTGCGGTGCCAGGCCTTCGGTCGGTTCATCGAGCAATAACACCTGGGGGTTGCCCATCAGCGCCCGGGCGATGGACAGCATCTGCTGTTCTCCACCCGACAGGGCCAGGGCTGGTGTGCGCAGACGCGCGGCAAGTGCCGGAAACAGGGTGAGCACGCGCGTTTCATCCCACGCTGCAGCCGCTTTGCCCGCAGCCGGTTTGGCGCCCAGGCGCAGGTTTTGCCGCACGCTCAGATGCGGGAAGATGTCGCGCCCTTCCGGCACATAGCCCAGCCCCAGCCGGGCGCGCTGGTGCGTGGGCAGGGCGAGGAGGTCACGGCCTGCCCATTGCGCCGCGCCAGTGGCGGGAATCAGTCCCATCAGCGCCTTGAGCAGGGTGCTGCGCCCGCTGCCATTGCGTCCCAGCAGCACCACCAGCTCGCCCGCATGCACCTGCAGATCGACCCCGCGCAGCACCCGCACCGGGCCATAGCCGCCGCGCAGATCGCGCACCTGCAGCAGCGGTGCCGTCATGGCGCCAGTCCCAGATAGACCGCCTGCACCCGCGCGTCGGCGCGGATGTCCTGCGGCGTGCCGTCGGCCAGCGCGCGGCCCTGGTGCAGCACGATCACGCGGCTGGCCAGGCGGAAGACGGCGTCGAGGTCGTGTTCGATCACCAGCAGGGTGCGGTCGCGGCAGACCTGCAGAATCAGATCGAGCATCTCGCCCGCCTGCGCCCGGCTCATGCCGGCCGTCGGCTCGTCGAGCAGCAGCAGAGGGGCCTTGCCCGACAGTGCGAGACCGAGTTCGAGTGCGCGCAGGCTGGCGTAATCGAGGTGCTGCGCGCGCGCGCTGGCCAGCGCCTGGAGTTGCAGGGCGTGCAGCCAGGCCGCGGTGTCCTGTTCCAGTGCGGTGTCGCGCGCCAGCCGCCGCAGCCCGTTGCTGCCAGCATGCGCCAGCAGCGCGCAGCGCAGATTGTCGGCCACGCTCAGGTGCCCGAAGACCTGCGGCGTCTGAAAGCTGCGCCCCACCCCGGCGCGGGCGATCTGCGGCGGGCTCAGACGGTCGATGCGCCGTCCACGCAGCCACACACTGCCGGCGTGCAAGGGCCGCAAGCCGCTGATCACCTGAAACAGCGTGGTTTTTCCCGCGCCATTGGGGCCGATGACGGCCACACGCTCACCGCCTTGTACCTGCAGATTCAGGTCAGTGAGGACAGGCTGGCCGCCAAGCACGCAGTGCACGCCCTGCAGAGCCAGCAACGGTGCGGGTTGCTGCGTGCTCATGGCCGTGTTCCGCTGGCGCGCAATTGCAGCGCAACTGCGCGCCCCACCAGGGCGCTCAGGCCCAGGCCGGTGGCAGTCAGCAGGGCGGCGCCCACCCAGACATCCACGCTGTGCGGCTGCAGATTCAGGCCATAAAGCGACATCGCGCTGCCGCCCAGCAGTTGCTGGCGCACGGCGTAGAGCAGTTCGATCAGGCTGCTCAGGCCGATGATGGACAGGGCCGCGCACAGCAACAGTGCGGCCAGTCCCCAGAGCAGGTCGGGCTGGTGCGCGGCGCGCAGGCGGCTGGACAGGCTGCGCAACACCTCGGCCAGCCCTTGCGGTGCCCAGATCACGAGGCACAGAAATCCCAGTCCCACATACAGCATCCAGGCCCGCGACACCGCGGCCAGCATGACCTCGCCGCCCACCATCAGCCCTGCTCCGAGCAGCGCGCCCCAAACGGTTCCACTGCCCGCCGCCAGACTGAACAGCAGGGCCATGCTGGACTGCTGCAGGCTCAGCGAACCGGCGCTCACTTGTTCGATCCGCAGGGTTTGCAGCGCGCCTGCAAGACCGGCAAGAAACGCGCTGACGAGCAGAATCTGCAGCCGCACCCGGTGCGGCGCGATGCCGCTGACTGCCGCGCGCAGGGGGTTGTCGCGCACGGCGCCCGCCAGCAGGCCCAGTCGCGTGCCATCGATCCAGCGCAGCAAGGCTGCGCCCAGCAGCACATAGGCCGCGCTCACGCCATAGACCTGGCGTTGCGACAGCAGGTCGAGCCCCAGCCAGACCGGCCCGGCAGTGCGGTCGGTGGACACGCCGCCCTCGCCGCCGAAAAACCCCTGCAGCATGGGCGCTAGCAGGGCCGCGAGCTCGCCCAGCCCGAGGGTGATCATGGCAAAGCTCAGGCCGCCGCGCCGCACGCTGATCGGCCCGCTCACCAGCGCCACACCCGCCGCGAACAGACCGGCATACAGGGGCACCAGGGCGAACGACAGCGGCCAGCCCTGCGTGGCGATCGTGTTCATCGCATGCGCGGCGGCATAGGCGGCCAGTCCGGAGAACAGCGCCTGACCGAAGCTCAGCAGGCCCACGCGCGTGCGCAGCACGCCGATGGACAGCAGCAACAGCCAGGCGCTGGCGAGTTGCGTCAGCAGGCTGAAGCCGACGCTGCCGATCGGCAAGGCCAGGGGCAGGACGATGATGGCGGCGAACAGCACCGGCCCGCCGCCGCGTCGCAGCATTGGCGGCAGACTCACAGCGCCTCATCCCGGCTCAGTGCGCGGGTCAATCCTTGCGGCCGCATCGCCAGCACCACGACCAGCAGCACATAGGGCATCAGCGGCGCGGCGCGCGACAGATCGAGGTGCAGCAGGCTGGGCACGATGCCTTTGTCGGTGGGCCAGGAAGCGGGGGCGCTCCAGCCCAGGCGCAGCAAACCGTCGGCCAGCGAGCCATGGACGGCCACGGTCAGGGTTTGCAACTCGCCGACCAGCAATGCGCCCAGCAAGGCCCCGCGCAGCGACCCCAGCCCGCCGATGATGATGACTGCAAACAGCAACGCCCCCATCTGCGCGGCCATGCCCGGCTCGGTGATCAACAGCGGGCCGCCCACGGCGCCCGCGAGTCCGGCCAGCGCCCCGCCGGCGGCGAACACCAGGGTCTGCACCGCAGGCACATTGTGCCCAAGCGCCGACACCGTGGACGCATGCGTCAGTGCGGCTTGCACCACCAGGCCGACCCGCGTGCGCCAGAGCAGCAGCCAGGTCCCGCCGAGCGCGGCCAGCGCCACCGCCATGACAAAACCGCGATAGACCGGGAACTCCAGTCCGCCCAGCCGAAACAGTCCTCCCTGCAATGCGGCGGGAATGGCGTAGGGCACGGACGCGCTGCCCCACAGCAGCCGCGCGGCTTCCACCAGCACCACGCCAAACGCGAAGGTGGCGAGCAGTTCCGGCAGATGGCCCCGCGTTCGCACGCGCCGCAGCACGCTGAGTTCAAACAGCGTCGCCACCGCGGCAACGCCGATGGGCGCAAGCACCAGCCCGCCCCAGAAACCCAGCCATTGCCCACTCTGCCAGGCGAGGTAGGCGCCGAGCATGTAGAAACTGCCATGCGCGAAATTGAGCACGCCGAGCAGCGAAAAAATCAGTGTCAGCCCGCTGGCCAGCAGGAACAACAGCAGGCTGTAGCTCAGGCCGTTGAGGGCGGACAGCAGCAGAGCTTCCATGCGCGCATTTGCTTTTTTACGCCACGGGCAGCGGACGGACTGATGGCCAGCCGCTTATGTCGCCCCGCCTACCGCGCTCGCCCGGACTTTGGGCGGCTTGACGGGATAGACCTCGGTGGTCAGCGGGCGCTGCATGGTGCACTGCGCGGGCAGGGTGGTTTGCGCCGGCGGGTAGTTGTGCTCTAGGGCGAAGGTGTAGCCCGTGTGCTCGACGTTGTAAGGAAAGTCTGCAGAGACCGGCTGCCAGGTGCTGACATAGATGGGCTGGAGCAACTGATGGTCGGCAGCGCGCATCGTCACCTCGCCGTTGAAGGTGTGGAAAGTCAGCCCTTCCATGGCGCTGGCGACCTTGATCGGGTCGATGCTGTGCGCCTTGGTCATGGCGGCGGTGAGCAGCAGCAGGCCGGTATAGGTGACGGGCACGGAGAAGTCTTGCTGGTACTTGTCGCGGAAGCCTTTCTGCAGGCTTTGCAGCGTGCCGGGCAGGTTGGGCTCGCTGTAATAGACCAGTTTCACGCGGCCGGCATCGTGCGGGCCGATTTCGCTGGGCGCGCCCAGGCTGCTGGCGTAGAAGGTGTAGAGATCGGCCTTGAACCCGCCCTGTTGCGCGGCCTTGATCAGCAGGGTCAGATCGGGGCCCCAGTTGGCGGTGATGACGCAATCCGCCTTGGCCGCCCGCGCCTTGGCGATGTAAGGTGAGAAGTCCTTGACCTGCCCGAGCGCCACATAGTCCTCGCCGACGATCTGGATGTCCGGGCGCTTGAGCGCGAGCATCTCCCGGGCGTATTTGGCCACCTGATGACCGAAGGAATAGTCTTGCTCGATGAGGTAGACGCGCTTGATCTGCGGGCGGTTGCGGATGTCGTCCGTCATGGCCTGCAGGGTCATGGGCACGCTGGGCTGCAGCGCGAAATGCCAGAAGCTGCAGTCGCTGCCGGTCAGCTCCGGAGCGACTGCGGCGTAGTTGAGGTACACCACCTCCTTGCCCGGGTGGCGCGTGTTGTGGCGGCTCACGGCCTTGGACAGCGCCAGCGCCGCGCCCGAGCCGTCGCCCTGCAGCACATAGCGGATGCCCTGATCGGTCGCGGCCTGCAGTGCATTCACCGTGTCCTGCACCGCGCCCTTGTTGTCGAAGGGCACGATCTCGAAACGCACCCCGGCGGTGTTGCCGCGATTGACGCGATCGGCCACGAACTGCCAGCTCTGCAACTGGTTCTGGCCGATGGCGGCGAAGGGGCCGGTCAGCGGGTCGATGAAGGCGAGTTTGACGACGGGAAGCTGCCGCGCATGCACCGGCGCAGCGCCCAGCAGCATGCTCCCGGCCAGGGTGGAAAGAAAATTTCTGCGCGTGGTGTGCATGTTCAGCAAAGCCTCTTGTCGTATGCCGCCCGCCGCGCATTTCTGGGGCAGGAGCAAAGGAGCAATGCTATTTCAACGCGTGCGCGCCGCTGCCATTCCTTTCTGACTGGGAGCGAGGGCGGCCGCAAGGCGCTTACAGAGAGACGTTCAGTCCGACGAACACCGAGCGCCCGGCGCCTGGGATGCGGTCGCCCACGGGCAGGTCGCCGCCGGAGACGCGGTTGACCCCGCTCAGGGCGTCGGCGTAGTTCTTGTCGAACAGATTATTCAGTCCGGCGGTGAGTTGCAGCGAGGAACTGGCCTGCCAGGTGCCGTGCAGATTGAGCACGCCATAGCCGCCGGTGGGTTTTTCGCCGTTGTAGGCGGAGACCTTGGCCTGCCTGGCGGCCAGCACCCATTGCAGATTGGCGCTCCACGGCCCGGCGGCGTAGCGCAGATTGGTTGTGGCGCGCAGCGGGGCGATGCGGTAGAGGTTGTCCGCCAGGTCGGTGCGTTTGCCGCGCACATAGCTCACCACGCCGTCCAGGCCAACGTCCTGCGGCATGCCCAGCGCCAGCGCCCAGTTCATGTCGAGGCCGTACAGCTCGGCCTGCACATTGTTGTATTGCAGGACGGGCAGCCCTGCGGCGTCCTTGCGGGCGATGGGCGTGCCCTGGATGTAGTCGTGCACGCGGCTGTAGTAGGCCGAAGGGGCGATACGCCAGCCAGTGCCGCGCCAGTCGGCACCGAGGTCGATGGTATCGGCCACTTCGGGGCGCAGTGCCAGGCTGCCCAGGTAGGTGCGGCCGTCTGCCATGCCGGCACTGGCGTTGGCGGGGCTCCACAAATAGCGTTGCAGCAGGCTGGGCGACTGCATCTTGCGGGCGATGCCTGCGGTATAGGTCAGGGTGTCAGAAGCCTTGAAGCGGGTCTGCAGCACCATGTCCCAGTTGTTGTCGGTGAGGGCGCGATTGGCCGCGTTGAATTTGGCCTGATCGGCCAGAGTCACGGCGTTGGGGGCCATACCCAGTGCGGTGACGGGGGCGGAGTTGGTCTTGATCTGGTCCGCGCGCAGGCCCAGACGGGTGTCCCACTGCGGTGTCCAGACACGTTCCCATTCGCCATAGGCGCCGAGGTGGCGCCGGGTGGAGGGCGTGATGTTGTCGCGCTTGCTCGTCGGAATGCCGCTGGCCGCGAGCGAATAGGCCTGGAAGTCGTTGCCATGCCAGCTGAGACCGCCTCGCCAGGTGTTGGCGCCGTCGGGCAGGGTGTAGTCGATAGCGGTGCCCTTGTCGGTGCTGGTGGCCGGGGCCTGCATGGCCACGCCGCCGGGCATGACCTTGCGCAGGCTGTAATTGTCCATCAGGTGGTCGATGGTGTGGCGATAGGCCTTGACCGCCAGGGTGCCCGCGCCGAGCCTGCCGACGTAGCGGGCGCCGTAACTGTCGGCCTTGTCGTCGATCATGTCCATGGGCAGCGCCGGGGTGCCGGCATTGCGGGTGCGGTGCTGACTGGCGTCGAGTTGCAGCAGGCCGTCGTTCGGCAGCTTGAGACCGAAGGCGAGCTCATGGTTGAGCGCGTGGTAGCCGGTATCGGCCACGGTGCCGCCGGGCCAGCGCAGATTGCCGCCGTTGAGCCACTGGCCGGTGTAGCCCAGGCTCATGCGGTCGTTGGCGGCGGTGGCGCCGAGCAGCAGGCTGCTGCCGTTGTTGGCGCTGTCTGCCGCCGCGTCGATCCGCCCGCGCATGGACAGGCCACCGCCCGCGCCGAACTGCGGTGGCGCGGATGTGGCCACGATGGTCCCGCCGATATGATCGCCTCCCACACTGACCGGGGCGATGCCCGGATACACCGTGAGCGTGCCCAGGGTCTGCGGGGTGATGTAGTGCAGCGGCGGATCCATGTGGTTGGGGCAGGCCGGGGTGATGGTCATGCCGTTGACCTGCACGTTGACGTTGTCGCCCATCAGCCCTCGCAGCTCGGCAATGCCGGTGAGCGCACCGTTGCGCACCACTGCGGCCCCGGCGACCTGGTTGAGCAGGCTGGCGGTGTCGGTCGTGCCGGCGCGTTGCGCCGGGGTGGGTTCCAGCGTGGTGGCGCTGGTGGCGAAGTCGCGCAGGCTGCTGGCGCTGACCGTCACCGCGGGCAGGGCGCTGGCGCTGTCCGCGGCCTGCGCGGCCAGCGGGCTGAACAAGGAGGACAAAGCGATGGCCAGACCCGTTGGGGCGAGGTGTTTGGGGGATGAGAACGGCATGATGACAAAATGTGATGAGAGATCGAAGCCTCACAATCTATTTCGCGCAGTAGAGGAATTCATGCGGCAAAACGTCGCATTTGTAGGGGCTGGAGCACAGGGGTTTTCCCTGCGGATCGAGACGAGCCGATGCAGCGACTGATGCAGGATTTTGTGTTGTTCGATGATGCGCAGGCCAGTGCCGCGCGGCCCACGAGCCGCTTGTTGAGCGGCGCCGCGGCGCAGTGGCAGGCTGTGGGAGAGGCGCACGTCGCATCGGCGTTTGCGCGGCTTGAAGCCGAGCTGTCGCAAGGGCGGCAGGTGGCGCTGTTCGTCGCCTATGAGGCGGCGCGGGTCTTGGCCGATCTGCCTGTGCAGGATGGAGACGCGCAGGCACAGCTTCTGGTGCAGGCGCTGGCTTTTTCAGCCGCCGTGCCGCTGAGCGCGGGCAGCGTGGCGCAATGGCTGCAGGCGCAGCTTGCCACCTTGCCCGCGCCGCAGGCGGAGCAGCCCTGCGGCGTGGCGCACCTGCAGGCCGGCCTCACCGAGGCGGATTACGCCGCAGCCCTTGCGCGCATCGCCGCGCATCTGCAGGCGGGCGACAGCTACCAGATCAACTTCACCTGGCCGCTGCGCGGGTTGGCATATGGCCACCCGCTGGCGCTGTACGCCGCGCTGCGGCAGGCGCAGCCCACGCGTTATTCCTGCCTGGCAAAGCTCGGCGCGCGCTGGGTCTTGAGTTTTTCTCCCGAACTGTTTTTTTCGCGCGATGGCAGCGTGCTGCGGGCACGGCCGATGAAGGGCACGGCCCCGCGCTTGACAGAGCCGCAGGCCGACGCGCAGGCCGCGCTGGCGTTGGCTGCCGACCCCAAGAACCGCGCCGAGAACCTGATGATCCTTGATTTGCTGCGCAACGATCTGGGCCGCCTGGCCGTGCCGGGCTCGGTGCGCGTGCCCGAGCGATTCACCGTCGAACCCTATCCGACCGTGTGGCAGATGACCTCCAGCGTGCAGGCCACGGTGGACGAGCGCGCCGGGCAGCGCGCCTGGGTCGACGTGTTCGCCGCGCTGTTTCCTTGTGGATCTGTGACCGGCGCGCCCAAGCGCATGAGCATGGACATCATCCGCCAGCTGGAAGCTGCGCCGCGCGGGCTCTACACCGGGGCGCTGGGTTTCATCGACCCGCGCAGCGCTGCGCAGGGGCCGCTGGCCGTGTTCAGCGTGCCCATCCGCACCCTTGAATTGGACGATGCCTTGCAGCTCGGGGGCGAGGCGGCGGGTACCCGCGCGCTGCGTCTGGCCGTGGGCAGCGGCATCGTGATCGACTCCGACCCCGCCGCCGAGTGGCAGGAGTGCTGGGACAAGCTGCGTTTTGTCACCGCGCACGACCCCGGCTTCGGCCTGATCGAAACCTTCGCCGCGCTGTGGCCGCAGCAGTCCGCGCGCATCGAGCGGCATCTGGCGCGGCTGGCGCGGTCGGCGGCGTTTTTCGGTTTTGCCTGCGATCTGCCGACGTTACGGCAGGCGCTGGCGCAGGCACATACGGCCTTGAACGACGTTGCACAGGCGCCGCCGCCCACAGCCGATGACCCGTGGCAGCAAGCCTGCGCCGCGCTGGCTCCCGCGCCCTGGCGGACCCGGCTGGTGCTGCGCAAATCCGGCGCCTGGGAACTGGACGTGCAGCCCATGCCGACCGCGCCGCAGCAGCCGGTGCGCCTGCTGCTGGCGGCGGATACGCTCGATTCCACCGACCTGTTCCTGCGCCACAAGACCACCCACCGCGCCCGCTATGACGCAGCGTGGCGCGCCGCAGAAGCGCAGGGCGCGTTCGATCAACTGTTCTGCAACGCGCGTGGCGAGCTGTGCGAAGGTGCACGCAGTTCGCTGCTGCTGCGGCTGGACGATGCGTGGTGGACACCGCCGCTGCACAGCGGCCTGCTGCCCGGCGTGGCGCGGCAATGGCTGATCGACAGCGGTGCGGTGCGCGAGCGAGTGCTGCTGAAGGGCGATCTGCAGCGCGCACAACAGCTGGCTGTAGTTAATAGCGTACGCGGAGTGGTTGCGGCGGGGGTTTGAACCGCGCGGATGTCCATAGACGCCATCGTGGAAATGGGCGCTGCGCTACGCGCTGCAAGAGGGGCATGGCATCATCAGCCCATGTCCACTCTCGCCCTCGTCTGGTTCAAACGGGATCTGCGCGTGCGCGATCACGCCGCGCTGCATGCGGCCGCGCAGTGCGATGGCGCGCTGGCACTCTATGTGATCGAACCCGAGTGGATTGCGAGCCCGGAGTGCGATGCCCAGCACGTGCAGTTTGCCGCTGATGCGGTGATGGCGCTGCGCGCAGAACTTGCCGCACTGGGGATGCCGTTGCTGCTGCGCACTGGCGAACTGCCGCAAGTGTTTGCCGCCATCCGCCGAGCGGTGGCTTTCACCCATTTATTGAGCCACGAAGAAACCGGCCCCGGCTGGAGCTATGCACGCGACAAGCGGGTGGCGCAGTGGTGCCACGAGCAGGGTGTGATCTGGCAGGAATGGCCGCAAAACGGCGTGGTACGCCGCCTGCGCCACCGCAGCGGCTGGGCAGCGCGTTGGCAGACGCGCATGGATGCACCGATCCACGCCTCTCCGCAGCGGTTCCGGGCAACCCCGGCGCTGGAGGCTGGAGACTTTCCTTCTCTGCGCAGACTCGGCCTGCCCGCCGCGCGGTCCACGCCCGAGGCCAGCGCGCAGGCCGCAGCTGCCAGTCTGCACAGTTTTTTGTCGCACCGTGGCGTCCACTACCGCCGCGATCTGTCCAGCCCGCTGAGCGCCGAGACGGGCTGCTCTCGGCTGAGTGCGCATCTGGCCTTCGGCACGCTGTCCATGCGGCAGGTGCACCAGGCCACCGAAGCGCGTCTTGCGGAACTCAAGCAAAACGACGATGCGTTGCAACGCGGCCTTGCCTATCACCTGCGCGGCTTTGCCGGACGGCTGCGCTGGCATTGCCATTTCATGCAAAAACTCGAAGATCAGCCGGACATCGAATTTCACAACTTCGCCAGCGCGTACGACGGTCTGCGCGAAGCGGAATTCAACCGCGCGCACTTCGACGCCTGGCGCGAAGGGCGCACCGGCTTTCCCATGGTGGATGCCTGCATGCGCTGTCTGAACACCACCGGCTGGCTCAACTTCCGCATGCGCGCCATGCTGGTGAGTTTCGCCGCGTATCACCTATGGCTGCACTGGCGCGAACCGGGGCTGCATCTGGCGCGGCAGTTTCTCGACTTCGAGTCCGGCATCCACTGGAGCCAGATGCAGATGCAGTCGGGCACCACCGGCATCAACACCCTGCGGGTGTATTCGCCGGCCAAACAGCAGATCGACCATGACCCGCAGGGTGTGTTCATCCGCCGCTGGGTGCCGGAGTGGGGCACGCCGGATTACCCGCCGCCCATCGTCGATGAGCGCGCCGCAGTCAAGCGGGCCAAGGACCGGGTGTATGCCATCCGCCAAAGCCCTGCAGCCCGCGAAGAGGCGCAAGTGGTGCTGGAGCGGCACGGTTCGCGCAAGAGCGGCCTGCCGCACAGCGGCCAGCCACGCCGCGCGCCGCGGCTGCGCACGGCGCAGGCGGCGGTGCCCATACAACGGGACTTGTTTGAATGAGCGCGGCCCGCTCTGCGCACAAAGGCAACAAGGCGGCGCTGCCTAGCAAACCCTGCGCCGTGTGTGGCCGCCCGATGACTTGGCGCCGCGCCTGGGCGAAAAACTGGGATGCGGTGCGCTACTGCTCCGAGGCCTGCCGCAGGAACAGGAGCCAGGCCGAGGGCCCGGTCGGGACGTTGCATGACAACGCATAGCGCACCCCGCCGTCTGCGCCATCTGGTGCTGGTGCTGGGCGATCAGCTGGATCTGTGGGCCAGCGCCTTCGACGGTTTCGACCCCGCGCAGGATGCGGTATGGATGGCCGAAGTCGCCGAAGAGTCCACCCATGTGTGGTCGGCGAAGCCACGCATTGCGCTGTTTCTGGCCGCCATGCGCCACTTCGCCGAGGTGTTGCGGGCAGCAGGCCGCACCCTGTACTACACCCAGCTGGACGACCCAACCAACACGGGCAATCTCGGTGCGGAACTGCTCCGCACCGCGCAGACACTGCGTCCCGAACGCCTGGTGATGACCGCGCCCGGCGACTGGCGCGTGCTGCAGGCGATCAAGACGACAGCAGCAGCGCAAGGGCTGCCGCTGGATCTCCGCGACGATCGCCACTTTTACGCCACGGTGCGCGACTTTGCCGCCCATGCGCGCGGCCGCAAGCAGCTGCGCATGGAGTATTTCTACCGCGCCATGCGGCAGCAGCACGGCGTGCTGATGGATGGCGATCAGCCAGCAGGAGGTCAGTGGAACTTCGATGCCGACAACCGCGAATCCTTTCCCAAGACCGGGCCCGGCCCCGTGCCCAGGCCCGCGCAGTTTGCGCCCGATGCCATCACACGCGAGGTCATTGTGTTGGTGCAGGCGCGCTTTGCAGACCATCCCGGCAGTCTCGACGCCTTTGCCTGGCCGGTGACGCGCGAGCAGGCGCTGCGGGCTTTGGACCGCTTCGTGGGCGAGCGCCTGCCGCAGTTCGGCCGCTGGCAGGATGCGCTGTGGCCCGATCAGCCCTGGTTGTGGCATGCCCACCTGTCCGCCGCGCTCAACCTCAAGCTGCTCAATGCGCGCGAGGTGGTGCAGGCAGCTGAAGCCGCGTGGCGCGCGGGGACGGCGCCGTTGTCCAGCGCCGAAGGTTTCATCCGCCAAATCCTGGGTTGGCGCGAATATGTGCGCGGCATCTACTGGATGCAGATGCCCGGCTATGCCGAGCACAACGCGCTGGGCGCGCAGGCCCCTCTGCCCGCCTGGTTCTGGACCGGCAACACCGATATGGCCTGCCTGCGCGACGCCCTCGGCCAGACGCTGCGGCACGGCTACGCCCATCACATCCAGCGGCTCATGGTCATCGGCCTCTACGCCCTGCTGCACGGGGTGCAGCCAAAGCAGGTGCATCAGTGGTTTTTGGCGGTGTATGTGGATGCGGTGGAATGGGTGGAGTTGCCTAACACCTTGGGCATGAGCCAGGCTGCGGACGATGGCCTGATGGCGAGCAAGCCTTACATCGCCAGCGGAAAATATATCCAGCGGATGAGCGGCGGCAGCCTGTGCGCGGCCTGCCGCTTCGACCCGACGCAGCGTGTGGGTGAACGCGCCTGCCCCTACACCACGCTGTACTGGGATTTCTTGCTGCGGCATGAACAGCGCCTGGCCGCCAACCCGCGCACGGTGATGCAGGTACGCAATCTGGCGCGGGTGTCGGAGGACGAGCGCGCCCGCATCCAGACGCAGGCGCAGGCGATTCGTGCGGCAGTATGAGCCTCGCAGAACGCGATCTGTTTGAACCGACGCCCGAGGCCGCGCAGGCGCGGCTGGATGCGGTACGCCCTGCCGACTATGCCTGCAGCCGCAATCATCTGCAGGGCAGCGTCACGCGGCTGTCGCCCTATCTGACGCATGGCTTTTTCAGCCTGCGCCAGGTGGTCGATCAGATCCAGTCCCGCCACGGTCTTGGGCTGGAGCACAAATTGCTGCAGGAACTGGGTTGGCGCGCTTTTTTTCAGCACACCTGGCGGCATGATGGCGCGGCCATCGCGCACTCCGCGCGCGCCGGCCCCTTGCCCGATGCCGCCTATGCACCGGCAGTGCCGGGTGATTTGCGCGAAGCCCGCACCGGCCTGCCGGTGATCGACCAGGCAGTGCGCACGCTGTACGCCACGGGCTATCTGCACAACCACGCCCGTCTGTGGCTGGCGTCATACGCCGTCCATCTGCGCAAGGTGCACTGGCGCGCGGGCGCCGACTGGATGGTGGCGCATCTGCTGGATGGGGATCTGGGCAGCAATCATCTGTCGTGGCAATGGGTCGCGGGAACGGCCAGCAGCAAGCCCTATCTGTTCAACGCCGAAAATGTGGCCAAGTTTGCCCCGGCGGCGTGGCACAGCCCGGGCACGGTGATCGACACGGGCTACGACCGGCTTGCCACCTTGGCGCACCTGCAGCATGACTGCGGGCCAGAACCTTTCCCCCCCGTCGCCGTGGAAGAACCCGGGCTGATGGCGGCGCCGCCCGCAGGCGTATTTTCCGGGCACCAGGCACAGTCTCTAGCCGGGCGGGATGTCTGGCTGATCCATCCCTGGGCTTTGGGCGACGCACCTGCGGGCCTGCTGCCGGTGGCGGTGTGCGCTGCCGAGTGGTCTGCGCGCCAGCCCTGGTCGGCGCGACGCTGGCGCTTTGTGGCCACACGGATGCAGGCGCTCACCCCACTGCGCTGGTATGGGGCGCAGGCCGATGTGCTGCGGGCCTTGCAGGCGGCGCGGTCGGTGCAGGGCTGGCGCAACCCGCATCTCGGTGCCGCGTGGGAAGTGCTGCCGTTGGCCGAACCGCCCGCGCCCTGGCCCGAACCCGAGGCGCGCTGCCGCTCGTTTTCTGCCTACTGGGCCTGGGTGCGCGAACGCGCATCGCGGGTTCCAAACGATTTCCCCAGATCCCAAGGAGAGCTGTTCCATGACTGAAGCCACTACTCCCATCGTCCTCATTTCCGGCGCGCGCGGGGGCATCGGACGCGCGCTCTGCGTGTTGTTGCACGGCCAAGGCTGGCAGGTCGCCGCGGTCGGCCGCGACGCCGCGCTGCTCGCCGACGTGCCAGCAGCGCTGCGCATCGCGGCAGACACCACCACGCCCGAAGGCGCGGCCATGGCCATCAGCGCGTGCGCGGAGCAATTGGGCCAGACGCCGTCGCATCTGGCTCATTGCGTCGGCAGCACGCTGATTGCGCCGCTGCACCGCACCAGCGGTGCGCAATGGCGCGAGGTGCTGCGGATCAACCTCGACAGCGCGCTGTGCATGCTGGGCGCTTGGATCGAGGCGCGCCGCTGTGCGCAGCAGCCGGGCGCGGCGGTACTGGTGAGTTCGGTGGTGGCGCAGATCGGCGTCGCGAACCACGAGGCCATCGCCGCGGCCAAGGCCGGAGTGGAAGGGCTCGTGCGCAGCGCGGCGGCCACTTATGCGTCCATGGGCCTGCGGGTCAACGCCGTCGCGCCAGGAATGACCGACACGCCGCTGACCGCTGGAATGCTCAAGATGTCGGCCATGCGCGAAGGCGCAGGCAAGCAATATCCGCTCGGCGGGGTGCAGACCGCCGAGCAGGTGGCGCAGGCCATGGCCTGGCTGTTGTCAGATTCGGCCAGCCGCATCACTGGCCATGTGCTGCCGGTCGACGGCGGTTTCACGCATATCCGGCCGCTGGTGAAATGAGGCCGCGAGGCGCGCGGTTCAGCGCGTTGCGGCCGCCGCCTTGGCCGCCTTGCTGGCGTACATGGTCTTGTCCGCCAGACGCATCAGGGTGTCGGCGTCGCGGGCGTCGAGCGGATAGCTGGCGATACCGATGCTCATGTCCATGGGCAGTTGCACATTGGGCGCGATGTCGAACGGCGCAGCCACGGCCTGGCGCAGGCGCTCCACGCTGTTGGCGAAATGGGAATGGACTTCCAGCGGGCTCAGGTCTTCCATCACCACGATGAACTCATCGCCACCCAGCCGCGCCAGATAGTCGCCCTGGCGCTGCACCGTCTGCAGGCGGCGGGTGAGCTCGCGCAGCACGCGGTCACCGGCGCTGTGGCCCCAGGTGTCGTTGATGCGCTTGAAGCCGTCGAGATCGATCATGCCCAGAGCGAAGGCGTTGCCCTGCCGGCGTGCGCGTTCGATCACGGTCGGCAGATATTGCTCCAGCGCATAGCGGTTGGGCAGGCCGGTCAGGGTGTCGTGCCGGGCACGGTGCGCTTCGATGCGCTGCAGGTGGCTCAGGCGCGCTTTCAAGTCGAGTTCGTCCAGCCCGTAGCCCAGCAGCGCGGCCACCTGCTCGCACAGGCCGATGGTCTGGGCATCGAAGGCGTGGGCCTGCGGCGAGGTGAACACCAGCACACCCCACAGCGCGCCGCCGCGCAGCACCGGCGCGGCCAGCGCGGCGTGCCAGCGGTAATGCGCCAGGCTGCGGCGCCAGGGCAGCATGTCTCCGGCATGCAGCAGGTCGTTGCAGACCTGCAGGGTCTGGGTATCCCAGACGCGTAGCACCAGTGGCGCGCGATTGGCGTCGTCGAGGCGTATGCGGAAATGATCGAGCTGGACCGCGCCCTCTCCGGCGCGGGCCAGGATGTGAAACGCGCCTTGCGGGTCGGGCTGCGCTAGCCAGGCGGCATGGAACTGCGTGTCCTCGGCGAGTGTTTCGCAGGTGCGCGCCACCATCTCCTCTGCACTGCGGGTTTGCAGCACCACTTCGCCGACGCGGATGAGCGCGCTGTAGAGCTTTTGCAGACGAACGATATGCGCCTGCTGACGGATCGTCTGCAAGCCACCCTCCAGGCTGGTGACCAGGTTCTGCAGCCACTCGCGCAGGGCGGCGTCTTCGTTGGGCATGGCGGAGCTTTCCACGCACAGCAAGGCGTCGATCCGGTCTTGGCTGCGCAGAGGAATGCAGGCTTCGGTGACGCCGCCGCGGGTATTGAACTGCGGCCTGTCCTGGTGCAAGGCGGTATCGGCGCCGTCTGGCTGCAGGACTCTGGCGCGCAGCAGGGCGCCGCCGTCCACTGCCGCCCGACAGACTGCGGTGTAGAACGATTCGGCGTCCGTTGCGGATGCGCCGAGCTGGTTGGCCTGCGCGAGCACGGCTTGAAGCCGCGCCTGCCGCTGGGCGCGGACACGGGCCGCCTCGGCGCGGGTGCGCCAGTCGAGTAGTTGCAGAAACTGGCTCTGCCCCCGGCGGATCGCCACGGCGAGGTAGACTAGGTAGATGCAGACCATGGCAGCCATCGCTGTGGTCAGGGGCGTTCCGGTCAGATAGAGGCGCATGGCCAGCGGAACGATGAGCGTGGCGACGAAGACCCCCGAAGTCCAGCCATCGAACGCCAGCCCCGCCACCGCCGCGCCGCTGATGCCCGCCAGAATGAATGCCACGAAACTCTGCGCAAGCGTGTCCGCCGGAAACAGCGCCACGGGGATCGCCCCCCAGCTTGCTCCCGTGACCCAGGCGGTGCCGCGCAAGAGCTGCAGTCGGCGGGTCCGCTGGACCGTGTCCAGTGGGGCACCGGGGAGATGGCGCCACGCAAGCCAGATCAACAGGCGGGCGCATTGCAGGGCCAGAATCCAGGCACCCCAGATCCACAGGCCATGGATGGGCAGGCTGGCGTCCAGCAAGACCACGGCCATGACCGCCACGGTCGCATTGGTCAACGCCGACACCGGCAAGGTGGCCAGCAGCAGCTTGCCGCGCTCGTCCGCAATGGTTTCGGGCGGCGTGGTGATCGCGTCGCGATACAGCATGGTCATTGTGGGCTTCAGGGGAGAAGTCGGAAAACTGGGGGCTCTGTGCTTGCCTGCGAGGGCGTGACATCAATGCAAAGCAATGTAAACGTGTCGCCCCCTGGATGGAAAGGCGCGCGGGCTGATCTGGGGGGCGAAAATCGCAACTATGACCGCAAAACGCAAATGCGTTGTGTGACGCGCGGCGGTTCAGATCGGGAAACCGAGCGCCAGCGGCAGATTGCGTTCAGCCACCTGATTGCGGCCTCGCTCCTTGGCTGCGTAGAGCGCCGTATCGGCGGCTTTCATCCAGGCTTGCAGACTGGAGAACTCGACTTGGGCGGAGGCTAGGCCGATGCTGCTGGTCAGCCGGATCTGAGGGTGATGCGCCAGCCGCAGGGTCTGCAACTGGCTGCGGATGCGCTCGGCAATGGCGGCGGCGTCGCTTGCGTGCAGATTGCGGCACAGTACCGCAAACTCGTCGCCGCCATAACGCCCGGCGCTGTCTTCGGCGCGGATGCTGTCGCGGATGAGCTGTCCCACCGCGGCGATGACCTCATCTCCGGCAAGATGGCCGTGGGTGTCGTTGATGTTCTTGAAATGATCGATGTCGATCATCAGCAGGCAGGCGGGCTGCCCGGTCGCGTGAAACCGTTGCAAGGCGTCATTGGCATGTTCCTGCCAGTGGTCGCGGGCGAACAGGCCGGTCTGCGGATCGGTGCGCTGCAGCACTTCGAGCAGCTTGTTCTGCCGGGACACCGTGCGGATCAGCCGGTAGCTGCCGATGCTGCTCGACAGGGTGTGCACCACCAGCAGGGGCAGGGTGCAGGCAATGACCAGCAGCGAACTCTGCAGTTCGACGGGCGGGCGGACGATCAAGGTCGTCAGCAAGGTGGCGCCAAACAGCCCCGGCAGCGAGGCCAGCCACAGACGGCGCATGCCACTGCTGAGCTTGTCGAACGTCGTCACCGTCACCAGCACCACGCTGGGTAGCAGGCTGAAGTGCAGCAGCGGCACCCACATCCCGGCGATGGCCGAGTCGATCAGCAGGCTGCGCTTTTCCGTGGCGTAGCTGTTCGCACTCAGCCATGCCCGCACATAGGCCAGTTGCGGCCACAGCAGGCAGGAGGCCACCATCAGCCCCCAGCGCCATGGGTCGGCATGTTGTTCCACCAACACACTTGCGATCGCCAGCCCGCCCAGAGCCATGCCAATCACGCGCAGCGGGTAAATGCGTCGATACGTCTGCTCGCGTGCGCCTGGGCGCCGAGGCGCTGGGGCAGATTCCGGTTTGGCCATCGGGGCGGGATTGATTGAAGGGATGCTCGACGGCGAGCCGTTTTTTATGGCGCAGAAGGATGGTATTTTCGAAAGAAAGAAATTTCTATGGGGAATCTGCCTATTTTCTGTTTGGAAGTGCCTTTTGAGGAGTGGGACGCATCAGGACTTTTCCGAGCCGCATCATCGGGCGTTCGAGGACTTGGTAGATCAGGGATGCGGCGGCGATGGTGACGATGAATGTCACCGAGTGAATGACGGTTGGATTGGTGATTCCGATCAAGGCCAGCGCGGTCTTGGTCCATGTCAGCGCGATGGGATGCAGGAGATAAATGCCGTAGGAAATCAGTCCGAGCAATTCGAGTTTGTCATCCAGAAATTTCGGCAGCGCGGGGGCGCATTTATAAAATGTGAAAACGATGGCGATGGCAATACAGGAGAATGCGAGCCGGGAATATCCAGAAACTATGCCGATCTGGTCGCCTGAGCTTGGAAAAAATATAAAAGCGAGCAGGGGCAGTATCAACAATGGCAGCCGCCATGGCGCTGGAATCTCGAAGCGGCGAAAATTATAATAAATGGCAATGCCGGCGCAATAGAAAAACAGATTATTGAATGGATTGATGTATTTTGTCCATTGATACCGCAGATGGACGGCTGGGTCGATGACGCTGAACGCAAAATAAAGCCCTATCAAAGCTGCAAGCAGGGTGAGAAAATCACCCATTGCCTTTCGCCAGTGGTATGCAGAAATCAGGACTGGCGTCAGTGTGTAGTACACCATTTCATTCCCAATCGACCAGGCACCCATATTGATGTAGTGCGTGGGCGCAAAAAATCCAAACAGGGTCGTGAGGTTGAGGATGACCAGCCAGCCGCTGTAATGCAACCCTTGAAAATAAGCGGGAATCACCACCAGGGCAAGCACCAGCCATAACAAGGGCCAGATGCGAAATAGGCGGCGCACCATGAATACGGCGGCGCCCCTGAAGTCGTGCAGAACGGCGTCGTAGGCAATGGCCATGCTCAGGCCGGACAGGATGAAAAAAATGCAAACGCCGTAGATGCCCAGCTTGCCCAGCAGCGTGCCGGTGTCTGTCTGACCGCTCATGTGATAGAGCATGATGGAGAGTGCCATCATGCCGCGCAGCCAGTCCAGCGAGCGAATCCGTTGCTTCATCGAGGGAAAAATGTGGGCAGTGTAATCACCGTGCGCAAGGCATGGCGACCTGCCGGTCCCTGCGCTGGTCAGAGGCCGAAATACGTTTCACGCACGGCGTCGCTGGCCTCCAGTTCGGCGCGGGTGCCGGAGAGTTTGACCTTGCCGTGATCGATCAGATAGCCGCGGTCGGCCAACTCGAGAAAGGCCACGTTTTGCTCGGCGATGAGCAGGGCGGTGCCCGTGCCGATACTGGTTTTCAGCACCTCGATGACCTGTTTGACGAACACGGGGGCCAGGCCAGAGGACGGTTCGTCCATCAGCAGCAGCCGGGGCTCGGCGATCAGCACCTTGGCGATGCCCAGCATCTTGCGCTGCCCGCCAGACAAGGTGCCGGCGGCGTCGCGCCGCTTGGCGGCGAGATCGGGGAACAGGGCGAAGAGCTGTTCCTTGCGTTTGCGCACCTGCGCATCGGGCAGGAAATAGCCGCCCAGGGCGATGTTCTCGTCGATGGACAGGGTGGGAAACACTCCCTGCTCGGACATATAGGCAATGCCGCGGCGGATGCGTTGATCGGGTGGCAGACGGTCGATGCGCTCACCGGCGAAGCGGATCTCGCCGCGCCAGCAGGGCAGCAGGCCGATGAGGGTGCGCAGCAGGGTGGACTTGCCCGCGCTGTTGGCGCCGAGCAGCAGCACGGTCTCGCCCGCAGCCACCTCCAGGTCGACGCCCCACAGCACTTGCAGCGCGCCATAGCCGGTTTGCACATTGCGCACCGAAAGCAGACTTTGATGCGAATCTGGCGCACTCATGCCGCACCCCCGAAAAACGCCGCAACCACTTCGGGGTCGCGCGAGGCGGCGTCGAGCGAGCCTTCGAACAACATGCGCCCGGCGCCCAGCACGATGACGCGCGCCGTGATGCTGCCGAGAAACGCCATCAGATGTTCCACCACGATCAGCGCAATGCCGCGCTGCGACAGTGTGCGCAGCAGGTCGGCAATGCCGCCGAGTTCTGCCGGATTGAGCCCGGCGCCGATTTCATCCACCAGCAGCAGCCTCGGCCCGGTGGCCAGGGCACGGCCCAGATCGAGCAGCTTTTGCTGATTGACGGTGAGCGCGCCTGCCAGCTTGTCGGCCTGCGTCTCCAGGCCGATGTCGCGCAGGATGCCGTTGACGTCCACGGACTGCCCGGCATGGCCGAAATGCGCGGCCACCTCGATGTTCTCGCGCACCGTCATGTCGCGGAAGGTCTTGGGCACCTGGAAGGTGCGGTTGATGCCGAGCTGCGCCAGCTTGTGCATCGGCACCTGATGCACGGGCTGACCGTTGAAAGTGATGCTGCCGCTGTCGGCGCGGTACAGGCCGGAGATGACATTGATGGTCGTGGTCTTGCCCGAGCCATTGGGGCCGACCAGGCCGACGATCTCGCCCGGCGCGAGGCTGAAACTCACATCGTTGAGCACCAGATGACCGCCAAAGCGCTTGTTCACGCCCTGGAGCTGGAGCAGGGTTTCAGAAGACACGGATCCCCCTGCGTGTGAACAGCGACAGCACACCGCCGGGCAGGAACAGCACCAGCAGCACGATGAGCAGGCCGTAGATCAGCTGAAAGTATTGCGGCGTGGAAATGCCGATGGCCGAGTACAGGCTGTAGAGCACGCCAGCGCCGATCAGCGGACCGATGACCGTGCCCACGCCGCCGAACAGCGCGAACACGATGGCGAACACCGAGAGCTGCAACGTGAACACCGCCTCGGGGTAGAACACCGACAGATTCCACGCATAGACGCCGCCGGCCAGCCCTGCCACGCCGGCCGAGATCAGCCAGGTGATGAGCCGCGCTCGCACGACGTCGATGCCGGCCATGGCCGCGCTCACCGGGTCTTGCTTCATGGCGCGCAACCCCATGCCGAACGCGGAGCTGCGAAAGTACGCCGCCAGCGCCGTGGCCAGCACCAGCACCGCCAGCATGGTGTTGTAGCTGGCCGTGGGCGCATAGACCTGTTCGATCTTCAGGCCGTAAGGCCCGCCGGTGATGTCGGCCAGATTGGTGTTGGAGACGACGTCATACAGAATCTGCGACGCCGCCAGGCTGGCGATGGAAAAGTAGGCGCCGGACAGCCGCAGCAGTGGCCCAAGGATCAACCCCATCACCACGGCGGCCAGACCGCCACCCACCACGCACAGCAGCACCGGCAGGCTGGTGTGCAGCACCAGCAGCGAGGTGGCATAGGCGCCGCAGCCGAAAAAACCCACATAGCCGAAGGGCAGGTAGCCGGTGAAGCCATACAGCAGGTTGAGCCCCTGCGCCAGCACGATGAAAGTCATCAGCGTGAACAGCAGCGACTCGTTGCCGTAGACATGCGGCAGAAGCAGGAACAGCGCCGCCAGCAGCACCAGCACGATGAGGCCCGAGCGCCAGCGCTCGAACAAGGAACGGTCAGACACTGCGCACCGCCTTTCCGAGCAGGCCAGTGGGGCGGATGAGCACGATCATCAGCAGCAGCACATACGGCACGAGGTTGGACCAGGAAGAGTAGTAGGTCTGCATCAGCATGGTGCCCAGACCGAACACCAGCCCGCCGATCACCGTGCCCAGCGGGTTGCCCAGCGAACCGATGATGACAATGGCAAAGGACGTGGTGGTCAGGCCGTTGCCCAGGTCGGGTGAGACCGAGCCGAGCAGATAGGGCAGGAACACCCCGGCAATGCCGGCCAGTGCCAGCCCGGCCACGAAGGCCAGTGCAGACACCTTGTTCACGTCGATGCCGGTGGCCAGCGCCTCGTCACGGTTGGCCATGATGGCGCGGGTGGCGTAGCCCAGCCGGGTGCGGGTGAAATACAGCCACAGCGCCACGATGGCGGCGATGCTGAAGGCCGCGGCCCACCACCAGCTGTCGGGGAACTCCTGGCCGAGCACGCCGATGTTCCCCGCGCCCAGCGCCTCGCTCGGCAGTGAGCGCTGGTCAGCGCCAAAGCCGAGTACGGTGAGTGCTTCGAGCATCTGGCCGATGCCGAAGAACAGGATGAAAGACAGCATCTCCGGATCGCCGCTGCGCTGCAGCCGCGGCACCACCGCGTAGTACAGCGGATAGCCGAGGACGACTGCTGCGAGGATGCTGACCGGCACGCCCCACAGCGGGTTGAAGCCGAAGTGGCGCGACACCAGCCACGCCGCGTACGCGCCCAGCACGATGAATTGCCCGTGCGCGAGATTGATGATGCGCATGACGCCGAAAATCAGATTCAGCCCGATGCCGACCAGGCTGAAAAAGATGCCATACAGAATGCCGCCGATGATGGCGTATTCAAGCAGTTCCACACGCCCTCCCTGAGCTGTGCTGCGTTGATCTGCAGGGGGCGGTCGGCATATGCCGCACCGCCGCTGCGCTTATTGCTTGGGCGCCGGATACACCGCCTTGCCGGTCGCCTTGTCTTGCGGATAGACCACCACGACATCGAGCTTGCCGCCCTTGGGCTGGAGCTGCGCGACCGGGAAGGGCTGGCCCAGCTGGGCACCGTTGGCGTTGACGTCAAACGGGCCGAGCAGGGTGGTGGTCTTGCCCGACATGTCCATCACCGCCTGGTGGAACGCAAGCTGATCGAACTTGGGCGCCATGTCGAGCATGTGCTGCACGATCAGGCCGGTGTTGTAGCCCGAACAGTCGAGAAAGTTGGGCTCTTTCTTCTCGGCGGCCTTGAAGGCATCGACGAACTGCTGGGTGTTCATGCCGTAGCTCACCTTGTCGTACTTCACCAGCGGCGGGGTGGGGTAGGTGTAGGTATAGGCCAGCGCCTTCTCGCCCACGTTCTTGGTCAGCAGTTGCAGCAGCTGGCCGGGGAAGATGGTGAAGGTCATCGGGAAGTGCAGACCGCTTTGTTCCACCGCCTTCAGGAAGGCAATGTCATTGGGCGCATAGCCGAATTCGAGCACCGCCTCGGGCTGGGTGGCCGCCATGGCGTGCAGCAGGATGGTGTAGTTGGACTCGGTGGTCGGCACGCTGTGGTCGTACACCGGCGTGATGCCGTGCTTGGCCAGCACGCCCTTGAGGGTGGCGGCCTGCGAGGCGTCGAAGTCGTTGGCGCCATAGACGATGGCGACCCTCTTGATCTTCTGCTGCACCAGGTAGTTGGCCAGGGGCACGGGCCACACCGTGCTCGACGGAATGCTCACATCGGCCAGGTAATTGGTGGGCTTGGTGAAGAAGTTGGCGCCAGAGCCGGTCGGGTCGATCAGCAGCATGTGGTGCTCGGCCGCCAGCGGCACAGCCACCGAGGTGAGCACCGAGCCGAAGTCCGCCACGAGCACGTCCACCTTGTCCTGCGTGATGAGCTGGTTGTAGAGCGTGGTCGCCGTGGACGTGGAGCTCTGGTCGTCGTAGGCGACGAGCTTGACCGGGATCTTCTTGTTGAATGCCTTGACGAACACGCCGCCATCCTTGTTGATGGCGGCGGCCCAGAATTTCAGGCCGTCGTACTGTCCCTGCGAGGCCACGGCGAAGGGGCCGCTGCTGGCATAGAGCGTGCCGATCTTGATTTCCGCAGGGGCGGCTGCTGCATGCGCGGCAAGGGCTGTGGCGCTCAGCGCCAGACCGGTGGCGAATTGACGCAGGATGTTTTGGGATGCGCGTAGGGGCATGAGAGTCTCCAGAGGGTGAACCGGCGCGTGCATCGCGCGCCGTCGAATGTCATGTTTCATTCTCCTTCCGGACTTTGCGTGAAGCGGTGAACAAGTGCGTTTAATTGAAACGAGTCATGTCAGAAGCCGTCATGCGCCGGGCGGCTGCTCCTCTGGCGGTTGTGCCGTGCTCTTGCGGGCCTTTGTGGCGCTGCCGGAGCTGACGTTCGGCGTGTCGTTGCCCCAGCTGCTGCGCACATAGCGGGCGATCTCGGCCACATGCTGGTCGTTGAGCGCCGCGCCCGGATGGAAAGGTCGCCGCGCAGATTGGCCGCGTGCCAGTTCTCGATGCCGTCCTGCTTGTCCAGGGTGATCGTGGACGAATACACCCGTCGACGCACATGGGCAGATTCATCGGCAGGTCACCGGCGCAGGGTTTGCCGCCCTGTGCGGTGTGGCAGGCGATGCAGTCGTCGGCGCGCGCCAGATAAACGCCGCGCAGCGCTTCGGGGTCTTTGGGCGTGGCTTGAGCGGCAAACGCCAGATGGACCTGCAGGCCGAGCGCGCAGCTGCGGGCAGGGTCCGGAGGCGCGAAGCATGGGAGTTTCCGGGTAATGAATCGCGGCTGGCGTAGCGGATCGATCTTCTGCTGCAGTGCGGTATGGTTCAGCAGTCGGGCCACTGCAAACCCTGGTGGACGACTTCCCGGGCGTTTCACACCAACGGTTGCGGGTGTTGCAGGTGCGCACAAGGGAATGACGCAAAATTGCCCTCATCCCCACAACGTCACAATTCCAAGAAAAGTCCGCCATGAACGATTCCCAGGTCCACGTCGTCCAGCATCCGCTGGTGCAGCACAAACTCACGCTGGCGCGCAGCAAGGACACCACCACCGACAACTTCCGCCGCTTGGTGCGCGAGATCGCCGCCATGCTGGCGTATGAGGCCACGCGCGATCTGCCCACCGAGCTGGTGGACGTGAGCACTCCGGTGGCCGACTGCCGCATGCCCATCCTCGCGGGCAAGAAGCTGTGTCTGGTGTCCATCCTGCGCGCGGGCAACGGCATGCTCGACGGCATGATCGACCTGCTGCCCAACGCCCGCGTCGGCCACATCGGGCTGTACCGCGACCCGGCCACGCTGGAGCCGGTGGAGTATTACTTCAAGGTGCCCGACGACATGGCCGAACGCCTGGTCATCGTGGTCGACCCCATGCTCGCCACCGGCAACTCGGCAGCGGCTGCGCTCACCCACCTCAAGCGCGCCGGCGCCACTGCGCTCAAACTGGTGAATCTGCTGGCCGCGCCCGAAGGCGTGCGCACCGTGCGCGTGGCCCACCCGGACGTGCCCATCACCCTGGCCGCCATCGACGAGCGGCTCAACGATCACGGCTACATCGTCCCCGGCCTGGGGGATGCGGGCGACCGCATTTTCGGTACCAAGTAGAGGCAGGCTGGTGGAACTGGCAACCAAGTGTTGCCTGGGATGGAATTTCAGATTCGCAGTTCCACGATGCGCTGTCCTGGTGCGCTGTGCTTCGTGGACAACTTCACCATATCGTTGTCGGCCAATCTGGTGATCTGCACCGCGGCGCCTTGGCGCTCTGGCCGTTCTGCCGGTGGAGTTCGTCTCCACCCTCGGCCCCAAGCTCGGGCGATTGCGGATGACCATCTCGAGCGACTTCCCGTGCGGTCGGCGGCAGCTGGCAGGCTAGTGATCCGCCTTCAGATTGAACTCGGCCTTCATGACGCCGGGGTCGGTACCGGTTTTCTCGCCGGGAATGGTGATGCGGAATTTTCCATCGATCACATCCTGGCCCGGCATCCAGGTCTTGTCGTCGAAGCTGACCCAGCGTTTGTAGATGTAGAGGTTCTTTTTCAGGGTGACGGTCAACTGTGTCTTGGCGCCCTGCGCCAGAAGGCTGCCCTCGACCGACGTATCAATGGGCAATGGGGTATTGGCCGGGAGCAGCAGCACATACTCCTGGTGCGCTGGCGCCTGTTCGCCAAAGCGCACGACCGGCAGCTTGGCCATGGTGTCGGCGCTGGGCAGCACCAGACTGGCACAGCCGGACAGGGAGAGAGCGGCCAGTGCGGCAGCGGAGACGGCGAGGGTGTGAAGAAGGGGTTTCATCGGTCTTTCCTTTGCGCGAGTGCTTGATGGATGGAGAACGTGGGAGTGGGCAGATTCAGGCCGAGGCTTTCAGACCGGCTTGAGTTGTTTGGATGCGGCGGGCTTGCTTGCTGGCGCTTCGCTCAAAGCCACCAGCGCGTGCAGCTGCGCGATATAAGCCGCGAGTGCCTTGCGCCCAGCCGGCGTGAGGCTGAACACGGTCTGCGCGCGCCCCGTGGCCGCCGCCTGCTTTCGCGTTTTGACGTAACCGGCGTCGGTGAACTTGGTCATGTGCGAGTCGAGGTTGCCGTCGGTCGCCTCCAGCGCCTGTTTGAGTTCGGAGAAGGTGGCCTCGCCGCGCGCAGCCAGGAAGGCCGCGATCTGAGTGCGCAGGGGCTGATGCAGCAGTGGGTCGAATTGGGGGAGGGGCGTGGTCATGGCAGGCTCAGGGTGGGATTGGCGACGTGGAACGTGGCATGCACCTGCAGCCCAGCGCTCTGGCCCTGCAGCGCAACGCGCAGGTGGCCGATTTGCAGGCGCAGCAGTCCGTCACTCAGGCTTTGCCATGGCTGTCCGGCAAGACGGTAGCTTCCATCGGGCTGGCCGTCGCGAGTGGACAGCACAATGGGCTGTGTCACGGTGACGGGCAAACTGGCCGACGGGCTGGCGGCGAGCAGAGGGCTGTCGAGATCGAGCCGGATGTGGGCCACGGTACCGGCAGGAAGCAGCAACACCTGTGCGCCCGGCTCTGGACGAAACGCGCCGATCGGCACGGGTTGGGAGTCTGGATGCTCTGCCGCCAGTCCGGGCATGGAATGCATCAGCGCCGCCGCCAGCAACACGGCGGCAAGCCAGAGGCCCAGGGCCGCAAGCCGCGCAGCGAGCGGTCTGCCGTCGGTGGCTAGGCTGAGTGTGCCGACCAGCGGCAGGCCGACGACAAAGCAACTTGCGGCCAGCCAGCGCATGCCGCCGACGGGCAGGCCCGCAGCCAGCGCCGTGATGCCCAGCAGCACGGTGCAAATGCCGATCCATTCCACCAGGGCGCGGGAAAACAGGCCGAACAGAAAGATGCCCAGACCCAGCAGCACCATCCAGAGCGGGTACACCATGAGACCGCTGCCATAGAAAAACGTCGCCACCGTGCCCAGAATGCCGAGGCCGAACAATAGCCGCCAGGCGCGGCCGATCTGCGCCTGGGCGAAAGGCAAGGTTTCTTCGCGCAGCTGTCTTGCGCGCCGGGTCAGTGCATGGTCGAGCAGTGCCGCCGAGCCGAGCCAGAACGACAGCCACAGCAACGCTGCCAGGGCGCGCAGATTGGTGCTGTCGATCATCGACAGCACCGGGTCGGAGCAGGCGCAGAGCAGCCCGCCAGTGATTCCCCAGATCAGCAGGGTGTGGCGTTCCAGATGCACGCTGCGCTGCCCGGCGTTCAACATCGACTGGATGGTTTGTAGGCGGATCTCGGCATCTTCCATGGCGCGACTCGTTCACTCTGATTTGCAGAGTCTATGCTCTGAAATTCAGAGCGTCAAGTGCAGTGCCGGGCTTGAGGCGCTGCAATCGTTGCTGCCGGGCGCGGGCTAGGGAATGCAGGAGAATCCGGGAATCATTCACACGCAAGGCCGCTGCAGCCGCGCAGCCTGATGACTCCGGAGATCCAGATGACCGCGTCGTACTTTCCCAAATGGCAACTCAAGACCAGCGGGGTGATCGCCCCGGATGAACGCCTGCCTGGGCCGCAGACCCTGGCCATGGGGCTGCAGCATGTGGTGGCCATGTTCGGTTCGACGGTGTTCGCGCCGCTGCTCATGGGCTTCAACCCCAATATCGCCATCCTGATGAGCGGGGTGGGCACGCTGATTTTCTTTCTCATCGTCGGCGGCCGGGTGCCGAGCTATCTGGGCTCATCGTTCTCGTTCATCGGCGTGGTCATTGCGGCCAGCGGCTATGCGGGCAGCGGCGCGAACCCGAACATTGGCGTGGCCCTGGGCGGCATCATCGCCTGCGGCGTGGTGTATGCGGCGATCGGCCTCATCGTCATGGGTGTGGGCGTGAAGTGGATCGAGCGCCTGATGCCGCCGGTGGTGACGGGGTCGGTGGTCGCGGTGATCGGGCTGAATCTGGCGCCGATCGCCATCAAGAGCCACGGAGCCAGCAATTTCGACGACTGGATGGCGCTCATCACCTTTGTCAGCATCGGCCTGGTGGCGGTCTACACCCGGGGCATGGTGCAGCGGCTGCTCATTCTGGTGGGTTTGCTGATCGCCAGCGTGATCTACGCCGTGTTGACCAATGGCCTGGGATGGGGCACGCCGATGGATTTCTCAGGCGTCGCCCAGGCGGCCTGGTTCGGCCTGCCCGCGTTCGCTACACCCGAGTTTCAGCCCAAGGCGATGAGCCTGATCGTTCCGGTCGTGGTCATCCTGGTGGCGGAGAACCTCGGCCACATCAAGGCCGTCACCGCCATGACGGGCCGCAACCTCGATCGCTACATGGGCCGCGCCTTCCTGGGCGATGGCATCGCCACCATGGTTTCCGGCTCAGTCGGCGGCACGGGGGTGACTACCTATGCCGAGAACATCGGTGTGATGGCGGCGACCAAGATCTACTCCACGTTGATTTTCGCCACCGCCGCGGTGATTGCCATCGTGTTCGGCTTCAGCCCAAAATTCGGCGCGCTCATCCACCTCATTCCGCCGCCGGTGCTGCGGGGCGTGGCCATCGTCATCTTCGGTCTGATCGCCGTGTCGGGTGCCCGCATCTGGGTGGACAACAAGGTGGACTTCTCCGACAGCCGCAACCTCATCATCGTGGCCATCACCCTGATGCTGGGCACGGCGGACTTCACCCTGAAGTTTGGTGAGTTCGCGCTGGGCGGAATCGGCACCGCGACCTTCGGCGCCATCCTGCTGTATGCCCTGCTGGGCCGCAGACGGTCGGGGCATGACGGGCAGGACAAGCTGCTGGACGCGCTCGAATGAGACCGTGCATCGATCTGTTGCGACTTTGACATCCATTGACGCGCAAATCCTCGCCACTGGAGTGCAATGGATGCTTTGAACGGCAGCGGAGAATTTTGCATGGATATCCAGACCATTGATCAGCAATACCAGCAATTGCAGGGCGAGGCGCAGCAGGTCGGGCAGCAGTTGCAGGCCTTGGCCGGCAAGCTGCAGGCTGCCGCACAGGGCGGCAATCAGGACGCGCGCGAATGGCTGCTCGATCTGCGCGAAGTGGCGCTGGGCGTGCAGACCGAGCAGCAGCAGATGAGCCAGGTGCTGCAGGCAATCCACGCCATGTGGCAGAACCAGGCGCAGCAGATGCAGGCCATGCCGGCCGCGATGCAGCCTGGCTATATGCCGCAGGGCATGATGGCGCAGAACGCCGCCATGCCCATGCAGATGCAGGGCGGGGGCATCATGGGCGCGCTCGACGGCTTTCTCAATTCCGGTTTCGGCCGCGCCATGGAAATGGGCGCTGGCATGGGGCTGGGCGATGATCTGATCAACAAAATCTTCTGACCTTGCCGAGCGGCAGGCGCAAGGGGCTTACACCAGGCCCTCGAACAGCAGCACATCCACCAGATCGCCGGCCTGCGCGGTGGCCTGGTCGTGGTGCAGCACGATGAGACCGTGCGCCTGCGACATCGAACTCAACACGCCCGATCCCTGATTGCCAATGGCGCTGACCTGCCAGCGCCCATCGGGCAGGGGAGTGAGCAGACCGCGCTGGTATTCGGTGCGGCCCGGTTTTTTGCGCAGGGCCTGCGCACTGACCGCGCGCAGCATCGGCTGCGGCTGCGGGCTGGCGCCCATGCAGTGCAGCAGCGCCGGGCGGACGAAGGCGTAAAACGTCACCATCACCGCAACCGGATTGCCCGGCAGGCCGAACAGCCAGGCGCTGTGCGCGTCTGCCCGCAACTGACCGAAGGCCAGTGGGCGCCCCGGCCGCATGGCAATGCGCCAGAACACCACTTCACCCATGCGGGAGAGAGTGCTGCGCAGGTAGTCGGCTTCGCCCACGCTGACCCCGCCCGAGGTGATCACCACGTCGGCGCAAGCGGTGGCGGTACGCAGCGCGGCTTCCATCGCCTGCGGGGTATCGGACACTACGCCGAGGTCGATGAGCTCGCAGCCCAGACGCTCCAGCATGCCCCACAGGGTGTAGCGGTTGCTGTCATAAACGCAACCGGCGTCAAGCGGCTGACCGATCGAGCGCAGCTCATCCCCGCTGGAAAAAAAGGCCACGCGCAGTTTGCGCCGCACCGACACTTCGGCCATGCCGAGCGAGGCAAGGAGCCCCAGATCGGCCGGACGCAGCACCTTGCCCGCGGGCAAGGCGGTCTTGCCGCGCGCCAGATCTTCGCCACGCAGACGGCGGTTGTCGCCAGTGCGCACCACGCCCTGCGGCAGGATGACCGTATCACCCTCCACGCGGCAAAACTCCTGCGGCACGACCGTGTCGCACCCCGCGGGCATGACGGCTCCGGTCATGATGCGCAAGGCGCTGCCAGCGGGCACCTCGCCGTCGTAGGCGTGTCCGGCCAGGCCGCGGCCGGCAATGCGCAGCACCGTGTCGCCCTGCGCGGCAAGGTCGGCGCCGCGCAGGGCGTAACCGTCCATGGCCGAGTTGTCGTGCGCCGGTACGTCGATGGGAGAAGCGATGTCCTGCGCCAGCACGCGGCCCAGCGCGGCCCGCACCGCCAGGCGTTCAATGGCCGACACGGGCTGCACGCTGGCCTGAATGACGGCCAGCGCCGCATCCACCCGAAGCGCATCGGGGTCGTAGCCGCTCACGCAGGAGACAACTTGCTGCAGATCGAAGGGGCGGGTCATGGCGTGTCGGTGCGTTCCAGACGTTGCAGGTCGTCCTGGGTATTGATGTTCTCGAAGGCATGGGCATCGTCGAAATCCACAATGGCCATGCGGTGCCGCGCCGTCCACACGTCGATCTTGCTGCCGCCTGATTGGAGAAAGGCGCGCAGATCGTCGCGCAGGCCGGCCTCCATCAGGCAGAACACCGGCTGCAGCCGATCTCCCGCACGTGGCAGCGCGATGCGCGCTTGCGCGGCCAGCAGCCCGGCGCCGAGCCGCGCCGCCAGATCGGGGGGGAGCAGCGGTGAATCGCAGGGCGCGGTGAGCAGATACGGCGTGGCGCAGACATCCAGCCCGGCGAGAAAACCGGCCAGCGGCCCGGAAAAATCGAGCGGCAGACGGTCAGTCAGCACCGGCAGCCCCCAGGCGCGATAGGTTTCCAGGTGACGGTTGGCATTCAGCAGCACCGGGCCAACCTGGGGCCCCAGCCGCTGCAGCACCTGCTGCGCCAACGGCAGACCGCGCCAGAGCTGCAAACCCTTGTCGGCCCCGCCCATGCGGCTGCCACGCCCGCCAGCAAGGATCAGCCCGGTGATGTCGCCTTTGACAATGGCGTGCAGCATTTCAAAACCGCTCCCGCTCGCCTGGCTCGCGCACCTGTTGCGTGGCGTGGGAGACATCGCCCCTGTGCACCGGGCCTTTCATGATGGACACCACGAGGCAGCCAATGCCCACGGTGAAGACCAGGGTGGCGTCGAACAGGCTGACGCCGATGCAAAAAATGTCGATGAGGTCGCGCGAGGGCTGCGGGTCGCCCTGCACCAGGCCGGGCTGATAACGGGTTTTGAGCCAGGCGCCGATGACCCACGGCAGGCCAACGCCGATGAAATACGCCGGAATCAGCCAGCGGGTGAGCGCCCGCTCAAGGCCAGGGCTTCCAAGGGGCGTGGCAGAACGCTGAGACATGCCCCGGATGCTACAGCCGCGCGCCGCCCGGTGTGTGGTGCTGGTGTTCGAAACGCTGCTGGCAGGCGGTGCAGCGCAGCACGGTGGGTTCGGCCATCAGGCGGGCGGGTTCGATGTCGGCGCCGCAGTCGATGCAGACGCCGAAGTCCGGCGTGTCCAGACGCTGCAGGGCGCGGTCGATGGCGGCAAGCTCGCTGGCGTCGCGCGCGGTCGAGGCGATTTCCACCGCGTCCATGGCCTCGACGACGGCCTCGTCGTCGGTTTCACCACGGTGGCTGCGTACCGCCAGCGTGCCGTCCTCGCTGATGGATTCATCCCGCAGATCGGCCACCATCTGGATGCGGCGCTGTTGCAGTTTGTCGCGCAGAGTCTCGCGCTGGTCGGTGGTGAGGGACATGTCGTTCTCCTTGTGGGTCTGAAGCGGCAGATGATGCGCCCATTGTGTTGCGACATCACAGTCAGCGGCTTGCGCTGGCGCAACACATCACTCGCTGTGCATGAATTGCCTCAGACGGAAACCGAGCAGACGCAGGGTGGCGAAATACAGCACGGCAGCACCGGCCAACAGGCCAAGTCCCATGCCCAGGCGCAGCAGGTCGCCATGCGCCCGGTCCCAGGGCAGGGCGACGGCACCCCACAACATCAAGCCACCCAGCGGCACCTGCGCCAGAGTAACCTTGCCTGCGTACCGCCCCCAGCCCGGCTGCGGCTGAAACATGCCGCGTTTGCGCAGACCCCGGAACAGCAGGCTGGCGTTGAGCAGCGCGCCGATGGAGATGGCCAGAGCCAGCCCGGCATGCCCCAGCCAGGGCACGAACAGCAGATTCATCAACTGCGTGCAGACCAGCACCACCAGGGCGATTTTCACCGGGGTGCGCAGGTCTTGCCGGGCGTAGAACCCGGGGGCGAGGATCTTGATGCCGATCAGCGCAATCAGGCCGATGCCGTAGGCCCGCAGCGCGCTGGTGGTGGCCAGCACGTCGGCGTGGTCGAAACGCCCGTAGTTGTAGAGCATCGCCACCAGCGGCTGGGCGAAGATCAGCAGCGCAATGGCGCTGGGCAGCGCCAGCACCAGGGTCAGGCGCAGCCCCCAGTCGAGCAGGGTGCTGTATTTGGCCACATCCTGCGTGGCGCTGGCGCGCGACAGGCTGGGTAGCAGCACCGAGCCCAGCGCCACGCCGAGAATCGCGGTGGGGAATTCCATCAGCCGGTCGGCATACGCCAGCCACGACACGCTACCCGCATGGAGATGCGAGGCAATCTGGGTGTTGATGACGATGGACACCTGCGCCACCGACACCGACAGGCTGGCGGGCAGCATCTGTTTGACCACGCGGTGCACGCCCTCCGATCGCCAGGCCTTGAGAAAACTCAGCCGAAAGCGCGGCACCACCGCATACCTGCGCAGCGCAGGCCACTGCACGGCCAGCTGCGCCACGCCGCCGATCATCACCCCGATCGCCAGGGCGTCAATGGGCGGATGCACCAGTTTGTGGAACGCCACTGCGGAACCGATGATGGCCAGATTGAGCAAGGCCGGAGTCACCGCGGGCACGGCAAAATGTTTCCAGGTATTCAGAATGCCGGCGCTGAGCGCCACCAGCGAAATCAGCCCGGCGTAAGGAAACATCAGCCGGGTCATCCAGATGGCAGCGTCAAACGCTTCGGGGTGCAGGCCGGACGCGGTGAGCCACACCAGCACCGGCGCGAGCAGCACGCCGGCCAGGCTGATGACCGCGAGAATCCAGAACAGCGCGGTCGAGACCTGATCGATCAGCTCCTGCGTCTGCTCGGGCGACTTGGTCTGGCGGGTTTGCGACAGCAGCGGCACGAAAGCCTGCGAAAACGCGCCTTCGGCGAACATGCGGCGCAGCAGATTGGGCAGGCGGAACGCCACGTTGAACGCGTCCGTCCAGGCACTGGCGCCGAAGAAGGTAGCCACCATGATTTCCCGCACCAGCCCGGTGATGCGCGAAGTCAGGGTGAGAAGGGAGATGGTGGACGCAGCCTTGAGAAGATTCACCCGGGGGCATTATAGGAACGCATGGTCGCCCATATGGAAGCGCACTGGCGCCCGGCTTGATTTTGTCTATAATGGCCGGTTTTCCGAGCAGGCAACACAGAAGGATTTTTGATATGGCAACCAAAGCCGCAGCCAAGAACAAGAGCGTTCGCACCCCATCGGGCCGCAAACGCGCGCGTCAATCCATCAAGGCCAACGCCGCCAACACGGCTCTGCGTTCGCGTTTTCGCACCGCAGTGAAGTCGGTGCGCAAGGCCATCGCCGCTGGCGACCATGCCAAAGCCATGGAAGTCTTCAAGCTCAATGCTCCCGTGCTCGACTCGATCGCCGACAAAAAGATTTTCCACAAAAACACCGCTGCGCGTCACAAAAGCCGCCTGAATGCGGCAATCAAGGCGCTTGCCGCCTGATTACGGTTTGCCTGCTCCGGTCTGGCGCCAGAACCGAGGGTTCTTGGTGTAGACCCAATGAAAAAGCCCGCTTCAAGCGGGCTTTTTTGTGAAATCAGCTTTGAGCTGGCTTTCATGGCGCCCCCTTTCAAGCCATGCCAATGCAAGCGGCGCCCTGATCGGTGAACCATCGAGGGCGCAGGGGGCGCGTACTCAGACCGTCTGCAGCACGCGCTGCAGTGCATCGCGGGCGAGGCCCAGGTCTTGCAAATCGGGTTCTGCCGTGTCGACCTGGGTCAGGCAGGCTTCGAACACGTCGAGCTGGTTGTCGCGTGCAAAGTTGAGCAGGAAATCGAACGCCATCGGCTCGATGGCGCGCAGCGACTCGCTCACCACCAGGCAGCGCACCCCTTCGACGACGGTGGGAACGCAGTAAGGCGAGTAACCCAGGTGGGCTTCCTTGCGGCACAGGCCAACGGGGCGGAAGCGTGCCATCAGTCCGGCAAGCCGCTCGGCCCAGTCGCTCGGACGAAAAGTGCGGCCGTCCGCGGTGATGCCGCGTATGAAAATTTCTCGGGGTTTGACAAGTTGCAGTGAGTGGGGAATGGCGCTCATGGCTGAATCCTTGAAGAGGCAGTTTTGCTGCGGTGCCGCAATTATGCTGCATCGCAATATTACAGGGTTAACCCGAAGGGTGATTCTGTGTTGCAGTTGCAACAAATACTCCACCCTGTGAGTGCTGCCGTTTGTCATTTCCCGCTCTCTATAATTTGCGATTGCCCCCGGTGGCGCAGCGCTTTTCCATGCTTTGCCCGCCGGGTTTGCTTTTTTTGCAAAGGAGAGATGACCGTGTCTTCTCAAGAAAACGCCGGGCCGTCCCATGTGATGCAAACCTATGCCCGGCTCCCCATCGCCCTGTCGCATGGTGAGGGGGCCTGGGTATGGGATACGCAGGGCAGGCGCTACCTGGACGCCTTGTCGGGCATCGCGGTCAATACGCTGGGGCACGCCCATCCGCGACTGGTGGCGGCGCTCACGGACCAGGTGGGCAAGCTGATCCACACGTCCAATCTGTATCAGATTCCCTTGCAGGAACAACTGGCAGACCGGTTGTGCGCCCTGGGGGGGATGGACACGGCGTTTTTCTGCAATTCCGGGTTGGAGGCGAACGAGGCGGCGATCAAGCTGGCGCGCCTGCATGGTCACAAGCGCGGTATCGCCCGTCCGGAAATCGTGGTATTCGAGCGCGCGTTCCACGGACGCTCGCTGGCCACGCTGTCGGCCACCGGCAATCCCAAGGTGCAAAAGGGTTTCGAGCCGCTGGTGGAAGGCTTCGTGCGCGTTGCGCTGAACGATGCCTCTGCCCTGCAGCAGGTGGCCAACACCCACCCGAATGTCGTTGCGGTGTTCGTCGAGGCCATTCAGGGCGAGGGCGGCATTCAGCCGGCGCATGCGGACTTCCTGCAGGCGGCGCGCGCCCTGTGCGACCGTCACGGCTGGCTGTTGATGATCGATGAAGTGCAATGCGGCACGGGCCGCACCGGCAAGTGGTTCGCCCATCAATGGGCAGGTGTGAAGCCCGATGTCATCGCCATGGCCAAGGGGCTGGCTTCGGGCGTGCCCATCGGTGCCATTCTGGCGCGCGGCGCGGCGGCCACCACCTTCGGTCCCGGTCAGCACGGCACGACGTTCGGCGGCAATCCGCTGGCCTGCCGCGCCGCACTGGAAACCCTGGCGGTGATCGAGGACGACGCGCTGCTCGCCAACGCCGCCGCACGCGGTGACCAGATTCAGCATGCTTTGCGCCACGCCTTCTCCGGTCTGGACGGCGTGGTGGAGGTGCGCGGGCAAGGGCTGATGATCGGGATTGAACTCGACCGTCCGGCGGGTGATCTGGTGCGCCTGATGCTCGAACGCGGCGTGCTGCTCAATGTCACGCAGGAGCGTGTCATCCGCCTGCTGCCGCCGCTCATTTTCACTGCCGACCAGGCTGATGCGCTGGTGCAGGCTCTGGTGCCCGCCGTGCAGGATTTCCTGCAGACCGCCACCGCACAATAAGCAAGGGAGAGGACCATGAACACGACGCTGCGGCATTACCTGCAGTTTTCCGACCTGAACCGGGAGGAATATGACTATGTCTTCGCCCGCGCTGCGCTGATCAAGGCCAAGTTCAAGCGCTACGAGCCGCACCAGCCGCTGGTCGATCGCACCCTGGCGATGATTTTCGAGAAGCACTCCACCCGCACCCGCCTGAGTTTCGAGGCCGGCATGCATCAACTCGGCGGCGCGGCCATCTACATCAACACCCGCGACAGCCAGCTTGGCCGCGGCGAGCCCATCGAAGACGCCGCGCAGGTGTTTTCGCGCATGGTCGATCTGGTGATGATTCGCACCTACGGCCAGGAGATCGTCGAGCGCTTCGCCGCGCATTCGCGCGTGCCGGTCATCAACGGCCTGACCAATGAGTTCCATCCCTGCCAGATCCTCGCCGACGTGATGACTTACATCGAGCATCGCGGCCCCATCCAGGGCAAAACCGTGGCCTGGATAGGCGACGCCAACAATATGTTCTACACCTGGCTGCAGGCCGCGGAGGTGCTCGGCTTCCAACTGCATTTCGCCGGGCCGAAGGGCTATGGCGTGGAACTCAATCGCCCTGGCTACCCCGTCAGCGCGGCGCAGGCGGCACACCTGCGCACGTTCGACGATCCGCGTCAGGCCTGCGCTGGGGCGCATCTGGTCACGACCGATGTCTGGACCAGCATGGGCTATGAAGCGGAAAAGCAGGCGCGTGAACAGGCGTTCAAGGGCTTCATGGTCGATGCCGACATGATGTCCCGCGCGCAGCCGGATGTGCTGTTCATGCACTGCCTGCCCGCGCATCGCGGCGAAGAAGTGGCGGCCGAGGTGATCGACGGCGCGCAGAGCGTGGTGTGGGACGAGGCGGAAAACCGCCTGCACGGCCAGAAGGCACTGATGGAATTCCTGCTGCTCGGTCGCCTGGACTGAGCGTCCTAAGCCGGATTTAAGTCCGGCTGACGAGAATGCAGACGTCAGGCGGCGTGTTGGCAATGCGCTGCCGGGAGCGCAGCATGTCGTCCACAGAACAACAACCAAACCCTCTTGCCCAGCCCGGCCTCGGGGTGCGGCATGTCACTTTGCCGCTGGAGGTAAAGGCGTCCCGCGCTCCGCTGCTCGTGGCGGAAGATCATGCCGCCATGCGGGCCTTGAGCTGGGCGCGTATCGCATTCGGCGTGTTTTTCGCCATCAATCTCGGCCTGCATTTCAACCCGCAATACGCCGCGCAGTTCGCGGCTGAAGTCAGCCGCGCGGCGCAAGCGGCCGGGCAGCCGCATTGGCTCGGCGTCTGGGCCGCAGGCGTGCTGCAGGTCATGGCGGCAGTCGGCATGGGCAAGGCGGTGGCGCTGCTGTTCGGCATCGAGGCGCTACTGACCGTCGGCCTGCTCGTCGGCTGGGCATTTCCGGCGCTGGCCTGGTCGGGGCTGGTGTATGAGCTGTTTCTCTGGAGCACGCTGGGTGGTCTGGGCGGGCCTTACACCAGCGGCGCGACCGATCCCGGCACCGCCATCGTCTATGCCCTGGGGTTTGGGCTGCTTTTGCTGCTGCGCGGCTGGCAGGGCGCGGCCTGGTCAGATGCAGCGCTGCGGCGGCCGGACCGCCTGCGGGTGCGCTGGGCATTCTGGCTGTTTGGCCTGCTCTGGGCCTTCGACGCATGGTGGAAATGGCAGCCGGGTTTTTTGCAGCATTTCTCTAGCTTACTGATCGGCGCGCAGGCCGGGCAGCCGTCCTGGATCGCGGAATGGATTGCGGTGTTCATTGGCCTGGGCCATGTCATGGGCATGGAACACTTCGCCGTGCTGGCCGCGCTGACTGAAAGCGCGATTGCTGCCGGGCTGCTGCTTGCGCCCTGGCTGCCGGATGTGTTGCGCCGCCTGGTGCTGTGGTGTGGACTGATCTACAGCCTGCTGCTGTGGAGTACGGCCGAAGGGTTCGGCGGCCCGTACGGTCCCGGTTTCACCGGCAACAAGGGCGACGTGCTCGGCACGACCACGGTCTATGCGCTGCTCTTTTTGTTTTTGCTGGCGTCGCAAGGCTGGCTGCGTGGTGCATCGCCACAGGAAGACGCCACGGCCACGCTCCAGGGCTGATCAGGCGGCGGGGTCGGGCCGGGAGCGTCCGCATTTCCAGCATTGGGCGAACTGCGGGCCGTGACGTTCACCGCAGCCGGGGCAGGTCCAGAGTGCACCGCGAATGGGAGTGCGCAATTCCCGCAGCAGTTGTCTGGCGCGCGGCAGATCGGGGTCATCGAGCACCCAGACGGCCGGGTTGCACTGGTCGGGCGGAATTTCCCCGGCAATGCTGGTGAGATAGCGCGAGAACACCTCGGCGCGCATGCCCGCGGCGTTGAGTGCATCGGCCCAGAGTGTGGCGATGACCATGTTCGGTGCGATGTCCACGCGTTTCATCGCACAGGTGCCGAAGTCAGCTCGGTGTAAAGGGTGCGGTACAGCGCCAGCCGCGCCGGGGTGATGGCTTGCGGATCGGTGGTGAATACGCAGCCGGGCTCATCGCGGTGGGTGCAGTTCTGAAACCGGCACTGGCCGTTGCGCGCGCGTATTTCCGGGAAGCCATGCTGCAGCTGCGACACCGACAAATGATGCAGTCCGAAGGACTGGAAACCGGGCGAGTCCATCAGCACACTGCCCGGCGCAAAGCCGGGCAGGTCGTACAGCCGCGTGGCCGTGGTGGTGTGCTTGCCGGCCGAGAGGGCCGTGGAAATTTCGCGCGTGGGCGCTTGCGCCTGGGGCGCCAGCAGATTGGTCAGGCTGGATTTGCCTACGCCCGAAGCGCCCAGCAACAGGCTGGTCTGGCCGCTGAGCAAGGGCGTGAGCGCCTGCAGCGCGGCCTCTGGCGCGGTGCGCACCGATAGCTCGATGACGCTGTAGCCCAGATTGCGGTATGCCGCCATGTCGGCACGCGCGGCCTCGGCCTGCGGCAGATCGCATTTGTTCAGCAGCAGGGTCACGGGAATGTCGGCAGCGTCGGCTGCCACCAGCGCACGTCCGATCAGGCCATGCTGGATGCCGGGGTAGGTGGCGGTGACCAGCAGCACGCGGTCGAGGTTGGCGGCGAACATCTTGCTGCGCCACATGTCCTCGCGCCACAGGGCATTGCGCCGCGCATGCACCTGTTCGATGGCCAGGGGCGCATTGCCGGGAGCGAGGGTGACGCGGTCGCCGCAGACCACCTCGGCGCGCTTGCCGCGGGGCACGCAGGCAAGCACAGCGCCGTCGTCAAGCTGTGCCAGATAGTGCCGCCCGAACGCGCCGACGATGCGGGCGGCCAGGCCACTGGCGGCCCGCGGTGCGGATTTTGTGCTGCGCTTGCCCTTGGGGCGTTGGGGGTTGGGGCGCTCCAGGTCGTCCATGCAGACGGTCAGCGCGCGGCGCCCTGCGCGTACACCGCGTCGGCCTTTGCGGCGCAGATGAAATCGTTGCGGGTGATGCCGCCAGCCGAATGGGTGTTGAATGCCACACCGCAGCGGTTGTATTGCACCAGCAGATCGGGGTGATGGTCTTCACGATGGATCATCCAGGCCAGCGCGTTGACGAAGGCCAGGGTCTGGTAGTAGTTGCCGAAGACAAAGGTCTTGCGGATGCTGCCCGCCTCGACGCGCCAGCCGTCGACCAGGCGCAGATGGGCTGCAATCGCGGCATCGTCCAGGCGCTGGCTGGCGCTCTGGTGCTGGCAGTGGGCGTGGAGCAGGTCTTGGTCGGTCATGGCGGGAGCATTGTGCGCTCAAGCCGCGGCCGCCGTCGGCGCGGACGCGGCTGGCGCGTCGGGTAGCGCGCTCAGCCGTTCCAGCCGCTGCAGCGCGGGCGGGTGGCTGTAATAGAACCGCACATACACCGGGTCGGGGGTCAGTGTGCTGGCGTTGTCGCGGTACAGGGTGATCAGCGCCTCGCCCAGCGCGCGGGCGTCGCTGTGCTGCGCCGCGTAGGCGTCGGCCTCGAACTCGTGCTTGCGTGACGTGGCCGCGCCCAGCGGGGTGAAGAACACCCCGAACACCGGCAGCGCCAGGCTGAACAGAATGAGCGCGAGGGCATGGTTGGGGGCGAACAGATTGGGCATGACCCCCAGGCCGACGTAGAACCACACCTGGTTCGACAGCCAGCCCAGCAGCGCAAGGCCGGCCAGGCTGACCGCAAACATCACCACCATGCGCTTGAGGATGTGGTGCCGCTTGTAATGCCCGACCTCATGCGCCAACACACCTTCGATCTGCGCCGGGCTGAGCTGGCCGAGCAGGGTATCGAACAGCACCACGCGCCGTGCCGCGCCCATGCCGGTGAAATAGGCGTTGGCGTGCGCGCTGCGACGCGAGCCGTCCATGACGAACAGCCCGGCCAGCGCAAAGTCGCAGCGCTGCATCAGCGCCTGCGCGCGGGTTTTCACCTCGCCGTCGGGCAGGGGCTGGAATTTGTTGAACAGCGGCGCAATGACCAGCGGATAGACCACCATCATCAGCAGGCTGAACGCGGTGAGACCGGCCCAGGCCCACAGCCACCACCAGGCGCCGGCCACCTGCATGATCCACAGCACCAGCAGCGCCAGCGGCAGCATGATCACGGCACCAACCAGCGTATTCTTCAGCAGATCGAGCACGAAAGAGCGCGGCGTCTGGCGGTTGAAGCCGAAGCGCGCCTCCAGGCCGAAGGTGCGCGCCACGTCCCAGGGCAGATCGAGCAGCGCCCCGATGAGGGTGAACGCTACCAGCAGAGCAAGCTGTCCGCCCAAAGCGGTGCCGAAGGTGTCGGTGACCCAGCCGTTGAGCAGTTGCAGCCCGCCCTCGAGCGTCCACAGCAGCACGATCACGGCGGAAAACAGTGTGGTCCACAAGCCAAAGCGCAGTTTGGCCACGGTGTAGTCTGCGGCCTTCTGGTGGGCTTCCAGCGGAATGCTGGCGCGAAACGGCGCGGGCACGGCGTCGCGGTGCGCGAGCACATGGCGCTGCTGGCGCTGCGCCAGCCAGAGTTTCAGGGCCGTGCCGCCGATCAGCGCTGCGGCGAACAGTGCGCTCCAGGCCAGGGCAAGATGTTGCGGGGTCATGCGAAAATCCTTCTCAATCTGTCGCGATCGACAAGTCGCAGATTATTCCACCCGGCCCCGCTTTGCTGCGCGCCGCCTCGTTTTCCACACTGAATGCCGCCCATGTCCGACCTCGCCGCGCCTGTTTCTCCCCCACTTGCCTGCCATGACGACAATCTCGTCTGGGTGGATATGGAGATGACCGGACTGAATCCCGACTCCGATCGCATCATCGAAGTGGCCGTGGTCGTCACCGATCCGCAGCTTACCGTGCGCGTGGAGGGGCCGGTGCTGGCCATTCACCAGAGCGATGCGGTGCTCGGCGGCATGGACGCCTGGAACCAGAACACCCACGGCAAATCCGGTCTCACCGAACGGGTGCGTGCCAGCACCGTGGACGAGGCGCAGGCGAGCAAGGCCATCATCGCCTTCCTCAAAAACTATGTGCCGCCAGGCAAGTCGCCCATGTGCGGCAACACCATCTGCCAGGATCGCCGCTTCATGGCCCGGGGCATGCCCGAGCTGGAGGCCTATTTTCACTACCGAAATCTGGATGTCAGTACCCTCAAGGAACTGGCCCGCCGCTGGCGGCCCGAACTGGTGAGCGCCTTCAAGAAGCAGCAGGCGCATACCGCGCTGGCCGACATCCAGGAATCCATCGACGAACTGCGCCATTACCGCGAACACTTTCTGCGCGTGCCGGTGGCGGGCGTGGATCCGGAAGTGGCGTAAGGCGGAGGGAATTGAGCCCTCGCCAACGCGGACTATCGGAGCGATTCCGACGTGTTGGGGATGTGGCTTGAAGACCACTGCATGCCCGGCCCGACGCACTCTCATCGACGCCCAGGCGCTGCGCAAGCCGCAAACACCGCATCCATCGCCGGAAGCTGCGATGGATGCGGTGAGGGGGTCGCCTTGTGTGTTTCGCTGCCCGGTGAACAAGGGGGGCGCCAGGCCGCTGGAGGGGATGGGGCATGGCGGAGTGTTTGGATCTCAGGGGACGGCTCTGGATATCTTCCTCCAACGCGACGATCCTGCTGCAATTTTGGATTCAGCGAAGGCTGCGGCGCAGTCTTCATAGAATCGGGCGCATGAATTCCGTCGCGCTGGCGCGCAAGTGGCGCCCCAAATCGTTTGCCTCGCTCGTGGGGCAGGAGCATGTGGTGCGGGCGCTCACCCACGCGCTCGACCACGACCGCCTGCACCACGCCTATCTGTTCACCGGCACGCGCGGGGTGGGCAAGACGACCGTGTCGCGCATTCTGGCCAAGGCGCTCAACTGCACCGGGCCGGACGGGCAGGGCGGCGTGACCAGCCAGCCCTGCGGCGTCTGCCCGGCCTGTACCGAGATCGATGCCGGACGCTTTGTCGATTACATCGAACTCGATGCCGCCTCCAATCGCGGCGTCGAAGACATGACCACGCTGCTGGAGCAGGCGGTCTACAAGCCCACGGCCGGGCGCTTCAAGGTCTACATGATCGACGAAGTGCACATGCTGTCCAACCACGCCTTCAACGCCATGCTGAAGACGCTGGAAGAACCGCCCGACTATGTGAAGTTTGTGCTCGCCACCACCGACCCGCAGAAGGTTCCGGTCACTGTGCTGTCGCGCTGCCTGCAGTTCAATCTCAAGCAGATGATGCCGTCGGCCATCGTCAGCCACCTGCAGCAGGTGCTGCAGGCCGAAAGCGTGCCGGCGGATGATGCCGCGCTGCGGCTCATTGCCCGCGCCGCGCACGGCTCGATGCGCGATGCCCTGTCGCTGACCGACCAGGCGCTGGCGTATTGCGCCGGGCGGGTGGAGGCCGCCGCGGTGCAGCAGATGCTGGGCACGGTCGATCGCAGCGATCTGCTGCACATCCTGCAGGCGCTGGCCGCGCAGGATGGCGTGGCGCTGATCGCGCAGGCCGATGCGCTTGAGGCGCGCAGCCTGTCCTTCGGCGCGGCGCTGGAAGAACTGGCCGCACTGTTGCAGACCATCGCCCTGCTGCAACTCGTGCCCCAGGCCGCCGACGCCGACGACCCGCAGCACGAGGCGCTGGCAGCGCTGGCCGGGCAGCTCAGCCCGGAGCTGGTGCAACTGGCCTACACCACCGTTCTGCACGGGAGAAACGAGCTATCGCTCGCCCCGGACGACCGGACCGGCTTCACCATGACCCTGCTGCGCCTGCTGGCCTTCGCCCCGATGGTTGCGGGCAGTGTGCCGCCGGGCGGACTGGTCCTGCCCAGGGCGGACAACGCAGCGCCGACGCCGCAGGGTCAGGCCGCATCGGCCTCTGAACCCGCCGCATCGGTTGCCAAGCCCACGCCCCCAGTGCAGACTGCGGCCAAGGCCATGCAGCGTCGCGCAGCGACCTTGAGCGTTCCGCTGGAGCCAGCAGCGCACATGCCTGCCACGCAAGAGGCGAAGGCCACGGGCAACGCGGTACACGTCGAGCCAACAGTGGCATTGCCGGCCGCAGCCCAAACCTCCCAGATCTCGCCTGCTTTGTCGCCCGCAGCGCAGCCCGCCGCCGTCATCAAGCCGCCTTTGCGAGTCGCGCCCGACACCGACTGGCCGACGCTGGCCCAACGTCTGGAACTGCCCGCCGGATTGCCGCGAGCATTGGCGCAGCAAAGCGAGCTGCGGGCGATCGACGGCAGCGACTGGCTGCTGGGCGTGCCGAATGAACAACTCACCCGTGCCGGCGCGCTCGACAAACTGCAGGCTGCCGTGCGCGCCGCGCTGGGACGAGACATTACCCTGCGCACCGAGACCGGCGAGGTGACCGACAGCGCAACCCAGCGTGACGCCCGTGCCAAGGCCCAGGCGCAGGCAGACGCCGAGGCCGCCATCCGCAGCGACCCGCTGGTGCGGCAACTCATGCAGGAACTGGGCGCACAAATCGTTCCCGGCAGCCTCAAACCCATGCCCCACACGGCACAGGCGTCATCGGCCTGACCGACAATGTCGCGGTGCTGCAAGCGCGGCGATTTCATCTCTCTCTCGAAGGACACCCCATGTTCAACAAAGGACAACTCTCCGGCCTGATGAAACAGGCGCAGATGATGCAGGACAACCTCAAGCGCGTACAGGACGAGCTTGCCACCATCGAGGTCGAAGGCCAGTCCGGCGCCGGTCTGGTCAAGGTGGTGATGACCTGCAAGTACGGTGTCAAGCGCGTGAACATCGACCCCAGCCTGGTGGCCGAAGACCGCGACATGCTCGAAGATCTGGTGGCCGCCGCCTTCAATGACGCCGTGCGCAAGGCCGAAGCCACCTCACAGGAAAAAATGGGCGCGGCCACCGCTGGCATGCCGCTGCCGCCTGGCATGAAGCTGCCGTTCTGATCGGCGCAGCGCACATCCATGCACGAGGCTGCCCCCGGCCATGTTCCCGCGCTTGACGCCCTGATCGACGCCCTGCGGCAGTTGCCTGGCGTCGGACCGAAGTCGGCGTCGCGCATGGCTTACCACTTGCTCGAACACGACCGGGAGGCCGCACAGCGCATCGCCCGCGCGCTCGACGCGGCATTGGGCGTGTTACAGCGCTGCGCGCGCTGCAACACCCTCACCGAAGACACGGTGTGCAGCATCTGTACCGACCCCCGCCGCGACGCCCGTCAGCTCTGCGTGGTGGAAAGCCCCGCCGATCTGGCCGCGGTGGAGCAGACCCTCACCTATCGCGGCCTGTATTTCGTGCTCATGGGACGCATCAGTCCGCTCGATGGCCTGGGGCCGAAAGAAATCGGCCTTGACCGCCTGATTGCCCGTGCCCTCGATGGCACAGTGGACGAGGTGATTCTGGCGACCAACTTCACCAACGAAGGCGAGGCCACCGCGCACGTCATCGCCGAAACCCTGCGCCCGCGCGGCCTGCGGGTCACCCGTCTGGCGCGCGGCGTGCCAGCCGGGGCCGAACTGGAATATGTCGATCTGGGCACCATCGCCCGTGCCCTGGTCGATCGGCGCGGTACCTGAGCAGGGTTGACGCGGCTGCAATAAGCTTGAGTCCCCAGACCCGCGCACTGACGCGGGCGCACTCACCTGAACCATCATGCAGCGACGCCAATTCATGCAATCCGCCGCAGCGCTGGCTTTGTCCAGTGGCCTGTTTTCTGTGCTTTCGCCACGCGCACTGGCCGCCCAGGCGGCGGGCACGCTGGAGGTCTACGCCGGTGCCATCGGCCCTGGGGAATACAACGCCGGAAATTTCTCCCAGGCCCGGTTTCACGACCCGCGCGGCATGGCGCTGGACGCGCAGGGCAATGTGTTCGTGGCGGACTACGTCAACAGCGTGGTGCGCAAGCTGGGCACGGATGGCCAGGTCACCATCGTCGCCGGCCAGGTCGAGCAGCGCGACGCGCGCAATGGCCCGGCGCAGCAGGCACGGTTCTACTCGCCAGAGTGCGTTGCGGTGGCCGCGGACGGCACGCTGTTCGTCAGCGATTCCGGCAGCAACACGGTGCGGCGCATTGCGCGCGACGGCTTGGTCAGCACGCTGGCGGGCAAGCTGGAAGCCGAGGGCTATGCCGATGGCCCCGGCGCCAAGGCACGGTTCAACCATCCGGTCGGGCTGGGCGTGAACGCGCAGGGCAGTGTGTATGTGGCTGACGCCTATAACAGCACGGTGCGCCGCATCAGCCCGGAGGGTGTGGTCAGCACCCTGGCGGGGTCCCCGGGCGATAGCGGCTGGCGCGACGGGACTGGGGCGAAGGCCCGGTTCAATACCCCAGTCGGCCTGGCTCTGGACGCACAGGGCAATGTGTACGTCAGTGAATACTTCAACAACGTGATTCGAAAAATCACCCCGGACGGCGTGGTGAGCACCTTTGCGGGCAAACCCGGCAAAGGTGGTTTTGCCGATGGCAAGACTGCCGAGGCGCAGTTTTTGCATCCGCAAACCCTGTCGTTCGCGCCTGATGGCAGCCTGATCGTGGCAGATGCCGACAATAATCGGGTCCGCCGTATCGCGCCCGACGGCACGGTGAGCACCCTGGCCGGACATGGCGAGGGCGAGAAAGTCACCCTTGGCGCTCTGCCCGGCACGCTGCACCTGCCTTACGGGGTGCAGGCGCTGGCCGATGGGTCGGTCCTCGTGACTGGAATGAATGCCATTTTGCGCATTCAGTCGGAAACGCCGCTTAAAACCTGAAATTTGTCAGTTCGCTGCAGGTTCGGCGGCATCGAACTGTGACAGATCGATGCGCGGCGCTGGTTTCCAGCCGCGCTTGCGGTGTTCGACCACCACATTGGTATAGATGCCGCCGCGCACATACCAGCGCGCGGTGACCCGCAAGAAGCGCGGCGACATGGCCTTGACCAGATCGTCGAGGATGGTGTTGGTGACTTTTTCGTGAAACGCGCCTTCGTCCCGGTAGCTCCACATATAGAGCTTGAGGCTCTTGAGCTCGACACATGTCTTGTCGGGGATGAAGTCGATATCGAAACGGGCGAAATCCGGCTGGCCGGTGAGCGGGCACAGGCAGGTGAATTCAGGCACCTGCATGTGAATGTGATAGTCGCGCTCTGGCGCCGGGTTGGGGAAGGTTTGCAGGGATTTGCTGGGTTTTGTCGTCATGTTGTTGTTTGATTCCGGGAATTTCTGTGGTCAGGTGGCAGTGCCTTGCCGTTGTCGCACACGCTCCAGCGCGGCCTGCAGCAATGCAGCCTTGCGATCGGCAGACGGGGCGGGAGGCGCGGGCAGTACCGTAGATGCTTGCGCTACGGCGACAGTCTGGGCGAGCTGGCGCGGATGGCGCTGGAGATGGCGGCTGTAGCGCTGGCGCGCCTCGGTGGATTGTGCCGCAGTCCAGGCATTCCAGCCGGTCTGGGTGGCCAGAGCGGGGTCGGGCAGAGGCTCCATGCGGATGCAGTCGACCGGGCAGGGCGGCAGACAGAGCGCGCAGCCGGTGCACCACTGCGCAATCACGCTGTGCATGTGCTTGGATACGCCTGCAATGGCGTCCACCGGGCAGGCCTGGATGCACAAGGTGCAACCAATGCACTGCGCCGGATCGATGACCGCCAGTTCGCGCGGACTTTCGGTTCCGCATGCCGGGTCCAACGGCAGTGCAGGGCGGCGCAGCAGTGTGGCGAGTTTGGCAATGCCTTGCGCACCGCCGGGCGGGCAGCGGTTGATGTCGGCACGATCCTCGGCGATGGCCTGGGCGTAGGCGGCGCAGTCCGGGTAGCCGCAGCGGGTGCACTGTGTCTGCGGCAAAAGTGCGTCGATTCGCGCGGCCAGTGCGCCGGATGCGTTCGGCATGGGCAAAACAGGCTCAGGCAGGAGCGCGCGAACGCGCCGGTTTGCGGGGCGGATCGCCCGCTGCGCCTTGCGGATGCGCGGCAATGAAGTCGCGCACCACCGGATAGACCTTCTCCCGCCAGCGGCGCCCGGAAAAGATGCCGTAATGTCCCGCGCCCTCGGCGACGTAATGCTGGCGGCTGACCGTGGCAATCCCGGTGCACAGGTCGTGCGCGGCTTCGGTCTGACCGGCACCGGAAATATCGTCGAGTTCGCCTTCGATGGTGAGCAGCGCGGTGCGGTGGATGTCCTGCGGGCGCACGGGCTTGCCATCCACTGTCCAAGTACCGTTGACCAGCCCGAAATCCTGGAACACGAGCTTGATGGTGTCGAGGTAGTAGTCGGCGTCCATATCGAGCACGGCGTTGTATTCGTCATAGAAGCGGCGGTGCGTCTCGGCATCGTCGTTGTCGCCGCGGATCAGGTCGAGGAAATAGTCGTAGTGCGACGTGAGGTGACGATCGGGGTTCATCGCCACGAATCCGGTGTGCTGCAGGAAACCGGGATAGACGCGCCGACCCGCGCCGGGGTAGTTGGCGGGCACGCGGTAGATCACGTTGTTCTCGAACCACGCGTAGCTCTTGTTCATTGCCAGATTGTTCACCGCCGTGGGCGACTTGCGTGCGTCGATGGGGCCGCCCATCATGATCATGCTGCGGGGGGAGATCTCTCCTGCCGTGGCCATCAGCGAAATGGCGCCCAGCACCGGCACCGTGGGCTGACACACCGACATCACATGCACGTCCGGGCCGATGGCGGCGATGAATGCGCGGATGTAGGCGACGTAATCGTCCAGATCGAAGCCGCCCTGTTCGGTGGGTACCATGCGGGCGTCGGTCCAGTCGGTGATGAACACCTTGTGATCCTGCAGCATGGTGCGCACCGTGTCGCGCAGGAGGGTGGAGTGGTGGCCCGACAGGGGGGCGACGATGAGCACGGTCGGGTCGTCCTTGAGCTTGCCCAGCAGGTCGGCATCGTCTGAAAACCGCTTGAAGCGCAACAGACGGCAGAAAGGTTTCTCCAAGACCACCCGTTGCTGCACCGCCACGGCCTTGCCCTGGATGGTGACCGAATCGATTTCAAACTGCGGCTTTTCGTAATCCTTGAGCAGACGGTGCATCAGGTCGTAGCTGGCCGAGACCCGTTGCGTGACGGTATGCGGCACAGCGGGCCACACCGGGTTGGCGTAGAACTTGGCGGCAGCTTCGGCAAAGTCGGCCAGCGGGCGCATCAGCGCCCGCTGGGTTTCATACAGGTCATACACCATGATGGGCTCCGACTCTTTCTTGTTGCAATGCACCAATTTTAGCGTCGCATAGCATTTTGCGCCGGGCTATCGTCTGAGTCCGCAGCGAGCCGGGACGGGCTGGCGCCTTACTGCATCACTGCCGCGATGGACTTGGCGACGTAGTCCACGTTGTGCAGATTGAGCGCCGCCACGCAGATGCGGCCGGTGGACACGCCGTACACGCCGAACTCGGTGCGCAGGCGTTCCATTTGTGCGGCGGAGAGGCCGGAGTAGCTGAACATGCCCTTTTGCCGGGTGATGTAGGACAGATCACCCTTCACTCCGGCGGCGGTGAGCTTGTCCACCAGCGTGCGGCGCATGGCGCGGATGCGCTCGCGCATCCCGGCGAGTTCCTGTTCCCATTGCGCACGCAACTCGGGCGAGCCGAGCACGGTGGCGACGATCTGCGCGCCGTGAGTGGGCGGGTTGGAGTAATTGCTGCGGATGACGCGCTTGAGCTGAGACAGCACGCGTGCGGCTTCGTCCTTGCTGGCGCACACCACGCTCAAGGCGCCCACGCGCTCGCCGTAGAGCGAGAAGCTCTTGGAGAAGGAGGTGGCGACGAAAAAGTCCATGCCGGCAGCAAGGAACTGCTGGATGACCGCGCCGTCTTCGGCGATGCCTTCGCCGAAGCCCTGATAGGCCATGTCGAGGAAGGGCACCAGACCGCGCGCCTTGAGCGCGGCGATCACCTGCTCCCACTGCGCCGGACTGATGTCGTAGCCGGTCGGGTTGTGGCAGCAGGCGTGCAGCACGACGATGGTCCCCGCGGCGGCGGCGTTGAGCGCGGCCAGCATGGCGTCGAAGTTCACGCCCTGCTTGGCGGCGTCGTAATACGGGTAGGTGCCCACGGTAAAACCAGCAGCTTCAAAGAGCGCGCGGTGGTTTTCCCAGCTCGGATCAGAAATCAGCACCTGCGCATCGGGGTTGATGCGCTTGAGAAAGTCCGCTCCCACCTTCAGCCCCCCCGTGCCGCCCAGGCCCTGCACCGTGGCGATGCGGCCCGAGGTCACCGCCTCGCTGTCGGCGCCGAACACCAGACCCTGCACCGCCTTGTCGTAGGCGGCGATGCCGTCGATGGGCAGATAGCCGCGCGGCTTGGGGGCCTGCATGAGTTGCGCCTCACCCGCCTTCACGCAGGCCAGCAGCGGCAGCTTGCCGTCAGCGTCGGTGTAGACGCCGATGCCCAGGTTGACTTTGTTCGGGTTGGGGTCGGCAGCAAATTGTTCGTTCAGGCCGAGGATGGGATCGCGCGGGGCCATTTCCACGCGGGAAAAAAGCGACTGGGTCATGGGAGTTGAGGAGTGAGGTGACGGGAAAACCGGGCTTGCGGGACAATCAGTGCCGTAAAGAGGCCGCAAAAAGTTGCGATTTTACGCCCCGTGCCTGTTGGCCGACGGCCTGCTGTTGCGCCGTGCAGACGACATCCGACCCCCTATCTTCCGCCCATGTCCGCACCAAAACCCGTTCCCTCGCTCGACCCGGACAAGTTCGTCAGCTATGCCGACTCGCCCTTCCGGCTGTACCAGCCCTATCCGCCGGCCGGCGACCAGCCCACGGCGATCGCGCAACTCGTCGAGGGTCTGGGCGACGGCCTGAGCTTCCAGACCCTGCTGGGCGTGACCGGGTCGGGCAAGACCTACACCATGGCCAACGTCATCGCCCGACTGGGGCGGCCGGCCATCGTGTTCGCGCCCAACAAGACGCTGGCGGCACAACTCTACAGCGAATTCCGCGAGTTCTTCCCCAAGAACGCGGTGGAGTATTTCGTCAGCTATTACGACTATTACCAGCCCGAGGCCTATGTGCCGCAGCGCGACCTGTTCATTGAAAAGGACAGCGCGATCAACGAGCACATCGAGCAGATGCGGCTGTCAGCGACCAAGAGCCTGCTGGAGCGGCGCGACGTGGTGATCGTGGCCTCGGTCAGCGCCATCTACGGCATTGGCAATCCGGCCGACTATCACGCCATGATCCTCACGGTGCGCGCCGGCGATCGCATGGGGCAGCGCGACGTGATTGCCCAACTGGTGCGCATGCAGTACCAGCGCAACGAAGTGGATTTCACCCGTGGCACTTTCCGCGTGCGCGGCGACCGCATCGACATCTTCCCGGCCGAACATGCCGAACTGGCGGTGCGCATCGAACTGTTCGATGACGACATCGAGTCGCTCAGCCTGTTCGACCCGCTCACCGGGGTGGTGCGGCAGAAGATCCCGCGTTTCACCATCTACCCCAGTTCGCATTACGTCACCCCGCGCGAAAAGGTGCTCGAAGCGGTGGAGAGCATCAAGCTGGAGCTGCGCGAGCGGGTGAAGGAACTCACCGGCATGGGCAAGCTCGTGGAGGCGCAGCGTTTGGAACAGCGCACCCGCTTCGACCTGGAAATGCTCAGCGAAATCGGCCATTGCAAAGGCATCGAGAACTACTCGCGTCACCTGTCGGGCGCGGCCCCGGGCGAGCCGCCGCCCACGCTGGTGGACTATCTGCCGCCCGATGCGCTGATGTTCCTCGACGAGAGCCACGTGCTCATCGGCCAGTTCAACGGCATGTACAACGGCGACCGTGCCCGCAAGCAGACCCTGGTCGATTACGGCTTCCGCCTGCCCTCGGCGCTGGACAACCGGCCGTTGAAGTTCGCGGAGTTCGAGCGCAAGATGCGGCAGACAGTGTTCGTCTCCGCCACCCCGGCGGACTACGAGAGCCAGCACGCCGATCAGGTGGTCGAACAGGTGGTGCGGCCCACCGGGTTGGTCGATCCGTTGATCGAGGTGCGTCCTGCCTCCAGTCAGGTGGATGACGTGCTCGGAGAAATCCGCCTGCGGGTGGACAAGGGCGAGCGTGTACTCATTACCACCCTGACCAAGCGCATGGCCGAACAGCTCACCGACTACCTCGACGAAAACGGCGTGAAGGTGCGCTATCTGCACTCCGACATCGATACCGTGGAGCGGGTGGAAATCCTGCGCGACCTGCGGCTGGGAACCTTCGACGTGCTGGTGGGCATCAACCTGCTGCGCGAGGGGCTGGACATTCCCGAGGTGTCGCTGGTGGCCATTCTGGATGCGGACAAGGAAGGCTTTCTGCGCTCCACCCGTTCGCTCATCCAGACCATCGGCCGCGCGGCGCGCAATGTGAATGGCATGGCCATTCTGTATGGCGACCGCATCACCGATTCGATGCGCCGCGCCATCGACGAAACCGAGCGCCGCCGGGCCAGGCAGATTGCCTTCAACGCCGAGCAGGGCATCACGCCCACGGCGCTGATCAAGTCGGTGCGCGACCTGATCGACGGCGTGGTGCAGACCCCGGGCAAGGGCTTGCGCGCGGGCAGTGTGGAGCGTGAAATCGCGGAACTGCAGATCGACAATCCGCAGGACGTGGCGCGCGAAATCAAGCGTCTGGAAAAGCGCATGATCGAACATGCGCGCAATCTCGAATTCGAGCAGGCCGCCCGCGTGCGCGACCAGCTCGGCCTACTGCGGCAGCGGGTGTTTGGCGGCGGCGACGACCACGACACCGACGCCCAGCAAAGCGCCTGACCCGGCCGGTTTGCGCAGCCGTTCGAAGCCAAAGAGGAGCCGATCATGCAACCCCCAAACCATTGCGCGAATCTGCCACGCCACCGCGCCCCTTGGCGGCTGCGGCTCGACGGGGGGACAGTCGCCGCCCGCGAAGCACTGTTCACCGGTCTGAACGAACGCATCCGCGACGTGCGCCAGGCGCCGGACGGATCGATCGACCTCGGCACCGACGGCGCCGCTGGCCGCATCCAGCGTGTCCAGCGCGCGGCATGAAGCCGGTGGAAATGGCCGAGGCTGGCAAGACGTCGGGTCGTGCAATGTCGGCCGACGTGCAGGGGCTGACCGACGCCGAGGTACGGGCACGCATCGCACGCGGCGATGTCAATCGCGTCGAGATGCCGACGAGCCGCACGGCTCTGGAAATCGTGCGCGCCAACGTCCTGACCCGGTTCAACGCGATCCTGGGGGCGCTGTTCGTCGTGATTGTGACGACGGGTCCCTGGCAGGACGCCCTGTTCGGCGGGGTGCTCGTCGTCAACACCCTGATCGGCATCGTCCAGGAACTCCGGGCAAAACGGACCCTCGATCGCCTCGCGCTGGTGAGCCAGCCCAAGGCACGCGCGGTTCGCTCCGGGCGGAGCGTCGACATCCCGACGGCAACGATCGTGCTGGACGACATCCTGGAGCTGGCGCCGGGCGATCAGGTGGTGGTCGACGGCGTCCTGCTCAGCGCCTTGGGGCTCGAAGTCGATGAGTCTCTCCTCACGGGTGAGTCGGCCGCGGTTCCCAAACGGCCCGGGGAGGAGGTGCTGTCGGGAAGCTTCGTGGTCGCCGGCACGGGCCGCTGCCGCGTGACCCGCGTGGGCGCCTCCGCCTACGGGAACCGCCTCGCCAGCGAGGCCAGACGCTTCAGCCTGGCGCATTCCGAGCTGAGAGCAGGGATCAACCGGATTCTGCGGTATATCACCTGGGCCATCGTGCCCACCGCTGCGCTACTTTTTGCCGGTCAATTCATCATCCAGGCGCCGGTTGGCGACGCCCTGTTGTTTTCCGCCGCCGGCGTGGTCGCGATGGTGCCGGAGGGGCTGGTGCTTCTGACCAGCCTCGCCCTGGCGGTAGGCGCCGTCAGGCTGGCCCGCCATCGGACGCTGGTGCAGGACCTCCCTGCGACCGAGACGCTGGCCAGGGTCGACGTGATCTGCCTCGACAAGACCGGCACGCTGACCGAGCGGGAGCCCTGGCTCGAAGAGGTCGAAATGCTGGGCGATCAGCCCGATGCGCTGGACGCGCTGGCGGCCCTGGCGGCCACCGAGCCCAAGCCGAATGCCACCTTGCTGGCGATCGGGCGTGCCTACCCCGGGGAACAAGCCCATGCCGTTACCGATTCCGTGCCGTTCTCGTCGGCGCGCAAATGGAGCGGCGCGACGCTGGATGCGCTGGGCACCTGGGTGCTTGGCGCGCCTGATGTGTTGCTGGCGGATAGTCCCGGCAGCGACCCCATACGACGCCGCGTGGAGGAGCATGCCGAGTCGGGGCGGCGCGTGCTTCTTCTCGCCAGGACCGCGAGCAGACTGATGTCCGACCAGCTGCCTGCCCCTCTCGTTCCTGCCGCCCTGGTTCTGTTGACCGAGCAGGTTCGCGCCGATGCGGCCGAGACACTGCGCTACTTCGACGCCCAGGGCGTCACGATCAAGGTCCTCTCTGGAGACCATCCGGCCACCGTCAGCCAGGTCGCGACACAACTCGGCATCGCACAGGGCAGCGATCCCGTCGATGCACGAGCGCTGCCGCAAGACGCACAAGCGCTGGCCGGACTGGTGGAAACGCGCTCGGTCTTCAGCCGGCTGTCGCCCCAGCAGAAACAGTCGCTCATCGCGTCACTTCAGGCAAAAGGCCACGTGGTCGCGATGGTGGGCGACGGCGTCAACGACGTCCTGGCGCTCAAGCGCGCCGACATCGGCATCGCGATGGGCGCCGGTGCCGGGGCCGCCCGCGCCGTCTCTCACCTCGTCCTCCTCGACAATCGGTTCGCGAGCCTGCCGTCGGTCATCGCGGAGGGCCGCCGCGTGATCGGCAACGTCGAACGGCTGGCGGCGCTGTTCCTGACCAAAACAATCTATGCAATGCTCCTGGCGCTCGCTGTCGGCATCGCCGATGTCACGTTCCCCTTCCTGCCGCGCCACCTGACCCTGGTCGGGGCGTTGACCATCGGCATCCCTGCCTTTTTCCTGTCCCTCGAACGAAACGACCAGCGGGCACAGCCCGGCTTCGTGGGGCGCGTCCTGCGCTTCGCCGTGCCCAGCGGCCTGTTCGTCGCCGGCGCGACGTTTGCCGCCTACGCGCTCATCCACACCGATTCCGGCGGCAGCCTGGCGCAAGCTCGCACCGCCGCGACGGTGGTCCTGTTCGCCGTCGCAAGCTGGGTTCTCGTCCTGGTGGCGCGACCGCTCACGCCGCGCCGCTGGCTTCTTCTCGGCGGAACGGTGACTGCGTTCGTGACCGTGCTCGGCGCGTCGCCGCTGCGCGCATTCTTTGCCCTGGAACGCCTGCCGCCAGGAGCGTGGCTCGCCGTGGCCGTGATCGCCAGCGCGGCTGCCGGTGTCCTGCATTGGAGCACCGCGGTCGCCACCCACGTCCCTGCGGAAGCGATGAAAACCCGGCCGCTGCGCAGACAGGACATCGTGACGTGGCTCCTGAGCGCGGACAGCCCGAAAGGGTTTCTCTTGACCGCGGCGGTGCTCGTCGTGGGCGGTGCCTGGCTGTTTTTCGGCGTGCTGGAGGACGTGATCAGCCACGATCCGCTGGTCGAGGTGGATGTTTTCGCCTATCACCTGCTGCAGTCACTGCGGACACCGGTCATGGACAGGGTGATGATTGCCATCACCGAGCTGGGTGATGCGCAAGTCCTGCTGCCAATGATTTTCATCGCGTTGGCGTGGTTCCTCAGCCAGCGGCTCTGGTTGACGGCGGGCTATTGGCTCGCGGCCATCGGCGTCGCCGAGGTGCTGGCCAAGGTGCTGAAGCTGGCGCTGCATCGGCAGCGTCCCGGGGCGTTCTATGGCGGGATCGAACAGTTTTCCTTCCCGAGTGGCCATGCCACGATGAGCGTGGTGGTCTACGGCTTCCTGGCGTTTTTGCTGTGCCGCAATGCGCGCCCTGGTTTGCGCAAGGTCGTCATCGCATTCACCATCACGCTGGTCGGCTTGATCAGCCTTTCCCGTCTCTATCTCGGCGCACACTGGCTGTCGGACGTGCTGGGCGGAGCGAGCTTCAGCGTGGCCTGGATTGCCGCCTTGGCCATCGCTTACGAATACCAATCCCATGAACAACTGCGCCCCGAAAAATTTGCGGCCCTCCTGCTGGCGACCCTGGTGATCGCTGGAGGCGCGCATATCGCATTGCGCCACGATGCCGATCGCTTGCGTTATGCGCCCCAGCCCATGATCACGCCCGTCCAGCAGCCAGCCCTAACCGCCCTTCATGGGCCTTGAGATCGGCGAAGGGTTGGCGTTCGCTCAGGCCCGCCGGCGCAAACGCAAGCCGGCGATCAGTGCCAGAAGCAGCGGCACGCCGATCGCCACCGGCAGGATGCGCCTGGACTCGACTGTTGGTTTGACCCGCACGTGCAGGTCCAGGAACGGGCTGGAATCGAGCCTGCTCGCATGGCGCTCCGCGGCGCTGATGACCACGCGATAGTCGCCGTTCTGGATCAACCGCATCGGCCACTCGGTCGTGAATGACTGACCGGGCTGGAGGGATGGGATCACCACCGCCTTGTGCGCGCTCCAGTCTTCCAGATCCATCGGCTGCTCGTGACCCGCGTCGACGCGCACCAGACCGATCCAGGCGACCACCGACTGCGCGGGCGCGGCGCCCGTGTTGCGCACCACACTGCGAAAGTGCATCCAATTGCCCATTTCCGGCGATGGCGGGTTGCCGGGCGCCGGGTTCAGCGCGATGCTGAGCTGGGGTGCCGTCTGCGCGTGGGCCAGTCCCATGCCGCCGACACAGGCGAAGGCCAAGGCGAGGATCCAATGTTTCATGACAGGCTCCTGAAGAAGGTTGCGATGATGGTTGCTCCGCGCGAACTCGCGGCTGCAACCGAGTCGAATGGAGGCCATGGTCATGTCCCTTCCAGCCGCCGGGCACTGGCGCGCGCGAACAACGCGGTGACGGCCAGCCAAGTGAGCACCACGCCGAGGCGGCCGATCTGCATCCCGAAGGGGTCCGAGTCGATCACCACGCTGTCAAAGGCATTGAGAGCGGCGGAGAAGGGGTTGACCGCATCGAACATCTTGCCGATTCCGCTCTGCCGCAGGCTGGGGCCGAGCACCAGGGGGCTGGCAGCCAGGATGAGCGTGACCAGCGCCACCAGCATGGCATTGCGCACATTGCCCAGCCGGGCGGACAGCCCGAGTGCGTAAAAGCCGAAGCCGATGACCAGCGGCGTGCCGAACAGCGCCAGATACAGCACCGCAGCGCCCAGGTTCTGCCCGCTGCTGCCCACCGCCCATAAATAGGGCAGCGCGACGACGTAGGCCGCCAGCCATGCGGCGAGCTGCGCGCCCATCTTGCCCAGCACGATGCCGGTGCTGCTGACCGGTGTGAGCAGCAGCGGGACGAGCGTGCCGCGTTCGCGCTCGCCGGCGATGGCGTCGCTGCCGACCACCACGGCCAGCAGCCCGCCCAGCGCGGTGATGGTGCCCATCACCATATAGACGGCCTGCGCATTGTCGAGCAGGCTCAACTCGGTGCTGCCCACGAGCAGCAAGGAAAATGCCGACAACACCACCGCCAGGGTGATGAGCCAGCCCAGGCCCCTGCCACTGCCGAGCAACTCCCCGGTTTCCTTGGCCGCGATCAGACGGATGGAATTCATGATGTCAACTCCTTGTGGGTGAGGTCCAGATAGAACTCTTCCAGTCCGCCGGACTCGTTGTGAATTTCGACCAGGTCCCAGCCCGCCGCAAGCAGGGCGGCCCAGACTTGTCCGGGATCGGCTTTTGCGGGCAGGGCGACGTGCATCCATTCACCTTCGCTTGCGATCAGCGCGACACCTTCGGGCAAGGCTGCGGAGAGGGGGCGATCGCCGCGCAGCCGCAGCCGGTAGCGTCCCGCGCCGGTGCGCGTGGCGAGCAGATCGGCCAGCGAGCCCTCCACGACCGAGCGCCCCTCGGCGAGGATGCCGATGCGGTTGCATAGCCTGTCGACGTCGTCGAGCAGGTGGGTGCACAGCAAAATCCCCACGCCGTGATGCTGGCTGAGGTCGATGAGCAGATCGTGGATTTCACGCCGCCCTCGCGGGTCGAGACCGTTGGTGGGTTCGTCGAGGACGAGCAATTCGGGTTTGTGCAGCAGGGCGCGCGCCAGCCCCAGCCGCTGCTTCATGCCGCGCGAGAACGCGCCGACGGGGTGATCGGATGCGCCCGACAGGCCGACGCGCTCCAGTTGCGCCTCGATCTGTTGCATCGCAAGGTCGAGGCCGTAGAGACTGGACATGAAGCGCAGATAGTCGCGCGCTTTCATCCAGCCATAAAAACCAGAGTCCTCGGACAGCACCCCGACGCGGCGGCGGAGTGCCTGTGCCTGGGTTGCCGGATCCAGGCCCAGCACACTCACTGCGCCGGAGCCAGCCCGGCGCAATCCAGTCAGCACGGACAAGGTCGTGCTTTTTCCCGCGCCGTTCGGCCCGAGCAAGCCGTAAATGTCGCCCGCGTCCATGCCGAGCTGCACGCCTTGCAGGATCGGCACCGGGCCGATCGACAGTTTCAAATCCCGCACTTCGACCAACATGATGATCTCCCTGGTTTGGAACGCGAACCACCAAAACAAAAAAGGGCGACCCGATGCTTCGAATCGCCCCGGACACAGGGTGTCAACGCCTTCAGTCGTCGTTGGCCTCGCCCTTGCCCTCGTGCTCGGCGTCGGCCTGGTCGGCCTGCGCGGACAGCACCTGGCCGGACATGGCGTCCACCTTGACGTCGGTGGCTTGCTGGCCGTTCACCACCTCGACTCCGAACACCAGCTTGCCGTTCTCGTCATTGAGCTCGGCGTGGGCGGCGCGGCCGCCCGCTTTTTGTTCGGCAGCAGCGATGGCCTGGGTCAGCGTGACCTTGGCCTGGCCGATGTTCAGGTCGTCCTCGCCCGGACCTTGCTGCGTGGCGGCCATCGCCGCGCCCAATCCGCCCAACACCACCGCGGTGCCCGCCATCATGCTCAACAGTTTGCGTTTCATGTCGAAACTCCTTTCCTATCAATGATCGACGGGTGAATGATCGGTGTCACAACTTAGGACATAATGAGCGAACTGTTACAAAATTTTCCCACTGCGCGAGGGCCGCTTCATCAACTTTGATCTGATTTGGCAGACTGGAGCGGCTGGCTGTACCGCAGGATCAATCCGCCGCCCTTGGCGTTTTCCAGCGCGACCTCCCCGCCCAGCCTCTTGGCGATCTGGCGGATGATGGACAGGCCAAGCCCGCTGCCTTCTCCCGCGGCTTCGGGCAGGCGCACGAAGGGTTCGAACACGCGCGCGAGTTGATCTGGCGGGATGCCAGGGCCGGTGTCCTGCACTTCGATCACTGCGCACGGATGGTGACCGTCTTCCACACGCACGCGCAGATCGACGCGACCGCCAGTCGGCGTGTAGCGCACGGCGTTGTCGGTGGCATTGCGCAACAGGGTGTAGAGCTGGTGCGGATCGGTACGGATGCGCACGGGCTGTGCGGTGTCCAGCCCGAGATCGATCTGGCGGCTTTCGGCCAAGGGCAGCAGATCGGCAATTACCTCGCGCACGATTTGCGTCGGGTCGATGGTCTGCCATTGCACCGCCTGGTCGCCCTGCGAGCGGGCCAGGCTGAGCAGTTGCTCGACCACGGCGCGGGCGCGCTGCAGGCCCTGGCGCAGCGCGTCGATGCGCTCTCGCGCCTGTGGCTGGAGTTGCAGCGGCTTGAGGTTGTCCACCTGCATGCCGAGCACGGCGATCGGTGTGCGCAGTTCGTGCGCGGCGTCGGCGACGAAGCGGCGCTGCTGCTCCATCGAGGCATTCAGCCGCGCCAGCAAGCGGTTGATCGAGCGCACGAAGGGCAGGATTTCGCGCGGAACGCCGTTTTCGGAAAGCGGCTGCAGATCGGTTTCGCCGCGGGCATCGACGCCGTGGGCCAGCAGCCGCAGCGGCCGCAGTGCGCGGCCGACCACCCATCCGACCAGCAAGACCAGCAGCGGCACCAGCGCGAGCATGGGCAGCAGGCTGCGCAAGGCGCTGTCGCTGGCGGCGTCGGATCGCAGATCGGTGCGCTGTGCCACGGCCACCGTTCCGCGCGGGGTGTGTTGCACGAACACCCGCCAGGTGTTGCCGCCGGGCTCCATCACGGTGTGAAACCCCGAGCCGAGGGTGTGCGGCAGTGCCAGTCGGCCGGGCGGCGCGTCGGCGCGCAGCGACTGGATGACGATGCGTGCGTCCTGATCCACGTCGCCCTGCAGCGAGCGGTCGAGCGACTGCGGGCGCACGCTGCCTGCGGCGACCAGCGCCGCGATCTGCTGCAGCTGGGTGTCCTGCAGTTCATTGCTCTCCTGCCAGGCCAGCAGGTAGGACACGCCGCTGGCGAGGATTCCGGCAAGCAGCACGACCCCGGCGGTCCAGACCCACAGCCGCCACAGCAGCGAGTGGGTCGAGAACGGCTCCGGCGTGGAGGGCGGTGGACGCTTCATGGGCGGTGTCCCGCGCCGGGCGCGGTTTCGCGCGGCGCCATCCAGCCCACCCCGCGCACGTTCTTGATGACCTCGGGCGCGAGCTTCTTGCGCAGGCTGTGGATGAGGAATTCGACCGCGTTGCTTTCGACTTCCTCGTTCCAGCCGTAGATGCGATCTTCGAGTTCGCTGCGCGACAGGATGGCGCCGGGGCGCAGCAGCAGGGCATGGAGCAGGGCGTATTCGCGCGCGGTCAGGCGTTGTGTCTGGCCCTGGAAGCGCACCTCGCGGGTGACCGGATCGAGTTCCAGCACGCCGTTGGACAGCACCGGCTGCGCCTGCCCGCCGCGGCGCCGGGCGACGGCGCGGATGCGCGCGAGCAGTTCGCCGCTCTCGAACGGCTTGACCAGATAGTCGTCGGCGCCGAGGTCGAGTCCGCGGATGCGGTCTTCCACCGCGTCGCGCGCCGTCAGGATGAGAACGGGCAGGGTACTGCCCGCCTGCCGCAGCGCCTGCAGCACCGACAGTCCATCGCGCTTGGGCAGTCCCAGGTCGAGCAGCACCACCTCATATTCGCCGCCTTGCGCGGCGCTGAGGGCCGAGGCGCCGTCGAGCACCCAGTCCACCGCGTGCGTGGCGTCGCGCAGCGCCTCGCGGGTGGCGGCGCCGAGCATGTGATCGTCTTCAACCAGGAGGATGCGCATGGTTCATTCCGTGGTGGGAGAGACTGCTGACACGGAGGGATTGTCGTCCGCTTCCGTGTCGTCCAGACGGCCGCGCAGCAGCTTGAACAGCACGGGCATGAGCAGCAGCACCAGCGGCATCTGCACCGCGAGCCCGGCGATGATGGCCACCGCCAGCGGCTGCTGCATCGCCGAGCCCTGCCCCAGCGCCAGGGCCAGCGGGGCCAGCGTCAGCATGGCGGCCAGAGTGGTCATGGCGATGGGGCGCATGCGGTTCTGTCCGGCGGCGACGAGTGCGGCGTCCAGTCCTTGCTCCGGCTGCGTGCGCAGCAGGGATTGCACTTCGCTGAAGTAGAAGATGGCGACTTCGGTGACGATGCCCACGATCATGGTCATGCCCATCATGGCCGAGATGTTCAGCTCGATTCCCGACGCCCACAGGCCGATGAACACCGCGGGCAGCGCCAGCAGCGGCATGGCCAGGATGGCGATCGCCACCTTGAAGCGCTCGTACAGAAACAGCAGCAGCAGGAACACCAGCAGCACCGCCGCGCCGAGCACGCTGATCAGCCCCTGAAACGCGATCTGCTGCTGCTTGTACAGCCCGCCGAGCTGGGCGTAGACCCCGGGCGGAAAGTAGCCGGGGGCATCGATGATTCGTTTCACGTCGGCGATGGTCGAGCCCAGATCGCGCCCGCTGATGCGCGCTGTCACTGCGGCCATGGCCTTGAGATTGTCGCGGTGGATTTCCGGCTGGCCGGTGAGCACCGTCAGGGTGGCGATGCGGCGCAGAGGGAACACATGGCCGTCAGCCGCGCGCAGCGGCAGGCGGGCGATGTCGTCGGTGGTCTGGCGCAGCGGCAGCGGCGTCCACAGCCGCACGCCCACCATCTTCGGGCCTTGCTGGATTTGGGTGACGACGCTGCCGCCGATCAGGGTCTGCAACTGCTGCTGCACCTGCTGCGGATCGACGCCTTCGAGCGCGGCGCGGGTGGGATCGACGCGAATGTCGAGCGCGTCGCCCGCGGGCTTGATGCCGCTGCGCACATCGACGATGCCGGGGATCTTGCCGATGGCCGCCGCGGTGCGATGCGCGAGCTGAGCGAGCTGCTGCGGGTTGTCGTCGAAGATCTTGATCTCCACCGGCTGCGGCACGGCGGTGAGGTCGCCGATCAGGTCTTCCATCAACTGCGCCAGCTCGATCTTCACCCCCGGCACCTGGGTTTCGATGCGCTGGCGCACGTCTTCCATCACCACGTCGATGGACTTGCGCGGCGGCGGTTTCAGGCGCACGAAAAAGTCGCCCTCGTTGGCCTCGGTCACGCCGCCGCCAAGTTGCGCCCCGGTGCGGCGCGACCAGGTCTGCACCTCGGGCGTGGTGCGCAGAATGTTCTCCACCTGAGACAGGATGCGGTCGGTCTCGGTGAGCGAGGTGCCGGGCGGGGTGCGGTAATCCAGAATGAAGCCGCCTTCGTCCATATGCGGCATGAAGCCGCTGCCCACCTGTCCGTAAGCCAGCCAACCCGCCAGCAGCAACGGCGCCACGCCAAGCACGGCCAGCCAGGGACGGCGCAGACTGGCGCCGAGCACGCGGGCATAGCCGCGCTGCACGGCCGACAGCCAGCGGCCATGTCCGCGCTGCGTCTCACGGGCAATGTCCTTGGGGGAAAGCAGTTTGTCGGCCAGCAGCGGCACCGCCAGCCAGGCGACGAAAAACGAGATCACCAACGCCGCTGCCATGGTGAACGACAGCGCCTTGAAAAACGCCCCGGTGACGCCGGACAGGAACGCCAGCGGCAGAAAGATGACCACTGTGGATGCGCTCGACCCGGCAAGCGGCCGCAGGTATTCCATCGCCGCGTGCAGGATGCCGCTGTGCCGCGCCTGCGCCGCGCCCCGGTGCCGCGCCTCGCTCAGGCGCCGCACGATGTGCTCGCTCATCACAATGGCGTCGTCGATCACGAGGCCCACGGCGGCGGCCATGCCGCCCAGGGTCATGATGTTGAAGCTCATGCCCAGGGCGTAGAGCAGCACCACCGTGGCCGCCAGCACGGCCGGTACGGTGATCATGGCAATGAGTGTGATTTTCAGACTGCGCAGGAAGAACAGCAGCACCAGCCCGGCCAGCGCCACACCGATCAGAATGGCGTCGCGCACGCTGGCGGCGCTGTCCACCACCAGGGTGCTCTGGTCATACCAGCTCGCCAGATGCGCGCCGGGCGGCAGCGGGGTTTTGGCCAACAGGTCGCGCACATGGCGGGCGATCTGCACGGTGTTGCCGCCGGGCTGCTGGTAGATGTTGAGCAGCACGGCGTCCTGCCCGTCGGCGGTGATGCGCACCCATTGCGGCACCGTGCTGCGGCTGATGCGCGCCACATCGCGCAGCCGCACCACGCCATCGGGGCCAGCGCGCAGCACGATGTCGGCGATCTGCGCCGCGTCATGCAGCCGTGCGTCGGCCAGCGCCAGCAGCAGCTTGTAGCGGTCCTGAAGGTGGCCCACGGCCTGCACGCCGTTGGCCGCGGCCACGGCGTTGCTCACGTCCTGCAGCGCCAGGCCAAGCGACTGCAATTTCAGCGGATCGAGGGTGACGTGGTATTCCTCCTGCGCCCCGCCCTGGATTTGCACCCGCGCCACACCGCCAATGCTGGAGAGCAGCGGGCGCAACTGGAACTCGGCCAGATCGTAGAGCTGGGTGGGCGTGAGACTGTGGGAGGTCAGGCTGTAGGCAATGACCGGATCGACCGTGGGGTCCATGCGCTTGCTCGACACCTGCGTGCCCGGCGGCAGTTGCGGCAGCATCTGCGTCACGGCCTCGTTGACCTGCACCGCGGCCAGCGCCATCGGCGTGCCCCAGTCGAAGCTCACCGAAATGTCGGCAGTGCCGCGGCTGGTGGTCGAGCGCACGTCCACCACGCCGGGCACGCGGCGCACCGCCTGTTCCAGGGGCTGCGTGACCTGCAGCATCATCTGGCTGGCCGGGCGGTCGCCGGCATCGGCGCTGACCACCACCCGGGGAAAGTCCACATTCGGGAACAGGCCCACCGGCAGCTTGAACGCGGCGAACACGCCACCGACGGCCAGCAGCGCCAGCAGGAACAGCACGGAGCGCCGGTGGCGTTGCAGCCAGGCCGAGGCGCCGCTCATCGGGTCGCTCCTGAGGGCTCCGAGGGCCGGCTCGCCGACCCGCCCCCCGTGGGGATCGAGGAAACCTGGGGCGACCCTGCGTTTCCTGGCGTCACGCGCAGCGCCATGCCGTCGCGCAGTGCATAGTTGCCGACCACGATCAGCGGCAGGGCAGGATCGATGGCGCCTGTGATGCCGGTCTGCAGTCCGCTTTCGATGGCGATGCGCACCGGCACGCGGCGGGCGCGGCCCTTGTCGTCCTGAAAGACGTAGGCGCCACGTTCATCCTGCAGTACCGCGTCGCGCGGCACCACCCAGCCGCGCCAGCGGCCGAGCACCATGTCGGCTTGCACACTGGTTCCGGCCGCTGGCAGATTCGCCTGGGCTGGGAGGGCGATCTGCACATCCAGCCGCTGAGTCTTGGGGTTGATGGCCGCGCCGATGCTGCGGATGGTGCCCTGCCAATGCTGCGCGGGATCGAACACGGCGGTCAGGCGCGCCGACTGGCCGGGCTGCAGGCGCGCGGCGTCTTCCGGCGCCACACCGGCCAGCGCCTGCAGGCTGCCGTTGCGCCCGAGCTGCAGCAGCGGGCTGCCCGCGGCGAGCAGGTCGCCCGGTGCCGCGCTCACGGCGAGCACGATGCCGTCGATCGGCGCCACCACCCGTGTCTCGGGCTGGCCTGCGCCCTGTTGCTGCAGGCTGCGCAACTGCGCCTGCGCATCGAGCAGCGCCCTGCGCGCCGCGTCCACCTGCGCCTGCGTGGCGAGCTGCTGCGCCTTGAGCGCGGTCATGCGGTCGAGTTCACCCTGCGCGAACGACACGGCGGTCTGCGCCTGGGTGTAGGCGAGCGTGCTGCTGGCGTCGCCGCGCAGGGTGGCGAGCAGCTGGCCTTTGCGCACCGCCTGTCCGGCATGCACGGCGACGGTCTGGACCTGCATGGCATGCTGGAAGGTGAGGGCCTGGGTCTGGCTGGCCGGGACTTGGACCACGGCGTAGGCGCGCAGGGTGTGCAGCAGTTCGCCGCGTTGCAGGGGCGCGGTCTGCACCAGGGCGGAGATTGCGGGCTCGGCGGCGCGACTTGCGGGAAGCACGGCGGGCAGCAGGCAGGCGGCCAGGAGCAGTAGTCGGGTGCGGGCTGGAAGGGTCATGGCTGTTGCTTGGAGGGGAGGAACGGCGTGGCGGCAGCGTGGCGGTACGGGCCCAGACCGGTGAGGAGCTGCAGCGCCAGCGCCTGTTCTTCGGTCTGCTGGGCGTTGGCCTGCAGAGCCAGACGCTGGTCGAGCAGGGCGGTGCGCTGGTTGATGAATTCGAGCAGGGTCATGCCGCCGTGCTGCAGCGCCTGTTGCGCCGCGGCCTCGGCAGATTCCAGCGCGGGCAGCGCGGCCAGCAACGCCTGGCGCTGTTGCTGCAGCAGCGCGAGGTCGGCCTGCGCCTGGCGCACGTCGGCATCGGCCTGGTCGAGCCGGGCCTGATAGTCGGCGCGCAGTTGCGCGCGGGTGGCGCGCTGCGTGGCAATCACGCCCTGGTTGCGGTTGAACAGCGGCAGGCTGATGCTCACACCAAAGCCCACGGTGTTCACTCCCGCGGTGTCGCGCGCGCGGGTGAAGCCGAGGTTGAACGCGGGGAACTGGCCGAGCACGGACTGCCACACCTTCTGCTCCTGCGCCGCATAACCGGCCTGCAGCGCCATCAGATCGGGGCGGATGCGCGGCAGATTCCCGAGCGCCGTATCCACCTGCGCCGCATCGGGCGCGGGACGCATGCCGGGGGCGGCCAGGGGCAGCGGCACATCCGCCTGCAGGCCGAGCAGAGCATGGAGCTGTGATTGCAGGCCAAGCTGCTGGCGCTCGATGCCCTGGATGGTCTGGGTGAGCGCCTGCAGCGGCACAAGCTGCGCGTCCACGTCCAGACGGGTGACATTGCCCTGCGCCAGAGCCGCCTGGCTGCGCTGCAGGCGCTGCTGGAACAGACTGCGCTCCTGCTCCAGCAACGCCAGGCGGGCGCTGTTGCCGCTGATCTGGGTGTAGAGCAGCCGGGCCTGCGCCACGGTCTGCCACTCGGCCCACAGCACCTGCAGATCGACCTGCGTCGCGGCGTGCTGCGCAGCGCGGGAGGCGGCGTGGTGGGTGATGAGCGCGGCGATGTCGTAGGACAGGCCGAGATTGAACGCCGAGGTCGTGGCGCCCACGCTGTTGCCGGGGAAGTCGCGCGTCAGGCTCAGTTGCGGGTCGGGCAGCAGACCGGCGTCGAACGCCTGCGCACGGGCCACGCCCAGCTTGGCACGCTCGGCCTTGAGTTGCGGGTTGTTGAGCACGGCGAGGATGGCCAGGCCGGTGGCGTCGAGCGGCTTTGCGGGGTCGAAGGCATAGTGCGCCAGTGCTGGCAGGGCGATGCTGCTGCGCGCGACCTGCAGGCCCTGCACCGACGCGGCCAGATGCGGCGCGGTGGGCAGCGGGTCCGGGTGATAACTGGCGCAACCGCCCAGCAGCAGGGCGGCGAGCAGCAGGCTGCGGCGCAAGTGGGGAAAGGGAAATGGCGTGGACGTCATGGGTCTTAGCGTAGCGCCCAGCCATGGTGGATGGCCAGGGCGAACAGCTTGCGATACAGGCGGGAAAGCAGGGGCATGGCGGGCTGCAGAAGCCAGCCGCGCGCGCCGTGCATGACCAGCGCGGCCACGGCACCGCTGAGCGCGGCGCCAACCATGTCCAGTGGCCAATGCACACCGAGATAGATCCGCGCCCAGGCCATGGGCAGGCCCAGCAGCGCCAGCAGCAGACCCGCCCTGCGCCACGGGGCAGAAAGCAGCAGGCTGGCCGCCACGGCCCACATCACCGTGAGGTGGTCGCTTGGGAAGCTGCTGTCGGGCGCGTGCGCCAAAAGCGCCGGGCCAAGACCGACCGCAAAGGGTCGCGGCTCGAACACCATCAGCCCGATGAGCTGATTGATGCCCAGGGCAAGCAGCACCGCGCCCGCTGCCTGCACCAGCGGCAGGCGCAGCGCGTCCGGTCGGCGCAGCCAGCCCCAGACCAGCAGCAGCGGCGCGGCATAGATGGCGTATTCGGCGAACAACAAGGCCACATCCACGCTGACTTGCGACGCGCCGCCGACGGCAGCCCAATGCATGTAGAGACCGAGATTGATCGCGTTCCAGAGGGCGGGGAGATGGAGCATGGGGCGGCGTTATTTCGGGGAATCTTCGAATCAAAAAAAAGTCTCCGCTCCCGGTGCGGAGCAAAGACGGCGGGCAGTGCTCAGTCCTGCTGATCGTGGTCGTCGAAGTCGGGCCTGTCTTGGGTGGCGGCGATGCCGGACTGCCCTGCGGCAAATACGCCCGCGCCAGCCGCTGCCGAGGTGAGAACAAGGGCCGCAAGGGCCAGGGTGGATTTGCGTTTGAACATGGTAAAACTCCCTGAAATGGACTGTCGAGGCAGGCGTGAGATCCACTCTAGGGAGCCAGTCTTAGCAAAGACATAGGACACAGGCCGTATCCTTGCGGCATGCCATCCCGTCCTGTGCCGCAATCAGCCGCGCCGTCCGAGCAAAGCCGCAAGCGTCAGCGCGTGGGGCTGGCGCTGGGCGGCGGCTCTGCGCGTGGCATGGCGCATCTGGGGGTGTTGCGGGCCTTGGCCGATGCCGGGGTGCAGATCGACTGCATCGCCGGCTGCAGTATCGGCGCGCTGGTGGGGGCGATTGCCGCTTCGGGCAGCACCGATGGCCTGGAGGCCACGTTCAAGACCTTCGACTGGAAAAAGACCCTGTCGTTTTTCGACATGGTGTTCCCGCGTTCAGGACTGATCGATGGCGCCAAGGTCACGGCGCTGGTGCGCGAGCATCTGCCGGCCACGCAGATTGTTGATCTGCCCACCCGCTTCGCCGCCGTGGCGACCGATCTGCTCAGCGGCGACGAGGTGATCCTGCAGGATGGCGACGTGATCGACGCGGTGCGCGCCAGCATTGCCGTACCCGGCATCTTCACCCCGGTGCGCCGTGGCGCGCAGGTGCTGGTCGATGGCGGCCTGAGCAACCCGCTGCCGGTGAGCGTGGCGCGCGCGCTCGGGGCCGACGTGGTCATTGCCGTGGACTTGAATCATGGCGTGGTGGACGGCCGGCCGCGTCTGCAGCGCGGTGCGCCCAAACGCCTTGCGGTCACAGACCAGCAGGCGCAGAGCTGGGTGACGGATTACCGCCGGGTGATGGGCGACCTCAAATCGCGCCTGCTGCTTGGCAGCAACACGCGCGCGCAGTTTTCGCGCTGGGCGGACCGCAGTGACGCGCTGCCCAATCTGTTCGAGGTGCTGCTGGCCTCGGTGAACGTGATGGAAATGAGCCTCACACGCATGCGCTTGGCCATCGAGCCCGCGGATCTGCTCATCCGCCCGCCGCTGGCCGATATTCGTTTTCTCGAATTTGGCCGCGCTGCCGAGGCCATCGATATCGGCTATGCCGCCGCTGCGCAGGCGCTGCAGGGCTGGCAGCCCGCCGTGGCGGCGCGCGGGCGCGGCTGATCTGCGCGCCGGTCAGCCGGTGTTGCGCAGGCCCGCGGCGATGCCGTTGATGCTCAGGTGGATGCCGCGCTTGGTGCGCTCGTCGGTCTGGCCTTCGCGGAAGCGATAGAGCAACTCGATCTGCAGGTGGTTGAGCGGGTCGATGTACGGAAAGCGGGCGCGGATCGAACGCTTGAGCGTGGGGTTGTCGGCCAGACGTTCGGCGTTGCCGGTGAGGGCGGTGAGCATCTCGGTGGTGAGCTGCCATTCGCGCTGCAGCGCCTTGAGCACTTTCTGCCGGGTCTTGGCGTCGGTGACCAGTTCGGCATAGCGCTCGGCCACGCGCATGTCGGTCTTGGCCAGCACCATGTCGATGTTCGACAGCAGGGTGACGAAGAACGGCCACTGCCGCGCCATGCGCTGCAACAGTTTCAGCCCGTCTGGATTGGCGTCGAGGAAGGCCTGCACGCCGCTGCCAAAGCCATACCAGCCGGGCAGCGCGACGCGGCATTGGCCCCAGGAGAAGCCCCAGGGAATGGCGCGCAGGTCGGCAATGGCGCGCGTGGCCTTGCGTGACGACGGGCGGCTGCCGATATTGAGTTCGGCAATCTCGGAAATGGGCGTGGCGCTGTAGAAGTAGTCGGTGAACTCCGGGGTGTCGTACACCAGCTTGCGGTAGGCCGCCATCGAGGCTTCGGACAGCGCGGCAGCGGCGTCGAGGAACCGCGCCGGGGGCTTGCTCGCGGTCTTGGTCTGCGGCAGCAGCGTGGCCTGCAGCGTGGCGGCCACCAGGGTTTCGAGGTTGCGCAGGCCGATGTCGGGGTTGCCGTATTTGCTGGTGATGACCTCGCCCTGTTCGGTCAGGCGGATCTGGCCGTTGACCGTGCCCGGCGGCTGGGCCAGGATGGCGTCGAAGCTCGGCCCGCCGCCGCGCCCTACCGTGCCGCCGCGACCGTGGAACAGACGCAGGGTGATGCCATGCTCGGCTTTGAGCAGCTCGAATTGCGCGGCCAGCGCCACCTCGGCGCAGTACAGCTCCCAGTTGGAGGTGAAGAAGCCGCCGTCCTTGTTGCTGTCCGAGTAGCCCAGCATGATTTCCTGCTCGCCGCCGGAGCGCTGCACCAGGCCGATGACGCCGGGCAGGGCGTAGAAGTCGCGCATGATGGCCGGGGCGTTGCGCAGGTCGTTAATGGTCTCGAACAGCGGCACCACCAGCAGTTCGGCATGGCTGTCGTGGCTGTCCAGTGTGCCGTGGAACAGCCCGGCCTCTTTTTGCAGCAGCAGCAGTTCGAGCAGGTCGCTGACGGTTTCCGAATGGGAAATGATGTATTGACGAATGGCGCGCGGGCCGAAATCGCGCCGGGCGCTGTAGGCGCGGTCGAAAACGGCCAGCTCGCTGCGCGTCCAGTCGGAGTAGGTGTGATGCGGCAGGCGCAGCGGGCGCGGATCGTTGAGGCAACGGATCAGCAGCGCCTGCTTGGCTTCTTCGTCGAGATGCGAGTAGTTGGGGCAGAGACCGCTGGCGCCGAGCAGCTCCCGCAGCACGGCTTCGTGCTGGTCCGAGCTTTGCCGCAGGTCGATGGTGGCCAGGCGAAAGCCGAACACGCCTGCGGCGCGGATCAGCGGGTCGATGCGGGCGCGCGCCAGCGCCTCGGCATGGTGGCTGCGCAGCGAGGCTCGGATGGTGCGCAGGTCGGCGATGAATTCGTCGGCATTGGCATAGGGCTCGGCGCTGCCCACCTCGGGCAAGAGCGCCTCCACCCCGGCGAGCTTGCGCAGATTGGCGGCCAGACGGGCGTACATGCCGATGAGGGCGCGACGGTAAGGCTCGTCGCTGCGGTGTTCGGACAGATCGGGCGAGCATTCGGCCAGAGCCATGAGCTCCGGGCTGGCGCTGGCCAGCAGTGCCGAGATCGACAGCTCGCCGCCGATGGCGTGCACCTCGGCCATGTAGTGCTCGATGGCGGTGCGCGACTGCATGCGCAGCGCGTAGCTCAGGGTTTCGGCCGTGACGAAGGGGTTGCCGTCGCGGTCGCCGCCGATCCAGTGTCCCATGCGGAAAAAGGCCGGCAGATCGGTCTTGGTCGCGTCGCCGGGGTCTGCGGGGAACAGGGTGTCGATATCGCGCTGCAGGTCGCGGTACAGGCGCGGGAACTGGCTGAAAAACGTCGCGTTGTAAAACGACAGCGCGTTCTTGATTTCGTCGGACACGCGCAGCCTGACGTAGCGCAGCAGCCGCGTCTGCCAGAGCTGGACCACGCGGGCGCGCATGGCGTCTTCGATGTCGGCGCGCTTGTGCGGCAGGCGGGTGGCGTCGCGCTCGACCAGCAGCCGGGCCAGCGCGCGCTCGGCGTCGAGCACGCTCTTGCGCTGCACTTCGGTGGGGTGGGCGGTGAGCACCGGCGAGATGAGCGCCTGGTCGAAGAACTGCATCAGTTGCTTCCGCTCCACACCGGTTGCCTTGAGCACCTCCAGCGCCGCGCGCACGCTGTCGCGCTGCGGCGGCGCACCGCGCTCGGCGTCTTGTTCGGCGCGGCGCAGCACATGATGGTCTTCGGCGATGTTCGCCAGAATGGAAAAGTAGCTGAAGGCGCGGATCACGCTGACCGCCTGATCGCGACTCAGGCTGCTGAGCAGTTTGTCGAGGGCGCGGCGGTCCTTGGCGTCGCCGTCGCGGTGAAACTTCACCGAGAGCTGGCGGATGGACTCGACAATGTCGAACATCTCCTGCCCTTCCTGCTCGCGGATCAGATCGCCGAGCAGCCGCCCCAGCAGTCGGATATCGTCGAACAGCGCGGCATCAGGGTCGGAAGAATGGCGGGCTGCAGCGGTGCGTGTCGACATGGCGGGGGGATGGGGTATGACGAAAATGGGGCGCAGTGATGCTATCAGCGCATGCCAAATCCGAAGCAAAATGCGCGCCTGCGTCGCACCGGGATTTGCGTTGCCGCAGGGACGAGTAGCCAGCGTTTCGCATTGCGCAAAATTTCGCGGCTGCGGAAGCGGGTTGCTGAATAGGCTTTGAGAAACGCGCAGGGCCGCTCCAAGTGTTTCTCACCCCTATCGGGGGGCTGACGCGCAGCGGCAGGTCTGGGGGCACTCATAGAATCCTGGAATGACTTCGACCTTCACCCCACCCCAGTCTCTCGTCATCGCCACGCGCGAAAGCCGTCTTGCCCTGTGGCAGGCCGAGCATGTGCGCGATGTGCTCAAGGCGCTGTATCCGGCGTGTGATGTGCGGATTTTCGGCATGACCACGCAGGGCGACCAGATTCTCGACAAATCGCTGGCCAAGATTGGCGGCAAGGGCCTGTTCGTCAAGGAACTCGAAGTGGCCATGGAGCAGGGCCACGCCGATCTCGCGGTGCATTCCCTCAAGGATGTGCCCATGGTGCTGCCACCTGGCTTCACCCTCGCCGCTGTGATGGAGCGCGAAGACCCGCGCGACGCCTGGGTGAGCGCACGCTACGCCAGTCTGGCCGAGGTGCCTGCGGGCGCCGTGGTGGGCACCTCCAGTTTGCGGCGCGAATCGCAGTTGCGCGCGCGCCACCCGCATCTGCGCGTCGAGCCCTTGCGTGGCAATCTCGACACCCGCCTGCGCAAACTCGATGAAGGGCAATACGCTGGCATTCTGCTGGCAGCAGCCGGGCTCAAGCGGCTGGGCCTGGGCGATCGCGTGCGCGCCGTGATCGACACCGACGACATGCTGCCGGCCGTCGGGCAGGCAGCGCTGGGCATTGAAATCCGCGCCGACCGGCCGGAGCTGGCGCAGGCGCTGGCCCCGCTGAATCATCTGCCCACCGCGCTGTGCGCGCATGCCGAGCGCGCCGTGTCGCGCGGACTGGGCGGCAGTTGCACCACCCCCATGGGGGGCCATGCCACGCTGGACGGGCAGGACATGGTGCTTCGCGCCCTGCTGGGTCTGCCCGATGGGAGCCGCGCCTTGCGGGCGCAGGCGCAGGCATGTGTCACCGATCTGGTGCAGGCCGAGGCGCTCGGACGGCAGGTGGCGCAACAACTGCGCGATCAGGGCGCCGACGCGCTGCTGGCGCAGCTCGGCGCGCATTGATCGCATGGATCCAGCGGCTGGCGGGGCGATCTTGCTGCACACCACACTGATCGTAACCCGCGTGCCGACGCAGTCCGGGGCGCTGGCGCAGGCCTGCGGCCAGGCCGGGGTACGGCTGATCGACTTCCCGCTGCAGCATATCGGGCCGCCGCCTGATCTGGCGCGCTTCCATGCCGCACTGGCCGCCTTGCCGCAGACCGATCTGGCGGTGCCTGTCAGCCCCACGGCGGTGGCTGCAGTGTTTGCTGCCTTGCCTGGGCCCTGGCCTGCGCGCTGCGCCATCGGCGTGGTGGGCGACGGCAGCCTGCGTGCTGCGCGCCGCGCCCTGACGGCGCAGCCCGAAGACATCCCGTGGCCGCGGCTGGTTGCGCCCGAAACCCGCGAGGAACTGGGCGGGGAGGGCGACTCGGAAGCCTTGTGGAACGCCCTGCAGCTTGCTTTCGCCCCCGGGCCGGTGGCGACTTTCCCGTGGGCAGGGCGGCATGTGAAGATTTTTCGCGGTGGTGCGGGACGCGACCTGATCGCGCGCAAACTCGAAGAGGCCGGAGCAAAGGTCAAGATCGTCGAGGCCTACAGCCGCCTGGCCCCGGAATACAACGCCCACACCGTCGCGCTATTGCGCGCCGCGCTGGACAGTGACGGCTGGTGGCTGTTTTCGTCTTCCGAAGCCGTGCGCAACCTGCAGGGGCTACTGGTACAGGCCGCAATCGCCCCGACACGGCTGCACCAGCAGCGCGCCCTGGCCATCCACCCGCGCATCGCGCAAACACTGCGCGAGGCGGGTTTTGGGCAGGTGGAGCTGACCAGTTCGTCGACTGATGCGGTGCTTTCCACACTGCGGCGGCTGGCCCCTGCGACCTAGAATGACCGTATGACTGAGCTCAACACCAGCCCTGGCGCACAGCCCCCGGCAGCAGAGGACCATCCGGCCGCCACAGGCGCGCCTGCCTCCGCACCGCCAGCGCCGCAGCTTGCGACGCAGAAGACCGAGCCCGTTGCACTGCCGGGCGCCCGATTGATCTGGCCGGTGCTCATTGCACTCATCGTTGCGCTTGTGGCCATGGCGTGGTGGCTCAACAGCCGCCTCTATGCCACGCAGTCCGAGATTGCGCAGCGCCTGCAGTCCGCGACGACGAATTCCATCGAGGCCAAGACCCTGACCAAGCAGGCCAGCGACTCGGTGCGCGACCTGACGGCGCGCATTGCCGTACTCGAATCGCGCCAGCAAGACTTTGCCGCGCAGCGCCAGGCACTGGAAACCCTGTACGAAGACTTTGCCAAAAGCCGCGATCAGGCCCGCCTGTCCGAAACCGGGCAACTCATTGCCCTGGCGCAACAGCAGGCGCAGCTCATCGGCAATGTGCAGCCGCTGATCGCCACGCTGCAAAGCGCCGATGTGCGGCTGGCGCGCTCGCCCAATCCCAAGGCGCAGATCCTGCGCCGCGCAGTGCAGGCCGACCTCACCCGCCTGCGCAGCGCCGTCACGCCCGACATCGCCGCCGCGGCGCACAAGCTCAACGACCTGACCGCTCTGGTGGATGAATTGCGTCTGGTGTCTTCCGCCGCACCGCTGCAGATGGGCACCGCAGCCAAGCCGCTGCCGGTGGATGGGGCCTCTGCCGTGGCGCCCGCTCCAAACTGGGCGCCCTGGCTGGGTGATTGGTTCGAGCGTTTTCGCGCCAGTCTGGTGCAGCTCTTCGGCATTACCCGCGTCGGCTCGCGTGATGCGCTGCTGGCTTCGCCGCAGCAAGGCGAGTTCCTGCGCGAAAACCTCAAGCTGCGCATCCTCAACGCCCGGCTCGACCTGCTGTCGCGCAATGCCGTGGCCTACCGCAGTGACATGAGCGGCATCACCGAGGCGCTCAATACCTACTTCGACAGGCGGCAGCCGCGCATGGTGCAGGCGCTGTCGCTGGCGCGGCAGGCCGCGCAGCTCGACCTGTCGGCCAATCCGGCGGCCAATCTGGAGTCGCTGGCCGTGCTCTCCACGCTGGACACCGGAGCGCCCTGATGCGCTGGCTCGTCTGGGTCTTGATACTGGCCGCGGCCGCCGTGCTGCTGGCGCTGGGCTCCACCCTGAATTCCGGCAATGTCGCCGTGCTGCTTCCGCCCTGGCGGGTGGATGTGTCGCTGAACTTCGCTGTGCTGCTGCTGCTGCTGGCGTTTGTTGTGCTGTACCTGGCGATGCGTGGCTTGTCGCTGTTGTTCGGCATGCCGCGCGCTGCCGCGGAATTTCGCGCCCGGCGGCGCCTGCGGCTTGCGGCGCAGGCCTTGCACAACGGCATGTCCGACTATTTCGGCGGACGCTTTCGCCGCGCCGAGCGCGCGGCGCAGCGTGCTGCGGAGTTCACCGATTTCGCTCCGGCAGCCCTGCTGACCGCAGCTCAGTCGGCGCAGCAGCTCCAGGCCTATGACCGGCGCGACGCCTACCTCGCCCAGCTGCCGCAAGATGCCCGGGATGCCGCCGTGCTGCTGCAGGCGCAGTGGCAGCTCGACTCCAAGCAGCCGCGCGATGCCCTGTCGCTGTTGCGCGGCCTGCCCGCCGGGGTGCGGCGGCGCACGCATGCCCTGCGCATCGAACTGCAGGCCGCGCGCAAGATCAACGACCATGCGGACGTGTTGCGTCTGGCGCGCACCCTGCTCAAGCATGGCGCGCTGCATCCCGCAGCGGCGCAGGCCATGCTGCACACAGCGGCAACGGGGCTACTGCGCCAGGCCGGCGACGATCCGCAAGCCCTGCGCGTCACCTGGAACAAACTGACCGCGCAAGAGCGCACCGAACCGGCCCTGGTGGTTGCGGCGGCGCGCGGGTTTGCCGCCGCTGGCGCGCTGGACGAGGCGCGACAGTTGCTCATCGCCGCGCTCAACCGTCCGCAGGCCGAGCCCGCCCTGTTCATGCCAACCCTGCGCGGCATGCTGCAGGGCATCGACGCGGGTTTCGTTTCGCAGACCGAGCAGTGGCTGGGGCGCTGGCCACAGGAGGCGCAGGCCCTGTTCCTGGCCGGTGCGGCCTGCGCCGAACTGCAGCTCTGGGGCAAGGCGCAGCAACATCTGCAAAAAGCCATCCAGGCCTGCGGCGAGGACGAACGGCGGCTGCGTGGCCAGATTCACGCTGCGCTGGCGCAACTGCTCGAAGGCATCGAACGCGAAGATCAGGCGCAGCGCCACTGGCGCGCCGCCGCGATCGATCTGGCGGCGATCGAGCCGCAGAGCAAACACGCCTGAGCCCGCACGGGCCGGGCTTCGGACACGGAGACAGGCATGCACTATCTGACCATCGATCAGGTGATCGGCAACACCCCACTGGTGCAGCTGCAGCGCATTCCCGGTGCCGACAATGCCCGGCGCGGCAATGTCATTCTGGGCAAGCTCGAAGGCAACAATCCTGCCGGGTCGGTGAAGGACCGCGCGGCGCTGTCCATGATCCGCCGCGCACAGGAGCGCGGCACCATCAAGCCCGGCGACACGCTGATCGAGGCCACTTCGGGCAATACCGGCATTGCGCTGGCGATGGCAGCGGCCATCCTCGGCTACCGCATGGTGCTCGTCATGCCGGAAAACCTCAGCATCGAGCGGGCGCAGACCATGAAGGCCTTTGGCGCCGAGCTGTTGCTCACCCCGAAGAGCGGCGGCATGGAATATGCCCGCGACCTGGCCGAACAGATGCAGCGCGACGGCAAGGGGCTGATGCTCGACCAATTCGCCAACGCCGACAATCCGCGTGCGCACTATGAAACCACCGGCCCCGAGATCTGGCGCGACACGGCCGGACGCATCACCCACTTCGTCAGCGCCATGGGCACCACAGGCACCATCACCGGGGTATCGCATTACCTCAAGGAGCAGAGTCCGGCCGTGCAGATCATCGGCGCGCAGCCGGAGGAAGGTTCCAGCATTCCCGGCATCCGCAAATGGCCGCAGGAGTATCTGCCAAAGATTTACGAGCCACAGCGTGTGGACCGGCTGGAATATGTCAGCCAGACCGCTGCCGAGAACATGGCGCGCAAGCTCGCCCGCGAGGAAGGGTTGTTCTGCGGCATCAGCGCAGCGGGCGCCTGCGAGGTGGCGTTGCGTATCGCCCGCGAGGTGGAAAACGCCACCATTGTGTTCGTCGTCTGCGACCGGGGCGACCGCTACCTGAGCACCGGAGTGTTTCCGGCCTGAAGGCGCAACGACTGTTTGCCGGGCTGCTGGCGGGTGCAATCGGCACCTGCGACATGCATTGATCGGGCGCGCCGTCTGCGCCGACTCTGAACAGAGGCGCTAGCCCACACTCAACCCGATGGACAGGCAGACGATGAGCAGAACCCCTAGGATAGCCGGATAGATTTCTGTTCTCATGATGCGCGTTGTTGCCTATCGCCTCGCTGCTGACTTGAAATTGCCTGCTGCGGCGCAGAAGGCAAGGCAGGATCACCTAGGGTCACAAGGCATACGTGCTGACAATACCTCGCAACACATTCGCCGCTGATCCCCACATCCTGCCCTGACTTCCAACCATTCCATGTCCACTTCCCATACTCAAGGGCATCACAACCAGGGCATCGCCATGGCGCTTGCCGCCGCCTTGCTGTTTGGCGCCAGCACGCCGATCGCCAAGCTGTTGCTGGCCGACACCAGCCCCTGGATGCTTGCTGCGCTGCTCTATCTGGGCTCGGGAATCGGTCTGGCAAGCCTGCGTGCATTTCGCGCCTTGCGAGGTGTGGCGTCGTCGCCCCGCCTGCAGCCGGGAGAGTGGCGCTGGCTGGCCGGAGCGATTGCCTGCGGCGGCGTTGCCGCGCCTGTGCTGTTGATGGCAGGTCTGTCGCACATGCCGGCGACCGGGGCCTCGCTGCTGCTCAATCTGGAGAGTGTGTTCACCGCCTTGCTGGCATGGTTCGTATTCCGGGAAAATTTTGATCGCCGCATCGCCTTGGGCATGCTGGCGATCGTGATGGGCAGCGTGGTGCTGAGCTGGCCGGGGCAGAGTGCGGCGCTCGGCTGGGCCAGCCTCTGGCCCGCTCTGGCGGTCGTCGGCGCCTGTCTGGGGTGGGCGCTGGACAATAACCTGACCCGCAAAGTCGCGCTGTCCGACGCCGGATTCATCGCCATGAGCAAGGGCCTGGTGGCGGGCAGCGTGAATCTGCTGCTCGCCCTGCTGCTGGGGGCGCAATGGCCGACCTGGCCGATCGTGGCGGCGTCCGGCCTGCTGGGCTTTGCCAGCTATGGCGTGAGCCTGGTGCTGTTCGTGCTCGCACTGCGTCATCTGGGCACGGCGCGCAGCGGCGCGTATTTTGCGGTGGCGCCGTTTTTCGGCGCGGTGCTGGCGGTGTTGCTGCTGGGCGAGGCGCTGACACTCGGGCTGGTGTTGGCCGGGGGACTGATGGCCTGGGGCGTGTGGCTGCATGTCAGCGAACGCCATGACCATCTGCACACGCATGGCGCCCTGCAACATGATCACGGCCATGTGCATGGCGGACCAGGCGATGATGGTCATCACGACCATGTGCATACGCCACCGCTGCCGCCCGGTACGCGGCACAGCCATGCGCACGCGCATGCGGCGCTGAGTCATCAGCATGCCCATGTGCCGGACGCGCATCACCGCCATCGTCACGACTGAGCAGCGGCGACCGGGTCGCGTTCGTCGACCCTACCGAGTTTGTGGTTAAACTGCTCAGCCTCGCTGCATTGCGCCAGTGCACGGCGATCGTCAGGTCATCCCGGGCCGACGCTGCGAAATTCTCCGGGAGATCCTGTCTGAGCAATCCATCATGGCTATTGCGGAACAAGGCGGCACGCCCTCACTGGACATTCTGTTCGAGCACATGGCCGATGCGGTGTATCTGCTCGACCCGGAGACCTCGCATATTCTGTGGTGCAACCGCGCCGCCTGTGCCGACCTCGGGCTTGCATCGCCGAGGCGATTCGCGGTTCGGCGTGCTACACCTTTGTCGGGCGTCATCGTCACAAGGACGGCGGCGAGATTGCGGTGGAGGTCAACACCACGCACTTTGCCAGGGGCGGGCGCAATGACTTTCTTTCCGTGGCGCGCAATATCAGCAAGCGCCTGACGCTCGACCCGCAGACCAGCACACGCGACGAACGCCTGCGTTTCGCCCTGGATCAGGCCATGGATGGGCTGTGGGACTGGAACGTGCTCAGCGGTGAGGTGTATTTCAGTCCGCAACTCAAGCGCATGCTGGGCTATGGCCCGGACGAAATGACTCCGCATGTCGAGACCTGGTCGCGCAATATCCACCCGGACGACCGCGATCAGGTCATGTCGCTGATCGAACAGCATCTGCGGGGGCGCCTGCTGCGTTTCGAGGCTGAATACCGCCTGCGCAACCGCAACGGCCACGACATCTGGGTGCATGACCGCGGCCAGGTCTGCGAGCGCGATGCGCATGGCCTGCCCACGCGCATGGTCGGCATGGTGCAGAACGTCACCGACCGCAAACTGCTCGAACTGCGGCTGGAAAAAATGGCCAGCATCGACGATCTGACCCAGCTGCCCAACCGCCGCGCCGGCATGGCCGTGTTGTCGCATCACATCGAACGGGCGCAGCGCAGTGGGCTGCCCCTGTGTGTCGGTGTACTCGACATCGACGCCTTCAAGTCCGTCAATGACCAGTTCGGCCATGCCATGGGGGACGCGGTGCTGCACCAAGTGGCCACGCTGCTGCGCCAGACCTTGCGCCCCTGCGACTATGTGTTTCGCTCGGGTGGCGAAGAATTCATCCTGCTGCTGCCAGACGTGGCGCCCGACACCGCGTATGACATCGCCGCAGACCTGCACGCAGCACTGGAAAGCACGGATTGGGACAGTGATCTGGGGCTGGACGCGGTGACCGTGAGCATTGGCTTGGCCTGCTTTCCCCACGAGCAGGCATCAGCCGCCAAACTGCTCGATCAGGCCGATCTTGCCCTGTATCGCGCCAAGGAACTGGGGCGCAATCTCACCTGTATCGCGCGCGATCCGGTTGCGGCCGCTTCCCTGCGAACCAGCAAGACTTGAAGGCGCGGGCGCTGGCGATCGCCCCGACTCATCCGCCCAGAATCAGCTTGGCCGCAAGGCTCCACATGGTCAGTCCGATCAGGGCTTCGAGAAGTTTCCATGTGATGGGCCGGGCGAACAACGGGCGCAGCAACCGCGCGCCATATCCCAGGCTGAAAAAGAACACGAACGAGGCGGACGCGGCGCCGAAGCCGAATGCCAGTGTCTGACCGGCAAACTGGGTGGATACCGAGCCGAGCAACACCACGGTGTCGAGATAGACATGCGGGTTCAAAAAGGTGAAGGCCAGCGTCGCGGCCAACGTCTGGAGCAGAGCGCGGGGCGAGGCGTCTGCCGGCGTCAGCACGGCGGAAGAGCGCAGCGCGGCGCGAAAACTCCGTGCTCCGTACCAGAGCAGAAACGCGGCACCGGCAAACCGGCTGGCTGTGGTGAGCCAGGGCGCACGCTCCACCAGCACATGAAACCCGGAGACTCCCACGCCGATGAGCAGCGCATCCGAGACGGCGCAGACCAATACCACCCAGAACACATGTTCGCCCTTCAGACCCTGCTTGAGGACGAAGGCGTTTTGCGCCCCGATGGCGAGGATGAGTGAGAGCCCGAGAAGAAAGCCAGAAAGGAAAGCGTGCATGGAATCCCAACGATTGTTCAAAACAGGGCATGCATTTTGCTTGTGTTGACCCCGGGACTTTGCGCGAGATTCCTCGCGCCTGCCGCTGATCGCCGCTTTGGTGCGCAGAGGTTGCGGCGCCGCGTGTCGGCATGACTTTGGGGGAAATGATGGGAATGATTCACCTGATCGGCGGGGAAAAAGGCGGCGTCGGTAAATCGCTGTTCGCTCGCCTGCTGGCGCAGCATTGCATTGACAACGCGTTGCCGTTTGTTGGCTTCGATTCCGACAAATCGCATGGCGCGCTGTTGCGCTTCTACGCCGACTACACCTCGCCCGTGGTTGTGGATCGCTACGAGAGCCTCGACCGCATTGTCGAGGCGGCCAGCGCGGTGCCGGAGCGCAGGGTGCTGGTCGATCTGGCTGCGCAGACCCAGGCTGCGCTGGTGCAGTGGATGATGGATTCCGGTCTGCTCGAACTCGCCCCGGAACTCGGCCTGCAGATCCGCTACTGGCATGTGATGGATTCTGGCCGCGACTCGGTCGATCTGCTGCGCGTGCTGCTCGACCGCTTCGGCGGCCGTCTGGATATTGTGCTGGTGCTCAACCAGTTGCGCGGCGACGACTTCGGCATTCTCGACCAGTCGGGCCAGAAGCAGCGCGCGCTTGAACTCGGCGCCCGCTTCATGCCGCTCAAGCGCCTGCATGAAGCCACCATGATCAAGATCGACGCCGCCAGCAGCAGCTTCTGGGCCGCCACGCAAGGCCGCGCCGCGCACGAGATGGGCATTCTGGAGCGGCAGCGGGTGAAAATCTGGCTGAAAAACGCCGATCAGGAGATTGCCGCGCTGGGAGTTTGAGGTCTGCCGAGTTCGTGCAGAATGCCGCACTCCGCAACCGGGCGCGGGCTGCTGCGCTGCGCACTGCACTGGTTGCGCAGAGTGGCGAGTTGCGCCTCCAGGGCCTGCAGGTGCGCCATGCGTTCGCGCACTTTGCCGAGTTGCAGCTCGATCAGTGCGTCCACCTTGGCGCAATCCGCCTGCGGGTGCTCCGCGTCGTCCAGCAAACGCGCGATGTCGGTCAGGCCGAGATCCAGCAGGCGGCAGCGGCGAATGAACAGCAAGCGCTGCAAATGCGCCGTGGAATACGCGCGGTAGCCGTTTGCCAAGCGCTGCGGCGCTGGCAGCAGACCTGCCTTTTCGTAATACCGGACGGTATCCGCCTCTGTGTCGGCTTGCGCCGCCAGTTCACTGATACGCATGGTTGACCTCGTCCAATTCAGGGGCTTGCAGTGTAGGTCTTGACCCTGGAGCGGCTCCAGGCTGTGCAATGCAGCCTTGTTCCACACAAGGAGTTTTGCGATGCCCGGCTGTTGTCAGAACGATCACTGCGCGACTGGCGCGACGGCCAACGCCACCCGCGCCGCCAGCCCGATGTGGCGGCGGGTGCTGTGGATTGCGCTGTTCATCAATGCCGCGATGTTCGGCGTCGAAGTGTTCGGTGGCCTGCAGGCGCACTCCGCGTCGCTGTTGGCCGACGCGCTCGACTTCGCCGCAGACGCCGCCAACTATGGCCTGTCGCTGGCGGTGCTGGGAATGGCGCTGCACTGGCGCTCGCGCGCGGCGTGGGTCAAGGGCGCGTCGTTGCTGGCATTCGGCGTGTTCGTGCTGGCGCGGGCGCTATGGGGCGCATGGGCGGGCCAGCCGCCGCAGGCTGTGACCATGGGCGCGATCGCCATCGCCGCCATGCTGTCCAACGGCATCGTCGCCGTGCTGCTCTACGCCTGGCGCGATGGTGACGCGAACATGCGCTCGGTCTGGCTGTGCACTCGCAATGACGTGCTCGGCAACATTGCCGTGCTGCTGGCTGCCGTGGGTGTGTCTGGCACCGGAACGCGCTGGCCGGATTTGGCTGTTGCTGTCGTCATGGCCACGCTGGGCATCAGCGCCGGCTGGAGGGTGATGCGCCTGGCCAGCGCCGAATTGCGCACTCATGCCGTCAAGGAAACGCAAGGTCGGCCCAGGCTGTCCTGACCCCCCAGGGGGCGGCCGATCCAGGGAGCCTGGTTAGTGCGCAGTCCGGGCTGCGGGCTTATTGAAATTCCAGATACGCGCGGTTGATGTTTTTTTTGTCGATGTTCTCGAAGTTGTCGAGTTTGCGAAAAGCTTCGGGCGTTGCAGCATGCACGCGTTGCACGGTCTTTTCCAGGTCGTCCATGTTTTGCGCGGCAGGCTGGACCTCGCGCACCAGCCAATCGAGGTAGTCGCCGGTCTGCGCCTGGGCCTGCGCCAGCGAGCAGGGTTTGCCGTGGCCGGGCACGATGATCTTGGGTTTGAGGGCGGCGGCAAAGGTACTGAAAGTCTGCGCCCATTGATCGACGCGGCTGCCGTTGTCGAGCAAGCCGAGCATGCGGTCGGCAAACACCAGATCGCCGCTGAAGGCGATGTGTTGCTTGGGTAGCCAGACGACGGCATCGCCAGGGAAGTGGCCGGCGCCGAAGTGGCGCAGTTCCAGATCGACGCCGCCCAGGTTGAGCCTGGCCGCGTTGCCGGGCAGCGGGTCGGGGCTGCTCATGGGCACTGTGCCAGCGGCTATTTCGCCCAACAGCATCTTCAGCCCTTGGATTTCCTGTGTGGCGTTGGCCTGCTGCACGTTGACGGTGCTGTCCAGTGCGATGATCTTCGCGCCCTGCGCCGCGAAAGTGGCGTTGCCCAGCCAGCGGTGGTCCTGGCTGCCGGTGTTGATCACCCAGCGCACGGGCTTGGGCGTGATGGTTTTCAGCGCGGTCTCGATGTGTTCGGCGCCAACCTTGGTCGCGCCGCTGTCGATGAGAATCACGCCGTCCGGTGTGACGATGGCCCCGAAGGTGGCGTTGTCGCCCGCGTTGGCCGCGTCGCGCTGGCCGAGCGGGCCGACGAGGGCGTAGATGTCGTCGGCGACTTTCACCGGCTGCAGCACGCTGGCCTGTGCGGCGAGGGCAGAGACCGCGAAGGCGGCAGTGGCGAGTGCTTTGAGGAGGGGCTTGAACACGGTGGGCTCCCTGGATTGATTTATTTCAGCTTGTAGGCCGCATGGCAGGCCACGCAGTTCTGGTTGACCTTGGCCAGCGCCGCAAGTGCGGGGTGCAGGTCGCCGCTCGCGCTGGCGTTCTGTGCCTCAACGGCGAACTGGCTGGCGCTCTGGTGCATCGCATAGCCCATTTCTCGCATGCCAGCGGGCATATAGCGGGCCGACGCGTACATATCGCCATGCATGGAGCTGAGCCCAAGCTTATTTTCTGCGAGCTGCGCAGCGAGCTCGAATTCGCTCTTGGACAAGGCCATCTGGATCTCGCCCAGCGCCTGCAGGTGCGCGCGCATCTCGGCCAGAGTCGCGCGTTTGGCCGCAGCGGGGAAGTGCACGAGGGTGCGCGCGTCGGTCTTGGATACGGCTTGCTTGGCGGGGGAGGCTGGCGCCTGATTGTGCAGATGCATGCCGTGCTGCGCCATGTCTGGCATCGGCGCTGCGGATTGCGCCAGGGCGAGGGGCATGCCGGGGCACACCACAAGGCAGGAAAGGACGAGACGGTGCAGGATGGGGTGCTGAGTCATGGCAATGAGGAAGGGTTGACAGCAAGGGGGCATCGTGACGCGCTGGACCGGCAGCTGCATCACGATGGGAGGTCGGCATGACGGCATGCATCGGCGTGCGCGTTGACCTGCGCACCGATCACCACTTCGCCGTCTTCCTTGCTGAACGGCGCAAGCGGCCGCGCTGGCAGCAGTTCTAGCACGGTCTCGGATGGGCGGCACAGCCGTGTGCCCTTTGGAGACACAACGATGGGACGCTCGATCAGGATGGGATGGGCCAGCATGGCATCAAGCAGCGCGTCGTCCGTCAACGTCGGGTCATCCAGGCCGAGCGCGTCGTGAGGGGTGCCTTTGCGCCGCAGGAGTTGTCGCGGGCGCATGTGGAGGGCCGCGAGCAGGGCCAGCAGCGTCGCGCGGTCCGGCGGTGTTTTGATGTACTCCACGATCTGCGGCTCGATCCCGGCATGGCGAATCAGCGCCAGCACGTTGCGCGAGGTGCCGCATTGCGGGTTGTGATAGACGCGGGTATCCGTCATGGCTCAATTCTCTCCAGTATTCAGCAGGAAGGTTGGTTCCTTGTCGGCGGGCATCTGCGCGAGCTCGGCATCGGTCAGCCGGGCATACACCTCCAGCAGATAGCCGCTCGGGTCGCGCAGCCAGAGTTCATGCAGTGGCGTGCCGCGCCAGGTGGTGCGCGGGGGCTTGACGATCTCGGCGCCCGCCGCCTCAGCGGCATGGTGGGACGCGATGACTTCGGCCTTGCCCGCCACGCCGATGCCGAGGTGATAGAGACTGTAGGTGTCCAGCGCCTCGCCGCGATCATTGACCAGCAGCACCAGATTGAGGTGCAGGTGCGGCACGATGAAGGTGCTGTAGCGGGCGGTGCGGTCTTTGGGCGGAAGGCCGAAAAACGCGGTGTAGAACGCGGTGCTGCGCTCCAGGTCGGAGACGCGCAGGCTGATGTGGAATTCGTGGGCGGATGGGAATGTGGGCGAGGAAGTCATGGTGGCTTCTCAAGAGGTCAGGGATGGAGGGCTTGGCGCGGCTCGGCGTTCACTCTCTGCGACGCGTCGCCATTCAGCTCAGACGCCACGCCAGTGCCAACAGAGTGATCAGCAGCACCGGCGTGGTCAACACCAGCCCGACGCGCATGTAATAGCCCCAGCCGATGTGCATGCCCTTGCGGTCGAGCACATGCAGCCACAGCAGCGTGGCCAGGCTGCCAATGGGGGTGAACTTGGGGCCGAGGTCGCAGCCGATGACGTGGGCGTAGATCATGGCCTCGCGCACCGCCGGGTCCAGCCCCTGCGCGTGGTGGATGCCCAGCGCGCCGATCAAGGTCATGGGCAGGTTGTTCATGACCGAAGACAGAAGGGCGCTGATGAGGCCCGTGCCCACGGCTGCGGCGAGCACGCCATGCCGGCCGATGGCTTGCAGCACATGCGCAAGGTAAGCCGTGAGCCCGGCGTTGCGCAGGCCGTAGACCACGAGATACATGCCCAGCGAGAACAGCACGATCTGCCATGGCGCATGCCGGATGACGCCGCGCACATTGATCTGCGCCCCTTGCCCGCCGCGCCACCAGCGACCGGCAAGCGCGAGCATCAGCAGTGCGGCCAGACCCGTGACCACCGACACCGGCACGCCATACGCGGCGGTGACGAAGTAGGCGATGAGCAGCACGGTCAGCGTCGGAAACGTCCACTGGAAGACCAGCGGGTCCTTGATGACGCTGGCCGGGACGTCCAGCCTGACCATGTCGTACTGCAGCGGGATGTCGCGCCGGAAGTAGACAGACAGCACCAGCAGCGTGGCCGCCAGCGCCACCAGATCGACCGGCACCATGACGGCGGCGTAGCGGTCGAACGGAATCTGGAAATAGCCTGCGCTGACGATGTTGACCAGATTGGAGATCACCAGCGGTAGCGAGGTTGTGTCGGCGACGAAGCCGCAGGCCATGACGAAGGCCAGCGCGGACGCAGGCCCGAAACCCAGCGCCAGCAGCATGGCCAGCACGATGGGGGTGAGGATGAGCGCGGCGCCGTCGTTGGCGAAAAAGGCCGAGATCACCGCGCCCAGCAGGACGATGAGCGGAAACAGCAGCCGACCTCGTCCTCCGCCCCAGCGCGCCACATGCAGCGCCGCCCAGTGGAAGAAACCGGCCTCGTCGAGGATGAGGGAGATGATGATCAGGCCGACGAAGGTGAAGGTGGCATCCCAGATGATGTGCCACACCACGGGAATGTCGCTCCACTGGATCACGCCCGTCATCAGCGCCAGCGCCGCGCCGCCCAGCGCGCTCCAGCCGATGCCCAGGCCGCGGGGCTGCCAGATGACGAAGATGAGGGTGACGATGAAAATCAGCAGGGCGGCAAGCATGCGGGCGGCAACAGGACGATTGGGGAGACATGAGGACGGCAGGGCGTCGTGACCTGCCGCCAGAAAGATGCGACGTTACTGGCGCGCTGCCGAAAGCGGTTCTTGCTCGCACTGTTCGGGCAGGGGCATGACCGGGGTCTTGCCGATGGCCACGATTTCCTGCTTGATGGCCGCTTCGTCGAGTTTGTCCAGCGGTAGGCTGACGAAAGCGCGCACACGGCACATGATCTGGCGGAAGATGGTCTGGAACACGCGGCGCTTTTCCTCGTCGCTGCCCTGTGCCGCGGCAGGGTCCTCAAAGCCCCAATGTGCGGTGAGCGGGTGCCCAGGCCAGTAGGGGCAGGTTTCGCCTGCGGCCTTGTCGCACACGGTGAACACAAAGTCCATGACTGGGGAACCGGGTGCGGAGAACTCATCCCAGCTCTTGCTGCGCAGGGTGTCCGTGGGGTAGCCGATGGCCTTGAGCTGTTCGATGGCAAACGGGTTGACCACACCGCCTGGATGGCTGCCCGCGCTGTAGGCTTTGAACCGCCCCTTGCCCATGACGTTGATCAGCCCTTCGCCCATGATGGAGCGGGCGGAATTGCCGGTGCACAACACCAGCACGTTGTAAACCTTGTCCATGAAAGTTCCTTGAGGTGGAAATCAGCAGCAGGATGATTTGGCGCCGGTGGCCGGCCCGCAACACAACGTGCTGGCGGGCTTGTTATGCACCGTTGCAGGCGCGGCGGCGGCAGGCACGCAGCAGCCCCCAGCTTCTGCGGCGTCATTGAACATGGGGATCGTGTCCAGCGTGTGATACGTCTCCCAGGCGATGCCCACCGGATCGTTGACCCAATACTTGTCGGAGCGGGCGTAGCAGCAGGCGGCGCCGATCTCCGCGGTGTAACCGTCTTCGGTGGCTTCGAGCCGTTGTTGCATGTCCTGTAGTTCGTCTTCGCTTTCCACCTGGATGCCCAGATGATTCAGACCGGGCAGCGCGCCGCGCTGGGATATGGCGAAATTCACTCGCGGATCGTCGAGCATCCACTTGGCGTAATCCGGCTTGCGCACGGTGGGCTCGGCAGCGAACAGGGTGGAATAGAAGCGAATGGCGTCGTCCAGCGCGGGCACACTGACGTGGACATGGAAGCGTTTCATGATGCGAGGTCCTCTGGATGAGCGGCTGGAGCCGTGTCGCAAGCGGCTTCGTCCGGGCCGCAGGGGTTGCCGCCGCAGCAGTTGTCGGTGAGATAGCCGATCAGACGGTTCATGGTGGCAAAGCGCGCGGTGTAGATCACAAAACGCCCGTCCTGCCGGGACTCGACCAGATCGGCATGGGCGAGCTCTTTCAGGTGGAACGAGAGCGACGACGGCACGATGCCCGTCAACTCGGCAATCTGGCCCGCGGCCAGTCCCGTCGGTCCGGCTTGCACCAGGGTGCGGAACACACGCAGACGCGAGTCCTGAGACAACGCGGCGAGGGCGAGCAAAGCAGCTTTCGTTTCCATATTTCAAAGTTTATGGAAATATAGAAATAATACAAGGACTTTCTTTTTCTTGATGGATTTCAGCGCATCAGGCGCTGCCGATCAGGATGCCAGTGGCAAACACCAGCGCGCCACCGACCACCACTTGCAGTATGGCCATGCCGAAGGAGGCTTCCATATAGCGTTTGCGGATCCATGCGATGGCAATGAGTTCGACCCCGACGACCAGAAAGGCCAGGGAGGTTGCAACGTGGAATTGAGGAATGAGATAAGGCAGTGTGTGGCCCAGACCGCCCAGCGTGGTCATCAGGCCGGTGACGCCGCCGCGCAGCCACGGGCTGCCGCGCCCCGTGAGCGTGCCATCGTCGGACATGGCCTCGGCGAAGGCCATGCTGATGCCGGCGCCGATGGCCGCAGCCAGCCCGACGAGAAATGTCGCCCAGGTGTCATGGGTGGCAAAGGCGGCGGCGAACAGTGGTGCAAGGGTAGACACTGACCCGTCCATCAGCCCGGCCAGCCCCGGCTGGACGAACTGCAGCACGAAGGCGCGGCGCTGGGTTTCACGCTCGGAATGAATGGCTTGCGGCGTGATGAACGCGTTGCCCAGCGACTCCGCCTGCTGTTCATGGATGGCCTCCGCCGCGGCCAGATCGCCCAGCAACTGGCGGATGCCGGTGTCGGTGGCGTGGCGCGCGGCCTTGGCGTAGAACATGCGCGACTCGGCCTCCATCACCTCGGCCTGGGCGCGGAATTTGTCCAGATCAATGGGTTGCAGCAGCCACAGCGGTTTGCGCTCGATGAAGCCGCGCACGTCCTGGCGGCGGATGAGCGGGATCTGCTCGCCAAAGCGCTTGCGGTACAGGTCAAGCAGGCGGTGGCGATGGGTATTTTCTTCGGCGGCCATGCCGCGGAACAGGGCGGCAGTGTCGGGATAGTCGGCGTGGACGGCCTGGGCATACTGGCTGTAGATGCGCGCGTCGTCCTCCTCCAGCGAGATGGCCAGCGCGAGCAACTGTTGCTCGGTGAGTTTGGAAAATTCCAGCGTGGCGGTGTTGCGCGCCAGGCCTGGCATGGCAAACAGCGAGGTCAGATTCATGGCATATTGAATGGGGTGATATCTGCCATTGTCCGCAGGGAAACGAACGCTTGCAAAGTGACTCTTAGAATCGGAACAGTAGATTCAAACTATGGAGACTCGTGTGGAACAACCCGTGATTGATGTCGACCTGGATACGCGCGGCCTGAACTGCCCGCTGCCCATCCTCAAGGCGAAAAAGGCGCTGGCGCAGATGCAGAGCGGCCAAGTGCTGCGCGTGGTGTCCACTGATGGCGGCTCGGTCAAGGACTTTCAGGCCTTTGCCCGCCAGACCGGCAACACCATGGTCGAGCAAAAGACCGAGGGCGGCGAATATCACCACATTCTGCGGCGCCGCTGAGGGCGACCGGCTGCCTTTGGCGGGCGGCATGCCAGCCGCCATGCCGGATCAGAATGTCAGGCCGCGCAAATAGGCGGTGAAATCGGGCCCGGTTTCCGGGTGCTCCATGCCGAGTTGCACGGTAGCTTCGAGGTAGCCGAGTTTGCTGCCGCAGTCGAAGCGGCGGCCGACGTAGCGGTAGGCGTACACGGCCTCTTCGCGCAACAACGCGGAAATGCCGTCGGTGAGCTGGATTTCGCCGCCGGCCCCGGGCTTGCCGTGACGTAGATGGTGAAACACACGCGGGCTGAGGATGTAGCGGCCGACGACGGCCTGGGTGGACGGTGCCACGTCGGGCGCGGGTTTTTCGACGATGCCGGTCAGCGAGGTCAGCCCTGGGGTGATTTCCTGACCGCTGACGATGCCATAGCGTTTGGTGTGTTCTCGCGGCACATCTTCGGTGGCAATGACGCTGCGGCCATGGCGGCTGTGAATGTCCACCATCTGTGCCATGACGGGGGGCTCGCCCACCAGCAGGTCGTCGGCGAGGATGACGGCGAACGGCTCATCGCCCACCAGGCGCTCGGCACACAGCACCGCCGCACCCAGCCCGTTGGCCACCGGCTGGCGCACGAACACGCATTGCACAGTGTCGGGCTTGACGCTGCGCACGATGTCGAGCAGCGCCTGTTTGCCCGCGGCTTCGAGTTCGTGCTCCAGCTCATACGCGGTGTCGAAATGGTCTTCGATGGCGCGCTTGTGGCGGCCGGTGACAAAGATCATTTCGGTGATGCCCGCGGCATAGGCCTCCTCGACCGCGTACTGGATCAGCGGCTTGTCCACCACGGGCATCATTTCTTTCGGGGTGGCTTTGGTCGCGGGCAGAAAACGCGTTCCAAGGCCAGCGACGGGGAAGACGGCTTTGGTGATGGTCGGTGGCATGGTCATCATCGTGTGTGAAGAGATGACACCGATACTAACAAGGGGACTGCGCGATTGCGCGGCGCAGCATCCCACTGGAAACGGGTGTTTCCATTTGCGTGCCAGTGCAGGGTTCAGTCGATCCGACGGGGCTTGTAGCCTGCTGCGAGGATGCGCGTCCACACGGCGCGTTTTTCGGCGTGGCTCATTTCCACCCAGCGACCCACTTCGACAGCGGTGCGCAGGCAGCCGCGGCAGACGTCGTCAAAGCCAGTGGAGCAGACGCCGACACAGGGCGTGTCCGGCTCGTCCTGGTCGTCTGGCGACGCTTCTTCGTTCATGCCGCCGCACCTTGCAGCGCGAGCGTGCCGCTGCGTCCGGCAATGCTGCCAAGGCCGACGCGGTGGCGGGGCAGGGCGGACAGGTCCAGGGTGTCGGCGTAGTCGCGTAGGGTGGTGCAGTGCAGGCCGACGGCCTTCCAGCCTTGCAGCAGGCGATCGAACACAGGCGCGAGCTGCCCGCCTTCGAGTTCCGCATGCAGGGTGTAAACATGGTCGCGACCATCGCAGCTCAGGCGCAGCAGGTGGTCGGCGACGTTGTCGGCGCTCAGACCATCCACGCCGATCAGCTCATCGAGCGTTGGAAGGGTGGTGGGCAACTGCGGCACGGACAAAGTGCGGCCCTGGACCACAGGGAGGAAGGGATGGGTGCCGCGGCCGTCGGAGGCGAGGGTGAAGCCCAACTCCTGCTCCAGCAGGTAGGCGGCGTCATTCATCTGCCAGCCGGCTGCCCCATGCACGCGCGGTGGGGCGCCGAAAATCTCGCCGTAGCGGTCGATGGCCAGCTGGAGCTGGCGGCGGGTCCAGTCGGCATCCTTGCGCACCACAGAGTCTTGCCACAGGATGTGGTCCCAGGTGTGGACGCCGGTTTCGTGGCCCGCAAGCTGCGTGTTGCGCATCGGCGCTGCGGCGCGTTTGCCGATGTCTGGTCCGGGCAGCAGGGTGCCGTACAGCAGGGTTTTCAGGCCGTAATGACTGGTGACCGAGGTGCGCTGCACCTTGGCGAGAAATCCGGGTCGAAACACACGTTTGAGCGCCCGACCGGTATGGTCTGGCCCCAGGCTGAACAGAAACGTGGCGCGTCGCTGATGGCGGTCGAGCAGCCGGAGCAGGGCCGGCACCCCTTCGTGTGTGCCGCGCAGGGTGTCGACATCGATTTTGAGCGCAATGGTGGGCATGGGAATGCAGCAGACGGGCAGGCCAAGTAAGCAGGCCGACATCGTAGAGGACTTGACCTGACACAGCCTGAGGGCGCAGGGTGTCTGCTTCAATGGTTTCAAGCGGTGCCATTGCACCCGGAGGAATGGAGATGCACCCTTTGTTTTCAACCTGTGATTTATGCGATGCGCACCGAGACGCCTTGCATAGCGATGTGCTGCGCGTGCTGCCTCCGGTGTTTCGGTCCTACGGCAAGATCACCCGTTTTCGCGGCCAGATCGTCACCGCGCAATGTCGCGACGACAACGCCCTGGTGCGCGCCACGCTGGAGACTGCGGGTCTGGCGCGGGTGCTCGTGGTGGATGGGGCGGCGTCCATGAAGCGTGCACTGCTCGGCGGCAACCTCGCCGCGCTGGCCAATCGGAATGGCTGGGCTGGCGTGCTGATCAACGGCTGTGTGCGCGATGTGAGCGAAATCCAGCAAGTGCCTATCGGCGTGCTGGCGCTGGCGAGCATTCCCGCCCCGCCGGACAAACACGGCAAGGGCATGACCGATGCCGTGGTGAGCATTCAGGACGTCATTGTGCGGCCCGGAGAATGGCTCTATGCCGACGAAGACGGCGTGATCGTCAGCCGCGAGCAGCTCGGACTCGCGCTTTGAATCCCGCAGACGGAGGGCGCCTCAGGTCAGAACGCGGCGACGCGCCAGCGGCGGGTTGGTGTCGAGATAGGCGCGCAGACCCTCGAAAATAGCGCGCGCAATCTGTTTGCGATACGCCGGGGTCTGCAGCCGCGCTTCTTCTTCCGGGTTGCTGATGAAGGCGGTTTCCACCAGCATGGACGGAATGCTGGGCGACTTCAACACCGCAAAACTGGCCTGCTGCACCTGTTTGGAATGCAGATGCACCAGTTCCCCCATCTTGCCCAGGGTCGGACGCGCCATTTTCAGGCTCGCGTTGATCTTGGCCGTGGTGGACATGTCGAGCAGCACCTTGGCCACCTGATAGCTGCGCGAGTTGATGTCGATGCCGCCAATGGCGTCGGCTGCGTTCTCGCGCTGCGCCATCAGCCGCGCTTCCACGCTGGAGGCGCCGCCGTCCGACAGACAATACACCGAAGCGCCGCGCGCCTCCGGAGTGAACCAGCCGTCGGCGTGGATGGAGGTGAACAGATCGGCATTGGCCGACTGCGCCTTTTCCACCCGCGTCCACAGCGGGACGAAGTAGTCGCTGTCGCGTGTCATCATCACCCGCATGTTCGGAGTGTTCATCGCCAGATCGCGCAGATGGCGGGCGATGAGCAGCACCATGTCCTTTTCATGCACACCGCTGGGTCCAGTGGCGCCAGGGTCTTCGCCGCCGTGGCCGGGATCGATGGCCAGCAGCACGCTGCGGAAGTTGCGCCGGTCGCGGCGTACCGGGTCGGGGCGCTGCGTGGGCGTGTTGTCGGCCAGGACATGAGGTGGCTGCGGTGCCGTTTGCGGATTGTCGAGTTCGCTGCGGTGTTGGCGTATCCAGTCGCCGAGCGAGTCCTGCTGTCCGGTCTGGGCCTGGGCCAGGGATTGGGGCGGGGCCGTCTGAGCCGTGCCCGTGCCGACTTGGCGGTCCCGGTCGAGCGCCTCCTGCTGCTGCATGAAGGCCATCAGCCGGTCGCCGGAATGCGCGGGGTAGAGATCGAACACCAGCCGGTTTTGATAGGCGGCTACGGGCAACAGACTGAACACCTGCGGCTTGACCGCCTGCTTCAGGTCGATCACCAGGCGCACCACATCGGGCTTGTACTGGCCAACACGCACGTCCTTGATGAACGGATCGTCCGATTTCACCTTGCCCGCGAGTTCGCGCAGCGGGTTGTCAAGCTGCAGGCCCTGAATGTCGACCACGAGCCGGGGCGGATCGTTCAGCACCTGATGCGCGGCGCTCAGGGGGCCGTCGGACTCCAGGGTCAGCCGCGTGTATTCGGGGGCGGGCCAGACGCGGATAGACATCAGCGTAGCCCCGCGCGCGAGCATGGGAGTGGTCAGCAGCAGCACCATGCTGGACGATTGCACGAGAAAGCGGCGGCGTGGCGTGGTCATTCTTCAGCTCCTGCTCATAAGCCGGGGTTGCAGGCGCCAACCACGGCATCAGCCGGACTCCAGTCGCTCCGGCAAGGCGTGTAACAAGGTCGATCCCACTTCCGTTGCAGCTTGAACGATGCAATGGCGTCGTTCTGCTGCCGGCTCCAGATGCACAGTCAGATCGGCGGCGGGCAACAAGCCCAGTGCGCGCTGCGGCCACTCGACCAGACTGATCCCCGGCCCGCCAACCACATCGCGCAACCCGGAATCTTCCCATTCCTGCGGGTCTGAAAAGCGATAAAGATCAATGTGATAGGCGGTAGTTCGAAGAGTTCCCTTGAATTGTAGATCGGGAATGTCGATGGTGTACTCCTCGACCAGGCTGAAACTCGGACTTTTGATGCGCCCCTGCACGCCCAGCGCGCGCAGAAACGCGCGTGCAAAGGTGGTTTTCCCTGCGCCGAGGTCGCCTTCGAGCGTGATGAGCAGGCGGGGGGCGGGGTGTTGCGTCCACGCCAATGCCAGGGCCTGCGCCAGTGCGCAGGTGGCGGATTCGTCTGCAAGCTGGAAGTCCAGGGCGGCAAGGGGCATGGCGGGTTTCTAAAATGATCAGGATGGAGCAACGCAGCGCATCGCCCGAACACCTGCAGACGCTGGTGCAAGACATCAAACTGCAGGGCCGTGCGCTGGGATTCTCGCAAATCGGCATCAGCGGCGTGGAGCTTGCCGCAGCCGAAGCGCCGCTGCTTGCGTGGCTGGCCGCAGGTCATCATGGCGAGATGGACTATATGCGGCGTCATGGCCTCAAGCGCGCCCGGCCCGCAGAACTGGTGCCAGGCACGCTGCGCGTCATCACCGCGCGCATGGACTATCTGCCGCGCCATGCAGAACCAGGCTGGCGCGATGCGGAGTGGCGGCGACTGGAACAGCCGGCGGTCGCCACCGTCTCGCTCTACGCCAGGGGGCGCGACTATCACAAGGTGCTGCGTGCGCGGCTGCAACAGTTGGCCGATTTCATCGCCACGCGGATCGAGCCGGGGATCGTGCGCGTCTTCACCGACTCCGCGCCGGTGCTCGAGGTGGAACTGGCCGCGCGCGCCGGTCTGGGCTGGCGCGGAAAACACACTCTGCTGCTCCACCGCGACGGCGGATCGATGTTCTTTCTCGGAGAAATTTTCGTCGGCCTGCCGCTGCCAGTCGATGACCCGGTGCGCGCGCACTGCGGCAGTTGCACCCGCTGCATCACCGTCTGCCCGACCCAGGCCATCCTCGGGCCCGAACAACTCGACGCCCGCCGCTGCATTTCCTACCTCACCATCGAGCATGCCGGGCCCATTCCGGTGGAACTCCGCCGCCTGATGGGCAACCGCATCTACGGTTGCGACGACTGCCAACTGGTCTGCCCCTGGAACCGCTACGCCCAGCGCAGCACCCTGCCTGATTTCGACCCGCGACAAGGCCTCGATCAAGCCGGTCTGCTGGATCTGTGGGGCTGGACTGAAGCGCAGTTTCTTCAGCGCACCGAAGGCAGTGCCATCCGTCGCATCGGCTTTGCGCGCTGGCAGCGCAATCTGGCGGTCGCCATGGGCAACGGCCTGCGTGAAAGCTCCGATGCGGCGTGGCGCCTGGCGACTATCCAGGCATTGCAGTGTGGTGCGCCGAATGCGAGTGTGCTGCTGCGTGAACACATGGACTGGGCCCTGTCGCAAGCCGTAGAGAGGCCGAATGCGGCGAGACGGTAGAATGCTCATTTTAGTCGGGGCGTAGCGCAGTCTGGTAGCGCATCTGCTTTGGGAGCAGAGGGTCG
>JAJXTO010000046.1 GCA_021783695.1 Pseudomonadota bacterium | reverse complement strand
CACCACAGGCCACGAAGCGCCACAGTCGCCCGCGGCAGGCCTGCCTATAATGCTTTGATTAGTCGCATTGCGGGTGTAGTTCAATGGCAGAACGGCAGCTTCCCAAGCTGCATACGAGGGTTCGATTCCCTTCACCCGCTCCAAGAATATTTCCGCTGGAGTTCACAGAAGTCCGAAACACTCGAAGAAATCAACTTCTCAGGGTGTTTTTGTTTCCACATGTTGGCGCCGATGCCGATTGCGCCACGCACCGGAATTCAAGCTTGACACCGCGCGCGGATCGTTTGCCGTGGATCAGTCGAGAATCGGCGTGGGCGCTCACACGGAGGGCTCACCGCCCTGTCCACAGCGTCCCAGAGGCTCACGCAGCCAAACGCCTCAATTACCATTCGTAGCCATTGATCTGCTGCATAGAACACCGGTCAATCGTCACGTCCTACCAATCACCACCTTGCCCGCGAGACAAGGTGTCGTGGTCATCAACAAAATGCAATGCCGACTGCAGATCAAAGGCTATGCGCGTCGCGGTTAGCGGCGGGCGATCAGGACCTGCTCACACCAGCTCCTGCCACCAATTGCGATGCGCGTCGGCAAGAAGCTGACGCACATCGTGCGCAATACCAGACGGCGGAGTGAGTTCAGTACCGATCAGGCGCCCGTTACCGTGCGGGCCGAAGATGTAGATCGCCGCGCTGTGATTGACGACATAGTCGCCATGTGCGTCAGGCTTGCCGTAGGAATAGCTGACGTGATAGCGATCCGCCAGCGCCTTGGTCTGCGCCACCGTGCCGCTCAGGCCGATGGCATTCGACAAAAAGGCATGTACATAGGCGTTGAGCACGGCCGGTGTATCCCGCTTGGGGTCCACCGTGACAAAGAGGACTTCCACGTCCTTGCCCTGCGGCCCGAGCGACTGCACCGCGCGCGCAAGATGCGCCATGGTCGTCGGGCACACATCCGGGCAATGGGTGTAGCCGAAATACAGTACAACCACCTTGCCGAGAAAATTGCGTGACGACTCAGGCACGCCGCTGCTGGATTTCACGCCGCTGAATTGCAGCGGCCGCATGTCGTTCGGGCCAATGTAGTCCATCGCCCATTTCTGCTCGTGCGGCTGCTGCGCGCACCCCGTCAGCGCCAGGACGATCAGTGCAATCCACGCAGTTGTGATGAACTTGCTCATGGGATGATTTCGTAGGGGGAGTATTCAAATGTGCCTGAGCGAATGCCAAAGTTCCGGCAGATCCGCTTTCGTTTACTTTTGTCACAATCCGGCACACAAGAACCCTTCAGGCAGGATTGCAATCAGGGCCAGCGATATGTCTGCAACACCGGGGGACGATTTATGCTGCAAGTGCTCATTCATCTTTGGAATCCCCATGGAACGTCTTCTTCCCGCAGCGCCCGCCGACGTCCGCCGTGCAGTGGCATTTTTTGGTGCAGTATGTTTTGCGCTTTGCCTCGGTGTGTCCGGTTCGGCAAACGCAGCGCCGAATCCCGCAAACAAGACGGCGCCTGCGACGGAGATGGTGCTGGGCATCAATAACGGTCTGCTTTACGGCAACCAAATGGAGATCCAGAGCGTCGGTGTTCCGTTTGCTGAATTGCTGGGCAAGGCAACCGGACAGAAAGTGATCTGGGACGGCTCATTCGACGCCAAGTCCGCGCAGACGAGCAGCTCCCGCTTTGCATTCGCCTTCGTCAAACCGCCCGGCCTGACGGCGCAGATGCTGGCCAAGGGTTGGCATCTGGTCGCCGTGGCTAAAGACCCGGTCGGTTTCGGCACCGACCTGATCGCCATGCCCTGCCCCGGAAAACCCGGCGAAATCGCCCTGGGCGGTCAAAGCCTGGCGGTGCTCGGATTGCGCACGCAGGTTCCCGCCACCTGCGTGCCTGCCGCCCAAGCCTGGACCTCTCCTTCCGCGGTCATGCTCAGCGTCGAAAACAGCTTGGTCGAGCACGTCGGCAAAAAGATGTGGATGGAACACAATGGCAAGGGCGCGCCCCTAGCGGCGCAGGTCAAATCACAGGATGCTGTGGTCGGTCTGATGGAGCAAATGCATACCGCCGTCGTTGGCGCAGTGACCCCGGTGTTCTCAAAACAATGGATCGCCAAGGGGGGTGTGCTCCTGCAGCATCAGCCCATGCCATTCTGGGCCTTGATCGCCGCGCCCGGCACGCCACCGGAGCAGGTCGACGCGGCCCGCGCCGCGCTGATGAGCGCTTCAGCCGAGCGTCTCAACCGCACGCTCAAAATCACCGGCTGGGAAGCCGGCAGCCCGAAGACTTACGCCGACTTCATGAAGTGGCTGAGGAGCTGAAGTACCGAAGCCCTTCAGCCACGGACAGCACAGGGAAACGCAGGGCCGCCCCAAGTTTGCCCCCCGCGAGGGCCGGACTGGGCGCGGCCGAGGACCGCTCATATCCGCTCGAACACGATCTCGTCGGCACGCAGATTCACCGGAATCACATCCTTCGGGCCAAAGCGTCCTTCAAGGATGAGTTTGGCCAGCGGGTTCTCGATGCGCTGCTGGATGGCGCGCTTGAGCGGCCGTGCACCGAACACCGGATCAAAGCCCGCGCGGGCGATTTCCGCCAGTGCCTCGCTGCTGATGTCCAGCCGCATGTCGAGCTGCGCCAGACGGCCTTCCAGCCCATGCAACTGAATGCGCGCGATCTCGGCGATCTGCTTTTCGCCCAGGGCGTGGAACACCACCACCTCGTCGATGCGGTTGAGGAATTCCGGACGGAAATGCGCCTTGACTTCCTCCCACACCGCGTCGCGGATGGCCTGCTGCGGCTGCCCGCTCATGGCCATGATCTGGTGCGAACCCAGGTTGCTGGTCATCACGATCACGGTGTTCTTGAAGTCCACGGTGCGGCCCTGGCCGTCGGTCAGGCGGCCGTCGTCGAGCACCTGCAGCAGCACGTTGAACACGTCCGGATGCGCCTTCTCCACCTCGTCGAACAGCACCACGCTGTAGGGCTTGCGACGCACGGCTTCGGTGAGGTAGCCGCCCTCGTCATAGCCGACATAGCCCGGCGGCGCGCCGATCAGGCGGGCGACCGAGTGCTTTTCCATGAACTCGCTCATGTCGATACGCACGATATGCTCGTCGGTATCGAACAGGAACTCGGCCAGCGCCTTGGTCAGCTCGGTCTTGCCCACGCCGGTGGGTCCGAGGAACAGGAAGGAACCATAAGGCCGTCGCGGGTCGGACAGCCCGGCGCGTGAACGGCGAATGGCATCGGACACGGCGCGGATGGCTTCGTCCTGTCCCACCACTCGGCGGTGCAGGCGCTCTTCCATGTGCACCAGCTTGTCACGCTCGCCCTGCACCAGCTTGGACACAGGAATGCCCGTGGAGCGCGAGACGACTTCGGCGATTTCCTCCGCGCCCACCTGCGTGCGCAGCAGACGACGCACCTGCGGCTTGTCGCCGCCTGCGGTTTCCTTGGCCTGGGCCTCGTGCAGCGTGCGCTCGAGTTCGGGCAAACGCCCGTACTGCAACTCGGCGACCTTGTTGAAATCGCCCTTGCGTTTGAGTTCCTCGATCTCGAAGCGGATCTTGTCGATCTCTTCCTTGATTTGCGCCGAGCCCTGCACAGCGGCCTTTTCCGCCTTCCAGATTTCTTCCAGATCGGCATACTCGCGGTCGAGCTTGGCGAGTTCTTCCTCGATCAGTGCAAGGCGCTTCTGGGACGCTTCGTCCTTCTCGCGCTTCACCGCCTCGCGTTCGATCTTGAGCTGGATGCGCCGACGGTCGAGCTTGTCCATCGCCTCCGGCTTGGAGTCGATCTCGATCTTGATCTTGGCCGCTGCCTCGTCGATCAGGTCGATGGCCTTGTCCGGCAGAAAACGGTCGGTGATATAGCGGTGACTCAACTCCGCCGCGGCGACGATGGCCGGATCGGTGATGTCCACGCCGTGGTGCACCTCGTACTTTTCCTGCAGCCCGCGCAGGATGGCAATGGTGTCCTCCACACTGGGCTCGTCCACCATCACCTTCTGGAAACGGCGTTCCAGCGCGGCGTCCTTCTCGATGTATTTGCGATATTCGTCGAGCGTGGTCGCGCCAATGCAGTGCAGTTCGCCGCGCGCCAGCGCCGGCTTGAGCATATTGCCCGCGTCCATCGCGCCCTCGCCCTTGCCCGCGCCCACCATGGTGTGGATCTCGTCGATGAACACAATGGTCTGTCCGGCATCTTGCGACAGCTCCTTGAGCACATTCTTCAGCCGCTCCTCGAACTCGCCGCGGAACTTGGCCCCCGCCAGCAGCAAGGCGATGTCGAGCACGAGCAAGCGCTTGCCCCGCAGGCTATCGGGTACCTCATCGTTGACGATGCGCTGCGCCAGCCCCTCGACGATCGCGGTCTTGCCCACGCCCGGCTCGCCAATCAGCACCGGGTTGTTCTTGGTGCGGCGCTGCAAGACCTGGATGGCGCGGCGGATTTCGTCGTCGCGGCCGATCACCGGATCGAGCTTGCCCTGACGGGCGCGCTCGGTGAGGTCGATGGTGTATTTTTTCAGCGATTCGCGCGCGCCTTCGGCCTCGGCGCTATTGACATTCTGACCGCCGCGCACCGCCTCGATGGCGCTCTCCAGCGACTTGCGGGTCAGGCCGTTGTCGCGCGCTATGCGCCCGGCTTCGCCTTTGTCGTCGGCCACCGCGAGCAGGAACAGCTCGCTGGCGATGAACTGGTCACCACGCTTTGTCGCCTCTTTTTCCGTGACATTGAGCAGACCATTGAGCTCGCGGCTGACCTGCACATTGCCATCGGTGCCCTCCACTTCCGGCAACCGGTCAATGGCCTGCGCAGCGGCTGCCGCCATTCCGGACACGTTCGCACCGGAGCGCGCCAGCAGCGCCTTGGGACCGTCCTGTCCGAGCAAGGCATGCAACAGATGCACCGGCTCAATGTAGGCATTGCTGTGATTGACCGCAAGCGACTGCGCATCCGCCAGCGCCTCTTGAAACTGGGTGGTGAGTTTTTCGATCCGCATGGAATCCTCCGTCCTGAACTGCAGTGTAGATACGGCGCTGCGGAGGAATTTTCAAGCGCAATGATGTCAAAGTGTTGATCTAGGCTGACCGCAGGGCTGATTAACGCTTGAGTTTGGCGAAAGCGTCCGCCATCGCGGTGCTATGCGACGCCGTGGCTGCGTCCGTTCGATGACTCCTGACGCGGCCAGTCTCGTGACGGTCGCTCGAACGTCTCTGGATGCCTTGTCCGTCCGGCTGCCGGGCGGCATCGCGCGCCGGGTCGGCGGGGCGCATGGACAGGGCGATGCGCTTGCGCGCCACATCCACCTCGACCACGCGCACCTTGACAATATCGCCGGTCTTGACGACCTCGCGGGCGTCGTTCACAAAACGTTGCGCCATTTGCGAGACATGCACCAGTCCGTCCTGATGCACCCCCAGATCGACGAAGGCTCCGAAGGCGGTGACATTGGTCACGGTGCCTTCGAGTTGCATGCCGGGCTGGAGTTGATGGATGTCGTGCACCCCCTCCAACAATTTGGCGGTGCGGAACTCGGGGCGCGGATCGCGGCCGGGCTTTTCCAGCTCGGTCAGCACATCGCGCACGGTGAAGGCACCAAACTGCGCATCCACGAACCGCTCCGGCCGCAGACGCTGCAGCGTGTCGCGGTTGCCCAACAGCAGGCTGATCGGCTGCCCCGCCGCGGCCAGCACCTTTTCCACCAGCGGATAACTCTCGGGATGGACGCCAGTGCGGTCGAGCGGATTGTCCCCGCCATTGATGCGCAGAAAGCCCGCAGCCTGCTCAAAGGTCTTGTCCCCCAGGCCGCGCACCGTCTTGAGCGCCGCGCGGTTGGTGAAGGCGCCAAACTGATCACGGTGCAGCACGATCTGCTCGGCGATGCGCGGGCTCAGCCCGGCCACGCGGGCCAGCAGGGGGACCGAGGCGGTGTTCAGGTCCACGCCGACGGCGTTGACGCAGTCTTCGACAATGGCGTCGAGCTTGCGCGACAGTGCGGTTTGATTCACATCGTGCTGATACTGACCGACGCCGATGCTCTTGGGATCGATCTTCACCAGTTCGGCCAGCGGGTCCTGCACTCGCCGTGCGATGGACACCGCACCGCGCAGACTCACGTCCAGATCGGGGAATTCGCGGCTGGCCAGGGCGCTTGCGGAATACACCGAGGCACCGGCCTCGCTCACCGTCACTTTGGTTAGCCCGGGCCTGACGGCCAGACGCAGCAGTTCAACGGCGAGCAGATCGGTCTCCCGGCTGGCAGTGCCGTTGCCGATGGCAATGAGCTGGACGCCATGGCGCTGCACCAGCGCCGCCAGCGTGGCCAGCGCGCCCTGCACGTCGCGGCGCGGCTCGAAGGGGTAGATGGTGGCGGTGTCGAGCAGCTTGCCGGTGGCATCGACCACGGCAACCTTGACACCGGTGCGGATGCCGGGGTCCAGCCCCATCACCACCTTGGTGCCGGCGGGCGCGGCCAGCAGCAGATCGCGCAAATTGGCGCCGAACACGTCGATCGCCACAGCTTCTGCCTGTTCGCGCAGGCGCGACAACAACTCGCGCTCCAGGGTCAGTGAGAGTTTCACTTTCCAGGTCCACTGCAGCACGCGGCGCAACCAGTCGTCAGCCGCGCGGCCCTGATGGCTCCAGCGCAACAGCACGGCCAGACGGCCTTCGGCCAAGGCCGCCAGCATTGACGCCACGCTGCCTTCGGGTGTGGGCGGCAGGTCGATGCGGGCGTCGAGCACCTCTTGCGCCCGCCCGCGCAACACCGCCAGCACGCGGTGCGAGGGCACCTTGTCCAGCGGTTCGGCATAGTCGAAATAGTCGCGGAACTTGGCGCCTTCCTGCTCTTTGCCGACGCGCACCTGGCTGATCAGGTTGCCGGTCTGCCAGAGCCATTCGCGCATGGGAGCGACCACAGCCGGATCTTCGGCCCAGCGCTCGCTGAGAATGTCGCGGGCGCCATCGAGACAGGCTTGCGGCGTGGTGGTGTCGGCCGCGTCGGCGCTGATTTGCGGACGGACGAAGTCTGCCGCGGCCTGCAGCGGATCGGTCTGCGGGTGCTGCCACAGCAGGTCGGCCAGCGGCTCCAGGCCCGCCTCGCGCGCCTTTTGCGCACGCGTCACGCGGCGCGGCTTGTAGGGCAGGTAGAGGTCTTCCAGCTCCTGCTTCTGCATCACTGCGGCAATGGCCGCATGCAACTCGGGCGTAAGTTTGCCCTGCCCTGCAATCGACTGCAGCACCGCGGCGCGGCGCTCTTCCAGCTCGCGCAGATAGAGCAGGCGCTCTTCCAGCGTGCGCAGATGATCGTCACTCATGCCGCCCGTCATCTCCTTGCGATAGCGCGCAATGAAGGGCACGGTGGCGCCGCCATCCATCAGTTCGATGGCTGCCTGAATCTGCTGGGCGGGCAGTTGCAATTCGGCACTGAGCGCCTGCAACACCCGCCGCGCTGCGGCCTGCGAGTTGGTGTCAAGGTTCTGGGAGGCGAGGTCGGCGGCGGTCATGGCGGGCAAAAAGCCTGCAGTCTAACCAGCCCGCCGCCGGTCGGGCGCTCGCTTACAGCGCGTTGACCGGCACTTTGAGGTAGCTCACGCCATTGCTCTCCGCCGGAGGCATTTCACCCGCGCGCACATTGATCTGCACCGCAGGCAGGATGAGCGCGGGCATGCTCAGTTTGGCGTCGCGCTGTTTGCGGAAGGCGACGAACTCTTCCTCTGTGGTCTTGGCATTGAGCTGCACATTGCCCTCACGCTCGGCCTGCACCGTGGTCTGCCAGACGGGTTCGCGCCCGCCGGGCATGTAGTCGTGGCAGAGGTAGAGTTTGGTCTGCGGCGGCAGGCTGTAGAGCTTGTGCACCGACTGGTAGAGCACATGGGCATCGCCGCCGGGAAAGTCGCAGCGCGCCGTGCCGTAATCGGGCATGAACAGGGTGTCACCGACAAAGGCGCTGTCGCCCACCAGATAGCTCACGCACGCCGGGGTGTGGCCGGGGGTGTGCATCACCCGGGCCTGCAAGTTGCCGATGGCGAAAGTCTCGCCGTCCTTGAACAGGTGATCGAACGGCGAGCCGTCGGTGGGCATGGTGCGGTCGTTGAACACCTGACTGAAGACCTTTTGCACAGCCTGAATGTGTTCGCCAATGGCGATCTGGCCACCGAACAGGGTCTTGAGATAGGGCGCGGCCGACAGATGATCGGCGTGGGCGTGGCTTTCGAGCAGCCAGTCCACCGTGAGCCCCTGCTCGCGCACATAGGCGGCAATGGCGTCGGCGAAATCGGTCTTGGTGCGGCCGGAGGCATAGTCGAAGTCGAGCACGCTGTCGAGGATGGCGCAGTGGCGGGT
>JAJXTO010000045.1 GCA_021783695.1 Pseudomonadota bacterium | reverse complement strand
CAGTCGTGGGCGCTTCAATCCGCGCGGCGTCAAACGCAAGATGAGCAACTTCAATATCCGCCACCGCGGCGAACCGCTGCACCAACGCCATCAACCAACGCCGGTGTTGGTTATCTGAACAGTATTGCCGCTAGGCCGGGAGAAATCGGCCGTGGCGCCACGTGATGGGGGGCTTGAAGGGCACCCAAGCCCGGCAGATCCCCGGCAGGTTCAATGAGGCGCCGTGTGCGTGGCGCTTCCGCACACCGGGCATTGGGGGTTGCGCCGCAGGGCGATGGTCTGGAATTCGCTCTCCAGAGCATCGATCAACAGCAGGCGACCGCGCAGCGTGGTTCCCGCTCTGGCGAGGAGTTTCAATGCTTCTGTGGCCTGCAGACTGCCGACCAGGCCCACCAGCGGGGCGAGCACGCCCATGGTGGCACAGCGCACTTCTTCCACCGGGGCGTCTTGCGGAAACAGACAGGCGTAGCACGGACCGCGCCGCCCCTGGGTATCGGCCCGGGTATCAAACACGCTCACCTGGCCTGAGAGGCGGATGGCCGCGCCGCTCACCAGTGGCACGCCGTGGGCCACACAGGCGCGGTTGAGCGCGTGGCGGGTGGCGAAGTTGTCGCTGCAATCCAGCGCAACATCGGCCGAGGCCACCAGGTCGGCGAGCAATGCGTCATCTGCCCGCCGGGGGATCACATGCACGTCAATATGCGGGTTGATCTGGCGCATTGCTTCACGGGCGGACTCCACCTTGAGCTGCCCCACACGCGCTTCGGTGTGTGCGATCTGCCGTTGGAGATTGGTCAGATCGACCGTATCGTCGTCAACCAGGGTGATGTTGCCCACGCCGGCGCTGGCGAGGTAGAGCGCAGCCGGAGAGCCCAGCCCGCCCGTGCCCAGAATCAGCGCGCGTGCGGCACAGATGCGCTCCTGTCCTTCAATGCCGATTTCGTCGAGCAGGATGTGCCTGGAATATCGCAGCAGCTGGGCATCGTCGAGAGGCATGGTGACCACGGCAGCGGCAAGGCGGCCCTCTGTGCTTATTTGCTCTTGGCAGCGCCGCTGGCGTCTGGCTTCGGGCTGCTGGCCGCGCTCGAAGAAGCGGGGGCCTTGACCTTGGCCGTGTTCGCCGGATGCTTGGCGGTGACCACCGGCTTGCCTTCGAGGTAGTTCATGGCCTGTGTGATCTGCCAGTCGTCCTTGCTGCCGTATTCCGGCAGTTTGGGCAGCTTGTTCGGGTCTTTCTGCAGTTCGGCTTCGAGCAGGCGGCGTGCTTCATCCTGCTTGCGCACCTCTTCTTCCACGCGTTTGCCGTCCGCCGCTTCGCTGCCGGTGCCGATCTGGTTCTTGTAGTCGATCTCGCGCATGCGCAGCGCGGCGTACGGGTCACCGCTCTCCAGCGGATCGACCTCATAGTTCGGGGTGATGCCCTTGCCCTGGATCGACTGGCCGTTCGGGGTGTAGTAGCGCGCGGTGGTGAGCTTGAGCGCGGTGTCCGGGCCGAGTGGCAGCACCGTCTGCACCGAGCCCTTGCCGAAGGTCAGCGTGCCCATGACCACGGCGCGTTTGTAGTCTTGCAGCGCGCCGGTGACGATTTCGGAGGCCGAGGCCGAACCGCCATTGACCAGCACCACGAGCTTGACCGTTTTGACGCCTGCGGGCAGGGTGTCGAGCGGGTTGTCGCCCGGGCGGCTCATGTAATCGCTCGGGGTGTTGCGGTAGGTTGAATTGGCCTCGGGCATCTGGCCCTTGGTGCTGACGATCACGGCGTCATTCGGCAGGAACACCGAGGCCACGCCCACAGCGCTTTCCAGCAGGCCGCCCGGATCGTTGCGCAGATCGAGGATCAGGCCCTTCATGTTTGGGTCTTCCTTGTACAGCGCGTCGATCTTGCTGACAAAGCTGGGGAGGGTGTCCGACTGGAACTGGGTGATGCGCACCCAGCCGTAGCCAGGGGCGATCATCTTGCCCTTGACGCTTTGCACCTGGATGAGTTCGCGGGTGATGGTGAAGGTGAGCGTGCGGTTTTCTGTCTTGCGCAGCACGGTCAGGGTGACCTTGGTGCCGGGCTTGCCGCGCATCAGCTTGACCGCGTCATTCAGGTTCAGGCCCTTGACGGCGGTGTTGTCGATGCGGGTGATCAGGTCTCCGGCGTGGATGCCGACACGCGCAGCCGGCGAGCCCTCGATGGGGGAGACCACCTTGACCAGGCCGTCTTCCGCTGCGATTTCAATGCCCACGCCGACGAACTTGCCGCTGGTGCTTTCCTTGAAATCCTTGAAGTTTTTCTTGTCCAGGTATTCCGAATGCGGGTCGAGGTTGTTCACCATGCCGTTGATGGCGTTTTCGACCAGTTTCTTGCCCTCGACCGGCTCGAAAAAGTCGGCCTTGATCAGTCCATAAACGGCGGCGAACTGCTGCAGCTCCTCAAGCGGAAGCGGCGAGACGGTGTTGCGCGCCAAAGCCTGGACTTGCAGGGTGGCCATGATGCCGGTGATGGCGCCAACGGCAACCCAGGCTGCGACTCGGAATTTACTGGCCATGGTGGATCAAGCGGAGTATCTGCAAAGAGCGCGCAGTATAGGGGGACGCATCAAGATTGCGCCGGTGGCACAGAACATCCCGCCGCGTTTGCGGGAATCGGACCGGGCCTCGCTGCGTGAAATGGTCAGACCTTGCCGCCGGAGGCGTTGAGGTAGTAACGCTGCAAGGGCTTGAGATCGGCATCGAGCTCGTAGACCAGGGGGATACCATTGGGAATGTTCAGCCCGGTGATGTCGGCATCGGAAATGTTTTCAAGGTATTTCATGATGGCGCGCATGGAGTTGCCGTGCGAGACCACCAGGGCGCGCTTGCCTGCCTTGATGGCAGGCGCCAGCGACTCGTGCCAGAATGGCAGCACACGGTCGATGGTGTCCTTGAGGCACTCGGTCAGCGGCAGTTCATCGTGCGCAATCCGCGCGTAACGGGGATCGGCTGCCAGTTCCTTGCGATGCGCCGCGTCGAGCGGCGGCGGCGGAATGTCGTAGCTCCGCCGCCAGATGTGCACTTGCTCTTCGCCGAACTTGGCCGCAGTTTCGGCTTTGTTCAGCCCCTGCAGCGCGCCGTAATGCCGCTCGTTGAGCCGCCAGGTGTGCACCATGGGCAGCCACATGGCGTCGAGCTCGTCGAGGGTGAGCCACAGGGTGCGGATGGCGCGCTTGAGCACCGAGGTGTAGGTCAGATCGAAGCCGAAGCCCAGTTCCTTGAGCAGTCGCCCGGCGGCGCGGGCTTCACGGATGCCTTGCTCGGTCAGGTCCACATCAGTCCAGCCGGTAAAACGGTTTTGCTGATTCCAGGTGGATTCACCGTGGCGAAGCAGGACGAGTTTGTGCATGGGATTCTCGGTGTGCAGAAGTCGCAGGAATGAAACAATGCAGGGCGGAATGCAGAATAGTAGTGCAGGTGCGCTTTGTCGCTGCACTGCAGCAATTTGCGGCATGCGCCCATGTGGTCGAAAACCACAGATCAGCGCGCACGAATGCGTTTTTTTAGAATCGCCTCATCAGGAGAAAACCAAGTGCAGTTCATCATCGAAAACTGGGCCCTCGTCCTCATTGCCCTCACCTCCGGCGGCATGCTGCTGTGGAGTTCATATGGCGGCATCAGCGGCGCGGACGGCGTGAGTGCGGCGCAGGCCGTGCTCAAGGTCAACCGCGAAAAAGGCGTGATGATCGATGTTTGCGAGCCTGCGGAACATCAGGCCGGACATGCCGTGGGCTGCAAGAACATACCCCTCGGGCAACTCGACAAACGTCTGAGCGATCTGCCCAAGGACAAGAACACGCCCGTGCTTGTCATGTGCGCTTCCGGCATGCGCGCCAAGCGCGCCGCGGCGCAGTTGCGCAAGGAGGGATTTGTGAATGCCACTGCAGTCTCGGGCGGCATGCGCGCCTGGCGTGAGGCGGGCCTCCCTGTAGAAAAAGGATAAACCTTCCATGAACAAGGTTCGCATGTACACCTCTGCTGTCTGTCCGTACTGCATCCGCGCCAAGGCGCTGCTGCAAAAACGCGGCGTGGCGACGATTGAAGAAATCCGCATCGACCTCGATCCGTCACAGCGCCATCACATGATGGCGACCACGGGTCGCCGCACCGTGCCGCAAATCTTCATCGGCGATACCCATGTGGGCGGCTGCGACGACCTGTACGCACTCGACGCCCGTGGCGGCCTGATGCCGCTTTTGCGCGACGCCGCCTGAACGGCGCCGCAGGCGCAGAGGCTCTGTCATACGGCGGGCCTAGAATCGCTCACAATCAATTGACGCCCGCACCCTGCGGGCTTTTTTCCATGGAGAGTTGTTGATGAGCGCCATCCCCGAGAACACCCAATCCACCGATCCCGTTTTCATGCTGCAGCGTTGCTATCTGAAGGACCTGTCGCTGGAGCAGCCCAATTCGCCGCAGATCCTGATGGAGCAGCAGCAGCCCAATGTGGACGTGCAGATGAGCGTCGAAGCCAAGCCGGTGGTGGACGGGCTGTTCGAGATCACCGTGGCCGCCACCATCACCGCCCGTATGCAGGACCGTGTGCTGTTTCTGGTGGAAGGCAAGCAGGCCGGTATTTTCGAGCTGCGCAACATTCCGCAGGAACATGCCGACATGCTGCTGGGCATCGCCTGCCCGCAGACCGTTTACCCCTATTTGCGCGCCAATCTGGCTGACGCCATCACCCGCGCCGGCTTCCCGCCGGTGCACCTGGCCGAAATCAACTTTCAGGCCATGTACGAGCAGCAGCAGGCGCAGCAGCAGGCTGCCAACGATGCGCCCGGCCAGTTGAACTGAGCCGCGCGGACCGCCCATGGCGTCGCCTTCACCCTGCTCCATCGGCGTGCTCGGCGCGGGCGCCTGGGGGACGGGCATCGCCTGCCAGATCGCGCAGCATCAGCCTGTGGTGCTGTGGGGCCGCGACGCGGCGCAGATGCTGCGCCTGCAGGCCGAGCGCGCCAATGCCGCCTATCTGCCTGACATCAGCCTGCCCCCGGCGCTGAGTCCCACTGCTGATCTCGACACCGCGCTGCGCCACGCCGCCGGGCCGCACGGACTGCTGTTGCTCGCGGTGCCTGTGTCGGGGCTGCGCGCCGCGGCGCAAGCGGTGCGCATATTCAACGCCGACAAGCCGCTGGGTGCGCGGGTGCAGCATCTGTTGTGGCTGTGCAAGGGGTTCGAGCAGGGCAGCGGTTTGCTGCCGCATGCCGTGCTCGACGCCGTGTTCGCCGGGCTGGACGCCGCACCTGCGATCGGGGTGCTGTCCGGCCCCAGCTTCGCGCAGGAAGTGGCGCGCGGTCTGCCTGTGGCGCTCACCCTGGCCAGTGACGATGCCGATCTGCGCCAATTCGCCGTGGCGGCCTTGCACCACGGCGCGATGCGCATCTACGCCACGCCCGATGTCATCGGCGTGGAAGTGGGCGGGGCGGTGAAAAACGTGCTGGCCATCGCCACCGGGGTGAGCGACGGCATGGGCCTGGGCCACAACGCCCGCGCCGCGCTCATCACCCGTGGCCTGGCGGAACTCTCGCGCCTGGGCGTGGCGCTGGGCGGACAGACTGAAACCTTCATGGGCCTGAGCGGTCTGGGCGATCTGGTGCTCACCGCCACTGGCGATCTGTCGCGCAACCGCCGCGTGGGGCTGGCGCTGGCGCAGGGACAGAGACTGGAGCATATCGTCGCCGCCCTGGGCCATGTGGCCGAAGGCGTGCATACCGCGCAGACCGCGCTGCAGCTTGCCCGCGCGCATCGGGTGTCCATGCCCATCACCGAGGCGGTCAGCCGCCTGCTCGACGGCAAGCTCACCCCGCAGGAGGCGCTGGGCGGTTTGCTGCAGCGTCAACCGCGCGGCGAATGAGTGCCGCTTTTATTGTCTGCTTCCGCCATGATTCAACTCCTCGTCGGCCTGGGCAATCCGGGGCCGGAACACGCCCTCGATCGCCACAACGCCGGGTTCTGGTTCGTCGATCAGATTGCCGCCGCGGCCGGTGTCAGCCTCAAGCCCGAACGCGGGTTTTTCGGTGACGTCGCCCGCGTGCGCCTGCATGGCCACGAACTGTGGCTGCTCGAACCCAGCACCTATATGAACCGCTCTGGCCAGTCGGTCGGCGCGTTCGCGCGCTTCTACAAGATTCCGCCCGAAAACATTCTGGTGGCGCATGACGAACTCGATCTGCCGCCGGGGCAGGCCAAGCTCAAGCTGGGCGGTGGCCACGCCGGGCATAACGGCCTGCGCGATCTCATCGCGCATCTGGGAACGTCCAATTTCTGGCGGCTGCGCCTGGGGATCGGCCATCCGGGTGACCGCTCCGCGGTGATCGGCTTCGTCCTCGGCAAGCCGCCGCAGTCCGAATTGACCTTGATCGAGCAGGCGCTGGAGGCGGCGCGCGCGGTGTTGCCGCAGTTGCTCAAAGGCGAGTTCGAGGCGGCGATGATGCAGCTTCACCGCAGCAACCGTGCGGGCAGCCAGCCCGTCAATGTCAGGGAGTAGACATGCGCTACGTTGGGTTCGGTCTGGTGGCTCTGTGGGGCGTGTGCATGACGAGAATCGCCATGGCGCAGACTCCAGAACAGCGGGAAACGCCGGTCTGGCGCTGTGGCAACAGCTATTCGCATCAGCCCTGCGATGCCGGACATGCCGTGGCCACGCAAGACCCGCGAACCCCGGCGCAGCGCGAACAGGCACAAGACCAGCAGCGCCGCTTGAACGCGCTGCTGGCCTCGCGCGAGGCGCAGCGTGCCGCGCAGGAGACGCAGCAGCGCAAGGAGGCTGCCGACGCACAGCGCGCGCAGATCAAGGCGCTGCGCGCCCAGCGCCGCGCCGCAAGGCAGGCCGAGACGGCGCAGACGACGCGCAAAAAGCGTCACATCAAGCCGACATCGCAGCGCAAGACCGTGGTGCCGCGGGCAGAACGCGCCGCGAACTGATCGCTGCGGGAGGGTTTCAGGACGTGGGAGCCTTGGCCAGGGTCAAGCGCCGGTACTTTTCCAGCAATTGCTCGTGGCTTTCCACGCGGTCGGGGCGCACCGGAATGCAGTTCACCGGGCAGACCTGCACGCACTGCGGGGTGTCGAAATGCCCCACGCATTCGGTGCAGCGGTCGGGGTCGATTTCATAGATTTCCGGGCCCATGAAAATCGCCTCGTTCGGGCATTCGGGCTCGCATACATCGCAGTTGATGCAGTCGTCGGTGATCCACAGCGCCATGATGGGATTCTCAAGTCAGAGTGGCGCGCCGCTGGGTCACCTTGGCCTGCAAGCGCTCCATAACCAATGGCACCACGAATTTGCTCACATCGCCACCGAGCATGGCGATTTCCCGCACGAACGTCCCGGAGATGAACTGGTACTGGTCTGCCGGGGTGAGGAACAGGGTTTCCACGTCGGGCATGAGCTGGCGGTTCATCCCGGCCATCTGGAACTCATACTCGAAGTCGCTGACCGCGCGCAGGCCGCGTACCACCACCTGCGCGCCGCGGCCGACGACAAAATCGCGCAGCAGGCCGGTGAAGCCGCTGACCTCCACATTGGGGTACGGCGCCAGCACCTCGCGGGCGATGTCCAGTCGCTCATCCAGAGTGAACATGGCGTTCTTGTGGTGCCCGGCGGCAATCGCCACCAGCAGCCGGTCGCACAGCTTGCTGGCGCGGCGCACCAGGTCTTCATGGCCGCGGGTCAGCGGGTCGAAGGTGCCGGGGTAGATGGCGAGCAACATGGTCGTGGCGCAATGGGATGCAGGACAGGGCAGTTTAGGGGTTTTGCGCCGTCTGCGCGTCGGGTGTGTTGCGGCGCAGCAAACCAAAATGCACCTGACCGGCGCGCCCGCGCCGCCAGACGGCCCAGGCGCTGGCGTCCAGCAGATCGAACAGCGCTGGATCGTCGGTTTCCACATAGGCCAGTCCCTCGGCGCTCAGCAGCGGATGCACGGCTTGCAGCGCATGGGCCTGCTGCGCGCTGGCATAGGGAGGGTCGATGAACACGATGTCGAAGCGCTCGCCCAGACGGGCCAGGGCATGCGCGGCGGCCAGGGCATCTGCGGCACGCACCTGCGCTTGCGTCGCGCCCAGCCGCTGTGCCGCCGCGGCAATGGCGGCGACGCAGCGCGGATGCTGCTCCACCAGCAGCACCGAGGTTGCGCCGCGCGAGGCAGCCTCCAGCCCCAGCGCGCCGCTGCCGGCATACAGATCGAGCACGCGCCGCCCGGCGAGCGTCTGGCCGAGCCAGTTGAACACGGTCTCACGCACGCGGTCGGGAGTGGGGCGCAGGCCGGGCACGTCGGGCACGGCAAGTTTGCTGCGTTTCCACAGCCCGCCGATGATGCGGACTTCGCCGCTGTTCGCGTGGCGGTGGGGGGCGGGCGGGGTTTTGGCGGTGCGGCTTGGGGGGGATGTTTTCATGGGCAGGTAAATTGTAGGGAGGGTGTTCCAAATCTCGGGCACCGCAGACTCTCCCCCTTTCGATCGATCACCCATGTTCCGCTTTTTCAAACGCAAATCCGCCCCAGAACCCGTCTCGCCCGAGGCGCAGGCCGAGACCGTGCCTGATCGGGCAGCCGGGCTTGCACCCCCCGCAGTGGCGACGGCGCTGGAGCCGCAAGCCCCTTCCGTCCCGGAGCAGGGCGTGGCCTCGGTCGTCGAGGAACCGCCGGTCTCCGGCTGGTTCAGCCGTCTGCGCTCCGGGCTGCGCAAAACCGGTTCGGGAATCAGTGTCCTGTTTGGCGGCAGCAAGATAGACGAGGCGCTGTATGAAGAACTCGAATCCGCCCTCATC
>JAJXTO010000028.1 GCA_021783695.1 Pseudomonadota bacterium | reverse complement strand
GCACAGTGACCGCCTCTCTCTTGAAGGCAATCACTGTAGAAACCCGACCGCAAAACGCACCCCGGCGGCGTGCGTCAACCGCTCACGATAGTTGTCGCTGAGCGATCAAGATAATTGTCGGCCGCCATGCTATTGATGGTTGCCGCCGTTTGGGGAGGCAGCTATGCCGTGACAAAACAGGTGACGCTCCACTGGCCCGTGCTGGACTTTCTGAACCTGCGCTTCGGTCTGACCTTTCTTATCCTGCTGCCGACCCTGCGGCCCTTGTTCACCCCGCAAGGGCGCGGTGGACTGGCGGTGGGCGGCATCCTGGGCGCCAATCTGCTGGCTATCTTCCTCTGCGAAACCTACGGCGTTACCTTGACGAGCGCGGCGAATGCCGCCTTGCTCATCAGTCTGAGCGTGGCGCTGACGCCGCTGACCGAGTGGCTGCTGCTGGGGCATGCACCTTCCGTGCGGGTATGGCGGGCGGTGGTGCTGTCCGTCCTCGGCGCCGGCTTGCTGACGGCGACCACGGGATTTGGGCGGCCGGGACTGGGGGACGTTCTTATCCTGTTCGCCGCTTTGCTGCGTGCCATCATGGTGACGCAAACCCGGCGGCTCGCGACGCGCCACACATTGCTCGCGTTGACGCTCACCGCGCTGCAATCCGCAGTGGTGACGCTCGGGCTGTTGGTGCTCACCGTCATCCTGCGCGGCCCGCGCTGGCCAGCGCTTCCCCTGGAAATGAGTTTTTGGGGCGGCATGATGTTTCTGGTGCTGTTTTGCACGGTGTTCGCCTTTTTCGCGCAGAACTACGCGGCAGCGCGCACCAGTCCCAGCCGGGTGTCGTTATTGATGGGCAGCGAGCCGGTGTTCGGCACGCTGTTTGCCGTGCTTTGGCTGGGCGAGCGGATGACACTACCGGGCTGGGCGGGCGCGGTGTTGATGGTGCTGGCCGCGTGGTACGCCACCCGCAGACCCGCGGCAGCCCGCGTGTAACGTGGCTACGCTGACTTTCCACCCCGCACCCAGAAGGTAACCAGCCAGTGCGCCGCCAGCGCGCACAGCAAGCCCACCAGTGCGCCGCCGATCACATCTGCCGGGAAATGCGCACCCACCGCGATGCGCGCCCAGCAGACCCAGAGCGCGAATACCCACAACAGCGCGCCCCACGGACGCGGCAGCGAAAAGGCGAAACTCGCCGCAAGAACCGCGGCGAATGCCGCGTGTCCGGACGGAAAGCTGTGTACGAACTTGGGGTCTCCCAGCACATGCACCGCGTGCGGACCGAAAACGGAGAGAGGGCGTGGAAAGTTGGCCCAGGGTTTGAGCACACCATAGATCGCCAGAAACAGCAGCAGATTGGCCCAGGTATAAACCAGGACGCTGCGCACCGGCAGTACGCGCTGCCAGCGCATGGCAAGGGTCAGCGCCAGGCCCATGTAGACCGGCAGCAGGTGATGATCACCCAGCGCCGTACCCAGACGCGCGGCGTTGTTCCACACCGGGTTGTCGCCCGCGTGGTTGATGGCGAGAAACAGCCGGGCATTCCAGCCGTCCCAGGCATACCAGGGAGATTGCGGACTGAGCATCAAGCGAGACCGATCGCAAACAGCCATAGACCCACACCGACGGCGGCGCTCAGACCGGCGAGGGCAAACAGCCACTTGCGGCGGGTGAGTGCGGTGATCGAGGCCAGTGAAATCGCGATTTGCAGAAAAATCAGCGCACGGGCCATGTCGGTGTGCGGTCGGTTCATGCGGGCGGATTCGACGTCGGCCTTTTGCGACTCAGTTTCAAGCGACTCGGCCCGGGCGCGAATGGTCTGTTTCTGCTCCTTGTATTTCGCGATGGATTTTTCGAATTCCGCATGCTTGTCTGGCGGCGTGAGCTGGATGGCGAGTTCCATCAGATGCTGCTTGGTGCTGGCCGCCTGGTAGTAATTCCACTGATCGGTGGCCTGCGCTTTTTTGAGCACGGCTTCGTTTTTGTAAAGCACGACTTCGTTCATCAAGTGGCTGCCCTGATAGCTGACGATGGCGCCCAGCGCGGCCAGCAGGGCGGTGAAAATGGCAACCCACTGGCTCAGGCCGTGGCCTTCGTGATGCGCGGCCTCTTCAACCTGCTCTTCGTGGGGAGTGTGGACGTGCAGACCAGTTTCGCTCATGGTGTGTGGAATGTGAGTGGATGGGCGCCAGCCAGGGGTGGCCGACTCAGGGCGAGACAGAAATCAGGCGAGTGCCCGCCAGTGCATCGTGCAGGTACTGGCGATCCTTGCGCAACAGACCGGAAGCGGCCCAGACCAGAAGACCGGCGCAAAACAGCAGGCCCGTGTTCCGGGGGCTGGGCTGCAGCGCGGCGGAAAGCGCCAGCGCGGGCAATATCCACAGCCAAGACAGCAGCGCGCGCCAAAGCGCCCGCCCCATACTGAGAGGAGCGCCTGCGGAGGTGACCACCCGGATGCGCCAGGTTTTCATCGGCAGCGTCTGGCGGCCTGCGCTCCAGAACCAGGTGCCATACGCCGTGAGCACGGCAAACTCCGCCCACTGCATGATGGGGCGCAGCAGGTGGGGGTTGTGTTCGGCGCCAGACAAATGCAGCACAAAAACGACCAGGGCCGCGGTAAACAGCGCGATGCCGAGCAGAATCAGCCCCTCATAGATCAGGCAGGCCAGACGTCGGCGCAACGGCGGGGCGCTCAGCATCGGACGTCAGGTTGCAGCGGCGACAGCAGGAGCCATTCCACTTGTTGCGAAGGCATTTCAGCGTGCCGGGCAGCGCAGCACATCGGCTCAGGACACGGCGCGGGAGGCGCTTTGCCGCGGCATAGAGGCCGGCTTGTCAGGCGGGGCAGCCGTCGTGGGAGCCGGCTTCGCCGCGGAGTTGGGCGCCTGCGCAGGTGCGGGCGCATGCGCCTTGACCGGAACTGGCGGCAGGTTGTTGTCGCGCTTTTGCTTTTCCTGCAAGTACTTGCCGACCTGACCTGGATGAGGCTTTGGATGACGCGCTTCCTCCTTGAGCCTTTCGCGCTCGGACTCAGGCAGCTTTTTGTAGGCCTCCCACGCTTCGCGCCGACTCTGTAAGGGGGCTTTGCCGGTGGAGAGAAAGGTTTCCCGCGCCAGACGCCGCTTTTCCGGGCTGAGATGTGCCCATTCATTCATGCGGCGTTGCAGGATTTTCTGCTGCTCCGGGCTCATTGCCGGATAACGCGTGGCAATGTCCAGCCATTTCTTCTTGCGGTCATGGTCGAACTTATGCCAGTCCGCTTGCAGCGGCGACAGGATTTGCTGCTGCGCCGGGCTGAGCTGTTTCCAACTCGGGGCGGCCTCGGCGGCCTGTGCTGCGTGGCAGAAAGCCAGCAAAACGAAGAGGCTGAACAGAGCCAGCAACTGCGCAAATGACCTCCGCCCCTGTGTGGCTTGCGGAAAGACGGAACGGAACGTCATCAGCGTTCCTGTTTCAGGTAGCGGGCAAATCCAGGGTCGGCATAGGCAGCGGGCGGAAGCTCTCCCAGTAGCAGGGCCGTGTCGATATCGGCCGTGACGCGGATGAATTTTTCCTGCTGATAATCCTGCAGGGCCAGCAGGCCCGCGACCAGGACGAGCAAAGGCAATAGGGCGCTGGTGCGGAACAGCCAGGATTTCCACTGGAACGGACCCGTGAGCACCAAGGTGTGGCCCTGCTGCAGCAAGGTCTGCGCCGCCGCGGTGCGTGCCTGGGCGACGGCCATCAGCCGCAGGGCTTTGAGGCGCTCGGATTGTTCGGGTGTAATGTGCTGCTCAGCCAGATGCAGGCAGGCAGCAAGCTGCTGCGAAAGGCGGGCTTCCACGGTGGGGCGCAGCGTGTCGGGTGCGTCGGTTTTCATGCGTAGCCTTGTGCTTTCAAAACGCGTGCCAGAGAGTGAATGGCGCGCGAGCAATGCGTTTTGACGCTGCCTTCCGAACAACCCATGGCCTGGGCGGTTTCGGCAACGTCGAGTTCCTCCCAATAACGTAACAAAAAGGCTTCTCGTTGACGCGCGGGCAAACGAGAAATTTCTGTTTCCAGATGTTTAAGGATTTGCATCCGCTGCAACTGAGTGTCGGCCCCTTCGAGATGCTCGCTGACCTGTTCGAGCTCCAGAGTCTCCAGCAAATCAAATTCCCCGTCGCCGTCCTGGGTCTCGAAATCCGACAGATTGCTGAACAAGGCGTTACGCACCTTGCGCTTGCGGTGCCAGTCGAGAATGGCGTTGGTCAGAATGCGCTGAAACAGCAACGGCAGCTCACCGCGCGGTTTGTCGGCGTATTTGGTCGCCAGACTGATCATTGCTTCCTGCACCAGATCCATGGCGGCATCGTCGTCACGCGTGGAGAACGCGGCGCGCAGATAGGCGCGTTTGTCGATGCTGGCGAGAAAGTCGTTGAGTTCTTGTTCAGTGGCCATCACGTCGGACGCTGTGCGGCCCGTATGGATGAGAAACAACTGATCATTATGCCGTGGTGCCAGGCGCAGGCAAACAAAGCGCGGCCGCACGAAACGGGTGCGCGAGCTGCTCACCATGCACCATTTTGTCTCAGAGTTGTCTCAGAGCACTCCCCCCTGGGCTGGATACACATATGCGCGGATCGAAAGCCCACTACCGTTGTGCGCCGTGCTGCGCTGCACTACACTGCTTCGTTCCGTTCGGCCTGAACCTCCTTGCAGCAACGAGAGCTTACGCATTTTGCGGCGCCGCTGCACCCACAACGTTCCAGATCGCACGCGTATCTCGAAGGCCTGCCACAAGCGGGTGCGGAGAGAGACCTGAAGTCTTTCGTCAGAGAAATTCACAAGGTGAACTCATGGAAATGAACCGCGCAGAACACAAGTCGGCCGCAACGGCTGCATCCAAGTCCAACGCGCCTGTCGCGCAGGAACTCACCGGGGCGGAAATTCTGGTGCGCTGCCTGCAGGAGGAAGGCGTTGAATTCATGTGGGGCTACCCCGGCGGGGCAGTGCTCTACATCTACGACGAGCTATACAAACAAACGACCATTCAGCATGTGCTGGTGCGTCAGGAAGCCGCTGCCGTGCATGCGGCGGATGCCTACGCGCGTGCGACGGGCCATGTCGGTGTTGCCCTGGTGACATCCGGCCCCGGGGCGACCAATGCCATTACCGGCATCGCCACTGCGTACATGGATTCGATTCCGATGGTCATCATCACCGGGCAGGTGCCGACCACGGCCATCGGGCTCGACGCTTTCCAGGAATGCGACACGGTGGGCATCACTCGCCCGGTGGTCAAACACAACTTTTTGGTGAAGGATGTGCGCGACCTGGCCATGGTGATGAAAAAGGCCTTCCACATCGCCCGCTCCGGTCGCCCCGGCCCGGTAGTGGTGGATGTGCCCAAGGATGTGTCACGCCATACCACGCATTTTGAATATCCCAAATCGGTCGAAATGCGCTCCTACAACCCGGTGCGCAAGGGCCATGGCGGCCAAATCCGCAAGGCGGTGCAGCTGCTGCTGTCGGCCAAGCGCCCCTACATCTACACCGGCGGCGGCGTGGTATTGGCCAATGCGTCGCCCGAGCTGCGCAAATTGGCCGACCTGCTGAAGTACCCCTGTACCAACACGCTGATGGGTTTGGGCGCGATTCCTGGCGAAGACCCCAAGTTTCTCGGCATGCCGGGCATGCACGGCACCTATGAAGCCAATATGGCGATGCAGCACTGCGACGTGCTGCTCGCGGTGGGGGTGCGCTTCGATGATCGCGTGATCGGCAATCCAGGCCACTTTGCCCAGGTGCAGCGCAAAATCGTGCACATCGACATCGATCCGTCCTCCATCTCCAAGCGGGTGAAGGTGGACGTGCCCATTGTTGGCGACGTGGGGGAGGTGCTGCAGGAACTCATCGACCAGCTCGAACAGGCCTTCAAGGCTGGCAACAAGAACGACGGCGGCGCTCTAGCGGCGTGGTGGGCGCAGATCGAAGAGTGGCGCAAGCGCGATTGTCTGGCTTACGAGCACTCGACCGAAGTCATCAAGCCGCAGGCGGTGATCGACACCCTCTACGAGCTGACCAAGGACCGTGAAACCTATATCTGCTCCGATGTCGGGCAACATCAGATGTGGGCCGCGCAGCTCTACAAGTTCCCCGAGCCGCGTCGCTGGATCAACTCCGGCGGTCTGGGCACCATGGGCGTGGGACTGCCTTACGCTATGGGCATCAAGCTGGCCAAGCCGGAAGCCGAGGCGGTTTGTGTCACTGGCGACGGCTCCATCCAGATGAACATCCAGGAACTCGCCACCTGCCTGCAGTACGGCACGGCGGTGAAAATCATCCTGCTCAACAATCGCTATCTGGGTATGGTGCGGCAGTGGCAGGAGATCGAGTACGAGGGACGCTACTCGCATTCCTACATGGACTCTCTGCCTGACTTCGTCAAACTTGCCGAAGCCTACGGCCATGTGGGTATCAAGGTCGATCGTCTCGAAGATCTGCGTCCCGCCATGGAAAAGGCGTTTGCAATGAAAGACCGCACGGTATTCATTGACATCTCGGTCGATCCGACAGAGAACGTCTGGCCGATGATTCAGTCCGGGCGCGGCATCACTGACATGCTGCTCGGGTCGGAGGATCTTTGACGATTTGAACCGCGCCAACCTGCTGGCCTTGCAGCGGCCGCGCCTCACCGGGCACGGCAGTCTGCAAGGTTTGCGGCAAGCGCCTTATCCGTTGCAATGCGGCGTTGCTGCATTGCCCTATCTCATCAATCTCGCAGCAGCCAGGCGGCGCTTACCGGTGCCGCACGAAGCCTGCGCAGAGGAGTGAAACCATGAAGCACATCATTGCAGTTCTGCTGGAAAACGAAGCCGGCGCTTTGTCTCGTGTGGTGGGCCTGTTTTCCGCCCGCGGCTACAACATCGAATCTCTCGTGGTTGCGCCCACGGAAGATGCTTCGCTATCGCGCATGACCATCGTCACCAGCGGCTCGGAGGACGTGATCGAGCAGATCACCAAGCATCTCAACCGCCTGATCGAAGTGGTCAAGGTGGTCGATCTCACCGAGGCGTCGTTCATCGAGCGCGAGCTCATGCTCATCAAGCTGCGCGCCGTGGGCAAGGAGCGCGAGGAGATCAAGCGCATGGCCGATATTTTCCGTGGTCACATCATCGACGTGACCGACAAGTCCTACACCATCGAACTTACCGGCGATGCGGCCAAGCTCGACGCCTTCATCCAGGCGGTCGATGCCACGGCCATCCTCGAAACCGTGCGAACCGGCAGTTGCGGGATTGGCCGCGCCGAACGTATCTTGCGCGCCTGAACGCCAACTGCGCACCTTTTTTCCTCTTTTTCCTTCTTCGCATTCCGGCGCGTCTCGGCGCGACCCGTGCAAAAACTTCTTACAGCAGGAGCCAACATGAACGTGTATTACGACAAAGACGCCGATCTCTCCCTCATCAAGGGCAAGAAGGTCACTATCGTGGGGTATGGCTCGCAAGGCCATGCCCACGCCCAAAACCTCAATGACAGCGGCGTGAAAGTCACCGTGGGCCTGCGCAAGAATGGCGCGTCCTGGGACAAAGCCAAAAAAGCAGGCCTGAAAGTGGCCGAAGTGGAGAAGGCGGTCGAAGGCGCGGACGTGGTCATGATGCTCATGCCCGACGAAAACATCGCCGAGGTCTATCGCAATGCGGTCGAGCCGAACATGAAGAAGGGCGCCGCGCTGGCGTTCGCGCACGGCTTCAATGTGCATTACGGCCAGGTGCAGCCGCGCGCCGATCTCGACGTCATCATGATCGCTCCCAAGGCGCCGGGTCATACCGTGCGCAACACCTACACACAGGGTGGCGGTGTGCCCCACCTGATCGCCGTGCATGCCGATAAGTCCGGCAAGGCGCGTGATCTGGCGCTGTCCTACGCCGTGGCCAACGGCGGCGGCAAGGCCGGCATCATCGAAACCAATTTCCGTGAAGAGACGGAAACCGATCTGTTCGGTGAGCAGGCCGTGTTGTGCGGCGGCACTGTCGAACTGATCAAGGCTGGTTTCGAGACCCTGGTCGAGGCTGGCTATGCCCCGGAAATGGCTTACTTCGAATGCTTGCACGAGCTCAAGCTCATCGTCGATCTGATCTACGAAGGCGGCATCGCCAACATGAACTACTCCATCTCCAACAATGCGGAGTACGGCGAGTACGTGACGGGGCCGAAGGTGGTGACCGAAGACACCAAGAATGCCATGCGTCAGTGCCTGAAAGACATCCAGACGGGTGAATACGCCAAGAGCTTTATCCTGGAAAACCGCGCCGGCGCACCCACGTTGCTCTCGCGCCGCCGTCTGACCTCCGATCACCAGATCGAACAGGTGGGCGAGAAGCTGCGGGCAATGATGCCGTGGATCAAAGCGAACAAGCTGGTCGACAAATCGAAGAACTGATCTGGCTCACTGCCCTGGATCAGGGCCAACAAGCTGATGGATAGGTCCAGAAACTGACCATCGATTTTTCCCAAGCAAGCAAGACACCCGGCCGCTGCCGGGTGTCTTGCTTGGGCGCATCCGATTCGACAAGGACTTCTGCCTTCTGGCGACTAAACTCTCACCATGACCTATCCCCATCCCATTCTCGCCCGTGAAGGCTGGCCGTTCATTGCCAGCAGTGTTCTCCTCTCTGTCATCGTCTGGGGGCTGGCTGGGTTCTGGTGGTCTTTGCCGCTGTGGTCGCTGAGTATTTTTGTCATTCAGTTTTTTCGCGATCCGGCGCGCCCCATTCCCAAAGATCCGCTGGCCGTTCTCAGTCCGGCAGACGGCCGCATCGTGGCCATCGAACATGCGTTTGATACATACGCACAGCGTGATGCGCTGAAAATCAGCGTGTTCATGAATGTCTTCAATGTGCATTCGAACCGCGCGCCAGTCGATGGGACGCTGCGTGCAGTGCAATACTTCCCAGGTAAGTTTTTCAACGCCGATCTCGACAAGGCCTCCGAGCAAAATGAACGCAATGCCCTGGTGATCGACAGCGCCGGCCGCGTGGTGACCGCAGTTCAGGTCGCGGGGCTGATTGCGCGGCGCATTCTTTGTTACGTGAAGGCGGGGGAGGCCTTGCGGCGCGGACAGCGTTTTGGCTTTATCCGCTTTGGCTCGCGGGTGGACGTTTACCTGCCACTGGGTTCGCAATCACGTGTGTCGATTGGCGACAAAGTCTATGCAAGCAGCACCGTATTGGCCGACCTGGCAGCCTGAGATGCATGCCATGCGATGGCCTGACTCCAGAGAGGCCCATCATGTCGCGTAACGTTTCGCCGTTTCCACAGCAAGACTCGCGCTCGGAAGCGTCAGGGCCGCGCATCGACTCAGAGACGAATTCCTCTCCCGAGTCGTCCGGCCAGTCCCCGTTCCCCGACGATGATCCTGCGCACCGCCGCCGACGCGGCATCTACCTGTTGCCCAATTCGTTCACAGCCGCGGCCTTGTTCTGCGGTTTCTATGCCATTGTCATGGCCATGGGGGGGCGCTACGACTCCGCGGCGACGGCAATCTTTGCCGCCATGGTGCTCGACAGCCTGGACGGGCGAGTGGCGCGCATGACCAACACCCAGAGCGAGTTCGGCGCGCAATTCGACTCCCTTGCCGACATGGTGTCTTTCGGCGCGGCACCTGCGCTGATCATTTACGAATGGTCCTTGCGCGGCCTGGGCAAACTGGGGTGGCTGGCGGCCTTTGTGTATTGCGCGGGCGCTGCCTTGCGTCTGGCGCGCTTTAACACCAATGTCGCCGTGATCGACAAGCGTTACTTCCAGGGCTTGCCCAGCCCGGCAGCTGCGGCATTGGTGGCCGGTTTTCTCTGGATCATGACGGATGCCGGGGTGCAGGGCGCCCATGTCGCGTGGTTCAGTTTTGTCATCACCTTGTTCGCGGGCATCACCATGGTGACCAATGTTCCGTTCTACAGCTTCAAGGACGTGAGCTTTCGTCGCAGCGTTCCTTTCATCAGCATCTTCCTGATCGTTTTGTTGATCGGCTTGATTGCCTACCAGCCGCCACTGGTCTTGTTCGGCCTGTTCGTGGCGTATGGGCTATCAGGTTATGTGGTGTACGTCTGGCACCGCATCAAAGGTCGCCCGGTGAGCGTGATTGCCACCTCGGTGGACGAGCCCGACGAACGCGGTTTGCATTGAATAATCTGGTTTGAACAAATCGCAAGCTATTGACAAACTGTTCTGCCCTAGCAATAATTGCTGTTTTGCGCGGGAATAGCTCAGTTGGTAGAGCGCAACCTTGCCAAGGTTGAGGTCGCGAGTTCGAGTCTCGTTTCCCGCTCCAAATTCTCAAAAAAGGGAAGCCACGCTTCCTTTTTTTGTGCCCGGTGCGCGTGGTACTGGATCTGCAAGAGACTCAGGAGCGCTGCAGCAAACCGAGGCGGTTTTGCGTACGATCTGACCTTTGTGATGCAAGCCCATCCCCGGCGGGGTGGCAGAGTGGTTATGCAACGGCCTGAAAAATGTCGAGCACATTCAGATTTTTTGTCAAGCCGTTTAAGGCAATAGATGGATTTTCGTGGCTGACTTGAGACAGACAATAGTCGAAGAAAACAGCGACAATAAAAAGCTTGGCGCGGTAGCAAAGCGGTTATGCAGAGGACTGCAAATCCTTCTAGGTGGGTTCGACTCCCGCCCGCGCCTCCACCAACTCAAGACTCAATGCCACGCCGAGTGGCATTTTTTTTGGGAGTTACATACTTTACTCCCTAGAGGCCCAAGGCGTAGGCTGTGACCGTCGAGCCGAGCCAGGCCATGAGCAAGGTCGCGATCAGTGCCCGCGAATTTCTCAAGAAGTTTCCTGACGAGCGATCGGCGCGTGCCTATATCGAGAGCGGCGCTGGCACGGTCACCCCATGTGCCCGCACTGCGGAGAAGTTGCGCGCATCCAGATTCGTAAGGTCGGCGGCTATTTCCGATGCCTTGCCTGCAAGGTGGACTTCACGGTGCGCACGGGCACCGTCTTCGAGCGCTCGCACGTTCCGTTCGACAAGTGGCTCTATGCCATCTACCTGTTCGTCACCTCGCGAAACGGGGTGTCGTCGCTGCGGATCTCCAAGGAGATCAGCGTTACGCAAAAGACGGCCTGGTTCATGCTTCCGCGCCTGCGCGAAACATGGGGCAACGATTCCGACGGCGATGACTGGGGCATGCTCTTGAGCATTGTCGAGACAGACGAGACCTACATCGGCGGCAAGGAGATGGACAAGTACGAGCAAGAAGCTCAAGGCTGGGGAAGAACCCTGGGCAAAACGCCCGTGATTGGCAGACGCATGACTTACGAAAGGATTGTCAGTTCGATTCCGACCCCCGCCTCCAAATGTATGAAGAAAGATAACGGTTTATAGAGCTATCCCACACGAGGAATATGGGATTTTTCGTGCTTTTTCGGATACGTTTTGTCCCTGAGTGTCATAGGTCTTATCCCAAAATCCTTCGCGGCGCAACCTTGGCCTGCCGATCACCACCCCCTCTGTACAATGTGTGCCAAGGTGCCCTCTTCGATTTTTCAAGCGTCGTCCCTGGAGTGTCAAAAACCCCGGGGCAGAAAACAGAGAAAGCAAGTAACGACGTGGCTGCAAGACATCCTGACCTTTGCCTTAGGAGCTGAGAGTCGAGGGTTCGAGTCCTCTCACGCCGATCATTCACCCCCTCATTCTGAGTTGAGGTCAAGACAAGCTCAAAGCAGCGGAAGGCCGGACAATTCACTCGTCTCCCTGCCTTTGCGAGCGCATTCAGATCTGCCCGTAGCTCAGCTGGATAGAGCAACGGCCTTCTAAGCCGTAGGCCACTGGTTCGAATCCAGTCGGGCAGGCCAAAAAATACCGGGTAAATCAGATGCGTGCTGAACAAATCCGCCCTTTGAGCGCAGGCTTTTTTTGCTCAGACGGCCTCGATTGGGAGCGCATTCCCGCTCAATTCCCACAAATTTCCGACAATTCTCGACCCCTACACCCTATTCTTTCCTAATTGGCATCACCACGGTACGGCGCTCTCCGTTCTTGGAGTCGATCAGGTGAGCCCCTGAAAATCGATCCGTTCCCATTCCAGTCCGGGCAGTTCACCCAAGCGCATCCGTGAGGTCGGCATTTGCCGCGTGCGCCGCGCAAGCCACAATAGCGGCCCGTCACCTCGCCAGATTCCATGACCCATGCCATTCGCCCCGGCCTACTGATCCTGCAGGGCAACCGTCTGGAGTTGCTGCGGGATGCCGTGCTGCACTGGCTGGCACAGCAGCCGCTTGCGCCGCTGGAGGAGGAGATTGTTCTGGTGCAGAGCAATGGCGCGGCGGAGTGGCTGAAAATGGCGCTGGCCGCGCAGCGTGGCATCTGTGCGGCAACCCGGGTGGAACTTCCGGCGCGCTTTCTCTGGCGCACCTATCGGCAGGTACTGGGCCGCGATGCGGTGCCGCCGCAATCGGCGCTGGACAAATCGGTGCTGACCTGGCGGCTGATGCGGCTGCTGCCGCTGCAGCTGCATCAACCCGGCTTTGCCCCGCTGACCCACTACCTGCAGGGACATGACGCGCAGCGGCGGCTGCAACTGGCGCGCAAATTGGCCGATCTCTACGACCAATACCAGATCTACCGCACCGACTGGCTGGACGCCTGGGCCGCGGGCCGGGATGTGCTGCTTGATGCCAGTGGCGCCCCCACACCACTGGCCGAAGATCAGCGCTGGCAGGCGCTGCTGTGGCGCACGGTGCTGGACGAGCTGAGCGACGCGGAGCGCGCCTCGATCCGCCCGCGCGTGCAGCGGGCCATGCTCCAGGCATTGGCGGATGCGGGTGCCGCTGCCGTCCGGCTGCCGCGCCGGGTGGTGCTGTTCGGCGCCTCGCATCTGCCGGGGGCGCTGCTGGATGCGTTGGTCGCGTTGTCGGGGCAGGTGCAGATTCTGATGGCGCTGCCCAACCCCTGCCGCTATCACTGGGCCGACATCATCGAGGGGCGTGAACTGTTGCGCGATGTGCCCATGCGCCGCGGCACGCGCAACGACATCGACCTTGCTGCGGTCGGCCTGGAGGCGATGCATGCCCATGCGCACCCGCTGCTGGCCGCGTGGGGGCGGCAGGGGCGCGATTTCATGCGCCAGCTCGATGCCTTCGACGCCCGCGCCACGGCGCAGGACGAGCCGGAGTTGCCGCGGGAAGGCTTGTTCGACGAGGCGCCGGGAGTCACTCTGCTGCAACAGACACAGGCCGCGGTGCGCGATCTATTGCCACTGCAGGAGCACCCGCGCAACCCCATTGCCGCAACCGATCGCTCGGTGGTGTTTCACATCGCCCACAGCCCGCAGCGCGAGGTGGAAGTGCTGCACGATCAGTTGCTGTCTCTGTTGGCGCAGCAAGACTGCGCCAACCCGCTGCGGCCCCGCGACATCGTGGTCATGGTGCCTGATATTGCGCCGTTCGCCCCGGCCATCCGTGCCGTGTTCGGGCAATATTCACCGGGCGACGCACGCAACATTCCCTACGACATCGCCGACCTGCCGGCGCGTGCCACCGAGCCCTTGCTGCTCGCACTCGCCTGGCTGCTGCGCCTGCCCGATCAGCGCATGCACGCCACGGAACTGGGCGACCTGCTCGACGTTCCTGCCATCGCCCGGCGCTTTGGCTTGCAGCCCGAAGATCGACCGCGCCTGACCCATTGGATCGCCGGGGCCGGTGTGCGCTGGGGGCTGGACGCCGCGCAGCGCGCGCATCTCGGCCTGGCCGCTTGCGGCGAACAGAACAGCTGGAGCTTCGGCCTGCGCCGCATGTTGCTGGGCTACACCGGCGCAGGCGAGTCCGGCTTTGCCGACATCGTGCCATACGAAGAAATCGGCGGTCTCGATGCTGCGCTGATCGGCCCGCTGGCCGATCTGCTGGACGTGCTGCAGGCCTGGTGGCGCACCGCCTGCGGCACCGCCACCCCGCAGCAATGGGCACAGCATGCCCGCGACCTGCTCGATGCGCTCGTTCAGCCGCAGGAGCTGGCCGAGCGCCAAACCCGAGCCCGCATCGACGATGCGTTGTCCGCCTGGCTGGACGATTGCGCCGCGGCCGGATTCGACGAGCCGGTGCCGCTGGCCGTGCTGCGCGACGGCTGGCTCGGTGCGGTGGATGATGCGCCCGGCGCTGGCCGCTTTCTGGCGGGCGGCGTGACCTTCTGCACCCTCATGCCGCTGCGCTCCATACCGTTCGAAGTGGTGTGTCTGCTGGGCATGAACGATGGCGACTACCCGCGCCAGAGCCCGCGCAACGACTTCGATCTCATGCGCCAGCCGGGGCAGTACCGCCCGGGCGACCGTGCGCGGCGCGAGGACGACCGCTACCTCATGCTCGAAGCCTTGCTGTCCGCGCGGCGCATGCTCTACATCAGCTGGGCTGGGCGCAGTCCGCGCGACAACACCGCGCAGCCGCCCTCGGTGCTGGTGGCGCAGTTGCGCGACTACATCGCCGCGGGCTGGCGCGGCGAAGGGGAGGGCGATGTGCTGGCGCAGCGCACCACCGTGCATCCGCTGCAGCCTTTCAGCCGCCGCTACTTCGAGCGCGCTGCGAAGGAAAACGCGGCGCTGTTCACCTATGCCGGCGAATGGCGCATGGCCCACGCCGACAGCGCGGCACCGGCACCGGCACCGGCACACGGCCTGCCCGCGTTCGAGGCACTGCTTGAGCCGCTGAGCCTGCAGCAACTGGTCCGTTTTCTGAAAAATCCGGTCAAGGCGTTTTTCCGCGTCCGGCTCGACGTGGTGTTTGATGAACAGGGTGCGCAGGACGACGACGAGGTCTTCGCCCTTGACGGCCTGTCCCGCCATGCCCTGCTCACCGACTTGCTCGACGATCCGCAAACCGCCGTGCGCGAAGGCGTGGAACACAGCATCGCCCGCCGCCTGCACCGCTTGCGCGGCAGCGGTGCGCTGCCGATGCGCGCACTGGGCGAGCGCGTGGCACAGGCGCTGCAGCAGGAGGCGCTGCCCATGCTGGCCCGCTGGGCCGAGCTGCGGCAGACTTACCCGCATGGCGCGGAAAAAATTCCCTTGCGTTTCGCGCACGCGGGGGTGCAACTCGACGACTGGCTGGGCGATCTGCGCAAGGGTGCGCAGGGCCGCGTCTGGATGCTTCTGACCGCCTCACGCCTGCTTGGCGACAAAGCGTCTCCACGCCCCGACAAGCTCCTCGACGCCTGGGTGCGGCAGCTCGCAACCAGCGCCTGCGGCGAGGCGGCGGAAGGCTGGCTGATCGGCCCGGACGCCAGCCTGCAACTCCCGCCGCTGGCGCAAGAGGCAGCAGCAGCGCATCTGCAGGCCCTGCTGGCCGCCTGGAAAACCGGGATGGACGCGCCGCTGCCCATCGCCGCACGCACCGCCCTGGCCGAGTTGGCAAAGGGAAAGGGCGCAGCGACTTATGACGGGAGCTTCAACACCACGGGAGAAGTCGAGGAACCCTGTCTGGCCCGTGTGTTTCCCGACTTTGATGCGCTGCGCGCAGATGGCCGGTTCGATCACTACAAGGACACGCTGTTTCAACCCCTGCTCGATTGGACGCAGGGCTGCAGCGTGATGATCCACAGCCAGATGCCCGCCCACACCGGGGAGGATGCATGACCGACATCCTTGATCCCCTGCGTCTGCCGCTGCAGGGCAACCGCCTCATCGAAGCCAGCGCGGGCACCGGCAAGACCTGGACCATCGCTGCGCTCTACCTGCGGCTGGTTCTGGGCCACGGCACGGCGGCCACCGGGTTTGGGCGCCCGCTGGTGCCGGAGCAGATTCTGGTGATGACCTTCACCCGCGCCGCCACGCGCGAGTTGGCTGAGCGCATTCGCGCCCGTCTGGTGGAGGCCGCACAGTGTTTCCAGGGTGGGCGCCAACCCGATTCGGGGGACGACTTTTTAAAGCAGCTTCTCGCCGACCATCCCCCAGGCGCCGCGCGGGAAGGCGCCGCGTGGCGCCTGGCGATGGCCGCGCAGGCCATGGACGATGCGGCGGTGCTCACCATTGATGCCTGGTGCCAGCGCATGCTGCGCGAACATGCGTTCGACAGCGGGCAGGCCTTTGATGAAGAGCTGCTGGCTGACGAGACCGAACTGGAGAGTCGCGCCGCGCGCGATTTCTGGCGGCAGCAGGTCTATCCACTGTCGGGTGAGATTCTGGACGGCGTGCTCGGCCTGTGGCCCGATCCGGCTGCGCTGGCGAAGGCTGTGTCCACCCTGCGCCACGCTGCGCAGGCCGGGGCGCCATTGACCGCGCCTGCGGAGGCTTCACTCGCTGCGCTGTGGCAACGTCTGCAAGCGCAGCAGCTTGCCGTGCTGCGCGCCCTCAAAACCCAGTGGGCCGGGCGCATTGCGGCCATGCGCCAGTGGCTGCTGATGCTGGTGCAATCTGCCGACTGTCCGTTGAACAAACAGTCGTATGCCGAGCGCAGTGTGCGCGGCTGGTTCGACGCGATCGATGTCTGGCTGAACGATTCCAGGCAGTTGCAGCCCGCAATCGACGACAAGGTCTGGGACAAACTCACCCCGGACGGCCTGCGCGCCAAGTGCAACAAAGGCAAGAGTGTGGACGTGCCGACGGCGTTCGATGCGGTCGATGTGCTGCGCGCCGCGCTGGCAGCGTTGCCCGACATCGTTCCCGAGCTGCGGGCTTACGCCGCCGCGCAGATCGAGGCCCGGTTGCGCGGGCTCAAGGAGACCTCGGGGCTGTTTGGTTTTCACGACCTGCTCGAACGCCTCGACGCCGCGCTGGCCGGGCCGCAGGGCGAGCGTTTGCGCGCCCGCATCCTGCAGCAATACCCGGTGGCGCTGATCGACGAATTCCAGGACACCTCGGCGCTGCAGTTCAATGTGTTCGACCGGCTGTACGCCATGACGAGCGCATATGTCCCCTCGCTCACGCCCGGCGCGGTGCTGCTCATCGGCGATCCAAAACAGTCCATTTACGCCTTTCGCGGGGCGGATATTGCCAGTTACCTGCGGGCACGCACCGCAACCCTGGGCCGACATGCCGTGCTCGGCACCAACCGCCGTTCCACCGAGGCGCTGGTGCAGGGCGTCAACCGGCTGTTTGATTGCCGTGAAGCCGCAGACGGGGCGGGGGCGTTTTTGTACCGCGTGGAGGGCGCATCCGACGAGACCAACCCCGTGCCGTTCATTCATGTGCACGCCCACGGTCGGCCCGAGCAACTGGTCTGCGCCAGCGGCGTGGTGCCCGCGCTGCAATTCAGCGTGAGCGCCACGCTCGAATCGAAGGACGCGGCCAGACAGCGTTTCGCGGCCCACGCAGCGGCCCGCATGGTCGATCTGCTCAACGACCCGCAGGCCGGCTTTCACCGGGGCGGAGACAACGGCTCATTCAGCCGCCTGCGCCCAAGCGATCTGGCCGTGCTGGTTCGCGACGGCGATGAAGCCGCCGCCATCCGCCGCGAGCTCAAGCGCCGCGGCGTGGCCTCGGTCTATCTGTCCGACCGCGACTCGGTCTTTGCTTCGCGCGAAGCCGCCGATCTGCTGCGCTGGCTGCGGGCTGTGGCCGCGCCGCGCGACGGTCGGCTGGCCCGCGCCGCATTCGCCACCGCCACGCTGGGGCTCAGCCTGGGCGAACTGGCCGCGCTGGCCACGGACGACGCGGTGTTCGAGCAGCGGCTCGAACTGCTGGGCGAACTGCACGGCATCTGGCAGCGGCAGGGCGTGCTACCCATGCTGCGTCAGACCCTGCACCGCCTGAATCTGCCCGCACGCAGGCTGGCCACAGATGACGGCGAACGGCGGCTGACCAATGTGCTGCACCTGGCCGAACTGCTGCAGAGCGCCAGCAGCGCCCTCGACGGCGAGCAGGCGCTGATCCGCTGGCTGCAGGCGCAACTGCTTGGCGAGGGCAGCGAAGAGCAGATCGTCCGCCTGGAAAGCGAAGCCGATCTGGTGCGCGTGGTCACCATCCACAAATCCAAGGGACTGGAATATCCGCTGGTGTTCCTGCCGTTTGCCACCGCCTGCAAACCGGAAAAAGACGAGACGCGTGATCAGGACAGACTGCGTGAAGACCTGCGCCTGCTGTATGTCGCCCTGACCCGCGCCCGCCATGCGCTCTGGGTAGGGGTGGCCGCGCTGAAAGACGGCAATGCAAAGGCTTGCGTGTTTCATCAAAGCGCGATCGGCTATCTGCTGGGCGGGGACGTGGCGCACAGTGCCGACGAGATTCGGGGCTTGCTGGAGCAGGTGTTTCTGGGGATGCCCGCGGTGCAGATCGGCGACGCGCCGCAGGAGGCCGGTTTCCACCGCCTGCAGGCGGATGCCACGCCGCCGGAATTGATGGCCGCCCCGGATTATCACGCCCGGTTCGAGCGCAACTGGGGCATTGGCAGCTTTTCCGCACTGGTGCGCGATCTGGCTCCGCGCACCACGCAGCAGGCGGCGCCGCCGCCCACCCTGCAGGATGAGTTGCCGGACGCCGAGCCGGGACTGTTCCAGACCTTGCCGCAAGCGCTGCAGGACGCCGCGCGCCACCGTTTTCCGCGCGGCGCGCTGGCGGGAAAATTCGTGCACGAACAACTCGCCTGGCTCGCGGAAAACGACTTCGCGCTGGAATCCGGTCCGGCGCTGCAAGCCCGCCTGCTGCAGCGCTGCAAGCGCCAGGGCTGGGACGACAGCCGCCAGCAGGATCTGCTTGCGTGGCTGCGCGAGGTGCTGGCGACGCCATTGCCTGCGCTGGGAGTCGCCTTGCCATGCGTCGGTACGGTCCTGCCGGAAATGGAGTTCTGGTTTCCGGTCGGGCAGGCGCATGCCGCGCAGATCGACGCTCTGTGCAGCCGTCACATCCTGCCTGGAAAACCGCGTCCGGCGCTGACCATGCGTGTCCTGCATGGCATGGTGATGGGCTTTGCCGACTTGGTGTTTGCCCACGGCGGCCGCTATTGGGTGCTCGATTACAAGAGCAATGCGCTGGGGCCGAGCGATGCACACTACACCCAGGAAGCTCTCGAAGCCGCGATGCTCGATCACCGCTACGACGTGCAATGCGCGCTCTACCTGCTGGCGCTGCATCGGCTGCTGCGTGCGCGGCTGGGCGCGGCGTATGACCCGCTGCAGCACCTCGGCGGCGCGCTCGACCTGTTTTTGCGCGGGGTGCGCGGGCCGCAGTCAGGCTGCGTCCACATCCCGCCCGATAGGATCTTGCTCGATGCGCTCGATGCCCTGTTCGCACACGCTACGGAGGGCTCCGCATGAAGCCGCAGCGCATCCTGGCTGAAGATCCGCGCAGCCAAAGCCTGCTCGATGTCTTCGGCCAATGGGCAGAGCAGGGTGTGCTGCGCCGGCTCGATGCGGCGCTGGCGCGGTTTGTTGCCGCGCTGTGTCCGCAGGCCTCGCCGCAAGTCCTCATTGCTGTGGCCGTGCTGGCCGATCTCGAAGGGCGCGGTCACACCTGCGTTCTGCTGGACGCGTTGCCGCAGCACATCGCCGCTTTGCAGGAACGTGCCGCACGAGCCGCCGCGCCGGCAGCCACTACAGACTTCTCCGCGCCGCAGGATTGGGCGCGCGCGTTGCGTGCCTGTCCTGCGGTGTTCGAGGAAGGCGCAATGGACACCGGCGCCCCGCTGGTGCTCAGCGCCGGGCGGTTGTATCTGCGGCGCTACTGGCGCGACGAGTTGCGCGTGGCTGCGCAGATTCAGCAGCGCCTGCAGCAAGGGCTGACTGTCGATATGACGGGCGCGGCAGCCGTGCTGCCACGACTGTTTCCCCCGGCGGCAGAAGACGAGGTGGACTGGCAGAGAGTGGCCTGCGCGATCGCCCTGCGCGGCCGCATCACCATCCTTACCGGCGGCCCGGGCACGGGGAAGACGTTTACCGCAGCGCGCCTGCTCGCCCTGCTGTATGCCACCGCAGCGAACCCCGCTGCGCTGCGTGTGGCGCTGGCTGCGCCCACGGGCAAGGCCGCGGCACGGCTGAAGCAATCCATCGACCAGGCCTTGCAGACCCTGCCTGCAATTCCCGGCGTGGCCGATCTGTCTCAGCGCATCGGCCCTGCGCGCACGCTCCACAGTCTGCTGGGCGCGCGGCCCGACACCCGTCGCTTTGTCCGCAACGCGGCGCATCCGCTGGAGATCGATGTATTACTGATCGACGAGGCGTCGATGGTGCATCTGGAGATGATGGCCGCGGTTCTTGCCGCCCTGCCGCCAGCGGCACGGCTCATCCTGCTCGGCGACAAAGACCAGCTCGCCTCGGTCGAGGCCGGCGCCGTGCTTGGCGAGCTGTGCGCAGATGCCGAAGGCGGCCACTATCGGCCGGAAACCGCGCAGGCCTTGACGCGGATCAGCGATCAGCGCATCCCGCCGTCCCTGATCGATCCCGCTGGAAGCGCGCTGGCGCAGCAGGTGGTGATGTTGCGCCACAGCCATCGCTTTGGCGGCAGCATCGGTCAGCTCGCCAGCGCGGTGCATGCAGGCGACGCGGACATGGCGATGAAGCTGCTGGGTGATCCGCAGGATGCCGCCGTGCGGCAACTGCCAGTGACGCCGCAGCTCGACGCGCAGTTGGTCGGCCTGGCCGTCGACGGCCGCGATCAGGCACGCGGGTTTGCGCACTATGCGGACTTGCTGCAGCACGGCCCGGGCACCAGCGGGCAGGACGCGGATTGGGACTCAGATTGGGACGCCTGGTCGCGCAGCGTGCTGAGCGCGTTCGACCAGTGCCGCGTGCTGTGTGCGGTGCGCGATGGTGCTTGGGGACTGCATGCGCTCAATACCGCGATTGCCGCCCGGCTCGACGCGCTGGGCCTGCTGCGCTGCCAGGGCGAGTGGTATGCGGGGCGGCCCGTCATGGTCACGCGCAACGATCACGACCTGGGCGTGCTCAATGGTGATGTAGGCATGGTCTTGCCGACGCGCAAGGATGGTCTGCGTGTGGTGTTCGCCAGCGGCCAGACGCTGCGCTCGGTCAGCATCAGCCGCCTGCCCGATGTGCAGACTGCGTTCGCCATGACGGTGCACCAGTCGCAAGGCTCGGAGTTCGCCCACACCGTGCTGGTGCTGCCCGAACGCAGCACAGCCGTCAGCCGCGAACTGATCTACACCGGGCTGACCCGTGCGCGCAGCGCCTTCACCCTGGCTTGCGCCGATCCACAGACGCTGCGCGAGGGCATCCAGCGCGTCACCCTCCGCTCCAGTGGACTTCTTGCACGTATCCAGACACCTCTCACACCATGAACAAGGCTTTTGTCCGCGAAGACAGCGCCGACGCCGAGGATGACGACGGCGTCCAGCTCCCCCCTTTACCGCCAGGAGGCAAGAACTACATCTCGCCGCAAGGCTACGCCCGTCTGCGCGCCGAGCTGAAGGAGCTGGTCGAGGTGGAACGCCCGAAGGTGGTGGAAATCGTGTCGTGGGCGGCGAAGAACGGCGACCGCTCGGAAAACGGCGACTACATCTACGGCAAGAAACGTCTGCGTGAAATCGACCGGAGGCTGCGTTTTCTCACCAAACGGCTCGACATCGCCGAGGTGGTCGATGCCAGCCTGCAGCACGGCAATGAACAGATTTTCTTCGGCGCCACGGTGCGCTACGCGGATGACAATGGCGAGGAGCACACCATCACCATCGTCGGCATCGACGAAACCGAGCCGCTGCAAGGCCGGATCAGCTGGATTTCACCGGTGGCGCGCGCCCTGCTGAAAGCGCGTGAGGGCGACAGCGTCAGCCTGCCCACCCCGGGCGGCACCGCCACGCTGGAGATTCTGGAGGTGCGTTATCCGCCGCGACCGTGAGCGCACGGTCGCCTGGCGCACGCATGGTCAGTTGATGTTCAGACCGTTGCCGTTGGACAGGCTACGGTTCTTGGCCCGGCTGGCGCGCACCACGAACTTGAGCCGGCGCAGTGCCCGCAGCACATCGGCCAGATGTTTGCGGTCGCGCACCTGCACCACGAAGCGCAGTTCGGTGGTGGCCTGCTGCATGTCTTCGTCCATGGTGACATGGGCGATGTCGCTGTCGTGCTCGCTGATGGCCGCAGCCACGCGGGCGAGCACGCCCTTGGAGTTTTGCACGATCACGCTCAGGCCGGTTTCAAATGGGCGCGTGCATTCAGCAGCCCAGTTCAGATCGATCCAGCGGTCCGGGTCTTTTTGGAACAGGCGGCGCGCAATGTCGCAGTCCTGTTGATGCACGATCAGTCCTTCGCCCTTGCCGAGATAACCGATGACGGTGTCGCCGGGAATCGGGCGGCAGCAGGTGGCGTAGCGTACTGAAGCGCCTTCGCTGCCATCGAGCTGGAGCGCGGATTGGGCGTTGGCGTCGGCGCGGTTTGCCAGTCGCTCGATGGTGTCGAGCAAAGGTGCGGACAAGGCGTCCTGCGGCGAAGCGAACGCCGCCACGCGCTTGGCCAGAATATCGGCCACGCGCTTGCCCAGACCGATGTCGGCAAACAGATCCTCGCGCGATTTGAAGCCGGTCCAGCGCAGCAATTTTTCCCAGACGGCGGGGTCGAGGGCGGCCAGATCCAGGTGTTCGTGCCGCAATGCGCTCTGCAGCAGACGGCGGCCCAGTTCGATGGATTCGGCATGCTGCGTAGTGCGCAGCGCATGCCGGATTTTGGAGCGCGCCCGGCCCGTGCGCACAAAGCTCAGCCAGTTCGGGTTGGGCCGCGAGGTCGGCGCCGTGATGATGTCCACCACGTCGCCGCTGCGCAATTCGGTGCGCAGGGGAACCAGCGCGTTGTTCACCTTGGCCGCCACCGTCTGGTCGCCCAGATTGGTGTGGATGGCGTAGGCAAAATCCACCGGCGTGGCGCCGCGCGGCAGCGCCAGGATGCGCGACTTGGGGGTGAAGACATACACCGCATCGGGCGCCAGATCGACCTTCACGGTTTCAAGAAAGTCGGCCCAGTCGCGCGTCTCGGTCTGAATGTCGAGCAGGGATTGCAGCCAGGCGTTGGCCTGCATCTGCTGCGGGGCCGACTTGTCCTCCGGCGTCTTGTAGAGCCAGTGTGCTGCCACGCCGCTTTCCGCGATGCGGTGCATGGCGTCCGTGCGGATCTGGAATTCGATGGGGTTGCCGTTTGGCCCGATGAGGGTGGTGTGCAGCGACTGATAACCGTTGGCCTTGGGAATGGCGATGTAGTCCTCGAACTTGCCCGGCATGGGTTTGTACAGGCCGTGCAGCACACCCAGTGCCCGGTAGCAGTCGAGCACGTCGGGCACCAGCACGCGGAAGCCGAAGATGTCCTGGATGTGCGCGAAGCTCAGGTGCTTGTTGCGCATCTTGCGGTAGATGGAATAGAGCGTTTTTTCGCGGCCGAAGAGCTGCGCCTGCACATGGGCATCGGCCAGCGCAGTCTGCGCTGCGGCGAGGATTTTTTCCACCAGCCCGTGCCGGTTGCCGCGCGCGGACTGCACGGCGCGCGACAACACGGTGTAGCGGTTCGGGTGGCTGTTGGCAAAGCCCAGGTCCTGCAGTTCCCGGTACACCAGATTCAGTCCAAGCCGGTGGGCGATGGGCGCGTAAATATCCATCGTCTCGCGGGAGATGCGCAACCGTTTGCTGGCGGCCATCGCTCCAAGGGTGCGCATATTGTGCAGACGGTCGGCCAGCTTGACGAGGATGACGCGAATGTCGCGCGCCATCGCCAGCAGCATCTTGCGAAAACTCTCCGACTGGTTCTCTTCGCGGTTGGAAAACTGCAGCTTGTCGAGCTTGGTCAGGCCGTCCACCAGATCGGCCACGGTGCTGCCGAAATGCTCGATCAGCTCCGCTTGCGTAATGCCCTTATCTTCCGCCGTGTCGTGCAGCAGAGCGGCCATGATGGCCTGGGTGTCGAGTTTCCAGTCGGCGCACAACTCGGCCACGGCGACCGGGTGCGAGATGTACGGCTCGCCACTGGCGCGGTATTGCCCCAGGTGCGCTGCGTCCGCGAAGCGGTAGGCCTCGCGGATTTTTTGCAGATCAGCTTCTGTCAGGTAAGCCTGCAGTTTTTCAAGCAGGCTGGCCAGGCTGACCGTGTTGTGCCGCGCCGCCGACACACCGCTTGTCGCCGCGCTGTCGGCGGCAGGTTCGGGCTCAGGGTCAGATTTGACCGATGCTCCCTGTGCGGTGATGGCGGCGCGGGTGCGTTTGGCCGCCGGTTTGGCCACAGCAGGCACAGCCGCACCGGATGCCGAAGGCTTCGGGCTTCTTGGCGCGGCGGCGGGGCTGCTGGGCATCTTCAGATCAGGTCGGCACTTTTTTCAGCATTTCAATTCCGACCAGGCCCGCAGCGATTTCACGCAGGGCGGTGACGGCCGGTTTGTCTTTCGATTCGAGCTTGGGCGAATGCCCCTGCTCCAGCATGCGGGCGCGGTAAGAAGCGGCCAACACGAGCTGGAAACGATTGGGGATTTTTTCCAGACAGTCTTCTACAGTGATACGGGCCATGATGTCAGTGTTCCAGTTCAAAGGATACCGAGGGCGCGAAAAACCTCGGGATGAGAAAGGCGTTGCGCTGCGTAGCGTAGCCGTTGCGCCGCGACGACTTGCCTGAGGTCGTGCAGGGCGTGCGTAAAGTCTTGATTCACAATTATAAAGTCGAAGTTCTTCGCCTGCGCCAATTCGATGCGCGCTTCGCGCAGGCGCTGCTCGATGGCTTCAGGCGTGTCCTCGGCGCGGCGGGTAAGGCGCTGGCGCAGTTCTTCGAATGACGGCGGCAGGATGAAAATGCTCACCGCATTGTCGAATTGCGCGCGCACCTGCGCGGCGCCTTGCCAGTCGATTTCCAGCAGAACGTCCATGCCGTCGGCCATGCGCTGTTCCAGCCAGCGTTTGGACGTGCCGTAGCGGTTGCCGTGCACTTCCGCCCATTCGAGAAATTCCCCCGCGTCGATGCGTCGCTGAAACTCCGCGTTGTCGAGAAACACATAGTGCACGCCATCGATCTCGGCGCCGCGCGGCGCCCGCGTGGTGCACGAGACCGAGAGCTGAATGCCGCTGTCCTGCGAGAGCAGGGCATTGACCAGGCTGGATTTGCCCGCGCCGCTGGGCGCTGCGACGACAAACAGGTTTCCGGGAAAATTGGCAGACACGTTGGACTTTGCCTTATTCGATGTTCTGAACCTGCTCGCGCATCTGCTCGATCAGGACTTTGAGTTCGAGCGCGATTTCGCTGAGTTCGAGCGCGGCGGATTTGGACCCGAGGGTGTTGGCCTCGCGGTGCAATTCCTGGATGAGGAAATCCAGGCGCTTGCCCAGTTCACCACCTTGCGTGAGCAGCGCGCGCAGGGCCTGCAGATGCGCCTGCAGCCGGTCGATCTCTTCGGCGACATCGATGCGAATGGCATAGCTGGCGGCTTCCTGCAGGCGGCGGTCGTTCAGCGTCTCGACGCTGGTTTCCACACCGCTGAGTGCGCGCAGCGCTTCTTCCCAGCGGGCGGTGAACCGCGCCTGCTGCCGCTCCACGGCAAGTGGAACGATGTCACGGGCACGGGCGGCATGCAGGGCGATCTGCCCGATGCGGTCGAGCAGCAGGGCGCGCAGCCTGTCGCCTTCGAGCGCGCGCGCCTCGGTCAGCACCACCAGGGCCTGCTCCAGCGCGGTCTGGGTGGCCTGCGCGATTTCGGCGGCGTCGATGTGTGCCTCCTGCGCGCTGCCGATGAAGCGCAGAACCTCGCCGACCGACAGGGGCGTGAGGTGAGGTGCGACAGCGCGCAACGCGGATTCCGCCGCCAGGAGTGGCGCCGCCGCAGCGGCATCGGGCAGCGCAGGCGCGGTTTGCGGCGCTTCGAACACCGCGCGGCAATCAATTTTTCCGCGGCGCAATCCTTGGGTGAGCGCCTGCCGCATGGCGGCTTCGCTGCTGCGCAATTCTTCGGGCAGCCGGAACGCAATGTCGAGAAAGCGGCTGTTGACCGAGCGCAACTCGATGTGGATCTTTGCTCCAGTCGACAGTTGCACAGTCTTTTGGCCGTAGCCAGTCATGCTATAAATTGGTTTCACACGCTTCCCCTTTGCGTGTATTTTTCCACACTCGATTCGCCTGCTGGCTGCTAGCCTTCCTCTTCATGGCCACAACGCATAAATCCAAACCCGCTCCGCTTGCGCCGGAATCGCAGGTCGGCGGGTATCGCATCGTGCGTAAAGTGGCCAGCGGCGGCTTTGGCGTGGTGTATCTCGCCCTGAGTCCGGACGGCCAGCGCGTCGCGGTCAAGGAATACCTGCCAGCCTCTCTGGTCGAACGCGGCCCGGGAGAGGCCAGCCCAGTCGTTCCGCCAGACAAACTGGCGCTGTATCGCCTGGGTCTGAAGAGCTTCTTCGAGGAAGGGCGGTCGCTGGCGCAGATCTCGCATCCAAGCGTTGTCAGCGTGCTGAATTTTTTCCGCGAAAACGACACCGTTTACATGGTGATGAATTACCTGGAAGGGGCGTCCCTGCAGGAGTTTGTCATCACGGCGCGCGAGCTCAAGCGAAAAAAGATTTTTCGCGAATCCACCATCCGCTCGCTGTTCGACGACATCCTCCAGGGACTGCGCGTGGTGCACCAGCACAAAATGCTGCATCTGGACATCAAGCCGGCGAACATTTTCATCACCGACGACAACAAGCCCATCCTGATCGACTTTGGCGCGGCGCGCGAAGTGCTCAACCAGCAGGACAAGCGCTTTCGCCCGATGTATACCCCAGGGTTTGCCGCGCCCGAGATGTACAAGCGCGAGGGGGCGTTCGGCCCGTGGACCGACATTTATGCCGTGGGCGCCTGCATCTACGCCTGCATGACCGGCTACCCGCCTTACGAGGCGCCGCAGCGGCTGGAGAAAGACCGGCTTCAAGCCCAGTTGTCCAAGCTGCGCGGGGTGTATTCCGACAACCTGATCGAAATTGTGGAGTGGTGCATGTCGCTCGACGCCATGGCGCGGCCGCAGAGTGTGTTCAATCTGCAGCGCGAGCTGGGTGCGGAGAGTGCGCGCCGCTACACCAATCTGACCATGGGTGAGAAACTGCGTCTGCATATCGACGAATTGGTCAACGATACCAAATCGCAGGTGCAGAAGGTGCGCGAAGTCACCCGGTTTGGAGCGCCCGTTCAGGCCGTGCCAAGTCCTTCGCCTGAACAGGGCAAACCAGCCGCCAGGGAGCGGAATTGAAGTTTTCTGTTTACCAAGTCAGCCGCCGCGGGGCGCGTGCGAGCAATCAAGACCGCATGGGCTATTGCTATACGCGCGAAAGTGCCTTGTTCGCCTTGGCCGACGGCCTGGGAGGCCACCCGCGCGGCGATGTGGCGGCGCGCCTCGCTCTGCAGACGATTGCTAATATTTTTCAGCAGGAGGCGCGCCCGACCCTGCGGGACCCGCAGGAATTTTTGCGGCGCTCCATCTTTCGCGCGCATGAGCAGATTCAGCGCTACGCTCAGGAACAGAAACTGACCGATTCGCCGCGCACCACCGTGGTTGTCTGCGTACTGCAGAATGGCGCCGCGCATTGGGCGCACGTTGGGGACTCGCGGCTGTATTTCATGCGCAATGGCGCCATGCTGACCCGCACCCGCGACCACTCGCATGTGGAGCAGCAGCACAAGAAAGATCAGCTGCATGGCCTTGCGTTGCTGCAGCCGGATGGGCCGACACGCAATATGCTGTTCACCTGCCTGGGCTCTACCCAGTTGCCCATGATCGAGGTCGGTCTGCCGCAGGCCATGCGGCGGGGCGACATCGTGCTGTTATGTTCAGATGGCCTCTGGGGGCAGATTCCTGAATCGGTGCTGGTGCGGCAGTTCGGCCAGCAGGTGCTTTCCGATGCGGTGCCCGAAGTGGTGGAAATGGCCTTGCGCCAGGGCGGGGCAGATTCGGACAACGTCACCGCGTTGGGTGTGGAATGGGAGGCTGATCCAGAGGAGCTGGAAACCTCGCTGCGCATCGAGACGGAAAGCATGCAAAAAGGCGGATTCAAATCCACCATCCAGAGCGATTTGGGTGACTTGCAGGTCGAAGAAATGGACGACGCTGCCATCGAGCGCTCGATCGCCGAAATCAATGCCGCCATCCGCCAGGGCGCGGGGCGCAAATAACGCGGACAACATGATGCAAAACACCCTTCCTGTGCGTGAAGGGCGCGGGCCGCATGCCCTGCGCGCTGTCACCATTGACCGCCATTTCACCCGCCATGCAGAGGGCTCGGTGCTCGTGGCCTTTGGCCAGACCCGCGTGCTGTGCACCGCCTCTGTCGAAGAGCGCGTGCCGCCCCACAAGCGTGGCTCGGGACAGGGTTGGGTGACGGCGGAATACGGCATGCTGCCGCGTGCCACGCATACCCGTGGCGAGCGCGAAGCCAAGCGTGGCAAGCAGCAGGGCCGCACCGAGGAAATCCAGCGACTCATCGGACGTTCCCTGCGCGCGGTATTCGATTTTTCCGCATTGGGTGAGCGGCAGATCACCCTGGACTGCGACGTGCTGCAGGCCGACGGCGGCACGCGCACTGCCGCGATTACCGGCGCGGCAGTGGCCGCCTGGGACGCCTGCCAATGGTTGATCGACGCGGGGCGTGTGACGCAGCATCCAATGCGGCAACTGGTGGCCGCGGTGTCTGTGGGGTTGATTGCAGACGAATACCGTCTCGACCTCGATTACGCCGAGGACAGCCAGTGCGACACCGATATGAATGTGGTCGGCACCGCCAGCGGCGCGCTCATCGAAGTGCAGGGAACGGCAGAAGGCACGCCGTTTTCCCGGCCACAGCTCGATGGGCTGGTGGATCTGGCGCAGCAGGGCATTGCCGAGCTGGTGGCCCTGCAGCGCGCAGCGCTCGGGCTGTGAACATGCGGGGCGCCGGGCAGATCGTTCTGGCTTCGGGCAATCCGGGCAAGCTGACCGAGTTGGCCGACCTGCTGTCTCCATTGGGGTGGCATGTGCGCGCGCAAGGTGCGTTTCATCTCGCAGAGGCTGACGAGCCGCACCCCACCTTTATCGAGAACGCGCTGGCCAAGGCACGGCACGCCTGCTTTCATACCGGTTTGCCCGCATTGGCTGACGATTCCGGCCTGTGCGTCGATGCCCTGGGCGGACTCCCGGGCGTGCGCTCTGCTCGGTTCGCGCCACTGAATGACGTGTCGCGCGCGCAGCAGGACGCGGCCAACAACAGTTTGTTGCTCCAGCAACTCAGCGATGCGTCCGGCCGGGCCGCGCGCTTTGTCTGCGTGATCGTGGCGCTGCGGCATGCGGCCGACCCCGAACCCCTGATCGCGCAGGGCGAACTGAACGGACAGATCGGCGAGGTGGCGCTGGGGCAGGGTGGTTTTGGCTACGACCCCCTGTTCGTTCTGCCCGATGGCCGCACACTCGCCCAGTGCGACGCGCAGGAGAAAAACCGCATCAGCCATCGCGGACTGGCCATGCGTGCGCTGTTGCCATTGCTGCAAAGCGCTTGGGGCCGGGACGTATCGGCCTGACCTTCCGCCAACTGTCTGCTTTCGCGTCGTGACATCCAAGCGCATTCCCATCACGCCGCTCGGCCCGCCTGAAGATCCAGCCGACGACGCGGTGCTTCGGCATTCTGCGCAGAGCCTGCCGCATTACATGCGCGTCGGCACCCTGCAGCTCAATGTCCTGCCGCCGCTGAGCTTGTATGTGCACATGCCCTGGTGCCTCAAAAAATGTCCCTATTGCGATTTCAATTCGCACGAATGGCGGGCCGGTGGACAGATTCCCGAGCAGGCTTATCTCGCCGCGCTGCGCGCCGACCTTGACGCCGCCTTGCCACTGATCTGGGGGCGGCGCGTCATCTCCGTGTTCATCGGCGGCGGCACGCCCAGCCTGTTCTCCCCCGACGCCATTGATCAACTGCTGGCGGATGTCCGGGCACGCCTGCAACTCGTGCCCGATGCCGAAATCACCCTGGAAGCCAACCCCGGAACCTTTGAGCGGGACCGGTTTGCCGCGTTCGCACAGGCCGGTGTCAATCGCCTGTCAATCGGTGTGCAGAGCTTCGACGATGTCCGCCTGAAGGCTCTGGGCCGGGTACATGACGCGCAGCAGGCGCACAACGCAGTGGACGAAGCGGCCCGGCACTTCCCATCCTTTAATCTCGACCTCATGTTCGCCCTGCCGCAGCAGGACATGGCTGCCTGTGAGGCCGACCTGCGCGCCGCGCTGGCGCATCAACCTCCGCATCTTTCGCTCTATCAGCTCACCCTCGAACCCAACACCTTGTTTGCCAGGCAACCGCCCCCATTGCCCGACGAGGATCTGGCTGCAGACATGCAGCTCGCCGCCGCCAGCCGGGCGCAGGCCGCAGGACTGCAGCGCTATGAAGTCTCGGCCTATGCCGCCTCCGGCCACCGCTGCCGCCACAATCTGAACTACTGGCAGTTCGGCGACTATCTCGGCATCGGTGCCGGGGCGCATTCCAAGATCAGCTTTGCCCACCGCATCGTGCGACAAACCCGCTGGCGCCATCCTCAGCGCTATCTGGAACAGGCCATGCAAGGCGCCGCGGTTGAAACCGAAAGCGACGTCGCGCGGCGCGATCTGCCCTTCGAGTTCATGCTCAATGCCCTGCGCTTGCGCGAGGGCGTCGCGGCTGCGCTCTTTCCGGAACGCACCGGGCTTCCACCCTCTGCAATTGCCAAATCGCTGCAAACCACACAGGACAAGGGCCTGCTGATCCGCGACCCGTCCGTGCTGCAGACAACCCCGATCGGATTCGACATGCTCAACAACGTGCTGGAGAGTTTCCTGCCGGAATGACACAGTGACGCGCGCATAGAATACGCGTTAGGCCCGCATGCCGGACCTTGTGTTGGAAGCGTGGCAGAGTGGTCGATTGCACCGGTCTTGAAAACCGGCAACGGGCAACCGTTCGTGAGTTCGAATCTCACCGCTTCCGCCAAAAAGTAGCATATTAAACAGTCACTTAAACAACAATCCCGACTCCAGATGTCGGGATTGTTTTGCCCGAGTTTTTGCCTGATTCGTACCCGCGTTGTACCCAAAATTGTCCCCAAATTACTCCGCATTGCCGCGTCATTACCTGGTCTTACCTGCGCCGCTGTCCCCGGAGTGTCCCCGGATCGCAAATCTGCGTGTGCAGCCAGTGATGCTCGACGCTCTGAGCCGGGATATCCGCGAGGAATTGCACGCTGCGTAGTCGTCTCAATTTGCAAAACGTAGGGGCGAGTGCACCCCCGAGGGGGAAAAAGAGCGCGCCAAGCGGTCTTCTGCCAATGAGAGATGCCAACTGCCGTGCAATGGCGACTGCAACGTGCGTCTGACCTTGCAACTTGGTGAAATTCGATAGAGAATTTAGCTACTGATGGCCCCTGCAACCATCGGTTGAGCTGCGCCAAGTGGTCTCGTGAGAGACCAACATGCAGAGCATTGAAGCGTTTCAACTCATACTGGCTGACCTCATCGAGAAGGTCGGGCTGGTCATTTCTTTCTCCGCGTTCGCCCAGATTCTGGGCGAAGACCCACAGACCCTTCGGGTCAGGGAGTGTCGTGCCCGCGCGAAAGGGATCGAGCTTTTCCCGCCTCCGTTGATGTTGCAGGGCAAGGAACGGCAATGGTCCGCCCCAGCAATAGCACGCTGGCTGTGCGATAGCGCCGCGACTACCGACACTGACGCCAGACCCGGCACAGCAACTTTGAGCGTCAAACGTGGGCGCGGTCGCCCGCGCAAGGCCCACAGCCAACAACGTGGAGCGGCAGCATGAGCGCGCCCGTTCAAGGTCGTGCACCGACCCTGCGCGTTGTGGATGATCCATCACAAATCCAAGTCGGTGCTCTCATCCCAGCCCATGCGCTGCTATCGCTGCGCCCGCCGGTCCCGCTTGTCGAGGGCCTGATGGCACTGGGCCATGTCGGTGCCATCGTCGGCGAATACGGAACTGGAAAGACATTCGCGGCGCTTGATCTGGCGGGCGCAGTTGCGCTCGGGCTGAAGTGGCTTGGCGCCACCTGCATGCAAGGCCTGGTTGTGATCATCGAATCCGACTCGCCGCCGAGCAGTCTCGTTCCCAGGTTGCTGGCCCTGGAAGCCAGGCACCCTGGAATTTTGAGCAGTCAACGTCTGCATTTTCTGTGCGAACCTATTCTGCTTGCGGACGCCGCGCAGAGCCTGCTCACTCGAATCCGGGATTTACAGGATCACACCGGGGAGATGGTCAGGCTTGTCATCGTCGATAGCGTGACGGTGACGATGGCGGACGTGAGCGGGGCTCTCGGTGGGATGGACGCAGCTAAGGGCTGGGTCCGCGGCGCCCGAATTCTCGCGGAAACAGATAAGCGGGCCGTCGTTGGCATTGCGCACAACGGGAAGGATGTGTCGCGTGGAATCCTGGGGAGCGTCGCACTTCCAGCGGGTCTCGATTTCGTGCTGGCGCTTCGGCCAGGGCCGGGCGGAGAAACTGTCGTTTCGACGGACCGCCGCAGCGGCGGCAAGGCTAGGGACTGGTCGGCATGTCAGGCATCGTTCCGCCTCGTGCCCGTGAGGGATTCGGCGGTCATTGAGATGGTCGAGGCATTCCACGGCGACGTCGTGGAGGGCGGTGCGAAGAAAAGAGCGCCAGGCACTGCGGCGGGACACCTGCTGAGTGTCGCCAAGACGATGGCACCCGGAGCCACGGGTCGGCGGGCGGCGCCCAACCAAGAGTGGCCGCTTATGGATCGCGATGCCCTGCGCGAGGCATGGGCGACATCTGTGCGCGCAGCAAAACCGACCGCACGCACGACACCGGACATTTTTCAGCGGCAGCTGACTTCCTTGATGGACTCTGGTTGGCTTGGCCTGGAGCTTGGAGGCGTCTATGTCGCATGAGCATGACGATCACGGTGTCAGCGGCGAAGCCAGCTTGACCCTGCACGAGGGCATCCGTCATTCAGATGAAATACAATCATCGCCAATCTGATTCCGTTCAAGGAGAACAGCATGTCTGCGAATGCCCTGATTCAAGCGCGCATTGATGAGGACGTGAAACAGCGCGCGACAGCCGTGCTCAACAACATGGGGCTCACGGTGTCGGATGCTGTGCGTATTCTGCTCACCCGCGTTGCCAACGAAGGGGCTTTGCCGGCGGGATTGACAGTGGATACCGCCGCCCACGATGCCTGGTTTCGGGCCAAGGTGCAGGAGGCACTGGACGACCCGCGCCCAGCCATGCCTCACGATCAGGTTGAGGCGCACTTTGCCCAGCGCCGCGCCGAGGCCCTGCGCAAGGCTGGACGCAGTTGAGGATGCGGCTGGAGTGGTCGCCCTCTGCGGTCGAGGATCGGGAGCTCATTTTCGACCACATCGTCCAGGACAACCCCTTGGCGGCTGTGGATGTCGATGAGCGGATTCGTGAGCAAACCGAACAACTCGCGGTCTTTCCGGAAATCGGGCGGCCCGGAAGGACCCCGGGTACGCGGGAACTGGTCGTCAGTCACACGCCTTACCTCGTGGCTTATCGCATGCTGGGAGAAGACCTGCGCATCCTGCGGGTGCTCCATAGCGCGCAGCAATGGCCGGAATCGATGTAAGCCCACCGCTGCCAACCCGCAGTCCCGGCTTCAACCATCGTCGCGATCAGTGTCGTAGCGTTACCGCATCAATCCCGCCCCAGCCGCAGATAAGCAAGAGCGTTCCCATGCCGCGATGATCCAAGCTCGTGTGTGTTGGCGCCGACCGAAAACTGACCCACTTATAGAGGTCATGCCGATCCAAAATTGCCCCAGGTGTTTTACTGGCTCTGCCTTATTTTTAGGCAGGAGCGAAAAAGGTGATCACCATGGAAATGTTGGGAAAAAAAAGACGAATGCACCTGCGCGACAAGATGTCGCTGCATGCGATTGCCAAGCAGACAGGTTTGTCGCGCAACACGTTGAGGAAGTGGCTCAGAGAGCCTGATGAGGCGGCGGTACCGACCTACCAGCGCGCGCCCGGTGCGGGCAAGCTGAGCGCGTTTCATGCGGCGCTGGTTCTGGCACTCAAGGCCGATGCCCATCGCAACAAGCAAAACCGGCGCACGGCCAAGGCGCTGTTTGCGCAGATCAAGGCCGACGGCTACACCGGTTGCTACAGCCGCGTCACCGACTTTATCCGCGAGTGGCGGGTGAACGAGGGCAAGGCGCCGCATGCCTTTGTTCCCTTGACGTTTGAGTTGGGCGAGGCATTCCAGTTTGACTGGAGTGATGAAGGCTTGGTGGTCGGCGGCATCTACTACAAGTTGCAGGTTTCGCACATGAAGCTGTGCGCGAGCCGCGCCTTCTGGCTGGTGGCCTACCCCGGACAGGGGCACGAAATGCTGTTCGATGCGCACACCCGGTCGTTTTGCTGCGCTGGGCGGTGTCGCCCGCCGGGGCATCTACGACAGCATGAAAACGGCCGTGGACAAGGTGAAGAAGGGCAAGGGCCGCGTGGTCAATGCGCGCTTTGCGGTGATGTGCGCGCACGACCTGTTTGACGCTGATTTTTGCAACGCCGCCTCGGGCTGGGAGAAGGGGGTGGTGGAGAAGAACGTGCAGGACAGCCGCCGGCGCATCTGGCTGGACGCGCAGAAGATCCAGTGGGGATCGTTTGCCGAACTCAACGCCTGGCTGGGCGAGCGTTGTCGCGCCCTGTGGAGCGAGTTGCGTCACCCGGAATTCCGGGAATTCAGCGTGCTGGAGATGCTGGAGCAAGAGCGCGCCGAGCTGATGCCCATGCCCACTGCGTTCGACGGTTATGTCGAGAACCCGGCACGCGTCAGCAGCACTTGCCTGGTCACGGTGGCACGCAACCGCTACTCGGTGCCGTGTGAACTGGCGGGCCACAAGGTCAGCACCCGGCTGTATCCGGATCGGGTCAGCATCGTGGCCAATGACGCCATCGTCGCCAGCCATGAGCGGCTCATCTGTCGTGGCCACATCGGCTACGACTGGCAGCACTACATCGACCTGGTGCAGCGCAAGCCTGGGGCCCTGCGCAACGGCGCGCCCTTTGCCGACATGCCGGCGCCGCTGCAGCGATTGAGGCAGGGCCTGCTGCGCCACGCGGGCGGAGACAGGGTCATGGCGCAGGTGCTCGCTGCCGTGCCCACGGCGGGGCTGGACGCCGTGCTGGTGGCCGTTGAATTGGTCATCGAATCCGGCGCGCTCAGCGCCGAACACGTGCTCAACGTGCTGGCCCGGCTCAACGCCACGCCAACGCCGCAATCCGTGGAAACCACCCTTGCCCGGCGTCAACTATCTTGAGCTGTCAGCGACAACTATCGTGAGCGGTGCGGTCAGGCGTTGATCATTGTGTTGGGGTTGCGCTGCGTTGCCGGCGAGCCGGCAACGCAGCGCGGCGACGGTAG
>JAJXTO010000027.1 GCA_021783695.1 Pseudomonadota bacterium | reverse complement strand
CTACCGTCGCCGCGCTGCGTTGCCGGCTCGCCGGCAACGCAGCGCAACCCCAACACAATGATCAACGCCTGACCGCACCGCTCACGATAGTTGTCGCTGACAGCTCAAGATAGTTGACGCCGGGCAAATAGCAAGACTTCCGACACGCCGAACTGGGCGCGACGTGCCAGGCGTGTTGCGGCAGCAGGGGTGGGGTGGTGGTCCAAGGGGTTTGTCATGGAATCGTCTGCGTAAGATGGGGCCGTCGCCCATTGTTGGGCGGACATGACGGCCGGACTAGGGCCTCAGCCGGAACAGGAATATTGCGTGGTGGGAACAAATACGTTTTTGACCGTTTTGCCGGAAATGGTGGCGTTTTTGCGCGTCGCCGAACTGGGGAGTTTTTCTGCAGCGGCGCGGCATCTCGGCACCACGCCCTCTGCCGTGAGCCGTCAGGTTGCGCGGCTGGAGCGTGAACTCGGCGTGCAACTGCTTCAGCGCACCACAAGGCGGCTCCGGCTGACAGAGACAGGAAACGCAGCCTTCGTCCACTGCCGCGAACTGGTGACCGCTGGGCAACGCGTCATGCAAGTGGCGCAGCGTCAGGCAAGCTCCCCTCGGGGACGACTCTGCATCAGCGCGCCCAAGGCGTTTGCCCGCCATGTGCTGCATCCCTTGCTCCTGCGTTTTCAGCGAAGTTTCCTGAGGTGAGCGTGCACCTGATGGCAACCGACCTCCATGTCGACCCCGTCCGCGACGGCATTGATCTTGTGATCCGTGTCACACGCAGTCCACCCGAGGGACTTGCCGCGCGCAAGCTCATGCCAGTGCAGCAGGTTCTGTGCGCGACGCCCGGCTATCTGGCCGCCCGCCCGGCGATCCACCACCCCGCCGATCTGGCAGCGCACAGTTGCCTGGCATTGGGGGAGGACGCGCAGGACAGGCGCTGGCGCTTCCGCCAGGGCGACTCCGCCGTTGAAGTCGTGGTGGACGGGCGCTATGCGGTCAACCACAGTGCGCTGCGGCTTGACGCCATGCTGGCCGACCTGGGAATCTGCTCCCTGCCCGACTATGTGGCGCGGTCCGCCCTGGACAGCGCAACCGCCGTACAGGTGTTGCCGGACTGGGACTTCCAAGGCAATTACGGCGGTGACGCCTATGCGCTCTATCCGCCCAGCCGCTTTGTGTCGCCTGCCTTGCGCGCGCTGATTGACCATCTCGCAGCGGCGCTGGCTGCGGAAGTTGCGTTCAATCCTCCACCGGCTGTTCCTGCGCCATGAAAAACGCCCCGTTCGTCGGGGCGTTTTTCAGACTGGTGCAAAGCAGTTTCAGGTGAATTTGCGCGTGGCCATGAAACGGTCGAACTCGTTGTCCGCGAAACGGAACCAGAGAATGTCGTCGTTGCGGAATTTAGCCCAGTCGGTGTAGACCTTCTTCCAGTTGGGATTGCTGGCCGAGAGTTCGTTGTAGATCTCGTTGGACGCCTTGAAGGCCGCTTCCATCACATCCTTCGGGAAACCCTGCAACTTGGCGCCCTTGCCCACCAGCTCCTTGAGTGCGGGCGGGTTCTTGGCGTCGTACATGGCCTGCATATTGATGTGCGCGTGCGATGCGGCGATCTCGACGATCGACTTGTACTCGGGCGACAAGGCGTTGTAGGCCTTCTGGTTGACGAACAGATCAAGTTCGGGACCGCCTTCCCACCAGCCCGGATAAAGATAGTTCTTCGCCACTTTGTAGAAGCCCAGCTTCAGATCGTCGTAGGGGCCGATCCACTCCGCGGCGTCGATGGTGCCTTTCTCCAGCGAAGGATAGATGTCGCCGCCGGGAATGTTCTGCGGCACCACGCCGATGCGCTCCATCACCTTGCCGGCGAAGCCGCCGATGCGCATCTTCAGGCCCTTCATGTCGGCCAGACTCTTGATGGGCTTGCGGAACCAGCCGCCCATCTGGGCGCCGGTGTTGCCCATGGGGAAGCTGATGATGTTGTAGTTCGCATAGAACTCGCGCATCAGCTTCAGACCATTGCCTTGGTACATCCAGGCGCTCATCTGTCGGGAATTCATGCCGAAGGGCACGGCGCAGCCCAGGGCGAAAGTCGGGTCTTTGCCGAAGAAGTAGTACGGGGCGGTATGCGCGCACTCCACCGTGCCCTGCTGCACGGCATCGACCACGCCGAACGGCGGAACGAGTTCGCCGCCTGCGTGCACGGTGATCTCGAACTTGCCGCCCGAAGCTTCCTTGACCTTCTGGGCGAAGATGTGGGCCGCGCCGAAGATGGTGTCGAGCGAATTGGGGAAGCTCGAGGCCAGGCGCCAGCGGACGGCTTGCTGGGCCATGACGGCAGCCGGGGCGGCGCCCGCGGCCAGAATACCGGCGAGGCCGACGTGTTTGACAAATGAACGGCGTTCCATGTGGTCTCCTAGAAAATCAGTCACTCCTGATACAGATGATTCATTTCATATCAAGATGCGACCAATTGTATTGATGCGGCCCAAGCGCAAATGAAAAAAACCCGCCGAAGCGGGCTTGTGCTCAGGAGGTCGGCCACTCAGGTGAGTTTGCGTGTGGACATGAAACGGTCGAACTCGTTCTCAGCAAAGCGGAACCAGAGAATGTCGTCGTTACGGAATTTGACCCAGTCGGTGTACACCTTCTTCCAGTGCGGATTGCTGGCCGAGAGTTCGTTGTAGAGGTCATTCGCTGCCTTGTAGGCCGCTTCCATCACATCCTTCGGGAAACCCTGCAACTTGGCGCCCTTGCCCACCAGCTCCTTGAGTGCGGGCGGGTTCTTGGCGTCGTAGGCGGCCTGCATGTTGACATGGGCATACGCCGTCGCGGCATCGACCGCGGCCTTGTAGTCGGCGGGCAGTGCGTTGTAGGCCTTCTGGTTGACATAAAGGTCCAGTTCCAGACCGCCTTCCCACCAGCCCGGATAAAGATAGTTCTTCGCCACTTTGTAGAAGCCCAGCTTCAGATCGTCGTAGGGGCCGATCCACTCCGCGGCGTCGATGGTGCCTTTCTCCAGCGAAGGGTAGATGTCGCCGCCGGGAATGTTCTGCGGCACCACGCCGATGCGCTCGATCACCTTGCCGGCGAAGCCGCCGATGCGCATCTTCAGGCCCTTCATGTCGGTCAGACTCTTGATGGGCTTGCGGAACCAGCCGCCCATCTGGGCGCCGGTGTTGCCGCAGGGGAAATTGATGATGTTGTATTGGGCATAGAACTCGCGCATGAGTTTGAGACCGTTGCCCTGGAACATCCAGGCCGTCATCTGGCGCGAGTTGAAACCAAAGGGCACCGTGCCGCCCAGCGCGAAGGTCGGGTCCTTGCCGAAGAAGTAGTACGGGGCGGTATGCGCGCATTCCACCGTGCCTTGCTGGACAGCGTCGACCACGCCGAACGCGGGAACGAGTTCGCCCGCGGCGTGGACGGAAATCTCGAACTTCCCGTTGGTCAGTTCCTTGACTTTTTGTGCGAATACATTGGCCGCGCCGTAAATCGTGTCGAGCGAATTGGGGAAACTCGAGGCCAGGCGCCAGCGCACTGCTTGCTGCGCCATGACGGCAGGGGCAGAACCTGCCGCGAGAATGCCGGCCAAGCCAGCATGTTTCACAAATGAACGACGTTCCATGGAGTCTCCGGAGTGAAAAGTTGAAAGCATCGGGATGTCATTTCTTGTGCAGTTCAACACTGCTGACCCGATGGAGCAATCGTAACTTGTGTAACTGTCCGCATCATTACGGGTAAGCGCGAAAGATTGTTGACTCTGGAGCGAAGCTCCTTTGCGCGCAAGCACCGCATTTGTCGCCGACACAAAAAACGAAGCCGCCCGAAGGCGGCTTCACGGCTGGGGTCTGCGGATCAGCCGGCGCCGCCCACGGTCAGGCCGTCGATCAGGATGGAGCCTGTGGTCTTGCTTCCGTAGGTGTGGGTGTCCGCGCCCACGGCAATGACTTGCCGCAGCATGTCGCGCAGATTGCCGGCGATGGTGATTTCCTGCACCGGATAGCGGATCTTTCCACCCTCCACCCAGAAGCCCATGGCCCCGCGCGAGTAGTCGCCGGTGACATAGTTGATGCCGTGGCCCATGAGTTCGATGACAAACAGACCGGTGTCGAGTTTGCGCAGCATGGCACGCAGATCGTCCTGCGGCTGGGTGAGGCGGCTTTGCAGCAGCAGGTTGTGCGCGCCCCCGGCGTTGCCGGTGGTCTGCATGCCCAGCTTGCGGGCGGAATAGGTGCCCAGCAGATAGCCCTGCAACACGCCGCCATCGACCAGGGTGCGCTTGCGCGTGGCAACGCCTTCGCTGTCGAAGGGCGAACTGCCGCGGCGTTTGGGCAGATCGGGGTCTTCGATCAGGTCGATGTGCGCGGCCCAGACCGCTTGTCCCAGACTGTCCTGCAGGAAGGACGACTTGCGATACAGCGCGCCGCCGCTGATGGCATGGGTGAAGCTGCCGATGAGCCCGGAAGCCAGCGGCGACTCGAACAGCACCGGACATTTGCGCGTGGACAGCTTGCGCGCCTTCAGTCGGGAGAGCGCGCGCTCTGCGGCGTAGCGGCCCACGGACTCGGGCGAGGCCAGATCGGCGGGATCGCATTCCGATGTCCACCAGTAATCGCGTTGCATGTCGTCGCCGCGTCCGGCAATGGGCGCGCACGACAGGCTGTGCGATGAGGTGGCATAGCCGTCGCAGAACCCGCGGCTGTTGGCCAGGACGAAGTGCGACTCCTGCGCCGAGACACTGGCGCCTTCGCTGTTCTGGATGCGCGGATCGACGGCAAACGCCGCCTTCTCGGCCCGCAAGGCAATCTTCGCCGCGGACTGGGGCGTGAGGTCCCAGGGGTGATACAGATCGAGCGCGGCCAGCGGCTTGCCGATGGCCAGTTGATCCGCCTCGGGCAGGCCGGCGCAGTCGTCTTCCGCGGTGTAGCGGGCGATGTCGAAAGCAGCTTTTGCGGTGCGCGCGATGGCTTGTGCTGAAAAATCCGATGTGCTGGCATGCCCGCGGCGCTGGCCATCGAACACGCTGATGGACAGGCTCTTGTCGCGGTTGTGCTCCACGTTCTCGATCTGGCCGCTGCGCACCCCGACCGACATGCCCTGTCCTTCGGAGACTTCGACCTGCGCATCGGTGGCACCGGCTTTTCGCGCCTCGTCGAGCGCCTGCTGGGCGAGGTCCTGAAACTGTGATTTGCTGTAGGCGAAACGTCCCACGATATGGAATTCCTTGTGGCGGCGCCACGCCCCGTCCGGGATGGGCGAGCTGCGAAGCGCGGATGAAGTCAGGGGATAATAAGACCCATGAAATTCCCGCATCGCCCAATCGACACCGCGGACGACCTGCCAGACGATCGCCCCCCGAGCAAAAGCCAGATCAAGCGCGACATGCTCGCGCTGCAGGAGCTCGGCGAGCAGCTCATCGGTCTGCCCGCACACACCGTGCGCCAGGCCGCCCTGCCCGACGCCCTGCGCGATGCCGTGCTCGAAGCCCAGCGCATCACTGCGCACGGCGGGCGCAAGCGGCAGACGCTCTACGTCGGCAAGCTCATGCGCTCGGCAGATGCCGATGCGGTGCGCGCCATCATTGCCGCCGCCACCCACGACGACCGTGCCAGCGTGGCGCGCATGCATGCGCTGGAACGCTGGCGCGACGTTCTGCTGGCCGACGACAAGGCGCAGACCGAATTCCTCGACAAATATCCAGGCACCGACGCGCAGCAGTTGCGTCAGCTCGTGCGCGGCGCACGCGCCGAAGCGGGCGTGGACAAGCCGCCGCGCCTGACCCGCCAGCTCTTCCAGTTCGTCAAGGCCACCATCTCCGCCCACGACACCCCAAGCCATCCCGCAGACGATGAACCACTCCCCAGTTTCTGAAGCAACCGCCGCCGATTCGGTCCGCATCGGCCTTGTGTCCATCAGCGACCGCGCCAGCAGCGGCATCTATGAAGACAAGGGTCTGCCCGCGCTGCGCGACTGGCTGAGCCGCGCCCTGCGCAACCCCTTGACCTTCGTCGAGCGCCTGATTCCAGACGATCGCCTGCACATTGCCTCCACCCTGGTCGATCTGGTGGATGCGCAACATTGCGATCTGGTTCTGACCACCGGCGGCACCGGCCCTGCGCCGCGTGACGTCACCCCCGAAGCCACGCTCGACGTGGCCGACAAGGAAATGCCGGGCTTCGGCGAGCAGATGCGGCGCATCAGCCTGCACTTCGTGCCCACGGCCATCCTGTCGCGGCAGACCGCGGTGATCCGCGCGAAAACGCTGATCATCAACCTGCCGGGGCAACCCAAGTCGATTGCCGAAACCCTCGAAGGCGTGCGCGATGCCTCGGGCGATAACGTGGTGCCCGGCCTGTTCGCCGCAGTGCCTTATTGCATCGACCTGATCGGCGGACCGTATCTGGAGACCGACCCCGCCGTGTGCGTGGCCTTCCGCCCCAAATCAGCACAGCGTCCGCCGCGCGATTGAATTTTGATACATCTTGTGAAGTTTCCTGGCGTTATGCTCACAATGAACAACGTAAGGAGCCTCCCATGCAAACCCTGAAACCTTCCGCGCGCACCCTGGGCGCATTGGTGCTGGCTGCAGCCTGCGCCAGCACCAATGCGCAGGCTGAAACACTCACCATCTTCGCCGCAGGTACGCTGGGCAAGACCTTCACCACCCTGGCGCACGGCTTTGAGAAGCTGCATCCCGGCGTCACGGTGCAGCCGCAGTACGGCGGCAGCGTGAAAATGGTCAAGCAGGTGACCGTGCTGCATCAGCCCGCCGACGTGGTGGCGGTGGCCGACTATTCGGTCATCCCCAAGTACATGTTCAAGGGGGATGAAGGCGGCAAACCCACGGCGGACTGGTCCATCGGCTTTCTGGGCAATGCCATCACGTTCATCTACACCCCCAAGAGCAAGGGCGCGAAAGAAATCAACGCCGACAACTGGTGGAAGGTGCTGTCCGCGCCTGGCGTGCAGATCGGCCGCTCCAACCCGAACACAGACCCATCGGGCTACCAGACCCTGCAAATGCTCGATCTGGCCAGCCGCTATTACAAGCAGCCTGATCTCGAAGCCAAGATGCTGGCCAATTCGCCGGAGAGCAATATTCGCGATACCGAAACCGATCTGATCGCGGCCCTGCAGCTCGGGCAGATCGACTATCTGGCCATCTATCGCTCGGATGCCGTGCAGCACCACATGGAATCCATCAACCTGCCACCGCAGATCAATCTCAGCGACCCCAAATACGATACGGATTACGCCAAGGCCACAGCCAAGACCAAGAATGGCATCCTGAGCGGCCGCCCCATCATCTACGCCGTGACCATTCCCAACACCGCGCCTCACCCCAAACTGGCACAGGAGTTCATCGCCTACCTGCTCGGGCCCGAAGGGCAGAAGGTGATTGCGGGCAATGGCTTCATTCCGCTCAAGCAGCCTTACGCCATGCACCGCGACAAAGTGCCCGCTGCGCTGCGCGACCTGACTTTGGCGTGGCCAAATTGAGCCTGCCCGAGAGGCTGCACCGCGCTTGAAGCTTTGACAGAAGGGGCATGGTGCACCGTGGATTCAGCCCGATGTTCTGGGCGTTCTGGCTGATTGGCGCCACGCTGCTGGCGTTCATTGCGCTGCCTTTGCTGGCGCTGCTGCTGCACCCCACGCTGGGCGACCTGCGACAGGTGGCGGAAATGGCTGATGTCCGCAGCGCCATCGGCCTGAGCCTGGCGGCAGCGCTGTTCAGCACGGCACTGGCGGCCCTTTTCGCCGTGCCGCTGGCCTATGTGCTGGCGCGGCAGCAGTTTCGCGGCAAGAGCGCGGTGGAGACACTGGTCGATCTGCCGCTGACCATTCCGCACACCATCGCCGGTATCGCGCTGCTGCTGGTGTTCAGCCGCGGCGGCTGGCTGGGCGCGCCGCTGGCGCACATCGGCCTGGAGTTCTGGGGCACGTTTGCCGGCATCGTGCTGGCGATGAGTTATGTCGGTCTGCCCTACGCGGTGAATGCAGCGCGTGGCGGCTTCGAGGCGGTGGATCTGCAGATCGAGCGCGCCGCGCGCATTCAGGGCGCGGCGCCATGGGAAGTGTTTCGACGGATCACCCTGCCCCTGGCGCGCCGCGGCATCGGCACCGGGCTGACGCTGTGCTTCGCCCGCGCCATCGGCGAGTTTGCTGCCGTGGTGCTGCTGGCTTATTACCCGATGACCGCGCCCATTCGCATCTACGACCTGTTCCTGCAGTCCGGACTGCGGCAGTCCGTGGCGGCCTCGGTGCTGTTTCTACTGGTGGTGCTGACGCTCTTCTGGGGGTTGCGGCTGCTGACTTCCGCGCGCACACCGCGCACCAGACAGGCAGCGCCAACGACATGGCAGCGTTGACACCGCAAGCCGCCATTGCCGCAGGCGCCAGAACGACGCGGAGCACCTGCGTCTCCGGCGCTCTGCGCCTGGACGGGCTGCAATGGGGCATCGGCGCGTGGCAGTCCGCCATCGTCAACCTGCAGGTGCCACCGGGCCAGACACTGGTGTTATTGGGCCATAACGGCGCGGGCAAAAGCGCCCTGCTCGACACCCTCGCCGGTTTTCTGCCCGTGCGCGCCGGGCGGCTGCATCTGGGCCCGCGCGTTCTCAACGCGCTACCGCCACAGGCGCGCCGCATCGGCTACATGTTCCAGCGCGATGCGCTGTTTCCGCACTGGACCATCGAGCGCAATCTGCGCTTTGGCCGCGGCGCGCAGGCCGATCTCGATTCCCTGCTCGATGCGCTCGAACTCCGCCCCTGGCTGCGCCACTATCCGCACCAGCTCAGCGGCGGCCAGCGGCAGCGGGTGGCGCTGGCGCGGGCGCTGGTCGGCGCACCGGAGTTGCTCCTGCTCGACGAACCGCTCGCCGCCATCGACCCCGAAGCCCGTCCTGCACTGCGCCGTGCCTTGGCTGCGCTGCTGCGCGAGCGCGCCATCACCACCGTACTGGTGACTCACGACCCCAGCGACGCCCGGCTGCTGGGCGACCTCGTCGGGGTGCTCGACAGGGGCGAACTGCTGCAGACCGGCACGCCACAAGAGGTGTTTGATCACCCGGCTGATCTGCCCACCGCCCGGCTGGTGGGCGTGGACAATCTGTGGGCATTGCAGGTCCTGTCGTCGTCCCATCGCGGTCCGCAGGCCGCGATCACGTTCGGCCTCGACGGCGGTCCCGTGCTCGACTGGTCTGGCGTCCTGCCCGCTGGAATCGCACCGCAGACCGGCGGCCGTCTCACCCTGGCCGTCCGCGCCGAAGCGGTGCACCCCTGCCCGGCAAACGCGCAACAAACGCGTGCCACACCGGGCGAGATCACCCTAGAGGCCCGCCTGGTCGACGCCCGATGTGAAGGCCCGCTGTGGCGGCTGTCCTGCGCACTGGCCAGCGGCCTGGAGGTGGAAGCATTCGCCTTGCCCGCGCTGTGGCGGGAATTGGCGTTGCGCACCGGAGATGCCGTTGCGCTGCGCATCCGGCAGAACGACCTGCAACTGCTGGCTTGAAGTTGCTACCCCGCGGCAGCGGAAGAGGTCGGCGCCAGACACACCCGGTTGCGGCCTAGCCGCTTGGCTTGCAGCAAGGCCTGATCGGCAGCGCGGATCAGGCTGGCGGCGTCTGGGTATCCAGCCGCTCCGACCGCCACACCCACGCTGACCGACAGCAGCGGCAGATCGGGCTGTGGTGCGGCGATGGCCAGACGGATGCGCTCGGCGATGCGCAGCGCTGCTTCCTCTCCGGTCTGGGGGCACAGCATGATGAACTCTTCGCCGCCTACGCGGGCGACGAAGTCCATGCCGCGCGACTGCTGCCGCAACACCAGCCCCACGGCGCGCAGCGCCTGGTCGCCCACGTCGTGTCCGAGCCGGTCGTTGATGACCTTGAATTCATCCAGGTCGAACATCAGGCAGGCGAGCGGATGGCCTTCGCTCAGAGCCTGCGCAAAGGTCATCGGCAGATAGCCATCGAGTGCGCGGCGATTGCCCAGCCCCGTCAATTCGTCGGTGCCCGCGGCCTGCAGCAGTTCGGCGTTGCGCAGCTCCAGGGAGCGCTGGGTACGCTGGCTGTGGCTGCGTTCGACTTCGGCAGCCGCAAGCACCCGCGTGGCGCGCGCACCGGTCTGGATTTTGGCGATCAGCATCTGAGGCAGCACAGGGGCCGAGAGCACATCGTTGGCGCCGGCATCCAGAGCGCTCAGCACACTGTGCTCATCCATTCCGCGCGACAGCGCCAGCAGATAAACCCGCGGCCCTTGCTCCTGGCGCAGGCTGCGGCACAGCGCAGTCATCTCGCTGCCATCGGCCCAGTCGAGCACGACCACCCGCGATCCCTGAACCTGCAGGATCTTGGTTGCCGCTGCCGGGGTTGCCGCTTCCACCACGGCGTGTCCGGCGGATTGCAGGGCCTGCCGCAGGCCCGCGCGCAGCCCGGCATCCTGCGACACCACCAGCACCTGTTCGGCCACCGGGTCGATCAGCAGCGGCGGAGCGGCCAGAGCGCGGCGCAAACGGTCGAACTCGGCATCGATTTCCTTTTGCTCCAGCTTCATCTCGAACACCGACGCCATGCTGGCCATGTCCTGCGCTGCGCTGGCAAGCACGCCCTGCAGATCGGCCTCGGTCAACGCGAGGTGTTCCGCAAGGCGACGCATCAACGCGACGTCCGGCTCCATGCCGCCCGATTGAAGCTGCAGGCTGCGACTCAGCGCCACGCATTCGGCGAGTTGCTCTTCACGGTTGCCGCCCGGTTCGGCAGGCAGGGGCCGAAACCGCACGGCCTGCGCCAGCGCCGCCGGGAAGCCCCAGTGTCTGAGCAGCACAGCGCTGGCATCACCCTGATCGAAACCGTGGCGCGCCCGCTGCTGTTCGCCCATGGCCTGCAGCGAACCCGCTGCATCGGCAGACATCGCCCCGACGCCCAGACTCACCACCATGGCGAGCAGTCCCACATCGGCCAGCAATCCCAGGCTGAACGCTTCGGCGCTGAGCATCTGGCCCACGCGCAGCGACAGATGCTGGAAGACCAGCCCGCGCTGGATCGAGGTCATCCAGTACCGGCGCAGATCGAAGCCTTCCACCGCGGCGGACTTGCTCGCCTGCATCAGCGACATCGCAATGGCCAGCCGCGCCAGCCCGCCGGTGCCGATGCGCAGCACCGCCTCCTCGATGGCCACCGCCGGGCGCATACCGGCAAAGATGGCGGAGTTGGCGAGCTGAATCATGCGTGCCACCAGCGCAGGGTCCTTGCGGGCGATATTGGCAATGTCGCGCATGCCCAGGTCGCGGCGATCGAGCGCGCGCATCAGTTCCAGCGCCACCCCACTGGGCGAAGGCAGCGGACGCTGCGCCGAAGTCAGGACATGAAGAATCGAAGCATCGGGAAGCGCGGCAGCGGACATGTGGACGTGTTGTTTTGAATGTCAATTCATGTTACTGACTTGACATTCCATCGTCTCTCTCGACGCGCCCCAGTGTTGCGCAGAAGAATCAGCGATTCACCGCCTGCATGCCCGCTTCGGGATAGCGCTCACCGCTTGCCGCGCCCGGAGGCACAGCCTGATGGATACGGATGAGGTCGGCCGTGGTGAGCCGCACCCGCAGCGCGCCGACGTTTTCTTCCAGGTAGCGGCGGCGCTTGGTGCCGGGAATGGCGATCACATCGTCGCCCTGCGCCAGCAGCCAGGCCAGCGCGAATTGCGCCGGTGTGCAGTTCTTCGCCTCGGCCATCTGCCGCACAGTCTCGGCCAGACGCAGATTGCGCGAAAACGTCTCCGGCTGGAAACGCGGCGAGCGGCGGCGCCAGTCGTCCTCGGGCAGATCGTCCAGCGACTTGATCTGCGACGTGAGAAAGCCGCGCCCCAGCGGGCTGTAGGCGACAAAGGCGATGCCCAGCTCGCGCACGGTGTCGAGCAGCTCGCCCTCGGGATCGCGCGACCACAGCGAATACTCCGACTGCAGCGCGGCAACGGGATGCACCGCATGCGCGCGGCGGATGGTGGCCGGCGCCGCCTCCGACAGACCCAGATAGCGCACCTTGCCCGCGCGCACCAGATCGGCCATCGCGCCCACGGTGTCCTCGATGGGCACGTTCGGGTCGACCCGGTGCTGGTAATAGAGGTCGATGACCTCCACTCCCAGCCGTTTCAGGCTGGCCTCGCAGCTCTGGCGCACATAGTCCGGGTGACCATTCACGCCCAGAAATTCGCCGTTCGGGCCGCGCATATTGCCGAACTTGGTCGCCAGAAACACACTGTCTCGCCGCCCGGCAATGGCACGCCCGACCAACACTTCGTTACGACCAACGCCGTACATATCGGCCGTATCGAGAAAATTCACCCCGAGATCGAGCGCGCGGTGAATGGTGGCGACGGATTCCGCGTCATCGCCCTGCCCGTAAAACTCGGACATCCCCATGCATCCCAGGCCAAGGGCAGAGACATCCGGCCCGCCTGCTCCCAGTTGTCGGTACTGCATCGCTACTCCTCCTGCTCACCCAACTCAATCGTGGGCATCGAGCTTTAGCCTATCGGTTCGTGCCCGCGTGCGCTGTTACCGGGGGTAAACAAGAAAAAAATGCACAGACAATGTATTTTTCAGCGTCTTCACGCGGCTCTGAGCCCAAGGGCATTTCCTAAAATTCGCCACACCGCGCCATCTGGATGCGCCCACGGAATCCCGCCCGCCATGCCCCAGCCGACCCAGCAAGACACGCTGTCCGACATGTCCGATCTGGCTCCCGTGTCTCTTTGGGTGGAAGAATTAAGCGCCTTGCGTTAACTGTTCGCGCAGTGGCGCAGCATCGGCGTCACCGATCTGCGCGCCTGGCTCCACGAAGACCCCCGGCGGCTGGCGGAGTGCTCGTCCCGCATTCAGGTGCTGCATGTCAACCGCCGCACCCTGGAGTTTTTCGAGGCCCGCGATCTGGCGCATCTGGTGGCCCACCTCGACCGGGTTTTCCGCGACGACATGCATGACCAGCATCTGGAAGAGCTGCTCCAGTTATGGGAAGGCGTCACCCGCCACAGCAGCCAGACCGTCAACTACACCCTGAGCGGGCGCCGACTGGACATTGCGCTCAACGCCTTTGTGCTGCCCGGCCACGAAGAGACCTGGAACCGGGTCCTATTCTCGGTCGAAGACCTCAGCGACCGCCTGCACGCCAGCGAGCAATATGGGCGCGGCCTGTTCGCGCACTTCCCGGTGTCGCTATGGGTCGAAGACTTCAGCGCGGTGCGCAGCCTGCTGTCCATGCTGCGCGGGCAAGGCATCAGCGACTTTTCCACTTTTTTGCGGGTCCATCCCGAATTCATCGACCGCTGCATGCAGGAAATCTGTGTGCTCGACGTCAACCAGCAGACCCTGAGCATGGTGGGCGCCAGCGACAAGACGCACTTGCTGCGCAACCTGCGGCATGTGTTCCGCGACGACATGCGGGTGCATTTCGCCAAGCAGCTCATCGACCTGTGGAACGGCAAGCTCACGATGCAGCGCGAGGTCATCAACTACAGCCTGGACGGCCGACCCATCAATGCCCACATGCAGTTCGCCGTGATGCCCGGGCATGAAGACGACTGGCCGATGGTGCTGGTCTCGCTCACCGACATCACCGCGCGCAAGAAGGCCGAGGCCTATCTCGAATATCTCGGCAACCACGACGTGCTCACCGGCCTGCGCAACCGCACCTTCTTTGCCGACGAGATCAACCGCCTGGATCGCAAGGATGCATGGCCCGTCAGCGTCATCATGCTCGACCTCAACGGCCTGAAAGCCGTGAACGACGAACTCGGCCACGCGGCCGGCGAGGTGCTGGGCAAGACCGTGGACAAAACGCAGGTCGCAGCACGCGTGGGCGGCGACGAATTCGTGCTGCTCCTGCCCGATACAGATGCCAGCGGCGCGCAGGCATTGAGCCAGCATCTGCTCGAACTCATCGACCTGAACAGCCAGTTCCACCAGTCACCACGCCTGAGTTTTTCCATGGGCATCCCCACCAGCATGGTCGACGAACGGCTGGAGGCCGCGGTCAAATGCCCCGATCAGCAGGTGTACTTTTGACCGCACGCGGCAAGGCCGCGACGGTTCGCGGCCTTTTCAAGCCCGTTCAACCCCTGCGTGTCCTGCCGGTCATCGCGATCACTTCGCGGGCTTCTTCCGGCTCGGGCAATCCGCTGGCTACGGCCAGTGCCATGATGCCGATGCTGATGATGACCACCACGACCATGCCCTGATAGAAGGTCAGCATGCCAGTGCCGCCGATCAGATCCTTCGGCCCGAGGTAAGTCACCAGCCACATGGCGAAGAAATACGGCGCCAGCCACCAGGCGCCTTTCCATTGCAGGTGGCTCAGCTTGCCGGCGTGCGTCACGGCCTGATAGAGCACGAACAGCACAAAGATGATCGCCAGGCCGCCGAACAGGAAATTGTCGGTCCCCGCGCCGGACCAGTAGATGATGAAGTTGGAGACGATGAATGCCAGCGGCGCCCACAGACTCGCGCCCTTCAAGGTGTAAGGCCGCGGATAGGTGTCCATCGGCAGGCTGCGGCGCAGGGTCATCAGCGCCACCGGCCCGATGCCGTAGCCCAGCACGGTCGCCGAGGAAATGAAGGTGACGATTTTCTGCCACGACGGGAACGGCAGGAAGAACAGAATGCCCACGATCCAGGTGATCCACAGCCCGGCTGATGGCGCGCCATTCTTGTTGAGCTTGGCGAACCAGGGCGTGGACAGGCCGTCGCGCCCGGTGGCGTACACCACGCGGGCGGTGGTGCCTCCGTACACCAGGCCGGTGCCTGCCGGAGAAACCACGGCGTCGATGTAGAGCAGGATGGCCAGCCAGCTCATGCCCAGGATCACCGCCAGACCGGCGAACGGTCCGGACACGCCAGTGAAATGCAGCTTGTCCCAACCCTGCGCGATGTCTGCCGGGCTGACCGCGCCAATGAGCGCGACTTCGAGCATGACAAAAATCGCCCCGGCGATGAGCACCGACCCGATGATGGCGATGGGCACATCACGCTGCGGATTGGTGGCCTCGCCCGAGAGCTCGATGGCCTGGCGAAAACCCAGGTAGCTGAACACGATGCCGGAGGTGGCAATCGCCGCAATCGTGCCCTTCGCGCCGAACGGCGCGAAGCCCTGCGCAGTGAAATTGCCCACATGGAACGAAGAAATCATCAGCGCCACGATGGCCAGCACCGGGATGATGAGCTTCCAGATCATCAGCGTGTTGCCCAGCCGCAGCAGCGCGCGCACGCCCCAGGCGTTGATGAGGATGAACACTCCAAGCAGCGCGATGCTCACGACCATGCCGGTGTCGGTGAGCAGCGAGGTCTTGGCATCCACCATGCCGGGCAGATAGTTGTTGGCGTAAGTCACCACCGCCAGCACCTCGGCCGGAGCCACGGTGACATAGCCGAGAAACACCACCCAGCTCACCACCGCAGCAGCCAGATGGCCGTGGCTGAGTTTGGGAAAGGTGATGACCGCGCCCATGCCCGGAAACGAACTGGTGAGCTCGGCATTGACGAAAGCGAGCACCAGAATGGCCGCGCCGCCGATGGCCCAGGACAGAATACTGGCCGGCCCGGCCTGCGTGGCCGCGGTCAGTGGCGCGAACAGCCAGCCCGAGCCGATGATGGCCGTGAGGCTGGCGAACAGCAGGCTCCAGATGCCTGCTGCCTTGCGGATACTGCGCCCCGGTGCGGGGGAGGCCGCGGGGGCATCGATGTGAACGCTTGCCATGTTGTGCTCCTCATCTGTTTTTTGATGTGTGGGTTTTAGGTCGGTTTATCGTGCAATGCCGTTTGAAAAAGTAACTGCTGCGGCGCTGCGAAACATCCGCTGACGAGACATCCCGTTTCGCTATGCTTGCCACATGAACAAGCAACGCCTCTTGCGCCACAAGCGCAGCACCCTCACCGATCGCAACTTCCCCAGCGCCGGCGAGGATGCCGCCATCGTCGCCGTCGAGCCCTCGCCCTACGACCAGCCGGGCAGCAGCTACAAGCTGGCCTTCACCGACACCGAATTCATCCTGCGCGAAGAAATGCGCGCGGTGCGCATGCAGCTCGAACTGCTCAAGCCCGAGATCATCCAGGCCGAGCACGGCATCGAATCGACCATCGTCATCTTCGGCAGCGCCCGCATCCTGCCGCGCGACGTGGCGCAGCAGCGTCTGAACGAGGCCATCGCTGGCGGCGACGCCCTGACCGTCAACCGCGCCCGCATGCAGGTGGAGATGTCGCGCTATTACGAAGAGGCGCGGCGCTTTGCCACCATCGTCACCCGCGCCACCTGCGACGCTGATGCGCCGCTGGTGGTCGTCACCGGCGGCGGCCCCGGCATCATGGAGGCCGGCAACCGCGGCGCCTTCGAAGCACAGGGCAAGAGCATCGGCCTGAATATCGTGCTGCAGCACGAGCAGCGTCCCAACCCCTACATCACGCCGGAGCTGTGCTTCCAGTTCCACTACTTCGCACTGCGCAAGATGCACTTCCTCATGCGTTCGGTAGCGCTGGTGTGCTTTCCCGGCGGCTTCGGCACCCTGGACGAACTGTTCGAGGTGCTCACCCTCACCCAGGCGCGCAAGGTGCGCCGCCGCCCCATCGTGCTGTTTGGCGAGAGTTTCTGGCGCAAGCTGATCAACTTCGAATATCTGGTGGACACCGGCATGATCTCCCCGGAAGACGTGCGCCTGTTCCATTTCGTTGAAACCGCCGAACAGGCCTGGGAGGCGCTGGAGCAGGCCTTCGATCTGGAACACGCCCAGGAAGCCAACGCCGCAGAGTCCGCCGAATGAGTGCACCGGCCCGGGTTGATCTCATCGGCGCGCCCACGGACATCGGCGCGGGTGATCGTGGCGCATCCATGGGACCGGAGGCCTTGCGCGTGGCCGGTCTCGACCGCGCTCTGCGCGGCCTGGGTCTAGAGGTTGTCGACACCGGCAATCTCGCCGGTCCGCACAACCCCTGGCAGCCACCGCTCCACGGCTATCGCCACCTGCCCGAAGTCATCGCCTGGAACACCGCCGTGCATCATGCGGTGCGCGACGCACTCGACCACGGCGCCCTGCCCATCCTGCTGGGCGGCGATCACTGTCTGGCCATCGGCTCGCTCAGCGCCGTGGCGCAGCATTGCCGCGCGCGCAGCCGCAAGCTGCGCGTGCTGTGGCTCGACGCCCATGCCGACTTCAACACCCACACCGTCACCCCCACCGGCAATCTCCACGGCATGCCCGTGGCCTGTCTTTGCGGCAACGGCCCGCAGGCGCTCACCACGCTCGGCGGCCCGGCACCGCAGTTGCTGCCCTCCTGCATCCGCCAGATCGGCATTCGCAGCGTGGACGCAGAGGAAAAGCGGCTGGTGCATGCCGCCGGTCTGGAGGTGTTCGACATGCGCTTTATCGACGAGTACGGCATGCGCGAAACCATGAACCAGGCGCTGGCCGGTCTGGACGCCGATACCCATCTGCATGTGAGCTTCGATGTCGACTTCCTCGACCCCGACATCGCCCCCGGCGTGGGCACCACGGTGCCCGGCGGGCCGACATACCGCGAGGCCCAGCTCTGCATGGAAATGATCGCCGACACCGGCCTGCTGGCCTCACTCGACGTGGTGGAACTCAACCCCGCCTTCGACGTGCGCAACCGCACGGCGCAAGTGACGGTCGATCTGATCGAAAGCCTGTTCGGCATGTCCACGCTGATGCGCAAGTAAGGCAACCTGCGGCGCTGCGACAATGGCGCCATGCCCACGAAGTTCCCCACCGCCCTGGACGCGCTGCAACATGTCTGGGGCTATCCCGCGTTCCGCAGCCTGCAGGCGCAGGCGATCGACCATGTCACTACAGGCGGTGACGCCCTGGTTCTCATGCCCACCGGCGGTGGCAAGTCGCTGTGCTTCCAGATCCCGGCCCTGCTGCGCGAAGGCGTGGGCATTGTGGTGTCGCCACTGATCGCGCTGATGCAGGACCAGGTGGCCGCGCTGCGCGAGCTGGGCATCCGCGCCGCCTTCCTCAATTCCACCCTCGACGCCACCGAGGCCAGAGCCGTGCAGCGCGCCGCGCGCCAGGGCGAGATCGACCTGCTCTACATGGCGCCGGAGCGGCTGCTCAGCGATTCCGGCATGGGTTTGCTCGACGACCTGCGTATCGCCCTGTTCGCCATCGACGAAGCGCATTGCGTGTCGCAATGGGGGCACGACTTCCGCCCCGAATATGGCCAGCTCAGCGTGCTGCGCGAACGCTGGCCCGACGTGCCGCGCGTGGCGCTGACCGCCACAGCCGACGAACCCACGCGGCACGAGATCAAACAGCGCCTGCTGCTGGGCGGCGCCGAGTTCGTCTCCAGCTTCGACCGCCCCAACATCCGCTACCGCGTGGTGGAAAAGCGCGACGGCCGCGCGCAACTGCTGCAGTTCATTCGCAGCGAACATCCCCTGGATTGCGGCGTGGTGTACTGCCTGTCGCGCAACACCGTGGAGGAAGTGGCCCAGATGCTCGCGAGCCACGGCCTGCGTGCCCTGCCCTATCACGCCGGCCTGCCCGCCACCATGCGCGCGGCGCATCTGCGCCGCTTTCTGGACGAAGACGGCATTGTCATGGTGGCCACCATCGCCTTCGGCATGGGCATCGACAAGCCCGATGTGCGCTTCGTCGCGCATCTGGACATGCCCAAGTCCATCGAAGGCTACTTTCAGGAAACCGGCCGCGCCGGGCGCGATGGTCTGCCAGCCACCGCATGGATGGCCTATGGCCTGCAGGACGTGGTGCAGCAGCGCCGCCTGATCGACCTGTCCGAGGCCGACGACGCGTACAAGCGCCTCTCCACCGCCAAGCTCGATTCCATGCTGGCGCTGGCCGAGGCCGCCGACTGCCGCCGTGTGCGCCTGCTGGGCTACTTCGGTGAAGCCAGCCAGCCCTGCGGCAACTGCGACAACTGCCTGAACCCGCCGCAACTCATCGACGCCACCGAGTCGGCACAGAAGCTGCTGTCCACCATCTACCGCTGCCGCCAGGCCAGCGGCACCAGCTTCGCAGCCAGCCACCTCATCGACGTGCTGCGGGGCAAGCGCACCGAAAAAACCGAGCGCCACGGCCACCACACCTTGTCCACCTTCGGCATCGGTGCCGAACTGAGCGAAACCGACTGGCGCCTGCTGCTGCGCCAACTGGTGGCGCAGAGGCTGGTCGAGGTGGACGCCGCGCACTTCAACGTGCTGCACCTGACCGACGCCAGCCGCGTCGTGCTCAAGGGCCAACGGCGGATCCATCTCAAGCACCGCGAGGCGGGTGGCGAGCGCAAGCGCCGCGCCAGCAGCGGCAGCACCACGTCCAGCGGCATCCGCCTGGCCATGCAGTCGCTGTCCAGCGCCGACGCCGACCTGTTCGCCCGCCTTCGCACCTGGCGCGCCGTGACCGCCAAGGAGCATGGCGTGCCCGCCTATGTGGTCTTCCCCGACGCCACGCTGCAAGCCATCGCACTGGCGCGCCCCGACAATCTGGAGGCGTTGCGCGGCATCTCCGGCGTAGGCGACAAAAAGCGCGACACCTATGGCGCCGCGCTGCTCGAGGTCATTGCCCAGCGGGCTTGATCGCCGCAGCCTCGCGTGTCTTCCACAGCGAGAACAGCACTCCGGCGCCGAGCAGGCCGAAGGTCACCGTCAGGCTGATCGCCGACGGGATCTTGCCGACCAGTTCGGCTGCGATGATCTTGCCGCCGATGAACACCAGCACCAGCGCCAGCGCATATTTCAGATAGGCGAAGCGGTGCAGAATGGCCGCCAGCGCAAAGTACAGTGCGCGCAGACCGAGAATGGCGAAAATATTGCTCGTGTAGACCACGAACGGATCCGTGGTGACGGCAAACACCGCTGGCACACTGTCCACGGCAAAGACCAGATCGGCCAGTTCCACGGTCACCAGCGCCATGAACAAAGGCGTGGCGATGCGCCGCAGCCGCCCGCTGGCATCGGCCCGCTGCACCCAGAACGCCTTGCCGTGCAGTTGCTCGGTCACCGGGACGATGCGCCGGATCAGCCGCAACACGGGGTTGCGCATCGGGTCGGGCGCATGGTCGGCGGCCCAGAGCATTTTCACCCCGGTGTAGATCAGGAAGGCAGCGAACAGGTAGAGAATCCAGTGGAACTCCTGTATCAACGTGGCACCTGCGCCGATGAGCAACGCCCGCATCACGATCACCCCCAGAATGCCCCAGAACAGTACGCGGTGCTGATACTGGCGCGGCACGGCGAAGGCGGTGAACACCAGTGAGATGACAAACACATTATCGAGCGACAGGCTCTTTTCCACCGCGTAGGCGGTGAAATAATCCATGCCCGCCTGCGCGCCCTCCTGCCACCACAGCCAGCCACCGAACACCAGGGCGACTGCGATATAGCCGGCCGAAAGCCAGAGGCTTTCCGTCACGCTGATCTCGCCGCCATCGCGGTGCAACACCCCGAGATCGAGTGCCAGCAAGGTCGCGACCACGCCGCCAAACACCAGCCAGAGCCAGACGGCGTGACCTAGAAACGGAGACTGCAGAATTTCCATGATGGGCAGGAGACATCAAAAAAAGAAGGGCCGCAGCCCTTCAAACAATGACACGGTTGGAGCGCAGTGTGTCAATCGAAATCAAACAGATCGGACAGCAGCGATTTACGCTTTCTGTAGGGTTGCTGGCCATAGCGCGGGTCGTGCGACGGCTTGCGGAAATCGCTGTCTTCGAAATCCGGCTGGCGCGGCGCTGGCCGTTGCGGCGCCGATGGCGTGGCATGGGCCGACGCCACCTGAACCGATGCCGGTTCAGCCGCCGTGGCGCGCTCGATGATCTTGTCGAGTTCGCCGCGATCGAGCCAGACGCCTCGGCATGTCGGACAGTAATCGATCTCGATGCCCTGACGTTCGGCCATCACCAGCGTCGTGCCAGCACAGTGCGGACATTGCATGTGAAACCCCCTTTCGGCCGACATACGCCTTACTCGTCACTGCCCATGAAGCCAAGCAACTGCAGCAGGCTGGTGAACAGATTGAAGATGCTCACGAACAGGCTCACCGTAGCCAGGATGTAGTTGGTCTCGCCACCGTGCACGATGCGGCTGGTCTCGAACAGGATCATGCCCGACATCAGCAGCACCACCGCGGCGGAAACCGTCAGCGACAAGGCGGGCATCTGAAAGAACACGGCCGCAAGACCAGCCAGCAGCGCCACGATCATGCCGGCAAACAGAAAGCCGCCCATGAAGCTGAAATCGCGCTTACTGGTCAGCACCCAGGCCGACAGGCCGAAGAAGATCAGCGCGGTGCCGCCGAACGCCATGGCCACGATCTCGCCGCCACCCTGCATCGTCAGGTAATGGTTGACGATGGGACCCAGCGTATAGCCCATGAAGCCGGTCAGCGCGAACACCGCGCCCAAGCCCCATGCGCTGTTGCTCAACTTGTAGGTGGCAAAGAGCAGGCCGAAGTAGCCCACGAGGGTGATGATGATGCCGGGATGCGGCAGTTTGAGCGCAGCGCTGACTGCCGCCACAGCTGCACTGAACGTGAGCGTCAGCGCCAGCAGGGCATAAGTATTGCGCAGCACACGATGGGCGGGAACGGAGGCGGTGGCGGTGCCGGATGAATAGACCGTGGCACTCTTGCCCCAGGTATTGCTGTCATTCATGTCAAGCTCCAGTCAAAAGAAGATAGGGTGCACTGTACGCACGCAAACACTTCGCGTAAATTCGTATTTATGACTTTTTAATTTCGATTTATACGAACTGATTGAAGGGATGGCGACATGAATTTCAAGCACCTGCACTACTTCTGGGTGGCCGCAAAGACCGGCGGCATCGTGCGTGCGGGCAGGCAGCTGCACATCACGCCGCAAACCCTCAGCGGGCAGATCAAGCTGCTGGAAGAGCAACTGGGCAAGCCCCTGTTTCGCAAGAACGGACGCGGCCTGGAGCTCACCGCACCCGGCCAGTTGGCGCTGCGTTACGCCGAGGAGATCTTCACCCTGGGGGCCGAGCTGGAAGCCGCGCTGCAGCACGATCAGCCCACACGCCCCGCCGCACCGCTGCGCATCGGCGTCACCGACGCCGTACCCAAAGCCATCGCCTACCGGCTGATCGAGCCGGCATTGCAAGGGGACGAATCGCCCCGTCTCCTCTGCGAGGAGGGTGAAATGGACGATCTGCTGGCCGATCTGGCGGTGCACCGGCTCGATATGGTGATTGCAGACGCCCCCCTGCCAAGCCATGTGAATGTACGCGCATTCAACCACCGTCTCGGCCGCACCACCCTGAGTTTTTTTGCCGCACCGCAACTCGCCGCACGCGCCGCGCAGACCTTTCCGCACTGCCTGGCGGAGCTGCCGCTGCTGCTACCTGCCACAAGTTCTGCGGTGCGCAGCCAGATCGACCAGTGGTTGGGCAGCCACAAAATCGCAGCGCATGTCGCGGGGGAGTTTGAAGACGGCGCCCTGATGACCGCCTTTGGCCGCGAGGGACGCGGCGCGTTTGCCGCGCCCAGCGTGCTGCAGGCCGATCTGGAACGCGAGCTGGGCGTGCGCCTGCTGGGTCACTGCGAGGACATGCACCAGGAGTTCTACGCCATTTCGGTGGAGCGACGCATCACCCACCCTGGCGTGGCGCAGATCACCCGCGTGGCCAAAGACCTGCTCGGGGTCTGAACCGGTTTTGGAAATCTCAGGAAAATCTCAAGGAAATGCCGGGATGTCGGCATCCATCCCTTCGGAGGCCACATTCGGGCAGCAATCTTTCATGCGGTCCAGAATGGTCTGCACATGCTCATGCGCCACGTCGGCCATCACCAGCACCTGGCCGGAAGCGATGGCGTCCTTGAAACGCTCCAAGCGGGTGCTGCTCACGCTCACCCCGACCATGCTGCTGGCCCAGCTCCCCACCAGCGCGCCGGCGGCAGCCAGGGCAATGACGATGCCACCAGCCGGAATGATGGCCATGCCCGGCAGCGCCACCGCCACCAGTCCGGCGATCAGACCCGTGGTGCCACCCGCCGCCGCGCCGCGTTCGATGGCCGGAATCAGATCGGAACGCTGCGCGATACCCGCTTCGGGCAGATCACCCAACTGCGTGCCCTCGCGCGCCAGCACATGAATATGCTTGTCCGGAATTCGCGCAAGCAGCAGGCTATCGACCAGGGCGTGCGCGTTTTGCACGTCCGGAGCAAGGAAAAAGAGTCTGCGCATGACTGTCTCCTGATTGATTGATCGGCAACATGCCAGCCAACCTGCATTTTTTCAGGTTGGCGCCATGCGAAGACTAATCCCGCCGACTGAAAGCTGGCTTAGGGTTTTGACGGAGTCCAAGCCAACCGTTCAAGGCCAGAGCGCGAGCAGAAGATCGCGGATCGGCTAAAGTCCCAAATTGACGTATACGTCAACAAATCATGTCGCGGCGCCATGCACGCCGCGCCGAAGGAGACTGCGATGACTGACCTGTCCGATGCCAGGACTCTGGCTGCCTACCGCCCGCAGCAGCGGCTGCGCTTTGTCACGGCAGCGTCGCTGTTCGACGGCCATGACGCGGCGATCAACATCATGCGGCGCATCCTCATCAGCATGGGAGCGGAGGTCATCCATCTGGGCCACAACCGCTCGGTCGATGACATCGTCACCGCGGCCATTCAGGAAGACGCGCACGGCATCGCCATTTCCAGTTATCAAGGCGGGCATGTGGAGTTTTTCCGCTACATGATCGACCGTCTGCGCGCTGAAGGCGCAGGGCATATCCAGGTGTTCGGCGGCGGCGGCGGGGTCATCGTGGCCGACGAGATTGACGCGTTGCAGGCCTACGGCGTGGCGCGCATCTACAGCCCGGAGGACGGGCAGACGCTGGGCCTGCAGGGCATGATCGGAGACATGCTCAAGCGTGCCGACCAACCCCTGCCTCCGTTGGACGGCAATCACGCGCCGGACAGACTGCGCACCGATGCGCAAACGCTCGCGCGCGTCATCACCCTGCTGGAAAATGGCGCGGCAGATGCGGCGCTGCTGCGCGATCTCCACGCCCGTGCCGAGATTGCGCACGGCGTGGTGCTGGGCGTGACGGGCACTGGCGGCGCGGGCAAGAGCAGCTTGGTGGATGAGCTGATTCGCCGTGCGCGGCTCGACCAGGACGACGCGCTGCGTACGGCCGTCATCAGCATCGACCCCTCGCGGCGCAAGAGTGGCGGCGCGCTGCTGGGCGACCGCATTCGCATGAACGCCATCGGCCCGTGGACCAGCAGAGACCGATCGTCCGCCGGGCCGTCCCAAGGACAAACCGCCCCACCGGGGGGCAGCGCAGACGCGCCAGCGGCAAGCGTGGGGGCTCCCATTTTCATGCGCAGTCTCGCCACACGCGAGGCAGGCAGCGAAATCAGCAAGGCCTTGCCTGATGTGATTGCTGCGTGCAAGGCGGCGGGCTTCGATCTCGTCCTCGTCGAGACTTCGGGCATTGGCCAGGGCGATGCGGCCATCGTGCCGCTGGTCGATCTCAGCCTGTACGTCATGACGCCGGAATTCGGCGCGGCCAGTCAGCTGGAGAAAATCGACATGCTCGACTTCGCCGACTTCGTGGCCATCAACAAGTTCGACCGCAAGGGCGCGATGGACGCGCTGCGCGACGTGGCCAAGCAGTTGCAGCGCAACCGCGAAGCCTGGACCACAAAGCCCGACGATCTGCCGGTGTTCGGCACCATGGCCAGTCGCTTCAATGACGACGGCGTAACCGCGCTGTATCAGGCGATCAAGCCGCGGCTGGCCGCGCACGGCCTCGCGCTCAAACCCGGGCGCCTGCCCATCGCCGCCACTCGCCACAGCACGCATCAGACGCCCATCGTGCCGGCCGCGCGCAGCCGTTATCTGGCCGAGATTGCCAGCGCGCTGCGTGGCTATCACCGCAGCGTGGAGACGCAGACCACACTGGCACGCGAGGCGCAGCAGTTGCGCGAAAGTGGCCGCATGCTGCACGCTGCCAACCCGCACAAAATCTCCGCGGTGCAGGCCGTCACCGACCTGGCCGAGCAGCGCGAAGCCCGGATGTCGCCCGCCGCGCGCAAGCTGCTGAGCCTATGGCCGGACATGCAAAAGGCCTACTCCGGTGACGCGTATGTGGTGAAAATCCGCGACCGCGAAATCCGCACCGCACTCACCCACACCACCCTGTCGGGAACGACCATCCGCAAGGTTGTGCTGCCAAAATATGCCGACCACGGCGAGGTGCTGCGCTGGCTGATGCGCGACAACGTGCCCGGCAGTTTTCCCTACACCGCAGGCACCTTCGCCTTCAAGCGGGAGAATGAAGATCCGACCCGCATGTTCGCCGGCGAAGGCGATGCCTTCCGCACCAACCGGCGCTTCAAGCTGCTGTCCGAAGGCATGCCGGCCAAGCGCCTGTCCACCGCATTCGACTCGGTCACACTGTACGGCGCCGACCCCGACCGCCGCCCCGACATCTACGGCAAGGTGGGCAACTCGGGCGTGAGCATCGCCACCCTCGACGACATGAAGGTGCTGTACGACGGCTTCGACCTGTGCGATCCGGCCACCTCGGTGAGCATGACCATCAACGGCCCCGCGCCGACCATCCTGGCGATGTTCCTGAACACCGCCATCGACCAGCAGCTCGACAAGTTCCGCACCGACAATGGCCGCGAGCCCACCGACGACGAAACGCAGAAAATCCGCGCCTGGGTGCTGGAAAACGTGCGCGGCACGGTGCAGGCCGACATCCTCAAGGAAGACCAGGGGCAGAACACCTGCATCTTCTCCACCGAATTCAGCCTGAAGGTGATGGGCGACATCCAGGAGTATTTCGTCCACCACAGGGTGCGCAACTTCTACTCGGTGAGCATCAGCGGCTATCACATCGCGGAGGCCGGAGCCAACCCCATCAGCCAGCTTGCCTTCACCCTGTCCAACGGCTTCACCTTCGTGGAAGCGTATCTGGCGCGCGGCATGCACATCGACGACTTCGCGCCCAACCTGAGCTTCTTTTTCAGCAACGGCATGGACCCGGAATACAGCGTGCTCGGCCGGGTCGCGCGGCGCATCTGGGCGGTGGCGATGCGCGACAAATACGGCGCCAATGAACGCAGCCAGAAGCTCAAGTACCACGTGCAGACCAGCGGCCGCAGCCTGCACGCGCAGGAAATCGCGTTCAACGACATCCGCACCACCCTGCAGGCGCTCATCGCCATTTACGACAACTGCAACAGCCTGCACACCAACGCCTACGACGAAGCCATCACCACGCCGACAGAGGAATCGGTGCGGCGGGCGATGGCGATTCAGCTCATCATCAACCGCGAGTGGGGACTGGCCAAGTGCGAGAACCCGAACCAGGGCGCGTTCATCATCGAGGAACTCACCGACCTGGTGGAAGAAGCCGTGCTCAAGGAATTTGAAGCCATTGCCGACCGCGGCGGCGTGCTGGGGGCGATGGAAACCGGCTACCAGCGGAGCAAGATCCAGGAAGAGAGCATGCACTACGAAATGCGCAAGCACACCGGTGAGCTGCCCATCATCGGCGTCAATACCTTCCGCAACCCGCATGGCGACACGGTGCCCACGCACCTGGAACTCGCACGCTCCACCGAGGATGAAAAGGAATCGCAACTGCGTCGCCTGGCCGATTTTCATCAGCGCCACGCCGCCGAGGCCCCTGCCATGCTGCAACGTCTGCAGCAGGCCGTCATCGACAACGGCAATGTGTTCACGGTGCTGATGGACGCGGCGCGGGTGTGCAGCCTGGGGCAGATCACCACGGCGCTGTTCGAGGTCGGCGGACAGTACCGGCGCAGCATGTAAGCCCCTATCATTACCGCCTTCCGCCGCGCGCTCTGCGTGGCGGTTTTCGTTTGATCCCCCATGTCCACGTCCACCGCCTCGCACCGCGCCAGCGCCCTGATGCTGCTGGCCTCGCTCATCTGGGGCACGGCCTTCGTCGCCCAGACGGCCAGCATCGGCACGATCGGTCCGTTCTATTACACCGGCCTGCGTTTTCTGCTGGGCGCCGCCGTGGTGCTGGCATTCATGACGCTGCGCCGCCGCCCCGAGCCCGCCGCGCATCCGTATTCCAATCCGCGCAGCCTGTTGCGCGACGGTAGCCTGCTCGGGGTGCTGGTGGCCCTGTCCATTTCCATGCAGCAGATCGGGCTGGAATCCACCACGGTAGCCAATGCCGGGTTCATCAGCTCGCTGTACGTCGTACTCGTGCCCCTGCTCGGACTACTGTGGGGGCGACGCATCGGCGCCGGCGTGTGGCTGGGCGCGCTGCTCGCCATGCTGGGCCTGTATCTCCTCAGCGTGCGAAGCGGGTACAGCGTGCGCCATGGCGACTGGCTGGAGCTGGGCGGCGCGCTGTTCATCACCGGGCAGATCCTGCTGCTGGGCCGGGTGGCGCCGCGCCACGATCCGCTGCAGCTCGCGGCGGTGCAGTTCGTCGTCTGCGGTCTGCTCTGCCTGGGCACCGGCGTGGTGGTGGAAACCATCAGCCTCGATGCGCTCCAGCGTGCCGCATGGACCATTGTGTATGGTGGCGCGCTGTCTGTCGGCGTGGCCTACACCCTGCAAGTGGTGGCGCAGCGCGACGCCATTGCGGCCCATGCCGCCGTGATTTTCAGCATGGAAGGCGTGTTCGCAGCGCTCGCAGCCTGGCTGGTGCTGCATCAGGCGCTGGATGCACGCGCGCTCTTCGGCTGCGTGCTGGTTTTTTGCGGGCTGGTGATCTCGCAACTGCCCCTGCGCGCGATTGCCAGCGGATTGCGCACCCGGTTGCACTGCGCACCGTCCACCACCCAGCCCATCGATTTCTGAAAAGGGATGATCGCCTTGCGCGGCTGCCCACCATGAACACCAAACCCCGCCCCGCTTCCGTCTGGCCCGGACATGCTCTGCACACCGACGCCGATCCCACTTCCCGGCGCAAATCGCCCCCCAAGGCAGCCGCAGCGCCCGTTGCGTACGGCGACCCGAACGCCACCGTGCGGCTGTCCAAACGCATGTCCGAACTTGGCCTGGCGTCCCGGCGCGAGGCGGACGACTGGATCGAGCGCGGCTGGGTCATGCTCGACGGCGCCCCGGCCGTACTGGGCACCAAGGTGGCAGCCAATCTGACCGCGGCGCGCATCGTCATCCGCAAAGTCGCCCAGCGCCAGCAGGCGGCGCAGGCCACCATCCTGCTGAATAAGCCGGTGGGCTATGTCAGCGCGCAGGCCGAGCATGGCTATACCCCGGCAGTCGCGCTGATCAAGGCCGAGAGCCGCTGGGAAGAGTGTGACGCGCCGCGGCAATTCTCTCCCGCCCACCTGCATCATCTGGCGGTGGCGGGTCGGCTGGACATCGACTCCACCGGTCTGCTGGTGCTCACACAGGATGGCCGCATCGCCCGTCAGCTCATCGGTGCGGACAGCGCCGTCGAAAAGGAATATCTGGTGCGCGTCAGCCTGAGCGATGCGCCAACCCGCACTGCGGGAGTCGACGACGTACAGTCCGCCTTTCCCGAGAGCAAGCTCGCCCTGCTGCGCCACGGCCTGGCGCTCGACGACCAGCCGCTGCGCCCTGCGCAAGTGGAGTGGATCAATCCGCAGCAGTTGCGCTTTGTGCTGCGCGAAGGGAAGAAGCGCCAGATCCGACGTATGTGCGAACTCGTCGGTCTGCGCGTGACCGGCCTGAAGCGTGTGCGCATCGGCCAGGTGCGCCTGGGCGCGCTGCCGCTGGGGGCATGGCGCTATCTGCGCGACGACGAGCAGTTCTGATAAACACCCCTGCGCGCAGGCGATGACACAGCGCAGACATCCCCGCGTGGTACCAACGCGGCATGTCCGCCACACCCTCCACCCCGTCTCCGGCCGATCTGCTCGCCGCCATCTGCCAACTGCGCGCCTCGGCGCTGCAGCAGGAACAGGCACATGCCGCACAGATCGCCGCCCTGCCTGCCGCGCGGCAGGTCAGCGCGCGCAATCTGCTGCATTACCTCGCAGTGCGTCAGCTCGACCTGCGCCCGCTGCAACTGCAGTTGGCGCAGCTCGGCCTGTCATCCCTTGGCAGCCTGGAAACCCACGTGCTTGCCGCGCTCGATGCCGTCGCCGCGCGCCTGGAGGAGATGCTCGGTCTGCCCCACGCCCCGCGCGCCGCGCCCTGTTGCTCGCATACCCAGGGCACGCAACTGCTGCAGGACAACGCCGCCGCGCTGCTCAACCCGCCGCGACCGCAGCGCGACGTGCGCATCATGGTGACTCTGGCAACAGAAGCCGCGCAGGATATCCAGAGCATGCGCGATCTGGTCCATGCTGGCATGGATGTGGCGCGCATCAACTGCGCGCACGACGACGCGACGGTCTGGCAGCGCATGGCCGCGCTGGTTCACGCCACGCCGGGTGCGCAGGGGCTGGCCCCGCTGGTGCAGATCGACCTGGCCGGACCCAAGTCGCGCACCGGAAGCCTGTTGCCGCGGGGCCGGGTGCTGCATCTGCGGCCACGTCGCAACCTGCGCGGACAGGTTCTCGAACCCGCGCGGCTCGGTTTGTGGTGCGGCACAGGCCCGGCGCCGCGAGACGATGCGCTCCAAGCCGTGCTGGTGGCCGACGCGCTTCGCCCGGCGCTGCCCGAGGTGCTGCCCTCGGCCTTGCAATTGCGCGTGACGGACGCCCGCGGGCTCGCGCGCCACGGCACGCTTGAAGCGCGCCAGGGCGAGCTGCTCCAGTTCGCCTTCGTCCGTTCGGTCTACCTGGAAGAAGGCATGGCATTCGCCCTGCTGGGTGACGAGATCGCGGTCTGCATCGGCGTCTTTCAGGGCATTGCCGAAGTGCCGGGCGAACTGCGGCTGTTCGTTGGCGATCCGTTGCTGCTGCTGCGTGAAGATCGGCCCGGCCACCCCGGCGTGCGTAACGACCAGGGCGGATTCACCGATCCGCCCCAAGTCCATTGCACCCTGGCGGCCGCATTCACATCGGCCAAAGTGGGGCAGTCCGTGTGGCTGGATGACGGCCGTATCGGCGCCGTCATCGAAACCTGCGCACCAGAGGGCATGTGGCTGCGGGTTACCCGTGCCGCGCCGAACGGCAGCAAGCTCAAGGCGGAAAAAGGCATCAACTTCCCCGACACCACCTTCGACACCCCGGCGCTGACCGAAAAAGACCGCGCCGATCTGGCTGTGATGGCCGCACAGGTCGATCTGGTCGCGCTGTCTTTCCTGCGCGGCCCGCAGGACGTCTCCACGCTGCGCGCCCAGCTTGCCGCGCTGGGACACAGCAATGCGGGCATCGTGCTGAAAATCGAGAACCGCCAGGCCTTCGCCCAACTGCCGGCCATCCTGCTCGAAGCTCTGGCGTACCCGCGCGTGGGGGTGATGGTGGCGCGTGGCGATCTGGCGGTGGAGCTCGGATTCGAGCGTCTGTCCGAAGCGCAGGAACAAATCCTCTGGCTTTGCGAAGCGGCTCACCTGCCGGTGATCTGGGCCACGCAGATTCTCGACACCCTGGCGCACAGCGGCCAACCTTCGCGCCCCGAAGTGACCGACGCTGCCGTGAGCATCCGCGCGGAATGCGCCATGCTGAACAAAGGGCCGCATCTCATCGAAGCCGTGCGCTTTCTCTCCGGAGTGCTGGAGCGCATGGAAGGGCATTACGCCAAACGCATGTCCTTGCGCCGCCCCTTGTCCATTGCCGGACCGCGACTGCCGCCCGCGCAGCCGCGGGTCGACGGGGCGCAGCCAAAAAACTGAACACGAACATCGCGCTTGCCTCCAATCAAGGTGTGGCAAGCCTCGTCATGGGTTTCACATTGTTGCGCCGCAGCAGAATTCCATTTGACATTTATCAACGACAAACACCTAAATCAGTGCGTGCTTATAGAGGGTTGTCCTAATGTCCAAGCGGGGCTGCGCAGGGAACAATGCGCCATCTTTCGCGGAGTACGGATATGGATTCAAAACGTCGCACATGGTTGATTGCAACAGGCTGCGCCGGCTGCGTGGCAGCAGGGGGTGCGGCCGTTCCCTTTGTCGATTCGATGGCGCCTTCCGCCAAGGCGCGCGCCGAAGGGGGGCCTGTCGACGTGGACATCAGCACCCTGCGACCGAATGAAAAGATGACAGTCCTGTGGCGCGGGCAGCCGGTCTGGATTCTGCATCGCAGCCCGGCCATGCTGGAGTCGCTCAACGAAACCCAGTCCCTCGTCGCCGATCCCGATTCCAAGCGCACCGCCTTCCCTACCCCGATCTGGGCGCAGACGCAGTGGCGCTCCATCAAGAAGGAATACCTGGTGGTCGTGGGCATCTGCACTCACCTGGGGTGCTCGCCGGTGGACCGCTTCACACCCGGGCCGCAGCCCTCGCTGCCGTCCGACTGGGACGGCGGTTTTCTCTGCCCCTGCCACGGCTCGATGTTCGACCTGGCCGGCCGGGTGTTCAAGAACATGCCGGCGCCCGACAACCTGGTCGTGCCGCCCTATATGTATGTGACCGACGCCAAACTGCGCATCGGCGAGCACGAGCAGGCCTGAAGCCTGCCCGACGCTGCGCCGCAATCCCCACAAGACCAACAGGAGACCTCTCAATGGCAGATCAATCGCTGCATGGAGCGCATCCCGCGCCGGAACACGGCGGGCTGCGCGGCTGGATCGACAAGCGCTTTCCATTCTCCTCGCTGTGGAGTGCGCACCTGACCGAGTATTACGCGCCGAAGAATCTCAACTTCTGGTACTACTTCGGTTCGCTGTCGATCGTGGTGCTGGCCATTCAGATCGTCAGCGGCATCTTCCTGGTGATGAACTACAAGCCCGACGCCGCGCTGGCGTTCGGCTCGGTCGAGTACATCATGCGCGACGTCAACTGGGGCTGGCTGATCCGCTACATCCACTCCACCGGCGCGTCGGCGTTTTTCATCGTGGTGTACCTGCACATGTTCCGCGGTCTGATCTACGGCTCCTACCGTACCCCGCGCGAACTCATCTGGATTTTCGGCTGCCTGATCTTCCTGTGCCTGATGGCCGAGGCCTTCTTCGGCTACCTGCTGCCATGGGGGCAGATGTCGTTCTGGGGCGCACAGGTCATTGTCAACCTGTTCTCCGCCATTCCCCTCATCGGCCCGGATCTGGCGGTGTGGATTCGCGGTGACTATGTGGTGAGCGATGTGACGCTCAACCGCTTTTTCGCCTTCCACGTCATCGCCATTCCGCTGCTGCTCATCGGCCTGGTCGGTTCGCACATCATCGCGCTGCACCAGGTGGGGTCGAACAACCCGGATGGCGTGGAAATCAAGGACAACAAGGACGGTCGCGGCATTCCGCGCGACGGCGTGGCCTTCCACCCCTACTACACCGTGCACGATCTGTTCGGACTGTCGGTGTTCCTGATGATTTTCTGCGCCGTGGTGTTCTTCGCCCCGCAGTTTGGCGGCTACTTCCTCGAGCACAACAACTTCATCCCGGCCAACCCGCTGAAAACCCCCCCGCACATCGCGCCGGTGTGGTACTTCACCCCGTTCTATTCCATCCTGCGCGCCACCACGAGCAATACGGTGCACATCTGGATGGTCGTGGTCGCTGTCGCCACGCTGTTTGCACTCTGGCGTCACCGCGGCAAACCCACGCGTGCCGTGCTGTTTGCCGTGGGCGGCGGCTTGCTGTTCTGGGCGCTGGCCACGGTGGATGCCAAGTTCTGGGGCGTGGTCAGCATGGGCGGCGCGGTCGTGATCTTCTTCTTCCTGCCCTGGCTGGATCATTCACCGGTGAAGTCCATCCGCTACCGTCCGACATGGCACCGCGCCATCTACACCCTGTTTGCGATCAATTTCGTTGTCCTGGGCTATTTCGGCATCCAGCCGCCTTCGCCTGTGGCCTATGCCGTGGCACTGACCTGCACCCTGCTGTATTTCAGCTTTTTCTTCTTGATGCCGTGGTGGAGCCAACTCGGGATGTTCAAACCCGTGCCGCAACGCCTGACCTTCAAAGCCCACTGATGCGTGCGCCCATGAAATCCTTCCTGCACCGACTGTGTCTGGGGCTGCTGCTTGGTCTGATGCTGCAAGGCGCAGCCAGCGCTGCCGCTGAAGAGCAAGAGATCCCTCTTGATCATGCACCCTACCGGGTCAACAACATCCTGGCTCTGCAGAATGGCGCCCGGCTGTTCGTCAACTACTGCCTGGGCTGTCACTCGGCGAAGTACATGCGCTATGAAAGCCTGCGCGACATCGGCCTGACCGACGATCAGATTCAGCACAATCTGATGTTCGGCGGCGCCAAGATCGGCGACACCATGCGGGTTGCCATGACTTCGGCGCAGGCCGAGAAATGGTTCGGTATTGAACCGCCCGATCTGTCCATCATCACCAAGGCGCTGGCCTCGCACCGTGGCAGCGGGACGGACTACCTCTACACCTATCTGCGCACCTTCTACCGCGACGACACGCGCCCGAGCGGCTGGAACAATCTGGTGTTTCCAGGCGTGGGCATGCCCAACCCGTTGTGGATGCTGCAAGGCGAGCGCGCAGCCAATTTCCAGGTCGCCCCCGACCCTGCGGACCCCGCCATCAAGCTCAAGACCTTTGTTGGCTACACCCAGCTGACCAAAGGAGCGGAATCGGCAAACGAGTATGATTCGACAGTTGCCGACCTTGTCGCCTACATGCAGTGGATGGCCGAGCCCGACCAACTGTTCCGCAAGCGCCTTGGAGTCATTGTGCTCATCTTCCTGGGATTGTTCAGCTTCATCACCTGGAAACTGAAATCCGAATACTGGAAAGATGTGACGTAACACTGGCACTCGCCCGTACCCCGGGCTTTACGTCCAATCCGAATTGCCGGGGTGGCTGCGCCACCCCGTTGTTTTTTGAGCCCCAGGCCGGGCCTTCCCCGATCCGCGCCCCATCAGGGTGACAATACACCGGGGTGGACCTTCGTTTTTTTGATAGGAGTCTGCATTCATGATGGTGCTCTATTCCGGCACGACCTGCCCGTTCTCGCAGCGTTGCCGCTTCGTGCTGTTCGAAAAAGGCATGGATTTCGAAATCCGTGACGTCGACCTGTTCAACAAACCCGAAGACGTCAGTGTCATGAATCCCTACGGCCAGGTACCCATCCTGGTCGAACGCGATCTCATCCTGTACGAATCCAACATCATCAACGAGTACATCGACGAGCGCTTCCCGCATCCGCAGCTCATGCCTGGCGATCCGGTTGCCCGCGCCCGTGTACGCCTGTTCCTCTTCAACTTCGAGAAGGAATTGTTCGTTCATGTCACCACCCTGGAATCGCGCGCAACCAAGTCCAACGAAAAAGCCCTGGAGAAGGCCCGCGCCGCCATCCGCGACCGCCTCACCCAACTCGCGCCGGTGTTCCTGAAAAACAAATACATGCTGGGCGAAGACTTTTCCATGCTCGACGTCGCCATCGCCCCGCTGCTCTGGCGCCTTGATCACTACGGCATTGATCTGCCCAAATCGACCCTGCCTCTGGCGAAATACGCCGAGCGCATTTTCCAGCGCCCTGCCTACATCGAGGCGCTCACACCGTCTGAAAAAATCATGCGCAAGTAAGTTTCCCGCCGAGATGGATAGCACGCAGAACATCACTTCCACCAAGCCCTATCTGATTCGCGCCTTGTACGAATGGTGCACGGATAACGGCCTGACGCCTTACCTCGCGGTCCAGGTGGGCGCTGGTGCGCGCGTGCCGATGGAGTTCGTGAAAAACGGCGAAATCGTGCTCAATATCAGCTTCGACGCCACCAGCGCGCTCAACATCGGCAATGAGGACATCCGTTTCAGAGCGCGCTTCGGCGGGGTCGCACGAGACATCCTGGTGCCCATTGGACAGGTCACCGCGATCTACGCCCGCGAAAACAGCCAGGGCATGGCATTTCCGCTGGAAGCGGGTCACGACGACACACCCATTGGCCAAGCCGATAACGCCCCCGTCGTCGTTGATCAGAGCGAACAAGCGACACCCGCCAGCCCGCCAACCCGCTTGCGCCCGGTAAAATCTACTGAAACAGATCAGAGCGATCCCTCGCCCGAGCCTCCTCCAACCGCTCCACGTCCAGGTGGCGCTCATCTGATCCGCGTGAAGTAACACCGTCTTTGCACAACACGGTGTCCCCCAACGCCCACGCCGACTTAGCTCAGCTGGTAGAGCAACCGCCTTGTAAGCGGTAGGTCATCCGTTCGATTCGGATAGTCGGCACCACTTCCGCCTCAACCAATCGCGTGTCATTTCACCACTGAGATGACCCTCCGCGTCGGCGCGTGCCCTGAGACGCCGAATCGGCCAGCTGCGATCGAGCCATTCCTGTGCGGCCATATCGGATAAAAAATTTTC
>JAJXTO010000004.1 GCA_021783695.1 Pseudomonadota bacterium | reverse complement strand
GCCAGAGCCAGAGCCAGAGCCAGAGCCAGAGCCAGAGCCAGAGCCAGAGCCAGAGCCAGAGCCAGAGCCAGAGCCAGAGCCAGAGCCAGAGCCAGAGCCAGAGCCAGAGCCAGAGCCAGAGCCAGAGCCCGATCAGTCTGCATGGTCCGAGCCGCGCCAGATCACGGTGCAGGTCGCGTCGGTCGGCCCCTGGGCGGTGGCTGTGCCAGCGGATTGCATGCTTGCTGCGCACGGGCCCGATGCGCCGCAGTGGATCAGCCCCGGCGGGCGGCTGCTCGTGCTCCACGACGACATCGCGGTGCCGACGCTCGATCTCTCTGCGCGCTGGAACGCGCCGAATTCCGCGCCCGCGCCGGGCGGCGCGGTATTGATGCTGCAGACGCAGCCACACGCGTCGCCGTTTGGTTTGGGGGTGGATGCGACCGGCGGCAGAGACACCCTGGTGTTCTGGCCGCTGCCAGCTGCGCTGCAAACGCTCTGCGGCGTGCAGGCCGCCGCATGGACCGGAGTGCCCTGGCAGCCGCAGAGCGAATATCCGGTGCTGCTGCTCGATCTGGACTGGCTGCAGACCGAGGTCGGAACATGAACGGGATTTCATCCTGGCTGCAGTTCCGTCTCGGCGATCAGACACACGCGCTGGAGGCCGCTGCGGTGCGACAGATCGTGCGCGCGCCACGGCTGATGCCGCTGCCTCTGACCGGCACGCAACTCTGCAGCCCGGGCTTGATGGCCTGGCAGGGGCGGCCGCTGCTGGTGCTCGATCTCGGCGCCTGCCTGCTGCACCGCCCCAGCCTGGCGGGGGACGATGCCCGCTTTCTGGTCTGGACACAGGCGCAGCAGGCAGGGGTGCTGGCGGTGGATGACGCGGGTCCCTTGCTGCGCTTGTCCGCCACCACGCTGACCCGCCACTGGGCCGCGGTGCAGCCCGGCCTGCCGCCGCCCTGGAACGCGATTCGCGGTCTGCTGCATGCGGGCGAGTCCGCCGGTATCCAGACAGCCGGGCTGGGCGGCGCGCCCATTGCCGTATTTGACGTCGCCGCGCTGTGGCAGGCCTGCTGGAACCGGCTGCAGACGCACAGCGGGGAGGACATCCGATGAAGCGCACACCGCAACGCAGCCTGCTGCTGCTCTGGCTGGCCGCCGTGGCATGGGGCGGCAGTCTCGCCGCGCTGGTGTGGGCGGCTCCGTCGCAGCCGGGGCTGCTGCTCACCGTCTGGGTGGCCGGTGCGGCGCTGCTCGTGGTGCTGGCGCTGTATCACGGTCTGTCGTTCCGGCTTGATCTGCTGCAGGTGCAGCAGGCTCTGCGCGAGGCCGATGCAGAAGAGAGCGCGGCGGCCAAGTGCAAGGCGTCGCTGGCTGCCATCTGGTGGCCGCTGATCGACGCTGCCGCGGCGCGGCAGTCCAAGCCGCGATCCAGCAACGCGGTGGAAACCGCACACGGCACGGCGCAGCTGCGCGCACAGATCGAGGCGCTTCAAGCCGCGCTGGCCGCCGAGCGTGAGCAGGGCCATGTTTGGCAACAGCGGGAGGCGCAGGCCCAGGCCGAGCTCGACCTGTTACGGCGTCAGGTACAGGACGCGGCGCAGGCACTGGCGCCCATGGAATCCATACTGGCGGCGGCACTCTCCCTGCCGCAAATGCCGCCAGACCTTGGCAACACCGACGCGCAGAAGTCGCTTGCGCAGCGGGAGCAGTTGGACGCGCTGGCTGCGGAACTGTCCAGGCGCGCCACGGCGTTTGATGCACAGGCCCGCGCCGCGCGGCAGGTCCATGCCGCCGCCGCGCTGCGCCAGCACGCCGGACAACTGACGCGGACCGCTGATGATCTGCAACTTCTTGGCCTCAATCTGCGGCTGCAGCTCGCGCATCTGAACGGCGTGCCGTGCGCTGAATCGGCGGTGATCGCGCAGACCGAGGCCGATCTGGACGCGCTGCTCGGCGGCGCCAGACAACTGAACGAGGCGGCGCAGGTGCTGCACGGCGCAGATGACCTGCCGACAGACGCGCAGCAGCCAGAGCCCAACGGACATCCATCGGCACAACAACTGGAGCAGATCCAGGAGGTCACCGGCGCCATCATCGCCACGGCGCAATCCCTCGCGGCGCAGCGCGATGGCGCGGCGTCGGAACGCACGCAGTGGCGGGCCGCGCAGCAGCAGCAAACGCGGCAACTCGAGGTGCTGCGGCAGCAGTTGCAGCGCCTTCACCTGGTCTTGCAACACACGGCGCGAAAAATTCCCTAAAGTTTCGTGACACCGTGCCGTTACGCGCAGTACGGGCAAAGTTGTCCGTCTCCGGCATGGATGCCGGATGTCCACGGCGACGGAGCTCCATCATGGCCATTTCCGGCATCATCAACACCAACGTCAACGCGCTGAATTCGCTCAATGCCCTGGGCGGCACGTCCAGCAGCCTGAGCACCTACATTCAGCAGCTCTCCACCGGCAAGCAGATCAACGGCCCAGCGGACAACCCGGCGGGCTACGCCATTTCCCAGCGTTTCCAGACGCAGATCAACGGGCTGAACCAGGCTGTCTCCAACGGCAACCAGGCCGTCTCGCTGGTGCAGACCGCCACCGGCGCGCTGCAGAACGAGACCAACCTGCTGCAGCAGATCCGCACCATCGCCGTGCAGTCGGCCAACGGCTCCAACACCTCCTCCGACCGCGCTTCGCTGCAAGGCGTGGTGTCGCAGTTGCTGGCCCAGGTGCAGACCATCTCCACCCAGACCCAGTTCAACGGCCAGAACATTCTCGACGGCACCTTCAGCGGTCAGCAGTTCCAGGTCGGCGCCAACGCCAATCAGGTCATCAACGTGTCCATCGCCAACTCGCAGGCCAATGCGGTCGGCGTCAACACTATCGGCACCAGCGGCACGGTCTATTCCGGCGCTGGCGGCTCGGTGACCAATAATGGCTACGGTTCGGCCTACACCATCAACACCGGCGCCGGCAGTTTCACCGCGGGCACCGTGTCCATTTCCGGCTCGGCTGGCGCCAGCGGCGTTGCGGTGACGGCCGATGAGTCGGCGGCCAATATCGCCGCATCGTTCAATGCCATCACCCAGCAGACCGGTGTCACGGCCACGGCCAACACCAGCGTGGCGTTCACCGTCACCACGGGGTCGTACACGTTCTCGCTGAGCAATGGCACCTCGGGCAGCCCGACCAACACGGTCAATATTTCGGCCAACGTCACCAGCACCGACCCCACCGGCCTGAGCGGTCTGGTGGCTGCGGTCAACAACAGCACGGCGCAGACCGGTGTGACCGCCAGCGTCAATTCCAGCAACCAACTGGTGCTGAGCCAGAACCAGGGCCAGAACATCCTGGTGTCGGGATTCGGCGGCAGCGGGTCGCTCAGGGCGGGAAGTGCTCCGGCCATCACCAGCGGCGCTGGTGTTGCTCTGGTGCAAGGCTTTGTGCAGCTGCAGTCCACACAAGGCTATTCCTTGGGGAATGCGGGCTATATCGGCTTGAACAGCATCAGTAGCCTGTTGTCCGTGTCCTCGGTCGATGTCTCGACGGTCCAGGGGGCGAACCAGGCGCTTTCTGTCGTCGATAACGCCATCAACGCCCTGAACCAGCAAGGCGGCGCGCTGGGGGCGATCCAGAACCGGATTCAGGCCTCGGTGCAGAACTCGCAGACCACGGCGACCAATCTGCAGGCGGCGCAGTCCGTGGTGCAGGATGCCAACATCGCCCAGGCGACCACGCAGTTGTCCAAGTACCAGATCCTGCAGCAAGCGGGCATCTCCACCCTGGCCACGGCGAACTCGCTGCAACAGAGCTACCTCAAACTGTTGCCGTAAAACGGCTTTTCCAGTCGGCTGCGGCCCAGGTGCGTTTCCGGCGGCCTGGCCGTCACGCTTTTCACGACCACGCCGACGCCCGGGAACAATTTTCACCGGCAAGCCTAAAGTCCCTCGCCGACGTGCCGTCAAGATGAATGCGGACAGGGTTGTCCGTATTCGGCACGGATGCCGGATTTCCCATAGCAAAGGAGCTCCATCATGGCCATTTCCGGCATCATCAACACCAACGTCAACGCGCTGAATTCGCTCAATGCCCTGGGCGGCACGTCCAGCAGCCTGAGCACCTACATTCAGCAGCTCTCCACCGGCAAGCAGATCAACGGCCCAGCGGACAACCCGGCGGGCTACGCCATTTCCCAGCGTTTCCAGACGCAGATCAACGGGCTGAACCAGGCTGTCTCCAACGGCAACCAGGCCGTCTCGCTGGTGCAGACCGCCACCGGCGCGCTGCAGAACGAGACCAACCTGCTGCAGCAGATCCGCACCATCGCCGTGCAGTCGGCCAACGGCTCCAACACCTCCTCCGACCGCGCTTCGCTGCAAGGCGTGGTGTCGCAGTTGCTGGCCCAGGTGCAGACCATCTCCACCCAGACCCAGTTCAACGGCCAGAACATTCTCGACGGCACCTTCAGCGGTCAGCAGTTCCAGGTCGGCGCCAACGCCAATCAGGTCATCAACGTGTCCATCGCCAACTCGCAGGCCAATGCGGTCGGCGTCAACACTATCGGCACCAGCGGCACGGTCTATTCCGGCGCTGGCGGCTCGGTGACCAATAATGGCTACGGTTCGGCCTACACCATCAACACCGGCGCCGGCAGTTTCACCGCGGGCACCGTGTCCATTTCCGGCTCGGCTGGCGCCAGCGGCGTTGCGGTGACGGCCGATGAGTCGGCGGCCAATATCGCCGCATCGTTCAATGCCATCACCCAGCAGACCGGTGTCACGGCCACGGCCAACACCAGCGTGGCGTTCACCGTCACCACGGGGTCGTACACGTTCTCGCTGAGCAATGGCACCTCGGGCAGCCCGACCAACACGGTCAATATTTCGGCCAACGTCACCAGCACCGACCCCACCGGCCTGAGCGGTCTGGTGGCTGCGGTCAACAACAGCACGGCGCAGACCGGTGTGACCGCCAGCGTCAATTCCAGCAACCAACTGGTGCTGAGCCAGAACCAGGGCCAGAACATCCTGGTGTCGGGATTCGGCGGCAGCGGGTCGCTCAGGGCGGGAAGTGCTCCGGCCATCACCAGCGGCGCTGGTGTTGCTCTGGTGCAAGGCTTTGTGCAGCTGCAGTCCACACAAGGCTATTCCTTGGGGAATGCGGGCTATATCGGCTTGAACAGCATCAGTAGCCTGTTGTCCGTGTCCTCGGTCGATGTCTCGACGGTCCAGGGGGCGAACCAGGCGCTTTCTGTCGTCGATAACGCCATCAACGCCCTGAACCAGCAAGGCGGCGCGCTGGGGGCGATCCAGAACCGGATTCAGGCCTCGGTGCAGAACTCGCAGACCACGGCGACCAATCTGCAGGCGGCGCAGTCCGTGGTGCAGGATGCCAACATCGCCCAGGCGACCACGCAGTTGTCCAAGTACCAGATCCTGCAGCAAGCGGGCATCTCCACCCTGGCCACGGCGAACTCGCTGCAACAGAGCTACCTCAAGCTGCTGCCGTAAGACGGCTTGATTGTTTCTCCAGAGGGTTTCCCCGGGCCGCCGTCAGGTGTCCCGGGGGTTTTGCCATCTGCTTCATGCTTTTTGTATTGGGTTTCCTCTGCCTGAATGGAGGCATCATGGACGTTCAAAATGCAATGGGATTGTCTGTGCTTGGCACGGTGCAGCCGCAGGTGCCCAAGACGGCTGGCGCCGCACCGGTGCCCGGTTCAGGTGCGGTGCTGCCGCAACCCGGCTCGGCAGCGGCCGCCGCAGGCGCAACGCCGCCTGCCGCCCGGCCCACCGTGCCACCGGCCACCCTGGCACAGGCAGCCGACACTTTGCAGAAACAGGTGAACCAGCGGGCTTCTTCCGTCGCGTTGACAGCAGGGCTGGACTCAAGCGGAGGACATCCGGGGCAACTGCTGGTGGAGTTGAAAGACAAACTGACGCAGCAGGTGTTCGTGCGCTACTACGTGCCGTCGGAGCAGGTGGTGAAGGCGGCGGCGCAGGGCGCCGACCAGCCCATGGCCCCCGGCAGCCTGCTGCAGGAAAAAGCCTGATCCACTGCACGCCTCCTCTACAGTTCGGGGCGGGTGTGTCGTTAAGTGCAACAAGCGGTCAAGCGTTCGGAGTCCAGCATGTCGTCGGTGTCCATTTCAGGGTTGGTGAGCGGGATCAATGTGCAGTCGCTGATCACGTCGCTGTCGGCGGCGTATCAGCAGCCCATCACTCTGCTGCAGAACCAGCAGCAGTCGTATCAGTCCACCCTCAGCGCCTGGGGTTCGGTGCAAAGCAGCCTGTCCAGTCTGCAATCGACAGTGGCAGGGCTGCAGAACGTCACGCGGCTCAACAACCGCACGATCAATCTGAGCAATTCCAGCGCGGTGTCGGGCACGGCCAGCGCCAATGCGCCGCTGGGCACTTATTCGCTCAGCAATATCGTGCTGGCGCAGACGCAGAGCGTTTACTCGGGCGATTTCACCTCGGCCAGCAACACGGCAGTGGGCACGGGCACGCTGCAAATCCAGGTGGGCAGCGGCACGGCCGCCAACATTACCATCGACAGCAGCAACAACTCGCTCAACGGCATTGCCGCAGCGATCAATCAGTCCAACAGCGGGGTGAATGCTGCAGTCATCTATGACGGCACGGGCTATCGCCTCACGCTCACGGGCAACAACACCGGCGCGGCCAATGCGTTCACCGTCAGCACCAGCGGGGCGAGCGGTTCACTGGCCGCGCTGAGTTACAGCGCGGGCACGTCGGGCGGCATGACCGAAAGCCAGACGGCGCGCAACGCCTCAGTCAGCATCAACGGTCTGGCCGTGACCAGCGCGACCAACACCGTCAGCGGGGCGATTCCTGGCGTGAGTCTGAATCTGCTGACCGCCAGCGGCTCCACGACGCTGACGGTGGCCAATGACACCAGCGCCTTCGTCACCTCGGTGCAGAGTTTTGTCAGCGCCTTCAACACCGCCATGGGCACGCTGAATCAGCTCACCGCGTTCAGCCCAGGCACGAATGGTGCGTCCGGCCAGAGCGGGCCGCTGATCGGCAATGCCGGCATCCAGACCCTGCGCACGCAGTTGCTCAATCTCATCAGCGGCCAGGGTGTGGGCACCACGCCCGGCAGTGCCTACACTTCGCTCGGAGGGGTCGGCGTGAGTCTGGCGCAGGATGGCACGCTGGCGCTCGACAGCGGCAAGCTCGCCACCGCGCTGCAAGGCAATTACAACGCCGTGGCGGGGCTGTTCGGGCAGGTGGGCACGGCCACCAATGCCAATGTGCACTATGTGGGCGCCGGCAACAGCACCCAGCCGGGCACGTATGCTGTGAACGTCACCTCCGGGGCCGCGCAGGCCAGTGTCACGGCGTCCAACCCGGTTGCCAGCGGCGGCATCACCAGTGCGGAAACCCTGGTGATCGGCTCCGGCGCCACCAGTGTGTCGGTGCAGCTGGCCTCGGGCGCGACCATCGACAGCATCGTGGCCACCATCAACGCCACGCTGAGCCAGCGGGGCTTGAGCAACATTTCCGCGGTCAACAACAACGGCAGCCTGCAATTCCAGTCGGCCGACTACGGCAGTGCGCAAAACTTCACCGTGGTGTCCACACAGGCGGCTTCGGCCGGCAGTACCGGCATCGGCACCACCTTGCTCAGTGCCAAGGGCACCGATGTGGTGGGCGCGATCAACGGGCAAGTGGGCACCGGGGCCGGGCAGCAGCTCACCGTCACCGGACCAGGTCCGGCGCTGGGACTGCAGGTCAACATCACTGGCCAGAGCACCGGGAGCCTGGGTTCGATCACGGTGAGCCAGGGCCTTTATCAGCAGATGAACGCCATTCTGACCCAGGCGCTCAATACCCAGAGCGGTTTTGTCTCGGCCGCGACCAGCGGACTGAACAACACCATCAAGGGCATCAACCAGCAGATCACGCAGTTGCAGACCAGCGCGGCCTCGCAGACCGCGCTGCTGCAGCAACAGTTCAACGCCATGCAGACCCAGGTGGCGCAGTTGCAGTCGGTGGGGCAGTACCTCACCGCCTTCTTCAATCCGCCGAGCAGCAGCTCCAGTTCCAAACCGATCGGCGGCTGATCGCCGTCACACCAGGAGAGTTTGATGAGTGCAGCAGCCTTTGCCATGCGTGCCTACCGCCAAGTGGAAAATCAGGGCATTCCCGCGGACAAGCTCTACGTCCTCGGGCTCGACGGTATTCTGGAATACCTGCGCCGCGCCGAAGCCGCATTGCGCCAGCCAGGCGGCAAGGATTTGCCCCTCAAGGGCATGGCACTCGGCCGCGCCTACCAACTGGTCGAGCATCTGCTGGCTGTCCTGCCGGACGGCCCCCATCTTGCCGAGCAGCCGGTGGGCGAACGCCTGGAGCGGGTCTACACCTACCTGCTGGCGCGTCTGGCGCACGCGAACATTTTTGACGACCTGCAGGCCATTGACGATTGCCGCACCGTGGTGACGGCGCTGCGCGACTCCTGGCATCAGGGTCTGGAACAGGCTGCGGCCTGAGTCGGCTCCGTGGCGACACGGATTGGCCCGGCTTTTGCTGCAATGGGACAATGCGCGCCAAGGAGAACGTCATGTCCCAGTCCAATGAATCCGCCGATTTCCCTGACTCCCGCTTCTTTGCCAGTCACCCCGAGGCGCTGCATGGCGCGGTGGCGGCGGTGCAGCTCGACGGCGTCTTTCCGCTGGATTGGTCGGACGAACTGAACCCGCCGCAGACCCGCGCCGAGGTCATGTCCGACAACAATACCCTACTGCGCGCGCTGCTCATGCTCGACGAGCCGCCGGTATCGCACGAGGCCGAGCATGGCCGTTCCGACCCCATCCAGAACCTGGAGCGCCGGGTCGATCTGTTGCTGCTCATGGCCAGCGCGGCGCTGCGCGGACTGGGCAGTCTGCCGCCCGAGCGGCCGTGCGCGCTGTCGTCGCGCAAGCTGCGCTGGGCCAGCGAACAGCCGCTGGAAGTAGGGCGCCGTCTGTGGGCGCGGATTTATCTGCGCCATCGCATCGCGCTGCCGCTGCTGCTGTCGGGCCGCATCACGGAGTTGCACCCGGATCGCGGGCAGTTCTGGCACACCCTGGAACTCGATGCGCTGGATCAGCAGGTGCAGAACGATCTCGACCGGCTGATTTTCCGTCACCACCGCCGCCAGGTGGCGCGGCAGCGCAAGGGCGTGTGAGCGTCCATTTTTGAACGAGTCAAGTCATGGGCCGTAAAAAAGCACACGAGGAACACGAAAACCACGAGCGCTGGCTGGTGTCGTATGCCGACTTCATCACCCTGCTGTTCGCATTCTTCGTGGTGATGTATTCCATCTCCTCTCTCAACGAAGGCAAATACAAGGTGCTGTCGCAGACGATGGTGGCCGCATTTACCGGCCAGCCGACCACACCCAACCCTGTGCAGGTGGGGCAGCCGTTCAACAGCATGCCCTCCGCCGTCGATCTGCCGTCCATTCCCAAGCAGCAAAAGCCCGAGATCGTGCAGCCCGGCCGCGGCGGGCCGGGTGCGAAGGAAGTGCAGAAAACCCTCGACGGCGTGGCCAGGCAGATTCAGACTCTGTTGGCCAGCGCCATCCGCAAGGGCGACGTCAAAGTGCGCATGACGCCGCTGGGCGTTGTCATCGACATTCACGACACGGTGCTGTTCGCCTCTGGCCAGGCCGAGCTGACGTCGCAGGCGCAAGACCTGCTCAACCAGATCGCCGGGGTGTTGCAGGGCGTGGCCTATCCCATCCAGGTCAACGGCTTCACCGATGACCGGCCCATCAACACCGCGCTGTTCCGCTCCAACTGGGCGCTGTCGTCGGCGCGGGCGGTGTCTGTGGTGGAAATGTTCATTGCACAGGGCGTGGAACCCGATCAGCTTGTCGCTGCGGGGTATGGTCAATATCATCCGGTCGCTAGCAATGGCACCGCCAAAGGCCGCGCGGCCAACCGCCGCGTCAGCGTGGTGATTGTGTCGCCCCTCAGTAATGCGAACGTGAACGAGACGCCCATCGTGCCTGCCGAAACTCCATCGGTGCAGCCCGATGCCGCTGCGACTGCTGCCACGCCGCCCAGCCACGGAACACCCTCTTGAACGACGACCTGCACCCCCTGAAAAACCGCCTGCGCTGGCTCAATCGCAGCATTCTTGCTCTCGGCGTCCTGATTCTGCTCGGACTCATCGTCTGGGCCGTTGTGGGCCTGCGCAAACCCGCGGTGCAAACCACGAGCACGGTGATCCACCCAGCGTCCAGCGCCTCGAACCTGCCGACACGGTCTGCCTCTGCGGTTGCTGCCTCCGCGCCCCGGCCCGCAATGAGTACGGCGCAGCAGGAGAAAACAGCTGCGGCGGCAATGGACGCGCTGTCCGCGGCAAGCGCGCCGGCGGCCGCGGTGGTGGCGTCGCAGCCTGCTGCTCCCGCAGCGCCTTCCGCGCCATCCAAGCCGCCGGAGGCGTCCAGCCCGGCTGCAGCCGCCCCTGCTGCACCACCTGTCGCCGCGCCGCCTGTGGCTCCGTCCAAACCGCAACGGCACAAGGCAGCAGTGCCTGTCAGCAAGCAAGAGAGGACCAGTTCCCGCCCAACCGCGGCCCGGGAGCAGCGCGTTGGCACGGTGCATGTCTGCCGCACGGGCGGCTGGTATGTGCAGGTCGGCGCATTTGGCAAGCAGCGCAGCATCGACCGTCTCGCACAGCGCCTGCATCGCGCGGGTTACACCCAGGTCTGTGTGGCGGCCAGGACGGCGCGCGGGCTGCACCTGTTCTATGTCGGCCCATATCGCGATGCCGCCGCCGCGCGCGCAGCGCGGGCACCGCTGCACAAGCTCACTGGTGCGGAAGGCATTTTGCGCAAGCTGCCTTGAACACCACAGCCGCCCCCCGGTTTGCGGGGCTGCGAGAATGTCGCCATGCTTGACGACCGCGCCGCCCCGACTCTGAACTCCGACGGCTCTGACCTGCTGTTGGGCGAGAGCGCGCCGATGCGCGCGTTGCGCGAGCAGATCCGCCGCGTGGCGCAGACCGACAGCACCGTGCTGATTCTGGGCGAGTCGGGCACCGGCAAGGAGCTGGTGGCGCGCGCGGTGCATGGCTGGTCGCCGCGTGCCGCGCGCCCATTCGTTGCGGTGAATTGCGGTGCAATTCCTGGCGAGCTGATGGAAAGTGAGCTGTTCGGTCACGAGCGCGGCGCGTTCACCGGGGCCATCACGGTGCGCAAGGGGCGCTTCGAGCTGGCGGGGCGCGGCACCCTGTTTCTCGACGAAATCGCGGAAATGAGCCCGCCGCTGCAGGTCAAGATTCTGCGGGTGCTGCAGGAAAAGAGTTTCGAGCGCGTGGGCAGCAGCGAAGTGCTGGCGTCGCAGGCGCGTATCGTCGCCGCCACCCACCGCGACCTGGAACAGCAGATCGGTCTGGGCCGATTCCGTGAAGACCTGTTCTACCGCCTGCATGTGTTTCCGCTGCAGGTGCCGCCGTTGCGCCAGCGGGGCGACGACATCCTGCAACTCGCCGAGCACACTCTGCAGCGTCTGGAGGTGCAGGGTCTGGGCCGGGTGCGGCTGGGCGACGGGGTGCAGCAGGCCTTGCTGACCTATCGCTGGCCGGGCAATGTGCGCGAACTGCAGAATCTGATGGAGCGGCTGCTCATCCTGCACTCCGGGTCCATCGTGCGGCTGGCGGATCTGCCGCCCAAGCTGCGCCAGGGCAGCGAGACAGCGGTCGAGCAGCAGACATTGCCGACCCCGGCGCTGCATCCTGCCGCCGACGAGGGTGACCGGGACGGTCTGCACGCCCTGATGGACGCCATGGCCGAGCAGGCGCAGCAGCCCGTGTTGCCACCCGAAGGAATGGACTTGCGCGCCTACCTCGAACAGATCGAGCGCAGTCTCATCGAACAGGCGCTGGAGCGCAGCCGCCATGTCATCGCTCACGCCGCGCAGCACCTGGGCTTGCGCCGCACCACCCTGGTGGAAAAAATCCGCAAATACGGGCTGGGGCCTGATCCGCGCGAATAAGCAGGCGGGTCTGGCGAGCCGCGCCGGAAAATCGTCACCATGCAGGCCTTGGATTTGCTAACTTGTCGGTGTTTTCTTCCGCTGCGGCGTTCCGCCCGCTGTTCACTCCGATGACTTCACCGCGCATTCTGCTGATCGACCATGAGGCCGTGCGTGGACCGCAGTTTTGCGACGCGCTGCGTGCCGCGGGTTGCGTGGCGCAGTGGCATGACGCACAGGATGCGGCCCTGCAGGCGGTGGAGCAGGGCTGGTCGCCGGATCTGGTGTTTTGCGACGGTGACGGCGGGGGAATCGACACCGCCCGCGTGCTGGCCCAGCTGCACGCCCTGCAGCCCGGCTTGCCAGTGCTCATCATGGCCCGCAATGCCTCGGTGCAGGCGGCGGTGCAGGCCCTGCAGAATGGCGCGGCAGACTATCTGAGCGCACCGGTCGATCTGGCAGAGGCGCTGTCCAGAATCCGCCAGTTCGTCCCCGGAGCCGCGGCCCTGTCCGTGCCGAAAGACACGCCCGTGGCGACCGCGCCATCCAGCGTCGTTGCCCCAGCCAAACCCGTGCTTGCACCGAAAGCGCCTGACGGCCTGGTGGCCGAGTCGGGCGCGATGCGGAGCATTCTGGACATTGCCCGCCGCGCAGCGCAGACCGATGTGACCGTCATGTTGCTGGGCGAAAGCGGAGTGGGCAAAGAGGTGATGGCGCGCTTCGTCCATGCCCAGTCGCCGCGTGCGGCCGGGCCGTTCATCGCCATCAATTGCGCGGCCATCCCGGAAACCCTGCTGGAAGCCACGCTGTTCGGCTTCGAGAAAGGCGCGTTTACCGGGGCGGGTCAGTCCGCACCGGGCAAGTTCGAGCAGGCGCAGGGCGGTACCCTGCTGCTCGACGAGGTGACGGAAATGGCCCCCGCGCTGCAGGCCAAACTGCTTCGCGTGCTGCAAGAGCGCGAGATCGAGCGTCTGGGCGGGCGCAAGCGCATCGTGCTCGACCTGCGGTTGATCGCCACCAGTAACCGCGACCTGCAGCAGGCGGTCAAGCAGGGGGTGTTGCGCGAGGATGTGTACTACCGCCTGAGCGTATTTCCCCTGCAGATTCCGCCTTTGCGTCAGCGCCGCGACGACATCCTGCCGCTGGCGCAAGCCATGCTGACGCGGTACGCGGCACAGTTCGGCCTGCAGGCCGCTCCGCACCTCGACAGCGCAGCACGACAGGCCTTGCTGGCGCACGACTGGCCGGGCAATGTCCGTGAACTCGACAACGTGATGCAGCGTGCCACCATCCTCTGCCAGAACGGCCGGATTGCAGCGGGCGATCTGTTGTTTTCGGCGCCCACGGGGGATGCCGCAGCGCGCGCCTTCACCCCACCGGCTCTCGCCCCCGCGCTGACCTCGGGTGATCTCGGCAGTGAACTGGCGCTGAGCGAACGCCAGCTCATTGCCGACGCGCTGCAGCAGAGCCAGGGCTCCAAATCTCTCGCCGCGCAGCGTCTGGGCATCAGTCCGCGCACCCTGCGGCACAAGCTGCAGAAGCTGCGCGAGGCCGGAATGGAATTGCCGGATTCGTTTTGATTTCCGTGTGACAACCCCGGTGGAACGGCTTTTGCTTGAACAGGACAGAATGCCGGTTTTCAGCCGGATGAATTGACGACAACTTGCCGGAGGCCTTCATGCAAATCGATCCCATGCAAAGCGTTCTCGCCCAGATGCGCAGTCTGGCGGCGCAGGCTGCGGCGCGACCGGCGGATGCTGCAGGCGGCAATGCGGCTGCGGCGCTGGGCGCTACGGCGGCCACGCAACAGACCGATTTCGCCGCCACGCTCAAAAGCGCCCTCGACGGGGTGAATGGCGAGTTGCAGCAGGCCAACGCCTTGCAGCAACAGTTTGTGTCGGGCACGGGCGATGTGAGTCTGAGCGATGTGATGCTGGCCTCGCAGAAAGCCAGTCTCTCGTTCCAGGCGGCACTGCAGGTGCGCAACAAACTGGTGTCGGCCTATCAGGACATCATGAACATCCAGGCCTGAACTCCTGCCGCGACAGATTTTTGACACTCCATCATGGCCACGACCGCCACCGCCGCACTGCAAGACCCCTTGGGCGCATTCCGCCAGATGAGCATGAACCAGCGCTTCACCTGGCTGGCGGGCCTGGCCGCGCTGATCGCGCTGATCGTCGTCACCCTGATATGGACCAGCCGCCTCGACTATCAGGTGCTCTACACCAATCTGTCTGAGCGCGACGGCGGCGCGGTGATCGGCGAGCTGCAAAAACTGGGCATTCCCTACCGCATCACCGGTGGCGGCGCGGTCATCGAGGTGCCGTCACAGCAGGTTTACGCCACCCGCATGAAATTGGCCGCAGGCGGCCTGCCCAAAGGGGCCGGCGTGGGCTTCGAGGTGCTCGACAACGAGCCGATGGGCACCAGCCAGTTTGTCGAGCGTGTCAATTACCAGCGGGCGCTGGAAGGTTCGCTCGGGCGCACGATCGAGGCGCTGTCGGCGGTGGACGCGGCCACGGTCCATCTGGCCATTCCCAAGCCCTCGGTGTTTTTGAGCGAGGCGGAAAAGCCCTCGGCCTCGGTGCTGCTCAAGCTCTATCCGGGAAGGGTGCTCAGCGGCGCGCAGGTTGCCGGTATCGTGCATCTGGTGGCTTCGGCGGTGGCGGGGCTGAATGCCCAGAACGTCAGCGTGATCGATCAGGACGGCAATCTGCTCACCGCGGGGCCACGCGCCGACAGCGGCATCCAGCCCGAACAACTCGCCTACCGCAACACCATCGAGCAGCAGTATCGCAAGCAAATCGAGGCACTGCTGGCCCCCCTGGTGGGCAGCGAAGGGGTGCGGGTGGCAGTGTCGGCGGACATCGACTTCGCCAAGACCGAATCCAGCTCGGTGTTTTACGGCCAGGGCCATGTGCTCAGTCAGCAGCAGCAGAGCACCAACTCGTCCGGCAGTGGCAGCTTGCCCGCCGGAGTGCCCGGAGCGCTGTCCAACCAGCCGCCGGGCGGCGTCACGGCGCCGTTCACCGTGGGCTCGGCCTCGGCGCCGCTGACGCCGCAGCAACTCACGCAGATCACGCCCAGTCTCAAGACCCTGGCGCCCACGGCGGCCAGTTCCTCGGCCACGACCAATTACGACCTCGACAAGACCGTCAGCCACACGCAGCAGCCGGTCGGTTCGGTCAAGCGCCTGTCCGTCTCGGTGCTGGTGAACGATCAGGCCAAGGGCGGCAAACCCGTGGCCATGAGTACGGCACAGCTCGGGCAGATGAAACAACTGGTGGAAAACGCCATCGGCTTCAGCAGCCAGCGCGGCGATACGGTAAGCGTGATCAATATGCCCTTCACCGCGGCGCAGAAAGAAGCCGAAAAGACCCTGCCGTGGTGGCGTCAGACCTGGTTGTGGGACGGCGCGCGCCAGGCTGCGCCCTACGTCATTGCCCTCATCCTCGGGCTGATGGCCTACCGCGCCATGCGCAAGGCCGCGACCGGCGGCGGGAAGGGCCGCCGCGGCGAATCGGCTGAACCCGAGGCGGCGGCGGATCATCCGGCAGAGCGCCGTGCCGCGCAGGGCGCGGGTCTGGGAGGCGGGCCGGAGCTGGCCGCGGCCGGCATGCCCGGCGTGCTGGCGCCCGATACCGTCCACCTGAGCAATACGCTGGAGGCGGACGCCGCCATCTCGCGCGAGCTGGTCAAGCAAGACCCGCGGCGGGCGGCGCAGGTGGTGAAGGAGTGGCTGTCCGATGGCCAGTGAACCAGCCGATTTCAGCGGGCTGGACCGGGCCGCGGTGCTGCTGCTGAGTCTGGGCGAAGACCAGGCGGCGGAGATCATGCGCCATCTCGCTCCGCGCGAGGTGCAGCGCCTGGGCGTGGCCATGTCCAAGCTCAGCCGCGTGAGCACGGATCAGGCCCATGAAGTCATGCGCGAATTCCGCAACAAGCTGGAACAGCAGACGGCGCTGGGGCTGGGCGCCAACGAATTCCTGCGCGGCGCGCTGACCAAGGCGCTGGGCGGTGAGCGCGCCAATTCGCTGATCGAGCGTATTTTGCACGGCGGCGAATCGAGCGGGCTGGAAAACCTGAAATGGCTGGAGCCGCGCGCCATTGCCGAGCTGATCAAGCTCGAACACCCGCAAGTGGTGGCGCTGGTGCTGGCGTATATCGAACCCGAACAAGCCGGCGAAGTGCTGCACTTCCTGCCCGCGCGCCAAGCCGGGGAGGCCATGCTGCGACTGGCCGCGCTCGACGGCCTGCAACCCAGTGCGCTGCGCGAGCTCAACGAGGTGCTGGAAGAGCAGCTCTCGGGCGATTCGCAGAGCGTGCAGGTCAGCACGGTGGGTGGCCCGAAGGTCACCGCGGAAATTCTGAACCGGGTGGAAACCGCGCTGTCATCGAGCATCATGGAGCATCTGCGCGCGCAGGACGACGAACTGGCGACCAAGGTGCAGGACCAGATGTTCGTGTTCGACGACCTCATCAACGTGGACGACCGCAGTCTGCAGACCATGCTGCGCGAGATTTCCTCCGAAACCCTGATCCTCGCGCTCAAGGGCTCGAACAGCGCGCTCAAGGACAAGTTCCTCGGCAATATGTCCAAACGCGCCGCCGAGATGATGCGCGACGACATGGAGGCCAAGGGCCCGGTCAAGCTCAGCGAGGTGGAGGGCGCGCAGAAGGAAATCCTGCAGATTGCCTCGCGCCTGGAAGCAGCCGGACAGATTCAGCTCGGCAGCGGCGGCGGCGAGGCGCTGGTTGGTTGAGGCTGGGCTCTTTGACATTCCCATGGCGCCATGAGCCGCATCATTCCCAAGGAAGACGCCCAATCCGCCCGACGCTGGCAGCCGCAGGACATGGGCGCGCAGAACCCATCGGCAAGCGGTGTCGCGCGCCAGACTGTCGGCGGGCCGCCGACCGCGCAGCAGTTCGAGGCGGTGTACGCCCAGGCTGAAGCGCGGGGATTGGAAGAGGGCAGGGCGGCAGGACTGGAGCAAGGCCACCGTGAGGGCTTCGCCGCGGGGCAGGCCGAAGGGCTGTCCGCTGGCCGCGCCCAGGCGCAGCAAGAGCGCGATGCCTTGCGCAGCCTCGCCCAGCGCCTGGCGCAGCCGGTTGCCGCGCTGGACGCCGAGGCGGAAACCGCCCTGGTTGCCCTGGCGCTGGAACTTGCGCGGCAGGTCGTCCTGCATGAATTGCGCGCCCAGCCCGAGGCCATATTGCCCATTGTGCGCAAGGCGCTGGCGGCGTTCCCGGCGCAGGCGGGCACGCCCGCACTGCGGCTGCATCCGCTCGATGTGGATCTGCTGCACAGTGCCGCGCCCGAGCTCGAAGCCAGCGGCGTCGTGCTGCTGGCCGATGAGCATCTGCAGCGCGGCGATGTGGTCGTTCAGTCCGCCCCGCCGGGGCAGAGCGCCATGCCGGACCGCCGCTGGCGCGGACGCAACCGCGACACCCTGAGCGAACTGGACCTGCGGGTGGAGGAACGCTGGCGGCAGATCATGGCCCGACTGTTCGAGGAGGGGCTGCAATGACCGAGGCCGAGCCGGTTGCGTCCCGTCTGCCGGGCGCATCCAACCGGCTGCACACCCTGCGTCGGCGGCTGCTGACCGGTGGCGCCCTGCCACTGGCCTACAGCGGCAGTCTGGTGCGGGTGCGCGGGCTGATTCTCGAAGCGCAGGGGCTAGAAGTGAGCCTGGGCGAACGCTGCCGCATCAGCACCGAGCACAACCGCTTCATCGAAGCGGAAGTGGTGGGCTTCAATGGCGAGCATGTACAACTCATGGCGCTCGGCGAGGTGCAGGGGCTGACGCCGGGCGCGCGGGTGCATCCGGTGCCCGGCGACATCCGCATTCCGGTCGGGCCGGAACTGCTCGGGCGCGTGCTCGACGGCAACGGCCGCCCGCTGGACGGCGCCGGATCGCTTCTGGCATCGCGCTACACCACCCTGTCCACCAAGCAGATCAACCCGCTCGGGCGTGCGCTGGTACGGCAGCCACTCGACGTGGGCGTGCGCGCCATCAATGCGCTGTTCACCGTGGGGCGCGGCGCGCGCATGGGCCTGTTTGCCGGCAGCGGCGTGGGCAAGAGCGTGCTGCTGGGCATGATGGCGCGTCACACCGATGCCGACATCATCGTGGTCGGGCTGATTGGCGAGCGGGGACGCGAGGTCAAGGAATTCATCGAAGACATTCTTGGAGTGGAGGGCCGCGCCCGCGCCGTGGTCATTGCCGCCCCGGCGGACGCCCCGGCGCTGACCCGCATCCGCGGCGCAAGGCTGGCCACGGCGATGGCCGAGTATTACCGCGACCAGGGACAGAATGTGCTGCTGCTGATGGATTCGATCACCCGCTACGCCCTGGCGCTGCGCGAAGTGGCGCTGGCGGCGGGCGAGCCTCCGGCGGCGCGCGGCTTTCCGCCGTCCGTGTTCGCCAAGCTGCCGGCCCTGGTGGAACGCGCGGGCAACGGCCCGGAAGGCGGCGGCAGCATCACCGCGTTCTACACCGTACTGATGGAGGGCGACGACCAGCAGGACCCGGTTGCCGACAATGTGCGCGCCATTCTCGATGGCCACATCGTGCTCAGCCGCCGACTGGCCGAGCAGGGACATTTCCCCGCGATCGACCTGCAGTCGTCGATCAGCCGGGTGATGCCGAGCATCGCCAGCCCGTCCGAACTGCGCCGCATGCAAAAGCTCAAGGAAATGCAGTCGCGCTACACCAGCCAGCAGGACCTGATCGCCGTAGGCGCCTACACTCCGGGCGCCGATCTGCAGCTCGACCAGGCCGTGCAGGCGCACGCGGCCATCCGCGACTTCCTGATACAGGACATGCACACCGCGGTCAGCCTGCCGCAAAGTCGCCAGGCGCTGGCCGACCTGATGACACCGTACTTGTCCGAAATGTCGGGAATTTGACGCAGCCTCCCGCGCGTTTTCCACGGCTTGCCCTGCCCGCAGCAGGCCTGGGTTTACACTTTGTGCGAATCAAATCACCGCATCGCGCATGACCTACCACAACACGATCAGCCCACAACGCCTGGAGACACTGCAAACCCTGCACACGCAGGCGGTGCAAGCCAGTCAAAGTGCGGGCCAGTTGGTTGGAAGGCAGCAGGATGTGTTGCGATCGGCGCAGGCCAAACTCGAACAACTCCAAAGCTACGCCGCGCAATATCGTGAACAGATGCATGCGCTGGGCTCGGCCGGGACGGCGTGGAGCCAGGTGCGCGATCTGCGCGGTTTCGTCGATCGCATCGAAGCCGCCATCACTGCGCAACAGGCTGAATTGAATCAGCAGCAGCAGCTTCTGGCCGAACTTTCCGCGCAATGGGGCGCGGCACGTCAACGTGAAAAGGCGTTTGAGGTGTTGATCGACCAGCATCAAGCGCAAAACCGTCAGGGACAGAAGATCAGCGCCCTGAAAAATCTGCAGGAATGGGCTGTGCGCCGGGCTTCGCAGTTTCTGCCAAGTTCACAGCAGCGTTCAGATTTTTAGCCGCAACGCAGCGCCAGACGCGCTGGCGCAGGTTTTGCTTTGTATGGGCATGTCGTTGCTTGAACCGCCACCATGCCGCTGATCGTTTCCGTCCTGCCCACGCCTGCCGCGCCGTCCGCCGAAACGTCGGCGTCCGCCTCTGCAATTGCGCCCTCGGAGAGCGCGCCGCGTTTTTCTGACGCCTTGTCGCGTGCGGGGCAGTCGCAAGCCGCGCCGGCAAACGTCACGAATCAGGCGAGTGCGCAGGGAAAGGCAGGCTACGCGCCGTCTCAGGCGAATGCGCAAAAGTCGGCCTCGGCCGACATGGGCGACATCAAAGCGCAGGCCAAGCCGGATGACGCGCAGCTGTCGCCACAAGATGCCGCCGTCGGCAACGCAGCCGCTGCGGCGCTGGCACTGCAGTCTGGCGGTGTCATTCAGGCGGCAACGGCTCCCGCCCAAAGCGGCAAGAACTTGCCGCACGATGGCCGCAAGACGGATGCCGCTGCGACGCCGATCTCCACTCCAGCGCTGACGCCCGGAATGATGGTCAATCTTGCCGCGACGATTCAGCCCGCATTTGCGCCGGAAGCAGCAAAAAACAAGACCGCAGCGACAACTCTGGCTGCGTCTCCTCTTGCGGGTTTGCCGGACACAGTCCTGCAGAACGGCCAGCCGAAATCCGCGCAACAGAACGCCCTGTCTGGTGGAACGGCGCCCTTGAGCGACCCCTTGCCGGCATGGCTGCAAGGCGCAGCGGGGCGCGGGGCGGACGCCACGCCGCCCGGCAGCCTCGCCGCCCTGCATCCGACGTTCTCCGCGCCTGCAGATGCCGCCACCGTGTCCGCTCCGCTGCCCGCCCGCGCCGAGCCCGCTGCCACTACGACCGCGGCCAGCCAGTTGGCGCAGTCCATCGTGCCGACCTTGCCGCTCATGACGCAAACACCACAACCGGCCTTGGCCGCGACAGTGCATACCCCCGTGGGCTCGCCGGACTGGGGCCAGGCGATGAATCAGCAAGTCCTGTTTGCAGCGCAGGGGCAGCAGCAATTCGCCACCCTGCATCTCAATCCGCCGCAACTGGGGCCACTGGAAGTGCATCTGCAATTGCACGATGGCCAGATCCAGGCCCAGTTCGTCTCCCCGCATGCCGTGGTGCGGCAGGCGGTGGAAGCGGCCCTGCCGCAACTGCGCGATCTGTTCACCGGCGCGGGTTTGTCTCTGATGCAGACTTCCGTCAGCACACAGGGCGGACAAGGCGAGCGGCAGCAACAGGCACCCGCACAGCGCAGCGCGACCGGTTTGTCAGCGATTGACGGCGCCGGGACAGAGCCCTCCGGCGTGTCGGCCGTGTTGCCCCAACGCTGGCAGCAAGGCATGGTGAATACCTATGTTTGAACCGCGCGCAGGAGTGACAGCCGGGGCGATACGCTGCAACGTATCCCTTCAAAAGTCGCGATTTTGTGCCGTTAACCCGACAAGCGAAGGGGCATGGATCGCCCTTCAGGCGCAGACGGCGTGCGCTGTGCACGCCATTTTCAGCACATCGGGAGTCGGGTATGGCAGAACAAGAGACCAAGGCCAAGGAAAAGGGCGGCGGCAAAACCAAGCTGATCATCATCATTCTGATCGCGGTCATCGTGCTGATGGCCGGCGGCGGTGCAGCGGCATTTTTCCTGATGAAGCCCAAGGCAGCGCCGACCGCGGCCGAACTGGCCGCGCAGGCCGCGGCGGAGCGGGCGAAGAACATGCGCTTCATCAGCATGGAGCCCTTCGTCACCAATCTGCAGAGTACGGACGGCAACGTCCACTACCTGCAGGTCAAGATCGACTTGAAGACCTACGATCCGTCCATTGAAGGCAAGGTCAAGCTCATGACGCCCGAACTCCGTAACAACATTCTGCGCATTCTCTCCGCCCAATCTTCCGACAAGATTGAAACGGTGGAAGGACGCGATCACCTGCGCCTGGAGATTCTGCAAACTGTCAACAAAGTGCTCGAAGGCGCGCCCGCGGTGACTGCGGCAGAGAGTGGGCACGGCGGCGGGGGCGATGCATCGCATTCAGCGTCTGGGCACGACGGCGCGCCGATCGATGGCGTGTTTTTCACCGCGTTCGTGGTGCAGTGACATGAAGCAACCCGCACATTCGTTTGGCTCGCTGCCCCCCGATGGCGTGGCCGTTGCCCCGTAACGGCTCTGCGGAACTGACATGGTGCAGGACGTTCTCTCTCAAGACGAAGTGGACGCGCTGTTCGGCGGCATCGCTGGCGAAGAGCCTGCGGCCGAACCGGTGGCCGAAGACGAAGGGGGCGTGCGTGCCTACGATCTGGCCAGTCAGGACCGGATCGTGCGCGGGCGCATGCCCACGCTCGAAGTCATCAACGAGCGCTTTGCGCGGTTGTGGCGGGTGAACCTGTTCAACTTTCTTCGCCGCGCCTCCGAAATTTCAGTGTCCTCGGTGCGCCTGACCAAGTACAACGAGTTCATCCGTGGCCTGGTCGTGCCGAGCAACCTTAATCTGGTGCAGATGAGGCCGCTGCGCGGCACCGCGCTGTTTATTTTCGACCCACGGTTGATTTTCAGCGTGGTCGATAATTTTTTTGGCGGCGATGGCCGCTTTCATGCCCGCATCGAAGGCCGCGACTTCACAGCACTCGAGCAGCGCATCATCAAGCGCATGCTCGACATGGTGTTCAAGGAATACAAGACGGCCTGGGCGCCGGTGTTGCCGCTTGAGCCGGAAGTCACGCGATCCGAGGTCAATCCGCAGTTCGTCAACATCGCCACGCCAACCGAGGTGGTCATCGTTTCGACCTTTGACGTCGAACTCGAAGGCGGCGGCGGCAGTCTGCATATCTGCATTCCCTACAGCATGGTCGAGCCGATACGCGACCAGCTCATGACCGGCATGACGACCGACCGCAGCGAGGTCGATCATCGCTGGGTCAAGGCGCTGCAGACTGAAATGCGCGAAGCAGAAGTGGAGATGCGAGTCGAACTGCTGCAACGCCAGATCCTGGTGCGCGAGCTGCTGAGCCTGCGTGTGGGCGATGTGCTGCCGGTCGAGATGCCGGAAACCGTGACAGCACGGGTGGACGGCATTCCTGTTCTGCTCGGCGAATATGGCCGACATGAGGACAAGATGGCGCTCAAAATCCGCCAGCAACTCTTCCCTGACGTCCCCGAAAAGGCGCAACTCCTGACGCAGGGCACCCACTGATTCAGACTCCGCAAACATCAGGACATCCCATGGCAGAACACACTCCTACTGACACCGCAGCCGCTGACGATCTGGCGGACTGGGGCGAGGCCATGGCCGAGCAAGGCGTCCCGCCCGAACCTGTCGCAGCCGCTGCGACAACCGCTGCAGCACAGCCCAAGGTTCAGCCCGCGCCCTTTGCGGAACTGCGCGCCGAGCCGGGCAGCACCGCGGCAAACAATCAGCTCGATCTGGTGATGGACATCCCGGTCACGCTGTCGGTCGAACTGGGGCGCACCAAAATCCAGATTCGCGAACTGCTGCAGCTTGCGCAGGGCTCAGTGGTCGACCTCGACCGACTGGCCGGCGAACCGATGGATGTGCTGGTCAATGGCTTTCTCATTGCGCGCGGCGAGGTGGTACTTGTGAACGACAAGTTCGGCATTCGTCTTACCGATATCGTCAGTCCTGCAGAACGCGCACGTCGGCTGGCTTGAGCACCGTTTGTCATGGCCACGATCGGCCACAAAAAAGCCCACAGGTTTGAAGTGTGGGCTTTTTCGATTTCTCTGAAACCGCGTTTGTGATTTTGGTGATTTTTGGTCGGGGCGAAAGGATTCGAACCTTCGACCCCCTGCACCCCATGCAGGTGCGCTACCAGGCTGCGCTACGCCCCGACAACCAAAGCACGCAATCTTACACCATTCCTCATGGCCCAATCAAATCTTGACGGATTCTCAGCAGTTCGGCGCGCAGTTCGTGCAGGGATTGAATCGACATCGGCACCGAGCGCAAGCCGTCATCCGGCTGCCCTTCAATGCCCTGATCCGTCCTGAATTCCTGCGCTTCTTCGCCCGGCCCGCTTCCCAGGCGCGCACGCGCACCGCTGATGGTGAAGCCTTGGTCGTAAAGCAGTTCACGGATGCGGCGAATCAGCAGGACTTCGTGGTGCTGGTAATAACGCCGATTGCCGCGGCGTTTCATCGGGCGCAACTGCGAGAACTCCTGTTCCCAGTAGCGCAGTACATGCGACTTCACGCCACACAACTCGCTGACTTCGCCGATCGTGAAGTAGCGCTTGGCTGGAATGGGGGGCAACGCGGAAAGGGCGTTCATGTGTGCGGCGGGGTGGGGAGGCCAGTTCAACGGGTCGGCTGCGGGGTAGGCCTTCCCGGAGATTGTTGTGAGAAAGTGATTTTGCCGCATCTCGCAGGCGCAAAGGTAAAACATCCTGGCGCGCATGCCAAAAATTTATGGAAAACCGAATGACTTTGCACCGAAACGGGTGCGGTGCAGGTGAACGCGCATGACAGAGAGCCCCGTATGCAAACGGCCGTTCGTCGGGGCGCAACTCCGACATCGGCGGGTCGGCACGTCGGCGTACAAAGCCATGGATGTTCTGCGGAATCAGGTCCTGCAGCAGTTCGGGGCCTGGACGCTCCAGGGTGGAGGTCAGCACAGCGCATGCTCTTGGAGTAGGACACGGCAACCCAGCAATGAGCGCAAAATACCCCGATGCGGGGTGTGCAGATGTCGCAGGAGATTACGGCGCGTTGCTGGCTTGCGGTTCGCCCACGAGGGATTCGTAGGTGCCGTAAAAGGACAGGATGTAAGCAAGGAAGATGGCAATGACCACGGGCATGCTGAGTGTGGCGGCCAGGGTTTCGCTGGCGCCGAGCAGCCGGGCGACGAGCACGATGAGGGTGGGAAGGCTGAGGAACAGTAAAAGCCACTGCAGCGCGTAGATGGCAAACGCCTTGAGGTTGCGCAAGCCGAGCACGAAGCTGAAAAACAGCGCCTTGACCGGCGGCATGCCATGCCAGGTGATCAGCGGCGGGGCCAGCCAGAACGCGAGGGACACGGGAATGTAGGCCAACGTGGCGGCAATGGCGCCAAGCCGCAGGCTGCCGTCGGCAATGGCGCTGGCTGGAGGTTTGTCTCCCAGCAGTAGCAGGCGCAGCATGGCGCCGCCATCAAACAGCGCGCCCGCGCCCAGCACCAGAAGAACCGCCAGGGTGTAGAGCACGCCCAGGATCACCAGATTGCGCAGCGCCACTGGCCCAGAGCGGAATCCGGTGAGCAGCACAGTGGGCCAGACAGACTGCTTTTGTGCGATCTGGCGGCTGGCCTGCATGAAGCCGATGGTGCCGAACTGCACGACAAACAGCGGAAACACCAGCCCGACGAGCGGGAGCGCGGAGATGAACCCGGTGACCAAGATGTACGCCACGATCATCAGCAGCGCGGCCCAGGGCTGAAGCATCAGTCGGCGGAAGCCGGTTTGCACCCAGAGCAGACCCTCGCGGGCGGGAACGGTACGCAGTTGCATGTGTGAGGTGGTGAAAAGAAGGCACGGCGCCGGGTTGGCCGTCTGGGTGACAATGGTATCGGCAGCGCGCGGCCAGTTCTGCGCGCCCATGTTTCAGTGCGCCGCGATGCGATGGCGCAGCACGCGCTCGAAGTGCGCCGGATCGTGCGGGGTGAGCAGGTGCGCGTCGCGCGGCAGGTGAAAGTCGACCAGGCGCGAGGTCCAGAACCGCAGCGCGGCGGCGCGCAAGGCGTCGGGGAGCAGGGCGCGTTCAGGTGTTTGCAGCGGGCGCGCGGCAGCATAGGCATGCAGCAAGGCGTCATGGCGGGCGGGGTCGAACGCGCCGGTGTCCAGGTGGATGCACCAGTCGTTCAGCGCCACGGCGAGGTCGAATACCCAGGTGTCCACGCCGGCGAAGTAGAAATCGAAAATGCCCGATAGGGTGTCGCCGTCGAACAGCACGTTGTCGCGGAACAGATCGGCATGCACCGCGCTGCGCGGCAGGTCGGCATAGGTGGGCGATGCCGCGATGCGGGTCTGGTGATCCAGCTCGCTCGTGATGAGCGCGTGCTGCTCGGCAGTGAGATGGGGCAGGATGGCCGGGATGGTGCGGCGCTGCCAGTCCAGGCCGCGCAGATTGGGTTGCGTGCCGGCATAGTCTTGCGCCGCCAGATGCATGCGAGCCAGCCAGTGTCCGACCTGCGCGCAATGCGTCGGCGCAGGTTGCAAATGACTGCGGCCCTTCAGCCGGGTGACGAGTGCCGCCGGCTTGCCTTTGAGTGTGTGCAGCGTCTGGCCATTCCGGTCGGGCATGGGGTCGGGCACAGGAATGCCATGCGCGGCGAGATGGTGCATCAGACCGAGATAAAACGGAAGTTGCTCAGCCTGCAGGCGCTCAAACAGGGTGAGGACGAAGCGCCCCTGTGTCGTGCTCAGAAAATAATTGGTGTTCTCGATCCCGCTGGCAATGCCTTGCAGTTCGGTGCGTGTGCCCAGATCGAAGCGGGAAAGCCAGGTATCGACTTCGGCAACGTCGAGCGGAGTAAAAACGGCCATGAAAAACGGTGGGAAAGGAAAGGGCGGCTCCTCTGCGTGAGCCGAGAAATTATTTGAACGTCAGCACTTTCCACTGCGCCTGCCCTTCCATACGGGCCGGATCGGTGCTGGAGGACACGCTGGGCGGCACCACGTTGTACGCCGCGCCGCCATGCAGCGGCTGCACATGGATGGACGTGGTGGCACCGCGCACCTGCTTCTCCTGAATCCGCACGGAACGGTCTTGCGTCACGTTGTTGCGCACCAGCGGCTCGGGAAATTTTTCGCGCGGCTGGGTGTCTGCCGATGGTGTGGCAGGGGCGGCTGAATGGGCCTGTGCGCTGGCAGTCTGCGCCAGGCACAGACAGACGAGCAGCAGGCTGAGCCAGCGGGCCGCAGGGGAGATGGCATGACGCGGTGTGTTCATGTGGCGATTTTACGGCGGCATTGATAATGCGCGGATGAATTCCCTCCTGCACTCCGACGCCGCCCGCACTTTGTTGCTGGTGGATGGTTCCAGCTATCTCTATCGCGCGTTTCACGCCATGCCCGATTTGCGCGGCCCCGAAGGCCAGCCCACTGGGGCGCTGTATGGCATGGTGGCCATGCTGCGGCGGCTGCGCGAGCAATATCCCGTGTCCAAGGGCTATCACTACGCAGCCTGCGTGTTCGACGCCAAGGGCCCCACCTTCCGCAGTGCGCTGTATGACCAGTACAAGGCGCAGCGCCCACCCATGCCGCCAGAACTGGTGGCGCAGATCGAGCCCATCCACGAGGTGGTGCGGCGCATGGGCTGGCCGCTGCTCGAAGTGCCCGGCGTGGAGGCCGATGACGTCATCGGCACCCTGGCGGTGCGGGCGCATGCGGCCGGTATTCGTACCCTGGTATCGACTGGCGACAAGGACATGGCGCAACTGGTCAACGACCACATCACCCTGGTCAACACCATGAGCAACGAGGTGCTCGACGCCGCGGGTGTGCTGGAGAAATTCGGCGTCCCTCCCGAGCGCATCGTCGATTACCTCACTCTGGTGGGCGACGCCGTGGACAACGTCCCCGGCGTGCCCAAGGTTGGCCCCAAGACCGCGGTGAAATGGCTCACCCAGTATGGCTCTCTCGATGCCCTGGTAGCCCATGCCGGCGAGGTGAGTGGCGCCGTGGGGCAGAACCTGCGCGACACGCTGGATTGGCTGCCGAAGGCGCGCAAGCTGGTGACCATCGCCACCGATTGCGATCTCGACGGCTACGCGCAGGATTTCGATGCCGACCTGCGCCCAGCCCCCGAGGACGTGCAGGCGCTGCTGCCGTTCTTCACCCGTTATGGCATGCGGCGGTTTGCGCAGGAGATGAAGGCGCAGGGTGCGGTGGCGCTGGCGGCAGGGCAGGGTTCGCTGCTGGACGACGTGGCAGATCCGCCCCTGGCCCCGGCTGCGCAGCACGCCCTGTCGGCGCCGTCGGCTCCCGTGGCCGGACACTATGAAACCCTGCTGACCTGGGAACAGTTCGATGTCTGGCTGGCGCGTATCGACGCGGCCGCGCTGACCGCGCTCGACACCGAGACCGACTCGCTCGACCCCATGCTGGCCCGACTGGTGGGACTGTCGTTCAGCGTCACTCCGGGCGAGGCCGCCTATCTGCCGCTTGCGCACAACTATCCCGGCGTGCCGCAACAGTTGCCGACCGATGCGGTGCTCGCACGCCTCAAGCCCTGGCTGGAAAACGCCGCCAAACCCAAGCTCGGGCAGAATGCCAAATACGACCGCCATGTGCTGCAGAACGCCGGCATTCTGGTGCGCGGCTATGCCCACGACACCCTGCTGCAGAGCTATGTGCTCGAAGCGCACAAGCCGCACAGCCTGGACAGCCTGGTGTCGCGCCACCTTGGGCGGGATGACACCCTGAGCTACGAACAGGTCTGCGGCAAGGGTGCCAAGGCCATCACTTTCGATCAGGTGGCGCTGGACGTGGCCACGCGCTACAGCGGCGAAGACGCCGATCTCACCCTGCAGGTTCACCAGCAGCTCTGGCCCCGCATCGAGGCCGACCGGGGGCTGGCGCGCATCTATGCGCTGGAACTGCAGGTCAGCGAGGTGCTGCAGCGCATCGAGCGCACCGGCGTGCTGGTCGATGGCGATCTGCTGCGGCTGCAAAGCAACGAGCTTGGCGCGAAGATGCAGACTCTCGAAACCCAGGCGTATGCACTTGCGGGCGGGCCGTTCAACCTCGGCAGTCCGAAACAGATCGGTGAGATTCTGTTCGACCGGCTACAACTGCCGGTACAGAAAAAAACCGCTTCCGGCGCACCCTCCACCGACGAGGAAGTGCTCGAGAAGCTGGCCGAAGACTACCCGCTGCCGCGTGTCATCCTCGATCACCGCAGCCTGTCTAAGCTGCGCAGCACCTACACCGAAAAGCTGCCGCAGATGATCAATCCGGCCACCGGACGAGTGCATACCAACTATGCCCAGGCCGTGGCCGTGACGGGCCGGCTGGCGTCCAACGACCCCAATCTGCAGAACATCCCGGTGCGCACCGCCGAGGGGCGGCGCATCCGCGAGGCCTTCATCGCGCCGAAAGGCTGGCTGATCGCCTCAGCCGACTACTCGCAGATCGAACTGCGCATCATGGCGCACATCTCGCAGGACGCCGGGCTGCTGGCCGCCTTCGCCGCCGGCGAGGACATTCACCGCGCCACCGCGGCGGAGATTTTCGGCGTCACCCCGCTGGAGGTCGGCAGCGACCAGCGGCGCATGGCCAAGGTGATCAATTTCGGCCTGATCTACGGCATGAGCGCATTTGGCCTGGCGCGCAATCTGGGCCTGGAGCGCAGCGCCGCGCAGCTCTATATCGACCGCTATTTCACCCGCTATCCCGGTGTGGCAGCCTATATGGAGCGTACCCGTGCCCAGGCCAGGGAACAGGGCTATGTGGAGACCGTGTTCGGCCGCCGCCTCTGGTTGCCGGAAATCCACGGCAGTGGCCCGCGCCGCGCCGCAGCCGAGCGCGCCGCGATCAATGCGCCGATGCAGGGCACCGCGGCCGATCTGATCAAAATGGCCATGATCGCGGTGGACCAGACGCTCACGCGCGAGGGCCTGCGAAGCCGCGTGGTGATGCAGGTCCACGATGAACTGGTGCTCGAAGTGCCCGAGGCCGAAACCCGCTGGGTGCGCGAACAGATCCCGCGCCTGATGGCCGGAGTTGCTCAGCTCGACGTGCCGCTGTTGGCTGAGCTGGGCATGGGGGCGAACTGGGAGCTGGCGCACTGAGAAGGTGGGAATGCCCCCATCGCTTCAGACGATCCGCACCCGCAGCGGTGTCAACCCGTCGATCTCGCCATGCAGCGTCTGACCGCGGGTGATGGCGCCGACGCCGTCAGGTGTTCCGGTGAAAATCAGATCGCCGGGCTGAAGGGTGAACAGGGTGGAGAGGCGGGCGATGGTTTCGTCCACCGACCAGATCATCTGCTCCAGCACGCCCTGCTGGCGCACCACACCATCGACCGTCAGGCGGATACGGCCCGAGGTCAGCGGCGCGTCGGGCCGCTGCAGCGTGAGCGGGCCGATGGGCGCGGATTGATCGAAGGCCTTGCCGATCTCCCACGGACGCCCCTGCGCCTTCATCTGCCCCTGCAGATCGCGCCGGGTGAGATCGAGACCAACGGCGCAACCGAAAATGTGCCCGCCAGCCTGCGCCACCGCAACGTCGCGGCCCGCCTTGCCGATCGCCACGACCAGCTCGATTTCATGGTGCAGATCCTGCGTGGCCGACGGATAGGCGACGTCGCCAGTCTGTCCTGCGGGCACGGCAATCACAGTGTCCGCATCGCCCGGCTTGCAGAAAAAGAATGGCGGCTCGCGCGCCGGGTCAGATCCCATTTCGCGCGCATGGGCGGCGTAGTTGCGCCCCACGCAATACACACGGCGCACCGGGAAGGTCAGATCGCTGCCCACGATGGGCAGCAAGGCAAGGGCGTGTGGGGGAAACGCGGTTGGCATGACGGGGCCGGGGAGTCCGTGGTTGCGCTGGTAAGGATGACGCAGCAGTTTAGGCAGATACTGTGAAACGCGGCCCATGCGTTGCAAATTCACACGCTGTGACAGCCGCCCCGCGCTCGAATGACATCACCTTGATCCCTATCAGCCACTCTGGGTATGATCCATGAAACGATAAACGTTATCATTTGCACAACGTTCTGGACAATGACAGCACACCAAACGCTGCCGGGTTCCAGCGATCCATCAGCTTCATTGCCGCTCGCGGCGGTTTGACAGACCAAGATCATGAACATCGGTTCCGAAGTGGTTTCCCTGGCGCAGATTCCCCACGGCCATTGCGCCAAAGTGGTGGATTTTGACGGTGGGCGCTCCATGGTGCAGCGCATGGTGATGCTCGGCATCCGCCGCGGCGTTCCGCTGTGCGTGGTGCATGGCCCGGGTGCACGCGGCACCGTGGTGCAGGTGGGCGGCGCGCGCATTGCACTGGGTCGCGGTGTGACGGACAAAATCCGCGTGACGCTGGTCGATGCCGCAGCGCAACAAGGGCGCGCAGGATGAGCGCGCCGAACCGTTCCCAAGCGCTCGTCCTGCAACGCGTCGCGCGGAGGGTTGTTCAGTGAGCGCCTGTCACGACCCAGATTGTGCCACTCCGCAAGACGCGGCGGACTGGCTGCCGGTGATTGCCCTGGCGGGCAATCCCAATTGCGGCAAGACGACCATTTTCAACCTGCTGACCGGAGCGCATCAGCATGTGGGCAACTGGCCCGGTGTCACGGTGGAGCAGCGCCGTGGCACGGCCAGCACTGCGGGCCGCAGGCTCTCTGTCATCGATCTGCCCGGCGTGTACAGCCTGCTCGGCGGCGGCGGTGCGGACCAGGGTGTGGCGCGCGATTTCCTGCTCGACCAGCGGGTCGATCTCATCGTCAACATTGTCGATGCCTCCAACCTGGAGCGGCATCTGGCGCTGACGTTCGAACTGCTCGAAACCGGCAAGCCGCTCATCCTCGCCCTCAATATGGTGGACGAGGCGCAGGCTCTTGGTCTGGAGCCGCAGGTGCAGGCGCTGTCTGAACACCTCGGTGTGCCTGTGGTGCCGCTGGTGGCCCGCAAGGGCCGCGGGCGCATGGAACTGCTCGACACCATTTTGCAGGCGCTGCAACAGGCGCCGCGCGCCGTTATGCCCGCGTATCCCGCCGAGGTCGAGCAGGCGATCGAGCTGGTTGGCGCCACGCTCTCAGCGGCATCCCTGGCCAAGCGCCGTTTCGAAGCGCTGCGGCTGCTCGAAGCCCTGGTGGTTTCGCCTTTGCCCGCGGTGCAGCAGGCGGTGTCCGCCGCGCAAGCGCAGGTACTCGCGCAGGCTGGCGAAGAGGTCGCCGATCTCGTTGCCGCCGCCCGCTTTGGCTGGGCGCACCATCTTGCCGCCGTCGCCATGCAGCGCACCGGCAAGATGGGTGTCCGCCACCGCGTCACCCATGTGCTCGACCAGGTGGTGCTCAACGAGTGGCTCGGGGTGCCGGTGTTCCTGCTGGTGCTCTATCTGGTGTTTGTGGTGAGCTTCAGCGGCGGCAACATCTTTCTGGATTTCTTCGACAAGGCGTCATCGGCCCTGCTCATCAGCGGCGTGGGGCATGTGATGCTCCAGGCCGGTCTGCCCGACTGGATGGTGTCCATGATGGCCGGTGGCGTGGGCGGCGGTCTCAATCTCGTCATCTCCTTCATCCCGCCCATCGGGCTGACCTTTCTTTTTCTAGCGTTTCTCGATGACTCCGGCTACATGGCGCGGGCCGCCTACGCCATGGACCGCTTCATGCGCCGCATGGGCTTGCCCGGCAACTCGCTGGTGCCCATGGTCATCGGGTTTGGCTGCAATGTGCCGGCCATCATGGGCTCTCGCATCATCGAAGACCCGCGCGGCCGCCTGCTCACGGTGCTGATGCAGCCGTTCATGTCGTGCTCGGCGCGGCTGACCATCTATATGGCATTTGCCGTGGTGTTTTTCCGCAGCACCGGCGGGCAGGTCGTCTTCCTGCTGTATGTGCTGGGTATCGTGGTGGCGCTGCTGACCGCATGGATGCTGGGCAAGACGGCGATCCGCGGTGAACCCATGCCCTTCGTCATGGAGCTGCCGCCTTACCGCCTGCCCAGTGTGCGCAGCGTGGTGCTGCAGGCCTGGCAGCGGCTCAAAGTGTTCCTGTTCCGCGTCGGCAAGGTGATTGTGATCATTGGTCTGGTGCTGTTCGTGTTACCCGGAATCGGCTGGACCGACAAGGGTTTGCGGGCGACCGACATCGACCATTCCCTGCTGGCGCAGGGCAGCCAGGCGATCGCGCCGGTGTTCGCGCCCATGGGCATCACGCGGGAGAACTGGCCCGCGGTGTCCGGCCTGCTGGCGGGTGCTGCGGCAAAGGAAATCGTGATCGGCACGCTCAACGGCATCTACCAGCGGCAGCAGTCAACCGACCTGATGGCGAGCTATCGTCACCCCGAGGTGGGCGCCAAGTTGTGGGAAGCGGCCAAGACCATTCCGCAGAACGCCGTGGCATTTTTCAGCAACTTCCTTGATCCGCTTGGCTTGCACCAACTGCAGTCCAGCCATGACGCCGAGCAGGCTTCCGGCGCCAGCAACGAAACCCTGGCCGGGCTGGCGGCGGCCTTCACTCCGCTGTCGGCATTCGCCTATCTGGTTTTCGTGCTGCTGTATGTGCCCTGCGCCAGCACCATGGGGGCGCTGCGGCGCGAAGTGGGCTGGGGCTGGATGGTGTTTTCGGTGCTCTACGGCATCGGCATTGCGTGGGCAGCGGCCACCATCATCTATCAGGCCGGGACGTTTGTCGCGCATCCACAGTCTTCCACCCTTTGGATTGCCGCCTGCATGGCCGCTTTCGCGCTGCTGGTGGTCGGCTTGCGCCAATACGGCATCCGCACCGAACGACACATTGCGGCCAATGGGCTGGAGAGTCTGGCATGAGCGTGCCGTGCGGTCGCTCAGAAGGAGCGCTGAATGCTTCCGGTGAGACGCACGCAGCGCGGAGGGCCGTCCAATGAATCCGCTGTTCGCCGTGCGTGACTGCCTGCGTGACAAACAGATTGCCAGCGCAGCAGAAATTGCCGCTTGCGTGCAGGTGCCCACGCTGGTCGCGGAGGACATGCTGGCGCATTGGGTGCATCGCGGTCTGATCGAGCGCCTCGACGCCCAAGGCGCTGCCTGCAGCACTGGCGCCTGTCAGCGTTGCGGCGCCTGCGGCACCAGCAAGACTGCCGCGGCGGTTTACCAGTGGCGGGGCATACAGTCGACGGCTGAACAGCCAGCGAAAAAACATCCTGTGATGCTGCTGCACTCTGCCTGAGAAATGCCTCGGGCACGTTTTTTCCCGGGACGTTCCTCAAAACGCGCCGTTTCGCTTGCACGGGGTATTACTGCGCGGTCTAAGCTTTCGGTTTTCCGTCCACAAGGAGAACTTCATGCACAGTCCCATGCCCTACCGCCGTCTTGGAAGCAGCGGCCTGCAGATCAGCCTGTTTTCGCTTGGTTCCTGGGTGACTTTTCACAATCAGGTCAACGCCCCCGGCGCGCGCGAGATGATGGCCGCCGCGCGCGATGCCGGCATCAACTTTTTCGATAACGCCGAGGTCTATGCCAACGGCGAGAGCGAGCGTCTGATGGGCGAGGGGCTGGCCCAGCTCAAGTGGAGTCGGCTCGACTATGTGGTGTCGAGCAAATTCTTCTGGGGGCTCGACGCCGGCACGGCCGAGAAGCCGCGGATCAACGGCCGCAACACCCTCAACCGCAAATATCTGATGCAGGCAGTCGACGGCAGCCTGCAAAGGATGAAGCTGGATTTCATCGACCTGATCTTCTGTCACCGCGCCGACCCGCACTCTCCCATTGAAGAAACCGTCTGGGCCATGCACAACATCATCGAGCAGGGCAAGGCGCTGTATTGGGGTACCAGTGAGTGGAGCGCTGATGAAATCCGCACGGCGTGGGATATTGCCGAGCGCCACCATCTGCACAAGCCGGTGATGGAGCAACCGCAGTACCACCTGTTTCACCGCAAGCGGGTCGAGCAGGAGTATGCCCGGCTCTATGACGACATCGGCCTGGGGCTGACCACCTGGAGTCCGCTGGCGTCTGGTCTGCTGACCGGAAAGTATCGCGAGGGCGTGCCCGCGGGCAGCCGTGGTGCGATGCAGGCTGTGAGCTTCCTGCGCGATGGCCTGCTCGACGCACAGAAGAATGCCGCAGTCGGCCAGTTCGAGGCCATTGCCCGGCAACTTGGCTGCAGCATGGCGCAACTGGCGCTGGCCTGGGTGGCGCACAACCCGCGGGTGAGCACGGTGATTCTGGGCGCCTCCAGGCTGGCGCAACTGCAGGAAAACCTGGGGGCTCTGAACGTGCTGCCCAAGCTCACGCCGGACGTGCTGGCGCAGATGGACACGATCTCGGCGCCGCTGGCAGCTTGAAAATTGCTTCGCGACCTGTTCTGGATGGAGTGTCAGGCCGATGGTGCGGTCTGACGCTCCATCCAGCCCAGCCAGTGCAGGGCGTGTTCCCGGTTGTCACCGCACATCTCGGGGCTGGGTTGCAGTCCACTGCAGCATGCCGGACGCTCCGGCCTGCCGAAAATCGCGCATCGCAGATCCGCAGTGAGTTGCGCGCAGGGCACACCTGCGGGCTTGCCCTGCGGCATTCCGGGAATCGGACTGCTGATGGATGGCGCGATGCAGCACGCCGCGCAGCCAGGGCGGCAGGCGTGTCCGGGCGCAGAGACAGGCAGATTCAACCAAACATCTTTTTCGTGATGTCCGCGACATGCTTGCCCTGATAACGGGCGATGTCGAGTTCATTGGCGCTGGGCTGGCGGCTGCCGTCGCCCTTGCTCAGGGTGGTGGCGCCGTAGGGCGTGCCGCCGCTGATCTCGTCCATATTGGTCAGTCCGGCACAGGCATAGGGCACGCCGACGACCACCATGCCGTGGTGAAACAGGGTGGTGTGAAACGAGGTGATGGTGGTTTCCTGCCCGCCGTGCTGGGTGGCGGTGCTGGCAAACACGCTGCCCACCTTGCCCACCAGCTTGCCCTGCTGCCACAGCGCGCCGGTCTGGTCGAGGAAGTTGCGCATCTGGCCGCACATATTGCCGAATCGGGTTGGCGTGCCGAAGAGGATGGCGTCGTAGTCGGCGAGGTCGGTCGGCTGGGCCACTGGGGCGGCCTGATCGGTCTTGGCGTGAATCGCGGCCACGGTCTCCGGCGGCATGGTTTCGGGCACGCGCTTGATGTCGACGCTGCAACCCGGCACGCTGCGCGCGCCTTCGGCAACCGCGTGTGCCATGGTTTCAACGTGTCCCCAGGTGCTGTAGTACAGAACGAGAATCTTGGCCATTGAGGTCTCCTCAAGTTGGAAATGTGCAGGCGTATCCGGTTGGACATGCCAGACCGTATTGAAGCGCGTTTGCGGCAACTGTGCAGCGCGGATCGTCACAGTGATATGACGACGTGCGGGTGTTGATCACCAAAGTGTCACATTCGCAGGACATGATTTCACGTGCGCTGCAGCACGCAGCACGGCTCCCATCATGCCCAGACTCCCCATCGCACTTTCGTTGGCAGCCCAACCCGTGGCCCTGCCGGATTACACCGCCATCCTGCTCGACCGCGTGTTGCGCGAGCAGGCCGTGGACGTGGTCTTCCAACCGATCGCCGATCTGCGCGGACGCAGTGTGTATGGCTACGAGGCGCTGGTGCGCGGGCCGAGGCAGTCGTCGCTGCACCCACCGCTGGAACTGTTCGCTGCGGCACGACGGGTTGGCAGGCTGGCCGAACTGGATCAGCTTTGCGTGCGTCGCGCTCTCGCGGGCTTTGCGGCCAGCCGTCTGCCGGGGCTGCTGTTTCTCAACATCACCCAGACCCTGTTCGATCAGGGTTTTCTGTCCAGCGCGGCCTGCCTGCGGCTCATCGAGCGTCTGGGTCTGGAGCCTTCGCGCATCGTGCTCGAAGTGCTGGAAATCGACGATTTGCAGGTCGATACCCGTGCCTTCGAGGAGGCCCAGAGCCTGCATGCTCTGGGCTTCGCGCTGGCGCTCGACGACCTCGGCCAAGGTTTCGGCCGCATGCGGCTATGGAAACGGTTGCAGCCGCGCTTTCTCAAGATCGACCGCGAGTTCATCGACGGTCTGGCTGACGATGCCATGAAGGCGGCCTTCGTGCGCTCGGTCCTGGTGATGGCCGAGGCCAGCCAGTCCTGGGTGATTGCCGAAGGCGTGGAAAATCTGCGCGACCTCAAGGCACTGCGTCTGATGGGCGTGGCGATGGCGCAGGGATGGGCCATCGCCCGGCCCGCCGCGCAGCCGCAGCCCGAGCTGCCCGACGCGGTGCTGCAGGTTCTGAACGAGGCCCTGCAGCAGCGCAGCCCATTGCGCGCGGCGCAGGGCAGCATCGAACAGGCGGCCCTGCAACTGTTGCGACCGATCCCGTCGGTGTCGCCGCAACTGCGTCTCGAGGACGTGCTGCGCCGGTTCGATACCGAGCCCGACCTCATGTCCGTTCCCGTGGCCGACGCTGAAGGCCGCGCCCTGGGCATCATCAACCGCTATGTGCTGGCCGACCGACTTTGGCGTCCACATGTGCGTGACCTGCTCGGCAACAAGCCCTGCGCCCAGGTGATGAGTGCCGATGTGCTGCGGCTGGATCTGCGCGCCTCGCTGCACCAAGCCAATGTGCTGATCGCCGATGCCAGCTACCGCCATGCCACAGAGGGCGTGCTGATCACTGACAACGGCCGGTACCGCGGCCTGCTGTTGGTGGGGGATCTGCTGCGCCTGGTTACGGAATTCCAGTTGCAGACGGCGCGCTACGCCAATCCGCTGACCTTGCTGCCCGGCAATGTGCCGATCGACGACCACATCGACAGCCTGCTCGAGAGTTCGCAGGACTTTGTCGTGGCCTACGGCGATCTCGACCACTTCAAGCCCTTCAATGACAGTTTTGGCTACCAAATGGGCGACGAAGTCCTTCTGCTCGTCGCCGATCTGCTCAAAGGGGTTTTCAGTGGCTCCGCGGACTTCATCGGTCATGTCGGTGGCGACGACTTCGTGTTGGTGCTTCCCACCGCCGATGCCGTGCCCAGGCTGGAGCAGGTGCAGGATCGCTTCGACGTCGAAGTGCTGCGCTTCTTCGATGCGCAGACCATTGCAGCCGGGGGCTACGCCGGCGAGAACCGACGCGGCGAGGCGCAGTTCTTTTCTCTGCCGGTGTTGTCGTTCGGCGTGCTGCGCGTGCCGCCACGCGGCTTCGAGTCGCACCGTGAGGTTGCCGCGCTGCTGGGTGAGCTCAAGAAACAGGCCAAGAGCCAGCGCGGCCGCCATCTGTTCGTCGACCGGCGCCAGCACATCGTCCCGCTCCCGCAGCTGGCGTTGCAGGATTCGGCATGATCCTTTTTCACCGCGCATGCCGATACCGCACAGCCTCCGCAGCTGACAGCACGCGCCGCAGGCAGCCGTGGTCCGCCTTGACAGGGGCTTTGCTGCGGCAACTGCGCGGGCCCGTCGAACGGGGACGGCTTCAGACCTCCTGATCGTCGTCGAACGACGCCGCCAGAAAATCGATCAGCGCCCGCACTGCGGGCAGCAGGCCGCGTCGGCTGGGAAACACGGCGTGGATCACCTCCCGCCGCGGTGCCCATCCCGGCAGCACATGCGCGAGACTCCCGTCGGCAAAGTGGGCACGCACCATCATGTGCGGCAGCTGCACGATGCCAACCCCGGCTCGCGCCGAATCGCGCAGCGCGGGCATGCTCGACGACACCAGGCGCGGCTGGTGACGCACCGCGGCCTGCGCGCCCTCGGGGCCGTGCAGCTCCCAGGTGTGCCAGCCCATTTGCGTTCCCAGCGCCAGACTGGGGAAGGCGGACAGATCCGCCGGAGCCTGCGGCGTGCCCTGTGCGGCAAGCAACGCGGGGTTGGCGACCAGGCACTGCTGCCGGTCGGCCAGCACGCGCAGCGCCAGATCGCTGTCGTCCAGCGGGGTGGGGCGCACGCGGAGCGCCACGTCGATGCCCTCGGCCACCACGTCCACACGGCGGTTGGTGGCGTCGAGACGCAATTGCACGCGCGGATAGCGCAGCAGAAAAGCGGCCACCATTGACCCCACCTGGGCGTCCAGCAGGGCGACGGGGCAGGTCATGCTCACCATGCCACAGGGCTCGGCGTGGGTGCGGTCGATGGCATCCTGCGCTGCGTCGGCCTCCACCAGCATGGCCTTGCAATGCGCGTAGTAAGTCTGGCCGATGTCGGTGACGACGAAGCTGCGGGTGGTGCGCTGGATGAGCCGCGCGCCGAGTTGCGCTTCAAGCAGCGCAATGCGGCGGCTGAGCCGGGACTTGGGCATGCCCAGGGCGCGGCCCGCCGGGGCGAAGCCGCCGTGTTCGACCACTTGCACGAAGTAATACAGATCATTCAAATCACGCATGGGCCCATTGTTCCACTGACAGAACGATGAAGGCAAATATTGTGACTACTGAATCTGAGGTTCCAAACCTATTCTGTGCTCATCCGGAGCGCTTGCTCCATGCAACAGGAGAGTTTCATGAAATCGATCCGCGGCGTTTACAGTGCCCCCCAACAGCATTGGGTGGGAGATGGCTTTCCGGTGCGTTCGCTGTTCAGCTACAACAGCCACGGCGCGCATCTCAGCCCCTTCCTGCTGCTCGACTATGCCGGCCCGGCACAGTTCGCGCCGACGGACAAGCCGCGCGGTGTTGGCGAGCATCCGCACCGCGGCTTCGAGACCGTGACCATCGTCTATCAGGGCGAGGTGGAGCACCGCGATTCCACAGGTGCCGGTGGCAAGATCGGCCCGGGCGACGTGCAGTGGATGACGGCAGCGGGCGGCATCCTGCATGACGAGTTCCACTCCCGGGCGTTCACCGAACGCGGCGGCACGCTGGAGATGGTGCAGCTCTGGGTCAACCTGCCGGCCAAGGACAAGATGTCGCGGCCCGGCTATCAGACCTTGTCGAATGCAGACATTCCCGACATCGCCCTGCCCGATGCAGCGGGACGGGTGCGCGTCATTGCCGGGGTGTATGCCGGGCACCGCGGTCCGGCGCGCACCTTCACGCCGATGGACGTGTGGGATGTGCGCCTGAGGCAGGGCGCGCAGACCCGCTTCGACATCGCCGCCGGGCGCACGCTGGCGCTGGTGGCGCTGCACGGCACGATTGTGGTCAATGGCGACGCTGCCGTGCGCCCTGGACAGTTTGCCCAGCTCGACCGTGACGGGCAGGACGTGCAGATCGACGCGCAGGAGGACGCCACGGTGCTGCTGCTCAGCGGCGAGCCGATCGACGAGCCCATCGTCGGCTACGGCCCGTTCGTGATGAACACGCGGGACCAAATTGCCCAGGCGATGAGCGATTTCAACAGCGGCCGCTTCGGCCAGATCGTGGCGTAAGTGGTCGGCCCCGGAACGTCTCCGGGGCCATCTTTCAGAAAGGTGGCGAGCATGGACAGTCTGCGACTTCTCATCCTTCCCGGCAGTGCGCGTGCGGGGGCGCTCAGCGGCCAACTGGCGGCCTATGCGGCGCGGGCTGCAGAGCATCAGGGGTCAATACGGGCCCGCGTGTTCGATCTGCGCGCCTTGGCCCTGCCGGTCTATGACGGCGACCTGGAAGCAGCGCATGGCGTGCCCGACGGCGTGCTGGAACTGCAGGCGGCGCTGCGGGACAGCGACGGCGTGCTCCTGGTCACACCGGAGTACAACGGTTTTCCGACGCCCCTGGTGATCAACGCCTTCGACTGGCTCTCGCGCATTCCAGCCTCCGATCAGCATCCTGCCGGGCTGACGGCTACGGTCAACAAGCCTGTGGCCTTGCTGTCCACCTCGCCCGGGCCGCTGGGCGGGCTGCGGGCGATGAACACTCTGCGGCAATATCTGCAGATGGCCTTTGCCATGCTGGTCGTGCCCCAGCAATACGCGCTGGGCCGCGCGCACGAGGCGTTCGATGCGCAGGGCGAACTGCGCGATGCGCGCGCCGTGCAGAGCGTGCAGGGCGTGCTTGATTCCCTGTCCGCGCTGGCCCGGTCACTGCGCCAAGGCTGAGGGTGCGCCTATACTTCCGCCCAGCTTGTCGGAGCGCTGGGTGGAAGTCCCGGCTGAGACTGCGTAACGCAGAATCCGCTGAACCTGATCGGGCGAAGGTCTTGTACCTTGCTACCCGCGGAGGGAACCAGGCGCCGGTGCAACGGCAGGCATTCATCCATCACTGGAGGTTCCATGTCTGCACTGCCCGAATCCCGCTACAAGGTCGACGCCCCCGAGCTGACCGAGCGCATCACCCGCACCCCTTTCGCCGCGTCCAGCAAGATTTATGTGCAGGGCAGCCGCCCGGACATCCGCGTGCCCATGCGCGAGATCAAGTTGGCCGATACTCCCGCCGTATTCGGCGTGGAAAAGAACGCGCCGTTTGCCGTGTACGACACCTCCGGCCCCTACACCGACCCGCAGGTGAGCATCGACCTGGCCCGCGGCCTGCCCGCGCTGCGCGCGGCGTGGATTGCCGAGCGGGGAGATACCGAGCGCCTGCCCGCGTTCAGCTCCGACACCACGCGCCGCCACAATGCTGATGCCAACTTGGACGCGGTGCGCTTTCCGCAGTTGCCGCTGCCGCGTCGGGCGAAGGCGGGCGCCAACGTCAGCCAGATGCACTATGCGCGCAAGGGGATCATCACCCCCGAGATGGAGTTCATTGCCATTCGCGAAAATCAGCGCCTGGAACTGCTCAAGGATCAGGGATTGCTGCGCCAGCATCCGGGCCAGCACTTCGGCGCCAGCATCCAGTCGCGCATCACGCCGGAGTTCGTGCGCGATGAAGTGGCGCGCGGTCGCGCCATCATTCCCAACAACATCAACCATCCGGAAAGCGAGCCGATGATCATCGGCCGCAACTTCCTGGTGAAGATCAACGCCAATATCGGCAACTCCGCCACCACGTCCAGCATTGCCGAAGAGGTGGAGAAAATGGTCTGGTCCATCCGCTGGGGCGCGGACACGGTGATGGACCTGTCCACCGGCAAGCACATCCACGAAACCCGCGAGTGGATCCTGCGCAACTCGCCCGTGCCCATCGGCACGGTGCCGATCTACCAGGCGCTGGAAAAGGTGGGCGGCGTGGCCGAAGACCTGACCTGGGAGCTGTTTCGCGACACCCTCATCGAGCAGGCCGAGCAGGGCGTGGACTACTTCACCATTCATGCGGGCGTGCGCCTGCCCTTCATCCCGATGAGCGCCAAGCGTGTGACCGGCATCGTTTCGCGTGGCGGCTCGATCATGGCCAAGTGGTGTCTGGCGCACCACAAGGAGAGTTTCCTCTACGAGCACTTCGAGGACATCTGCGACATCATGAAAGCTTATGACGTGGCCTTCAGCCTGGGCGACGGTCTGCGACCCGGCAGCATTGCCGATGCCAACGACGAGGCGCAGTTCGCCGAACTCGACACGCTCGGCGAACTCACGCAGGTGGCGTGGAAGCACGATGTGCAGGTGATGATCGAAGGCCCCGGCCACGTGCCCATGCAGCTCATCAAGGAGAACATGGACCGGCAGCTGGAGAAATGCGGCGAGGCGCCGTTCTACACCCTGGGGCCGCTGACCACCGATATCGCACCGGGCTACGACCACATCACCAGCGCCATCGGCGCGGCGATGATCGGCTGGTATGGCACGGCGATGCTCTGCTACGTCACGCCCAAGGAGCACCTGGGCCTGCCGGACAAGCAGGACGTGCGCGACGGCATCGTCACCTACAAGATCGCCGCGCATGCCGCCGACCTGGCCAAGGGCCATCCCGGCGCGCAGGCGCGCGACAACGCGCTGTCCAAGGCGCGCTTCGAGTTCCGCTGGGACGACCAGTTCAACCTCGGTCTCGACCCGGAGAAGGCCAAGGAGTTCCACGACGAAACCCTGCCGAAAGACGCCTTCAAGACCGCGCACTTCTGCTCCATGTGCGGGCCGAAATTCTGCTCGATGAAGATCACCCAGGAGGTGCGCGAGTACGCCGCCAGGCAGGGGGTGGACGCGGAGCAGGCGGCTGCGGTCGGCATGGCGGAAATGTCCGCCGAGTTCCGCGCCGGTGGGGGCGAGGTGTATGTGCATGCGCCGTTGCCTGGTTCGCGGGCTCCGGCAACGGTCAGCGACAAGGCCTGAGTCATGGCAACGGCTGCTGTGGCTTCGGTGGCAATCGCCGGTGCGGGGCTTGCCGGGCGCCTGCTGGCGTGGCGCCTTCTCAGCGCCGGTGTGCCGGTCATCCTGGTCGATGCCCGCGCCCGCACCGACCGCGACCACGCCGCGGGCGTGGCCGCCGCGATGCTGGCGCCCTATGCGGAACTGGTGGTCAGCGACGCGCATCTGTTCGCCCTGGGCGAAGACTCGCTGGCGCTGTGGCCGCGCTGGCTTGCGGAAATCAGGGCGCAGACCGGCGAGGAGGTGTATTTCCGTCACGAGGGTTCGCTGGTGGTGGCCCATGCGCCAGACGATGCAGCGCTTGCGCATTACGCCGATCTGATCCGCTACCGTCTGCCCGCAATCAGGCGCGAGGAAGTGCAGAACCTGGACGCTCAGGGCATTGCGGCGCTGGAGCCGGAGTTCACTGGGCGCTTTGCGCGCGGCCTGTGGCTGCCGCAGGAAGGGCAGCTCGACAACGACCAGTTGCTGGGCGCGCTGCAGGACGCCATCCTGCAGGCCATGGCGCGCGTGGGCGGGCAGTGGCTGGAGCGCACCACGGTGCACAGTCTCGACGCCCATGCCGTGCGCACCACGGACGGTGGGGAACTGCGGGCCGACGCAGTGGTGGATTGCCGCGGCGTGACCGCTGACTGGCCCGGTGTGCGCGGGGTGCGCGGCGAAGTGCTCACCGTCTCGTGTCCTGCCGTCAGCCTGCGGCGCCCGGTGCGGCTGATCCATCCGCGCTACATGCTCTACATCGTGCCGCGCAGCGGCGGGCGCTTCGTCATCGGCGCGACCGAGCTGGAATCACAGGACACCGGGCCGATCACCGTGCGCTCCATGCTGGAACTCGCCAGCGCGCTCTACAGCGTGCATCCGGCGTTCGGGGAAGGACGCATCACCCGTGTGGCCACCAGCCTGCGTCCGGCCACCGACGACCACCAGCCGGTCTGGGCGCAGCGCGCGGGCGTGTGGCATCTCAACGGCCTGTATCGTCATGGTTTTCTCGTGGCCCCGGCCATGGTGCAGCGTGCAGAGCGCGATCTTCTCGCGCTGCTTGGATCATCCAGGGCCGGCGTTCAGGAGGCGGTGCAATGAATGCACGACACACCGAGGCGGCGCCCATCGCGCTGCAACTCAATGGCGACGCGCTGCGCACGGCCAGCGCCACACTGGCCGAGTTGCTGGCCGAGCGCGGCTATGACACCACGCGCGCCATGGCCTGCGCCGTGAACCAGCACTTCGTGCCCCGCGTCAACTGGGCACAACACAGACTGCAGCCGGGGGACGCCATCGAAGTGGTCAGCCCCGTGGTGGGAGGATGAGATGCAATCGACCGACCTGACCTTGCAAGCGGCTGCGGCGGAACAAACCCATGCGGCGCCCTCCGGCGGCTCCGCGCTGCTGGCCCGGCCCGATCCGCTGCAGGCCGGTGGCGCCAGCCTGCGCAGCCGCCTGTTTCTCGGCACTGCGCGCTATCCCGCGCCCAGCGTTCTGGCCGATGCGGTGCGGGCGGCGCAGGTGGATGTGCTCACCGTGTCTCTGCGCCGCCTGGCGCCGGAAACCCAGTCCGGCCAGGCTTGGTGGCAGCGCATCCGCGCGCTCGGCCGTCATCTGCTGCCCAACACGGCCGGCTGTCATTCGGCCGCCGAGGCCATCACCATCGCCCACATGGCGCGCGAGATTTTCGGCACCCACTGGATCAAGCTCGAAGTGATCGGCGACGACTACACCCTGCAGCCCGATCCGTGGGATACCGTGGCAGCGGCGCAAACCCTGGTGCGCGAGGGTTTCGCCGTGTTCGCCTACACCACTGACGATCTGGTGACCGCGCTCAGGCTGCGCGACGCCGGGGTGGCCGCCATCATGCCCTGGGCCGCACCCATCGGCACCGGCGCAGGTCCGCGCAACCTGCCGGCGCTGCGCACACTGCGCGAGCGTCTGCCAGACAGCGTGCTGGTGGTCGATGCCGGCATCGGCGCGCCGCACCATGCCGCGCAGGTCATGGAACTGGGCTATGACGCCGTGTTGGTGAACACCGCAGTGGCCGAAGCCGGTGATCCGGTGGCGATGGCGCGCGCCTTCGCTCTCGGCGTCGAAGCCGGCCGCCTGGCCCATCGCGCCCTGCCGATGCGCGAACGTGAAATCGCGCAGGCCTCCACGCCGATGGTCGGCGTGCCGTTCTGGCACCAAGCGGGGAGCTGATGGAAGAGGGACTGGCGAGCCCTTCAGTGATGGCGTGTTTGCGATCATCATCACCATCATGGTGCTCGAACTCAAGGTGCCGCGCGGCGAGCACTGCGCAGTTGAAGTGGATCGGCTCTCAGCGGCTCTCCGAACCCGGGTCTGCGCCGCGGCTGTAAAACACCACGCTGTCCTTGAAGGGCTGGCTGTGCAAGCCCTGCGCGAGGCCGCTGGCAAGCCAGCTTTGCAATCGTTTGCGCGACACCCACACGGCAAAGGGCTTGCCTTCGGCATGGGCTTGCAGCACGGCGTCCTGGTGGACGCAGGTGGTCTGCCGTTTGTCGTCGCGGCAACCGAACCACAGGTCTTGACTCGTGCTGTCGATGACAAATAAATGCCTGCTGCCATAGAACAGCAAGGAGGCGTCGTGGTCCTCGAAGGTTTGCCAGGAGAACCACAGGGTCTGCGCCGGAAGGATCTGCCGCATGACGGAGGCGACCTGTTTCTGCGAGATATCGGGGGTTTTGGCGACCGCGAGCTGCGCGGCGAAATCCACCATGACCACAGCGCTCAGGCTGAACACGGCGAGTCCGATTTGAAGCCGATGCGTTCGCAGCAAGCCAGCGCCGATGAACGCGATCAGTGCCACCCCAGTGACCAGCACTGGCAACCAGCTGAACTGAGCATGTGGAAGACCAGAGCGCAGCAGCACGGCGTGAAGAGGCTGGGTGAACGTCAGGGCCCACAGCCCGAGCGCAGCGAAGCCGAACAGCGCTGCGCCCACTCCGAGCCGGGCTTGCAGCGCAGCGGCTTGGCCGGTTTGCACGGCGCTTTGCAAGCGCACCCCCAGCCACCAGGCGACCAGCGGCACCACGGGCAGGAGGTAGTACGCCCCCTTGTCGCCCGCAGAGGAAAAGAACACGGTGAGGATGATTGCGCTGTTGCGCGCCCAGCGTGCGCTGGCCGTGGCCACATCCGTGCCGCTCAGGCGGGGCGCGAACCCGGCGAGCACGGCGAGCAGCGGCACCCACTGAAAAAATCCGATCAACAGATTGGGGCCGTAATACCACCAGGGGCCATGATGGAAATCATCCGGGATGCGGGTGCCCAGAAACCGGCCTATGGTTTCGTTGACAAAGAAAAACCAGCCAAATCCCGGCAGGATGTCGAGCGCGGCCAGATGCCATGGCGCGGCAATCAGCAAGAAGAGCGCGATCGCCCATGGATCGAGATAGAACTTCAGCAAATCGCGCCGCTTCCATGCGCCAGGGGCAGCCAGCAACTGCACCACGGCGACCAGGCCGAGCAAGAGCAGCGCTTCCGGGCCCTTGGTGAGCGTGGCGAGCGCCACCGCAGCGGCGGCGGCGCGCAGCCAGAGGCGCTGGCGCCGCTCCACCGCGAGCACGAGCAGGGCCAGGGCGGAGAGCCAGAAAAACACCATCAGCGGGTCGAACAGGATGTTGCGCGCGATCAGCACATACCCCAGCGCAGTGCCGGTGACCAGCGCGGCGAACCGGCCCGCCACCGGCGCTGCCACCGCCCGGCCAAAGGCGATGCATCCGAGCACCGTCAGCCACGCAGCCAGGGCATTGGGCAGCCGCGCCTGCCAGGCGCCCACGCCAAAGACCTTGAAACTCAGCGCCATCAACCAATACAGCAGTGGCGGTTTTTCAATGTAGGGCACCCCGTCGAGGTGGGGGATGATCCACGATCCGCCATGTGCCATGGCCAGCGCGATGTTGGCGTAGAGTGCCTCGTTGGTGTCGCGGATGGGCGCGGCGCCGAGGAGCCAGAACAGGCAAATCGCCGCAATCAGCAGCACGAGGCCATCGAGCAGAAGGGCTGTTTGCCGCCGCGCATCGGCGTGTGGCGCGGCCCGCCCCGGTCTGTGCGCAGGCGCTGCGGGTGAGACTGCAGCCAGCGGGCTGGAGGAAGGCGGGGATGTGCTGGGAGGCATGAAAAGCGTGTCGTGGATGGAGATGCAGCAAAGCGGCCTGTGGCCCGCATGCACCACGACCGTATTTTCGCTGAAGCACGCGCACGCGAAAATGAACTGAAGATGACGATTCCGTCAGGCGCCGCGTCGAGCGGAACTGAAAACTCCGGGGCGCAACCTTGTCTCTCTCAAGAAAACGCAGGGCCGCCCCCAAGTTTTCTTGACCCCCGCGGGGGGGGGGCGGGTCGGCGAGCCGACCCTGGGGGCGCTCTCAAGAAAACGCAGGGCCGCCCCAAGTTTTCTTGACCCCCACGGGGGGCGGGTCGGCGAGCCGACCCTGGGGGCGCTCAGTCGCCGCCGTGGTCGTCTTCCCCATGATGGCGATCCTCATGTCGGCGATAGCGCCGATCCTCGCGGTATTGGGGTCCGGGGGCGTAGTAGGGCGGTGCAACGTAATAGCCGGGCGCCGGGACATATTGCACCGGGGGCGTGACATACACCGGCTGCGGCGCCACGGGGTAGACGTTGCCGGCGTTGGCGATCAGCCCCGGCACGCCGATGGCCAGAGACCACAGGGGAAAGTCGTCCGCGTGGGCCGTTGGAAGCGCGGCGGCGCTGCACAGGGCAAGGGCGGTGAGGGATTTCGCAAGGAGATGGCGCATGGCAGATTGAGCGTTTGAGGTGTGCATGATGAGAGTGAAAGTGTGCCCGCTGAAGTCACGGCGCTGCTTGCTGGGCCGTTGGCTGGCCCCAGAAAAAACCCTGCCCCCAATGCACGCCAATGCTGCGCAGCCACTGAAGCGCCGCCTGGCTTTCCACGCCCTCGGCAATGGTGATGAGGCTCAGGTCGTGCGCGAGGTGGAGCAGATGACGCAGCACCTGCGCGCCCTTGGCTGTGGTCAGGCTCGACTGCACCAGACTTCGGTCCAGCTTGAGATAACGGATGGGCAGGGCCAGCAGATAGGGGAATGCGCTGTGATTGTTGCCGAAGTCATCCAGCGCGAGTTCGAAGCCAAGATCGAGCAGGGGCTGCAGGTTTTCAAGAAGGCGCGCCGGATCGGTGTCGAGATTGCGCTCGGTGATTTCCAGCACCCAGGGCGTCTTGGGGGGCTCGGTACCTGCACAGGCCTGCAGCCAGCGCTGGTGCTGCTGCGCGAGCTTGTCCATGCAGGAGGGCTCCGCCAGAAACGCGCTGGAGCAGTTCAGGAACAATTTTCCCAGTGTGGCCGAGAACGGCCCGGGCTGGGACGCGGCCGCCATGGCTTGTGCCGTGATGACGGCGTCGATGCGCGGTTCGATTCCCAGGCTGGCGGCCGTGCCGATGAAGGTCTCCGCCGCCACGGCCCGGCCCTGCGGGGTCAACAGGCGTGCCAGGGCTTCCTGGCCCATCGTCTGCAGGTCGTCCAGACGCAGGATGGGCTGGTAAGCCACGCGCAGCCGCTGCTCCTGCAAGGCCAGCCGCAGTTGGGCGCGCGGAAAGGCGTCGCTGCCGCGGTCGCTCAGACGCCCCCGCGCCCAGACGGGCAGGCCGCGGGCGTCCGCAGCAGACAAGACTGCAGTCAGGGGGAGCTCTGGCGCGCCCATGCTCAATGGTCCTGGTTGGCGTGGTTTTCCTGCAAGGTATCCAGCGGGTTCTCGTTCATCACGAACAGGCCGTTGGAGGTTGGCGCTGCGGTGCTGAAGATCATGTCCTTGGCGCCCAGGACGTAGAACATCTGGCCGTTCAGGGTGCTGGTCTTGCCCGATGGGTTGGATGTGGTGATGGTGACGGTCGGGGCACTCAGGATGTAAGGCGTGCTGCTGGTGTTGTTCAACGAGAGACCGGTGAAACTCACACTGGAGCCGGGCCTGAAGTCGTCGTCGCCGTACGCATGGCCGCTGCCGTTGGGCATGGCCGGGCTGAGATTCAGTCCGGCGGTCTGCGGCATCACGCAGGCGCCCAGAACAAGACCGCCCACGGTGGCGCCGGTGCCCATCAGCCGCACACCGAACATGCCGCTGCTGCTCCCGCAATTGATGCCGTCATCGTGCGACGTGCCCGATTGCCCAATCTGCGTCCAGGCCGGCTGGCTGTACTGCGGCACCAGCACGGCGTCGAAGCGGGTGAGCACCCCGCCGGATTGGGCGCGCCCCCCCATGCGCAGGCCATAGCCGGTGGCGGCTGCGGTGCCACCCGCGGTGGATGATGCGCTGTTCGCGGGCGTGCTGGGGGTGGACGCAGGTGTCGCGCCGCCGAGCACCAACCCGCTGGGCAGCAGCCCAGCCTTGCCAGCCAGCACATAGGTGTTGCTCTGGCCGTCCTTCACCGTCAGGGTCATCAGGTTGCCGACGATCACGCCGGTCACACTGTCGTCTGCCGAGCTGAGGTTGCCGCTGGCATCGACCGTGACCACCCTGTTCAGAATGCCCGGAGGCAATGTGCTGGCGGCTGGCGGAACGGATGCGGCGGATGCCGAGGAGGCCGGCGGGGTGGGCAGCATGGGCAGGGCGCTCATGCCCGATTGCGCCAGCACGCCTTGCAGGCTGTAGGTGCCGGGCGCCACGGCGGGTGCGCCTTGCTCCAGCACGTCGCCCAGATCGAGTTCGGGCGCCCAGCGCTCATCCGACGCGATGTATTGCATCAGCGCCTTGAGGTTGCCGTCGCAGCTCGATCCGAGCGTGGTCGAGGCCGAATTCAGCGTGCTCGAAGTGCTGCTGGACAGACCCTGCTTAGCGATGCCGTGCGCCATGTCCTCGGTGTCGTTGTAGTGCGCGGGACGGGCGCAGTAGCCGTCGGCCACCGCCTTGATGGCGGCTGACAGTGCGAGGATGTCGTCATGATGCTGCGACAACAGGGCGGCGTAAAGGGTGGGTGTGAGATTGGCATAGCTGCCGCCGGCTGCGGTGTAGACCGCCAGCGCGGCAGTGGTGACTTGGCTGATGACCAGATTGGGCAGATTGGCCGCGCTGAGCGACCCGGCGGCGAGCACCGCGCTGCTGGTGCCCAGGTAGGCGGTGAGCACCACCTTGCCATCGGGCGAGGTGGCGTTGGCGAACAGCGGCGCAGAGGTATTGGGCAATGTCGCCTGTACGGTGTAGTTGCCGCTGGCGTCCGCCGTGGCGGTACCCACGACCACCGAGCCGGACTGGCCCATGGGGGCGACTGTGGTGAAGGTCACCACGGCGTTGGCGATGGGCGCGTCGATCACGGCCCCTTTGAGTGTGGTGTTGGCCGCGGTGGGGTTGACCGTGGCGGTGCCGCCACCGCCACCTCCGCAGGCGCTGAGGCTCAATGCCAGGGCGGCAGCGAGGGGCAAGAGTGTGCGGGTGGAGCGTGAGCGGGGTTGCGAGGGCTGCATGAGGGTCTCCAAGTCGTGAGTGAATCATGGTTCGCATGAAGATGCGTGCCGGAATAATAGATGGGAAAAAATAACATGCAATAAAAATCTTGCATTAAACTTCCAGCAACGCCACAGCACTTGACCTCCAGCCATCATGGGACGCCCTCCGCGCCGTCTGCCTTGCTCCCCACCACCAGAGCATCCGCTGCCTCCGTCGGAGGATGTGCTGCGGGCGCTGGCGCAGGTCATGGCGCCGCTGGCGCGCCTGCTGCTGGCCAGCGGGCTGGACTACACCCGACTTGCCGCGGAACTCAAGCCGCTGTTCATCGAACAGGCCCGGCTGGAACTGCTGCGTTCGGGGCAGAAAGACACGGATTCAGCCATCAGCCTGCTCAGTGGCGTACACCGCAAGGATGTGCGTGAATGGCGTGTGAACGGTCTGAGTGGCCGGATTGCGCAGGAAATGTCGATCAGTTCGCAGGTGTTTGCCCGCTGGGTGCAGGACCCGCTGTATCGCGACCGGCGCAAACGCCCCAAGCCCTTGCCGCGTCTGGGGACGGCGCCGTCGTTTGAAACCCTGGCGCGCAGCGTGACGCAGGACATCCACCCTTTTACCGCATTGACCGACCTGCTGCGTCTCGGTTTGGTGACGGTGAAGACCGTGAAGGGCCAGGAGCTGATCGTGCCGCACCAGGACGGCTTTGTGCCGCCACCCGGATCGCGCGATCTGCTCGAACTGTTCGGCTCCAATCTGTCGGATCATGCGGCTGCGGCGGTGGGCAATCTGCTGGGGCAGTCGCCCCGGCTTGAGCAGAGCGTGTTTGCCGAGGGCGTCACGCCTGAATCATCCAGAGAACTGGGCGAGCTGGCGCGCAAGCTGTGGGCGCAGGCGCGCAGCGAAATGATTGCCGAGGCCACCCGGCGTTACGCGGCCGATCAGGGTCGTGCGGATGCCACCTGCCGCCTGCGTTTTGGCGCCTACTACTGGGCGGAGGATGTCTCGCAGCAGACGCCGACGCCCGACCACACGGCAACCGGAGACGACCGTGATGATGCATAGAAAACACATCCACACTCTGGGCGCAGCGGCGCTGGTTCTGCTGATCGCCTTGCTGGCGTCCTGTGGGGGCGGAGGCACGGTTGCCACCACGGGTGGCGTCGGCACGGGGGGCACAGGTATTTCCACCGGCACGGTCACCGGCTTCGGCAGTGTGGTGCTGGACGGCACCGCCTACAACAGCGCCAGCCCGGTGTACTACGCGGGTACCGACCAGGACGAGGAGGTGCAGACCGCCTCCACGGCGGTGAACCTGGGCGATCAACTGGAGATCCGCCTCGACGCCCAGGGACATCCGAGCAAGGTTGTGATCGCTCCCGAGCTGATGGGGCCTGTCGCCAATCTCGCCGCCGGCGGCTTCACCGTCAACGGCATTGCGGTTTTGGTGAACCGCAATGCGGCTGCCGGGCCGGTGACCTACTACACCGGACTGAACGATTTTTCCAGTCTGCAAAATGGCATGCAGGTGGAGGTGCATGGCGCCTACGGGCAGAGTGCGGACGGGCAGGGCTATATCCAGGCCACGCGCATCGAGCAATTGCCAGCCAGCAATCCGGTGACACGGCTGACCGGCGTGGTCAGCAATCTCAACGTGGCAAACGGCAGCTTCCAGATTGGCTCGACACGGGTGCAGACGAGCGCATCGACCGTGGTCACGCCGTCAGGCATGGCACTGGCGAACGGGCAGCTGGTGAACGTCTGGAGCAACACGCCCGCTGCGGCAAATGGCGCCATCACCGCGGGCGCGGTGAACGTGCGCACCCTGCGCGGCGTGTCCGGCCCGGCGCAGGTGGGCGGGTTGGTGACGCAGTTGTCCGGCAGCCGGTTCCAGGTTTCGGGCATTCCGGTCGATGCGGGCGCGGCAAATCTCGCCAGCGCGGTGCAGAGCCTGACGAATGGCGCCTATGTGGTCGTGCAGGGACAGTCCGATGCGTCCACCGGGGTGCTTGCCGCCACGTCCTTGCGCACCGCTGTAAACAGTCTCGCGCAGGTGGAGTTGCGCGGCACCATCACCGGCTATGTGAGTGCGGGCAATTTTCTGGTGCGCGGCGTGCCGGTGAATGCTTCCGCTGCGAATGTGGTGTTCTCCGGCGGCCCAGTCGCCCCGCTGCGCAACGGCGTTTTCGTGGACGTGGTCGGCCAGGTCGACGCTGGCAGCGGCAATCTGGTGACAGCCAGCAGCGTGGCCGTGCTGAGCCAGGCGCCTGACGGCGGGACGGTGGACTACCAAGGCACGGTCAGTGCAGTGAATCTGGCCAGCGGCGTCTTCAGCCTGACCGTGCAGGACGACGGCGCGGCCCAGACCTTCCAGGTCACGCTCGCTCCCAATGCGGTATTCAGCAACGGAGCGGCGGCGCAGCTGGTCACTGGTGCCAGTGTGGAGATCGAGGCCACCAAGACCGCGAGCGGCCTGCTGGCCTACAGCGTGTCCTTCCAGGGGGTCAGCGGATCTCCCGGCTCCAGCGACGGATCTTCCGCATCCGTCTTGAAAACCAAAGGCACGCTCTACAGCCTCACGGCCACCAGCTTCGAGGTCAACGCCCTGACCATCCAGATCAACGGTGTCACGCCCACGGGCGGAACGCTGACCAATGGGGCGAAGGTCGAGGTGAGTTTCATCCAGTCTGGCGGGCAGAATCTCGCGCAGCAGATCAGCCTCGATCACTGACGCCGACGCATAAAAAAGCCCGGCTGAGCCGGGCGAAGAGGGAGTATTGCCGAGGGAGTCGTGTCACTGGTCCGCTTGCCAGTGCAGCCGAGGGGCGCTCGTTCGAGTTAATCCGCGTTCGGCCCTTCGACACTGTTTTCCAGCACAGCGCCGGTCTGGGCGTCCACGCCGACTTCATGCTCGGCGTTGCCAACCTTGAGATCGAAGGAATAGCGCAGGCCGCTGCCGCCCTTTTCCTTTTCGAGTTCCTGGTCGGTGATGGTGGCGCCTGGGATGGTTTTGAGGGCGATGGCGCGGGCTTCGTCCAGCGTCACCTTGGCCTCCTTGGAGTACTGCGAACCGTCCATGGCATAGGCGGAACCGGCGGCGCCGGCCAGGCCAAGCGCCAGCGCGCTGGCGAACAGAAATGCGGCTTTGTTGCGTTGTTGCATGATCAAACTCCTTGTGAACTCTTGCGAGCGAAACACCGGCTGATGCGGCGATCGCAAACCGTTTGCGATGGAAGGAGTGTCGTCCTCAGGACTGAGCGCATGCTTAGCGAATCGTCACAGCTGGATGACATTTGCACACAACGCCATCGGGCTTCTCTGCATACATTACGGAGCATCCGATTGACCAATGAGAGACACGATGCAATCTCCTGACAAACATCTGACTGTTACCGCCGTCGCGGATGCCCCACCCGACACATCCCGGCGCAAGGCGCTGCTGGGCCTGGGAGCGCTGGGGGCGCTGGGCGTTGTGTATGCCGGGCAGGCGCGCGGCGCGGGCATGGGCGGCATGTCGGGCATGAGCGGCATGGGCGGCATGGACATGGGACAGTCACAGCCGATGAACGCAGCGCCGCGTGTGGGTGTGTTCAAGCGCGCCCTGCTGATTCCGCCCGAACTCCGCGGCCGCGCACAGGACGGTGTGCTGCACTACGCCCTGCGCATGGCAGCTGGCCGCAGCATGCTGGTCGACGGTTTACACACCGCGACCTGGGGCTACAACGGCGCGGTGCTCGGCCCCACGCTGCGGGTGCCGCGCGGCAAGGCCGTGCGTATCGACCTGCACAATGCGCTGGACCAGTCCACGACAACGCATTGGCATGGCGCCCATGTGCCGGGCGAGATGGACGGCGGGCCGCAAAGCCTCATCGCTCCGGGCGGACAGGCGCGTGTGCACTTCACCTTGCAGCAGCCCGCAGGCTCGCTCTGGTATCACCCGCATCCAGACACCCGCACCGGGCCGCATGTCTATGCCGGTCTGGGTGGCATGTTGCTGGTGGACGATATGGCCGACCAGCATCTTGGCCTGCCGCAACGCTACGGCGTGGACGATCTGCCCATCATCCTGCAGGATCGCCGCCTTGCAGCCGACGGCCGCCTGCTCTACATGACTGGCATGATGGACCGCATGGGCATGAAGGGCGACCGCTTTCTGGTCAATGGCCGCGAGCAACCCTACTGGCAGGCACCGGCGCAATGGGTGCGGCTGCGTCTGCTCAATGCCGCCAATGCGCGGCTGTTCAACCTGGCGTTTGCCGACGGCCGCGCGTTTCACGTCATTGCCACTGACGCCGGATTTTTGCCGCGCCCGGTGCCGGTGCACAGCCTGCTGCTGGCGCCGAGCGAGCGCGCCGAAATCCTGCTCGACCTGCGCCGCGAGCAGGGCAAGCGCCTGGTGTTGCGCAGCGATTCCGGCGCCGTGGTGCCCGGGCTGAGTTCCATGCCGATGGATGCCGACCGCTTCGACCACCATGGCTTCGATCTGCTGGAACTGCGCGTTGGTCCGCCCGCAGGCACGCAGGCCCGGCTTCCTGCCCGCATGGTGGAACTGCCGGTGCTGCAGGCCGATGCGCCGCCGCGCCGTTTCACCCTGCAGGGCATGATGGGCGGCATGGGCGGCATGGGCGGCATGGCGGGCAGGGGTTCGGACGCGCCCCGCGGACCCGGCGGCATGAGCCTGGGGGAGGGCGGCGCGAAGCTGTTTTCCATCAACCACCACCACATGAACATGGCCCGCATCGATCAACGCCTGCGGCTCGGGTCGACCGAGATCTGGGAAGTGGTCAACCAGGGTCATATGGCCCACCCCTTCCACTATCACAGCACCTCGTTCCAGATTGTGAGCCGCGATGGCGAGTCGCCACCGGCGCACGAAGCCGGCTGGAAAGACACCGTCCTGGTGCGGCACGGAGAAACCGTGCGGCTGATCGCCCGCTTCAATCAAGCAGCGAGCGACGCCCATCCCTTCATGTTCCACTGCCACATCCTGGAGCACGAGGACAACGGCATGATGGGGCAGTTCACAGTGACCTGAACTCAGCCACCGAAATAGTCCGGCAGGGTTTTTTCGTGCGTCGTCGCCGGGTTGTCGGCCAGCAGTTTTTTGTCGCTGGTGACGATGATGAGCCCGGCCATCGGGTCGCCGAAGCCATGCACCGTGGGACGCTTCTTCGGCACCATGCGTCCGCCGGGTTCCTTCATCAATTCGGCATGCACCGAGCAGTAATAGAACTGCAGGCCCGGGTGTTTGAACGCAATGGAGTAGGTGCTCACCGGGTGGCCCGGGCCGGGTGTGCCTTGCACCGCGCCATCGAAACGGGTGCTGGTCTTGCCTGTGAGTGGGGCGTAGCCGATGATGGTGTGCGCGCCGGTGTCCTGATCGACGAACACTACGTCCTGTCCGGGGCGCACCACCACCACGTTTTCCAGGAACATGTTCGCGCCGTTCATGTGGACATACACCGGCGCAGGCTGAGTGTTCGCGGCGGTGGCGGCGTGGCTGACTGGCGCCAGCAGCAAACCAACGGCCAGTGCAGCGGCGGAGTGGCGCAGCATGTGGGGAATGCGGCGTGGGCAGTGGGATGTGTGCATGGCGATCTCCTGAACGATGGGTGGGGTGATGCAACCGGATGCGTCCATCGCCGCGCCCGGTGGGGGAAGGTGCGGTCTGGTCTCATGCAGGCCGCGCCGCGCCGAAGCGCAGCGCCAGAGGTGGCAGCACCAGCAGGTTGTAGAGCAGGCTGGTGAGCAGGCCGCCGAGCAGGGCCACGGCCATCGGCCCTTCGATCTCGCGCCCCGGCGCATGCAGGCCCAGCGCCAGCGGCAGCACGCCCAGCGCCGTGACCAGGCTGGTCATGACAATGGCGGCGAGGCGGTCGGCCACGGCGCGCTGCAGGGTGTTGGCGTTCCAGTCCAGACCCTGCGCGCGCTGCAATTGCGCAGTGTGAGCGAAGATGAGGATGGCGTTGCGCAGGCTGATGCCCATCAGCGCCAGCAGGCCGATCACCGCGCCGAGCGACAGCACCCCGCCCACCAGCCACGCGGCAAACACCCCGCCGGCCCAGGCCGCGGGCACCGACAGCAGGACCAGCAGCATCTGGCGCGCGGTACTGGAGGCGGCTGTTCCCGGCGAGATTGTGGGAGTCGATGTCTGACGCAGCGCGACACTCAACAGCAGAACCAGACCAGCCAGCACGCCGAGCACATCCACCCCCAGACGCCCGAGCGTGGCGCTGCGCTGCGCCGCCTCGCCCTCGAACTGCAGCGTGACACCGGCGGGCAGTGGCACCTGCCGGGCAATCGCAGCCTGTGCGCGCTGCACGAAGCCGGTGAGATTGGCCCCGGTGGTCGCTGCGAGCACGGTCTGCACCCGCTGACCGCCCAGATGCCGGATGTCCGACGGTCCGCTGGCCGCGCGGATGCGGGCCAGTTGCGACAGCGGCACGAAGCCCAGGCTGGGCGTGCGGATCAGCAGATCGCCCAGCGCCTGCGGGTTGCTGCGGGCGCCACGCGCCAGCACCACGCGCACCGGCACCGGCACCGCGCCATGGAACACCGTGCCGGTGATGCTGCCGGCAAATGCGGTGTGGATGGCCTGCAGCACCGCCAGCGGCTGCAGGCCCCAGCGGCGCAGCGCCTCGGCGTTCAGCGCGATGTCGAGTTGCGGCACCCCGGGCGGCGCCTGCACCTGCACCCCGGTGGCGGTGGGCAGGTGGTTGAGCGCTGCGGCAACCTGCGCCGCGACGCTGTCGATGGTGTGCAGATGATTGCCGAGTACATGCACCAGCAGCGGTGCACCGGCGCCGCCTTCCACGGTGTTGTCCATGCGCTCGGTGAGAAAGCTGTTGACGCGAAAGCTCGCTCCAGCAAAACCGCCGAGCACGCGCTCGATGTCCGCCAGTGCCCGCGCCGAATCCGCCCCTGGCTTGAGGTTCACGTCCAGCGAACTGCTCTGCGTGCCCGAGGCGTCGGGCGACAGCGTGGCGCGGCCGGTGTGCTGCGCCACCAGCCGCACTTCGGGCAGGGCTTCAAGCGCCTTCACCACGCGTGCGCCTTCGTCGAGCGAAGCCGTGATGGACGCGCCCGGCGCCAGCCGCATGTGCACGATGTATTGCCCCTCCTGCAGCGGTGGCAGAAAGCTGCCGCCCATGCTGCGCGCCATCCAAACCGCCGCGGCAACGAGCAGCAGGGTGACGAGCGCGGCGGGCAGCCAATGGGGCAGCAGACGGCGCAGCAGCGCGCCGTAGCCGCGCTGCGCCAGCCGTACCGGCGCGGGGGTGTGCAGGCGGTGGTCGCGCCCGGCCAGCAGCAGCGCGGCCAGCGCCGGGGTGACGATCAGCGCCACGCCGAGCGAGGCCAGCACCGCCAGCGCATACGCCTGCGCCAGAGGGGCAAACAATCGGCCCGACAGTCCCGGCAGCAACAGCACCGGCACGATGACCAGCAACACCGCCGCCGTGGCATACACCACCGCGCCGCGCACCTCCAGGCAGGCGGCGAGGATGACGCGCAGCGGCGGCTGCGGCTGTGCGGTAGCGGCGTTGTCGCGCAGCCGTCGCAGGATGTTCTCGACGTCGATCACCGCGTCGTCCACCACCACGCCGATGGCGATGGCCAGGCCGCCGAGGGTCATCACATTGAGGGTCACGCCCATCCCCACCAGCACGGCCACCGCCGCCAGCAGCGACAGTGGAATGGCCAGCGAGGAAATCAGCGCGGCACGCCAGTCCAGCAGGGTGAAGGCAATGACCAGCACCACCAGCAGCGCGCCCAGCAACAGCGAGTCGCGCACATTGCGCATGGCCAGGGTGATGAAGTCTGCGGGGCGGAACAGATTGGCATGCAGGGTGATGCCCTGCGCCGCCAGGCTGACGCGATGCCGCTGCAGCACGGCCTGCACCGCGCGCGTCACCTGCAGGGTGTTGGCGCCGTAGGACTCCTGAATCTTGAGGATGACCGCAGGCTGCCCGCCGATGCTGGCGCCGCCGATGGCCGGCAGCGGCACATACCCGACCCGTGCCACGTCGCCCAGCGTGACCGCGCCGTCGGGCGTGGCGCGCAGCACGGTTGCGGCCAGGGTCTGTGGCGTGGTCGCGCCGCCCTGGCTCACCAGCAGCACGCGCTGCTGCGGCGTGGGCATGAAGCCGCCGCCGAGCAGGCCGGTGGCGTTCTGCGTGGCGGCGAGCACCTGCTGCAGATCGAGATGAAAGCGCTGCAGCGCCTGCGGATCGACCCGCACCTGCAGCGCACGCACCTGCTGGCTGAACACCAGAACATTGGCCACGCCGGGCACCGCCATGAGCTGCGGACGAATATCCCACTGGGCGACAGCCTGCAGATCCATGAGGCTCTTTTGTTGCGATGTCAGCCCCGCCATCAGCACCGTGCCTGTGCTGGAGGTCAGCGGAATCAGCCGCGGCGGCCCCACACCTGTCGGCAGATGCACGCTGGCGAGATGCTGTGCCACGCGCCAGCGGTCCTCCTGCAGCTTGGTGTCGGCCCCGAAATAAAGCTTCAGGATGGAGATGCCCGGCAGACTTTTCGACGCCACCTGCTTCACCCCCAGCAGTCCGCTGGAAGCGGCTTCCAGCGGGTCGGTGACGAGCAGTTCCACCTGTTCTGGCGACAGGCCGGGCGCTTCGGTCTGCACCTTCACCATCTTGGCGGCGAATTCCGGGAACACGTCGGTGCGGGCGTCGCGCACGCTCCACGCCGCCAGCCCTGCCAGCAGCAGCGCCAGCGCCAGCACCACGCCACGTCGGCGGATGCTCAGCGCGATCAGCGCTGCCTGCACTCCTCGGGCGCGGGCCATCAGTCGTCATCTCCGCCGCTAGTGGGCAGGGCATGTGGGCTGGGCGGCGGTGTCAGCACCAGACCGGCGCCGCGTGTCACCACGTCGAGCGCGTCCCAGCCTTGCTGCACGTAGCCGTCGCGCAGCGGCCAGGCGGTGGACACCACGCGCGGCGCGAACTGCAGCGCGTGATTGGCCGCTGGCGTGGCGGCGAACACCACCGCCTGGCCACCGATCCACACCACTGCGCTTGCCGGCAGCCAGACGCCGGACTGCGTCTGCGCGGACTGCACCTCGGCCTGCAGTTGCAGTCCCGGCATCAGACCGTTCGTCGCCGGGGCGACGAGCACCTCGCGCAGCCCTTGCGACTGGCTGGATGCCGCCGCCGCCGGGCCGATGATGCGGGCCTGCACGGCGTGCGGGCTGGCGGGGCCGAGCAGCCGCACTTGCGCAGCCGGGGGCAGCGCCTGCCCGGGCGGCAGACTGAGAGCGACGACCAAGTCGCGCCCGCTCAGGATGGACTGCCGCAACTGCGCGTCCTGGCGCAGCCGCGCAGCCAAAGCCGGGCCCAGATCGGCCGTGAGCTGTGCCTGCGCCACAGCGCGCGCGGCCTGCGCGCTGCTTACCCCAGCTTGCGCTTGCGCTGCGCCTGCCTGGGCCTGCTGCACCGTGGCCAGCGCAACGTTCTGTCCGGTGTCGAACAGCCCTTTGGCGCGCTGCGCCTGCAGTGTGGCGAGCTGAAGGCGACTTTGTGCGACCGCAACCTGCGCCTGCGCCGCATCCAGTGCGCTCAGCACGCGCAACAGGTCAGCCGGGCTCTGCACCGTGGCACTGGCGGTGAACTGCGGGCGATGGGGCGCAGCTGCGCAGTGCCGGATCTGCAAGTCGGCAGACCGGCTTTGCGCGGCGCTCCACACCACCGCGGGTGGCAAGGCGGCGCGCGCCGCGGCCGCGGCCCATCCGGCGAGGTACAGGCTGGCCGTGAGCTGGACGCTGGCGTAGAAAATCCGTTTGAAACGCGCTTGCATTTGGTTTACTCCGTGCGCCAGATGACGCGGGACAGATGGGTGGGCGCCGACAAGGCCGCAGGAACTGGGGAGGTGTCGGGACGCTGTGCTTTTGTCGGCGGAATCTGCTGCTGCAGTGCGGACTGCAGGGCCGCGTAGGCATGCCATTGCGCGGCGCGCGCCTGCAAGGCGGCGCGTTCCGTCGACAGCAGCCGCAGTTGCGCCCGCAGCGGCTGCGCCGGGCCGATCAGCCCCTTGGCCTGCGCGGCACTGTCGGCGGCCAGCAGGGCGCTGTTCACGGCGATCAACTGCGCGCTCTGGCGGGCCTGCGCCTGCGCCGCGCTCAGGGCGGTCTCGGCCTGTTCGATGCGGGCGAGCGCCTGTGCCTGCGTCTGCTTGAGCATGGCTTCGCGCTGCGCCAGCCGGGCGCGTGCAGCAGCGATCTGGCCCTGGTGCTGGTTGAACAGGGGCAGCGGCACGCGCACGCCGAGGACCAGCCGGTTGACCCCCTGATCGCGTTCGGCGCCTGGGGCGATGGACGGCGCACCGCCATCGCGCAAGGTCTGCGCCAATTGCAGCGCCGCCTGCGCCGCCTGCACGCGCTGCCAGGCTGCGCGGACGTCGTCGCGCTCCAGCAGTGCCTTGCGGCGCAAGCGCGCCAGGTCGGCGGCGTCAGGGTCTGGCGGGGCGGCATCCAAATCGGAGAAATCGATGCGCACGCCCTGCAAGGCGGCATCGGGCACGCCGATGGCCGTGGCCAGAGCAATCTGTGCGGCGCGCTCCGCGCCGAGATCACGGCTTTTTTGCAACGCTGCGTCCTGTGCGGACTGCTGCGCCAGCGCGGCGGCCAGCGGTGAGTCCATGCCGGCCCGCGCCCGCGCGGCGGCGCGGCTCTGCAGCGCGAGGGCAGCGTCGAGCACCTGCTGTTGCAGGAGCAGTTGTTGCTGTGCGGCCCAGAGCGCGATCCCCGCCTGTTGCACTCTGGCGCGCACCTGGCAGCGCACAGCATGCAGCAATCGCCGCGCGGCGCGGACTCCGGCCTGGGCATGCGCCGTCTGCGCCGCGCGCTGGGCGTGCGATTGCAGCAGCAGGCCGATGGCGGCGCCCACAGTCCACGGACTGGGCGCCATCAGTGCCGCAGCGCCGCCGTATTTGAGGCCGAGCTGCAGGCTGGGATTGGGACGCTGCCGGGCGATCTGCAAATCGGCTTCGGCCAGTTGCTCACTGGCGCGGCTCACCTGCAGATCGGGATGGAAATACAGCGCCGCCAGACTCAGGCGCTGCAGCGTCCAGGGCTGCCCGGCGGCCTGCGGCGCGCCAGTCTGCACGGCGATGAAGTGCTGCAAGCCGGGATCGCGCAGGCTGCTCTGCTCCAGCGCCAGCGCGCTGCTCTGCAACGTGACGCCGCGCTGGGCCGGTGGCGCGCTGGCGCAGCCGCCCAGCAGGGCGGCGAGCAGTGCAGCGAGCAGTGGCTTGCGGGCGGCATGACGGCGGTGAGGGGTTTGCATGCGCTCATGTTGCATCGCGGAGTCAGGCGCGCACATGAAGCCTGCGTGACGATTCCGTCATGTTGCAGACGGATACTTCAAGCCGCCGCGCTCGGATCGATAATTGCGCATGCGCATTCTGATCGTCGAAGACGAAGCCAAGACCGCCGCCTACCTCAAGCGCGGCCTGGGGGAGAACGGTTTTGTGGCAGACGTCGCGGCCGACGGCATCGACGGCCTGCATCTGGCGCTGACCCATCCCTATGACCTCATCATTCTGGACGCCATGCTGCCCGGGCGCGATGGCTGGAGCGTGCTGCGCGATCTGCGCGCGCGCCAGACCACGCCGGTGCTCATGCTGACCGCGCGCGACGGCGTGGCCGACCGGGTGCGCGGGCTGGAGCTGGGGGCCGACGATTACCTGGTCAAGCCCTTCGCCTTCTCGGAGCTGCTGGCGCGGGTGCGCAGCGTGCTGCGCCGCGGCCCGGCCCGGCTGCCCGAGGTGGTGGAAGTGGCCGACCTGCGCATCGACCTGCCGCGCCAGCGCGCCGAACGCGGTGGCCAGCGGCTGGCGCTCACGCCCAAGGAATTCGCCCTGCTGGCGCTACTGGCGCGGCGCGCCGGCGAAGTGCTGTCGCGCACCCTGATTGCCGAGCAGGTGTGGGACATGAACTTCGACAGTGACACCAATGTGGTGGACGTGCATATCCGCCGCCTGCGCGGCAAGCTCGACGAGCCCTTCTCCGCGCCGCTGCTGCACACCGTGCGCGGTGTGGGCTATGTGCTGGAGGCGCGTGATGCGGAGTGAGGCAGAGAGTGAGATGGCGCTTTTCGCTTCTCCCACACAGGCGGGAAGGGCCGGAGAGGGGAGCGGCGCAAGGCGCTGGCTCGGCTTCGCCCTGCGCCGTCTGCGCCAGTATGGTCTGCCGCCCCGCTCGCTGGCGGCGCGCATGGCCGGGACGTTCGCGCTGACCCTGGCGCTCATCTTGCTGGCGGCAAGCAGTTGGGTGTATTGGGGCTTGAGCGCGCGCATGACGCAGGAAGACCGCGAGTCGGTGCTGCGCAAACTCGACACCGTGGCCGCCCTGTTGCAAAACCTTCCGGTGCACAGCGACGCGCTGCAGCAGGAGGCCTATCTCAAACTGCCGCGCGATGCGCCGCGCGATCTGTTCCTGCGTGTGCGCACGGCGAGCGGCAGGGTGTTGTTGCAGACGCCGGGTTTCAATCCGGCTTTGACCACAGCGGACTTTCAATTGCCCAACGCACAGGGCGCGCCGCGATTGCACAAGATGCATCTGCCACATGATCAGCATTTCCTCACCGCCATGCTGCCGCTGACCGCGCGCGCCACGCCGGGCGCGGCACCCGAGGCGATGCGCCTGGAGGTGGCGCTCAACCGCACTGCGGAGTCGCGCATCCTGTCCGACTACCGGCTGCGCCTCGCCGTTGTTCTGCTCGCCGCCATCGTCTTCGCGGCGGCGGCCGGCTATGTCATTGCCTGGCGCGGCCTGCGCCCGCTGCGCCACATGGCGGACGCCGCGCGCGACATCGGCGCGCAAGACCTGCACCTGCGGCTCGACACCCGCCAGCTTCCCGATGAATTGCAGACACTGGCGCTGGCGTTCAACGCAACCCTGCAGCGGCTGGAGGAATCATTCGGCCGCATTTCCCAGTTCTCTGCTGACATCGCGCATGAATTGCGCACCCCACTGAGCAATCTCTGGGGCGGGCTGGAAGTGGCGCTGGGCCGACCGCGTGAACCGGCGCAGTACCGCGAGGCGCTGGAGTCGGCGGTAGAGGAATGCGCACGGCTGTCGCAGATGATCCAGGCGCTGCTGTTCCTGGCGCAGACCGAACACCCGGATACCGCGCTGCGTCTAGACCCGCTGGATGTGGCGCACGAGCTGCGCGCGCTGGCCGAGTTCTTCGATGCCACGGCAGCGGAAGCCGGTGTGCGGCTCACGGTTCACGCCGCGCCGCAACTGATCCTGCACGCCGACCGCATGCTGCTGCAGCGTGCATTGGCCAATCTCATCGGCAACGCGCTGGCGCATACCCCGCGCGGCGGAACGGTGACCCTGTCCGCCCAGGCGCAGGCCAACGGCGTGCGCATCGAGGTGCTTGATACCGGCTGCGGCATCGCCGCCGAGCACCTGCCGTATCTGTTCGACCGGTTCTACCGCGCCGATGCGGCGCGCAGCCGCGGCCGAGGTGGGCTCGGGCTGGGTCTGGCGCTGGTGCGCAATATCGTGCGCCTGCACGGCGGCGAGATCAGCGTGGAGAGTCGCCCCGGCCACGGCACCCGCATGATGCTGGACTGGCCCCTGCGCTGATCCCTGCGGCGCAGGGCAGACACGGCGCCGCTCAGTGGTTGTCGCGGCCGTTGCCGTTGCCGCGCTCGTTGCCGTTGCCGTTGCCGCGGTCGTTGCCATTGCCTCGGTCGTTGCCGTGGCCGTGATCGGGGCGCTGTCCGGGAGGGCCGCCGGGATAACGATTGTCGGGACGGTATCCAGGGCGAGCGCCCTCGGCGTGAAAGCGCTTCCATTGCGGGTCACGGTCATAGCGGTAGGCACGGTCTTGCGCCCGCTGCCAGTCACGATCGCGGAATCGGCGCAGGCCCGGTGGAATGCGTTCGGCGGGATACCACGGGCCGCCATAGCCAGGCCCGGTGTACCAGCGGCCGCCGCTGTTGTAGTAGTACGCGCCGCCCAGATAGAACAAAGGCTGCGCAATCCCCAGAGCGACATAACCGCCGAACTCCGGCAACCAGATCATGGTCGGCGGTGCCGACACGACCACCGGAGGCGGCGCATACACCGGCTGTGGCGCGACATAGACCGGCGGCGGGGGCGTGCCGATGCTGAACTGGATGCTGACAGGCGGGCCTTCCGCATGCGCCGACAAGGTCAATGCGCTGGCGCTCAGGAGGAGAGAGGAAAAAATCAGGTTTGGTTTCATGGGAGCTTGAACGCCTGTGGGGAAGGAACGTTGACAGCAGGATCAACGGCAGTGTGCATTCGCAGTCTAGGGCCTATTCACGCGATTTCTGTACCTGCTCCGGGGGTCAGGGTGGATGCGAGGCGCAGGTCACATGCGCCGCATTGACGAGATCCACTTGGAGCACCCGTTCATGGGGTCGCGCCAGATCGTCCGTGTCCTACGCCGCCGGGGCCTGGACGTCGGTCGGCTGCATGTGCGCACGCTCATGCAGAAGATGAGCCTGCACGTGCTGGCACCCCAGCCGCGCGTTCTGGCTGGTGGCCTACCCAAGCCAGGGGCACGAGATGCTGTTCGATGCGCACACGCGCTCGTTTGCGGCGCTCGGTGGGGTGGCTCGGCGCGGCATTGGCGACAACATGAAGACGGCGGTGGACAAGGTGAACAAGGGCAAGGGCCGAACCGTCAACGCCCGTTTTGCCGTCATGTGCGCGCACTATTTGTTTGACGCAGACTTTTGCAACGTCGCCGGCGGCTGTCTGACCGAGGGCATATCTGCTATGACTGGCAGCATTACATTGCGCTGGTGCAGCGCAAGCCCGGAGCCTTGAGGATCGGCACGCCATTTGCCGACATGCCCGAGCCCTTGCAGCGTTTGCGGCAAGGCTTGATGCGCCGCGAGGACGGCAACAAGACCATGGCGCAAGTGCTCAACTGCGTTCGCAGCCACGGCTTGGATGCGGTGCTGATGGCGGTGGAATTGGTGCTGGAAAGTCGCGTACTCAGCTGCGTGCATGTCCTGAATGTATTGGGCCGACTGAACGCCGCACCCGCGCCAGAATCGGTGGCCAGCAGCTTGCACTTGAGCGACGCACCGATGGCCAACACGGGCCGCTATGGCAGCCTGCGTGGCGCCTCGGTGGTGGAGGTCGGCCGTGTTTGGGGACGCCAAGATGACCACGGCGCTGCTGGATCGGCTCACGCATCACTGCCACATCGTGGAAACGGGCAACGAGTCCTACCGCTTCAGGCACAGCACCTTGGCGGCCAAGACGCGTATCAAAGCCAGGGAAAGTGAACGCAAAGCGGCCAAGGCCAACTCATCCGCGGCGGCGGAACCTGAATCCGCAGACGAACCGTTCTAGTTGATGTCGTCACGAGATGTGGCTTGATGGCGTTGTTCGCAACAGCCGCCCGATTGAGATGCCCGAGACGCTTCGTCGACACGACCTATCCGACAGGCACTGGGCCTTGCTTGAGCCCCATCTACCAGGACGAGCCGGGGTTTGGGGCGGAGTTGCGCAGGACAACCGCCGATTCATCAACGCCGTGTTCTGGATTCTTCGCACCGGCGCCCCGTGGCGAGACCTGCCGGCCGCGTATGGCAGGTGGAAGAACACCCATCGGCGGTTTTGCCGCTGGCGTGATCAGGGCATTTGGGAGTCGCTGCTGGAGCAGTTCATTGAGGAGCCAGATTTCGAATGGCTCATGATCGATGCCAGCCATTGCAAGGTTCACCCGCACGCAGCGGGAGCGCGTGGCGGCAATCAGGGCATGAGCCGCACAAAAGGGGGCTCAACACCAAGAACCATCTGGCCGTGGATGCGCATGGTCTGCCGCTCCGAGCGGTTATTACAGAAGGTACCCGAGCAGATTGTGCAGAGGCTGAGCGGTTGATGGACGGGTTCAAGATGGATTATTTGCTTGCTGACAAAGGCTACGACAGCGACGCCATCGTGGCAAAAGTCCAAGCGCAAGGTACGCAAGCCGTGATTCCGCCGCGCAAGAACCGCAAGCAACCCAGGGCGTACGACAAAGCGCTCTACAAGCTGCGCCACTTGGTCTAGAACGCTTTCCTGCATCTCAAGCGATGGAGGGGGATCGCGACGTGTTACGCGAAAAATGTCGCCTCATTCGTTGCCGCCGTGCAAATTCGCTGTCTCGCTATCTGGCTGCATATCTCGTGACGACACTATCTAGGGTCTGGCTTCCACCAGCCACATCGATCCGTTGGCCTTGACGCTCTTTTTCGATGACCACTGCGGATCGAGCACGGTGCCTGCGGCGCCGCCCCCGATCCAGGCATAGGCGCCCGAGCACTGGTTGTAGCCGTTGTCGTTCTGTCCGCCCAGCGTCCAGCCGGGTGGGGCGACATAGGGGTTGAGCGGGTCGCGTGCCGAGCCGCTGTAATCTGCGGGCCCCCAGAACGACACCACGACACTCTTGGCCGCAGTGGTAGTCAGCGGAGTGCGCAGGCCGTAGGGCGCGGTGTTGCTGAAGCCCCAGGCTCCGATGCCGCGCGCGCCGTTCAGCACCACGACGTAGAGGCTGGCTTCGTCCGCTGCATGACCTTCCGCCTTGACCAGGCTCCAGGTCTGCGCGGCGCCGCCCTTGGTGTTTTCGCTCACGAACAGGAAGGTGCCCGCGTGCTGATCGGAATAAGTCTGCACCGGGCCGATGCGGCGATAGACATTGCCCTTGTTGTCGCGAATGGCCTGCAGCGTGGCGGGGCTCTGGGTGAGCGTCTGCACCAGCACCAGAGCGCCTTGCGGCGCGGTGAGCGGCGGGGTTGTCAACACCGGCAGATCGGTTTCTGCCGAGTTGGCCGCAAAGGCGTGCGCGGCAACCGAGACGTGCCGCATGACTGCTGGCGAGGCGCCCTGCGCTGCGGGCTTCGCCGGGGTGTAGGCGGTCGCCCCGGCCACAAAGTCTGGAACCCCGGTGGTGGCCGCGATGGATGCGGCGTCGTGCTGCTGGCTGCAGGCGGCCAGCAGCAGCGCGGTCATGGCGATGGCGCAGCGGCGCAAGGGTTTCAGTCTCATCCGCACGATCCATCTCCCTGCCGCGCAACGCCGTGGCCTGATGTGGCGCCCAGGCGCCCGCAGCTTGCGCAGCCCTTATTCGCCCAGTGCCGCCATGCCGCCCACCACCGCATGCATGCCGGCATCCACATGCAGGATTTCGGCGGTGATGCCCGCGGCCAGATCGGACAGCAGAAAGGCCGAGGCATTGCCGACCTGCTCGGTGTCCACATTGCGGCGCAGCGGGGCGTTGGCTTCGTTGAACTTGAGCATCTTGCCGAAGTCGGCAATGCCCGACGCGGCCAGGGTCTTGATCGGCCCGGCGCTCACGCCATTGACGCGCATGCCGCGCGGGCCCAGCGATTCGGCCATGAAGCGCACGCTGGCTTCGAGCGCAGCCTTGGCCACGCCCATGGTGTTGTAGTTGGGCACCACGCGCTCGGCACCGAGATAGGTCATGGTGATCAGCGACGGCATATTGCCAGCCGCGACCGATTTGCTCAGCAGCGGCAGCGCCGCCTTGGCCAGCGCGGGGAAGGAGTAGGCCGAGATGTCGTGCGCGATGCGGAAGCCCTCGCGCGACAGGCCGTCGATGAAGTCCCCGGCAATCGCCTCGCGCGGCGCGAATCCGATGGAGTGCACCAGGCCATCGAGCTGCGGCCAGTGCGTGGCCAGGTCGCGGAAGGTGGCGTCGATCTGTTCGTCGCTGCTCACATCGCAGTCGAACACCAATGTGCTGCCGAACTCGGCAGCGAAGTCGGTGATGCGCTGCTTGAAGCGTTCGCCCACATAGGTGAATGCCAGCTCGGCGCCTTCGCGGTGGCAGGCCTGGGCGATGCCGTAGGCGATGGATCGGTTGGACAGCAGGCCGGTGATGAGAATGCGTTTGCCTTGGAGGAATGCCATGATGGGCGCTTTCGGTTGGAATGCAGTCTTGCAGGGTTTGCCACGAGGACGCGGCAAGTCATGCAGAATTCTCGCATGGCCCATGCCCTGTCCCGTCCGCTGTCACCCGCCCGCCGCCGTCTGCTGCAAAGCCTGCCGCTGGGACTATTGCCGTTTCCGGCGGCATGGGCGGCTTCGTCCGGGCAGGCCGCCTACGCGCTGTACGACCAGCCGAAATACCCGCCCGGTTTCACCCATTTCGACTACGTCAACCCGCAGGCGCCCATAGGGGGCAGCCTGATGCTGACGCCGCCCACAGTGGGGGGCAGCTTCGACAAGCTCAACCCCTTCACCCTCAAGGGCAACGCCGCGCCGGGGCTGAACACCCTGGTGTTCGAGAGCCTGATGACGCCGAGTTGGGATGAGCCCAACACCATGTATGGCCTGCTGGCCGAAGACATCGCCGTGGGGGCGGATGGCCTGTCAGTGCAGTTCCGGCTCAACACGCTTGCGCGGTTTGCCAATGGCGACGCCGTCACTGCGCAGGACGTGGTCCATAGCTTCACCACCCTGGTCAGCAGCGAGGCGGCGCCGCAGTTCGCCAGCATCTACGCCGATGTCGCGGCCGCCGACGTGCTGGATGCGCGGCAGGTGCGGTTTTCCTTCAAGCGACGCAATCACGAGCTGCCCATCCTGCTCGCCGGTCTGCCGGTGTTCTCGCCCAAATGGGCTGCTGGGCGCGCGTTCAGCGCGGTGATCGATGCGCCGATCGCCAGCGGCCCCTACCGCATCGCGCGGCAGTCGCAGCAACGCGACATCACCTACGCCCGCCGTGCCGACTACTGGGGCTGGCACTTGCCGACGCGGCGCGGCCAGTTCAACTTTGCCGACATCACCTACAAGCTCTATCTCGACGGCACCGCGCGGCTGGAGGCCTTCAAGGCGGGCGAGTACGACTTGCTGCAGGAATTCATCGCCCGCAACTGGGCGCGGCAGTACCGCGGCCCCGGCTTCGACAGCGGCGCGCTGATCAAACTGGAACTCCCCAACCACAACCCGGCGGGGTTTCAGGGTTTCGTGGTCAATCTGCGCCGCCCGCAGTTTCAGGACGTGCGGGTGCGGCAGGCCCTGGCGCTGGCGCTCGATTTTCAGTGGCTCGACCGCATGCTGTTCTACAGCGCCTACAAGCGCATCGAAGGCTACTTTGCGAACTCGCCATTCGAGGCGCGCGGCGTGCCGGGGGCCGATGAGCTGGCGTTGCTGGAGCCGCTGCGTGCGCAGTTGCCGCCCGCGGTATTTGGCGCACTGCCGCGCATGCCCAGCACCCACCCACCGAACAGCCTGCGCGGCAATCTGCTCAAGGCGCGCGCGCTGCTGGAGCAGGCGGGCTGGCACTGGCGCGATGGCGCACTGCGCAACGCGCGCGGGCAGGCGCTGGTGATCGATTATCTGGACACGCAGGGGGCAATGTCGCGCATCATCTCGGTCTATGCGCAGGCGCTGCAACGCCTTGGCATCACGCTCAATTACCGGCTGGTGGACTTTGCGCTGTATCAGCAGCGCATGGATACTTTCGACTTCGACATGACCACCATTCGCTACGGAGGCAGCACCAGTCCGGGTAATGAACTGTTCGACCGCTTCGGCTCGCACGCCGCAGCGGTGCAGGGTTCGGACAATGTGTGGGGGTTGCGCGACCCCGCAGTGGACGCCCTGATCGCGAAAGTTGTCGCTGCTACCACGATGCGCCAACTGCAGGCCGCCTGCCGCGCGCTCGATCGCGTGCTGGTGTGCGGCTGGTATTCCGTGCCGCAGTGGTACAGCGACACTTTCCGTGTGGCCATCGCCGCCCACAAGTTTGCCTGGCCCAAGACCTTGCCGCAGTATTACCAGCCGGAAGGTTGGGCGGTGCAATGCTGGTGGGCTGACCAAAAAATCGTTTCCCGAGCGCCAGCATGAATCTCTGGGCCTACATTCTCAAGCGCGTGCTGCTGATGATTCCCACCCTGTTGGGCGTGCTCACCATCACCTTTGCGGTGGTGCAGTTCGTTCCAGGCGGGCCGGTGGAGCAGATGGTGTCGCAACTGCGCGGCAAGGACGGCGGCGCGGCAGGTGAGGCGGCCACCGCGCAGGGCATCTACCGCGGCGCGCAGGGCATCTCGCCCAAGCAACTGGCCGAATTGCGCCAGCTCTACGGCTTCGACAAACCCCCGCTGCAGCGCTACATCGACATGCTGTGGCAGTTCGCGCATTTCGATCTGGGGCGCAGCTACTACCACCACGCGGCGGTGTGGACGCTGATCAAGGAGCGGCTGCCCGTGTCCATCTCGCTCGGACTGTGGAATTTTTTGCTGACCTATCTCATCTCCATTCCGCTGGGCATCGCCAAGGCGGTGCGGCACGGCAGCCGCTTCGATGTGTCCACCAGCATCGTCGTGCTGGTGGGCTATGCCATTCCGGGCTTCGTGCTCGGCGTGTTGCTGCTGGTGTTGTTCGCCGGTGGAACCTGGCTGCAATGGTTTCCGCTGCGCGGGCTGGTGTCCGACGGCTGGTCGCAGTTCGGCCTGTGGCACAAGATCACCGACTATCTGTGGCACATCACCCTGCCGGTGCTGGCCTCGACCGCGGGCAGCTTTGCCGTCATCACCATGCTGACCAAGAATGCATTTCTCGAAGAAATCCGCAAGCAGTATGTGCTGACCGCCCGCGCCAAGGGGCTGGGCGAGCGCACCGTGCTGTGGCGGCATGTGCTGCGCAATGCCCTGGTGCCGCTGGTGACCGGTTTTCCGGCGGCGTTCATCGGCGCGTTCTTTGCAAGTTCTCTGCTGATCGAAACCCTGTTTTCGCTACCTGGCCTGGGCCTGCTGTCGTATGAGGCGGTGATGCGGCGCGACTATCCGGTGGTCATGGGCTCGCTCTATCTGTTCACCCTCATCGGGCTGTTCACCAAGCTGGTTGCCGATCTGAGCTATGTCTGGGTGGACCCGCGCATCCAGTTCGGAGCCTTGCGGTGAGCGCGGCCGTGCCAGCCTCTGCGCGCCTGTCGCACCCTCCTTTTCTGTCGCGCGGATGGGCGCGGTTCAAGGCGCACCGGCTGGGGCGCTGGAGTCTGTGGCTGTTTGTGCTGCTGTTCGGCCTGAGCCTGCTGGCCCCGGTGCTCAGCAACGACAAGCCCCTGCTGGTGCGCTACGACGGCCAGTTCTATCTGCCCATGCTGCACAGTGATCCCGAAACCACGTTTGGCGGCGACTTTCACACCCCGACCGATTATCTCGACCCCTATATCCGCGCCAGGCTCTCCGCACCGGGCAATTTCGCGCTCTATCCGCCCATTCCCTACAGCGCCACCACCATCGACTATTACGCGCAGCGGCCGTTTCCTTCCTCGCCCTCCGCGCGTCACTGGCTGGGCACCGACGACCGCGGTCGCGACGTGCTGGCGCGGCTGATCTACGGTTTTCGGCTCTCGGTACTGTTCGCCCTGGCGCTCACGGTCACGGGCACGGCGCTGGGTCTGCTCATCGGTGCGGTGCAGGGCTATTTCGGCGGGCGCATCGACCTGTCGGTGCAGCGGTTCATGGAGGTCTGGGGCGCGATGCCCGAGCTCTATCTGTTGATCATTTTTTCCGCGGTGTTCGCCCCGGGGCTGGCGCTGTTGCTCATCCTGCTGTCGCTGTTCGGCTGGATGGGGCTGGCCGATTACGTGCGCGCCGAATTCCTGCGCAACCGGCAGATGGACTATGTGCGCGCGGCGCAGGCGTTGGGGCTGTCGCACGGGCGCATCATGTGGCGGCACATCCTGCCCAACAGCCTCACCCCAGTGGTGACCTTTCTGCCGTTTCGCATGAGTGGCGCGCTGCTGGCGCTGACCAGCCTGGATTTTCTCGGTCTGGGCGTGCCGCCACCCACCCCCAGTCTGGGCGAACTGCTGGCGCAGGGCAAGGCCAATCTCGACGCCTGGTGGATTTCGGCGGCGGCGTTCGGCGCACTGGTCACCATCCTGCTGCTGCTGACCTTCATCGGCGAAGCCTTGCGCGACGCGCTCGATCCCCGGCAGCCGGGCACCGGCGGGAGATGAGCGGCATGCCTTCTTCTGCATTGCTCAGGGTGCGCGATCTGTCTGTGCGCTTCGGCACGCAGACCGTGGTGCAGGGCGTCGATCTCGACATCGCCGCGGGAGAAAAAGTCGCCCTCGTGGGCGAATCGGGCTCGGGCAAGACCGTGTCGGCACTGGCGATCCTGCGTCTGCTCGACGGCGCGCAGCAAGGCGGCAGCGTGCAGTTCGATGGCCGCGAACTCGCCAGCCTGAGCGAGCGGCACATGCGCGCCATCCGTGGCAAGGACATCGCCATGATCTTCCAGGAGCCGATGACCGCGCTCAACCCGTTGCATCCTGTGGGGCGGCAGATCGCCGAGGTGCTGGAACTGCATGAAGCCTTGCCCCGTCGCGCCGCGTGGACGCGTGCGGTGGAACTGCTCGCCCAGATGGGCATTGCCGATCCGGCGCGGCGCGCGCTGAACTATCCGCATCAGCTCTCCGGCGGCCAGCGCCAGCGGGTGATGATTGCCATGGCGCTGGCCTGCAGACCGCGCCTGCTGCTGGCCGACGAGCCCACCACCGCGCTCGACGTCACCGTGCGCAAACAGATCCTCGACTTGCTCGACGCCCTGCAGGCCGAGTACGGTCTGGCGCTGCTGTTCATTACCCATGACCTCAACCTGGTGCGCCGCTACACCCACCGCGTGGCTGTGATGCAGCAGGGCAGGGTGGTGGAGGCCGGTGCGGTGCAGTCGGTGTTCGCCGCGCCGCAACACCCCTATACCCGCATGCTGCTGCAAAGCCGCCCGCATCGGCTGGTGCAGGCGGCGCCGACAGATAGTGCAGAGCAAGCCCTCGTATTGCGTGCGCGGTCACTGGACGTCCGCTTCGCGCAGAGCGGCGGCTTTTGGCGCAAACGCTGGCATCCGGTGTTGCGCGACATCTCGCTGGACTTGCCCGCTGGGCAAACGCTCGGTGTGGTGGGCGAATCAGGCAGCGGCAAATCCACCCTGGCGCTGGCGCTGCTCGGGCTGCTGCGCCGACAGGGCGGCACGGTCGATCTGCTGGGCAGCGACCCCGCCACGCTCGCGCCACGGGCGCTGCGTCCGCTGCGCGCGCAGGCGCAGATCGTGTTCCAGGACCCGTTTTCCAGCCTCTCGCCACGGCGCACCGTGGCTCAGATCGTTGAGGAAGGGCTGGAAATCCATCGGCCCGAGTTGAACCCAGGGCAGCGCCTGCAGCGCGCGCAGGACATTCTGGCCGAGGTCGGGCTGCCACTGACGCACGCCGAGATGCAACGCTATCCCCACGCATTTTCTGGCGGCCAGCGCCAGCGCATGGCCATCGCCCGCGCGCTGATCCTGGAGCCAAAAATCCTCATCCTCGACGAGCCCACCAGCGCGCTCGATGTCTCGGTGCAGCAGCAGGTGCTCCAAATCCTCGCCGATCTGCAGCGTCGTCATGGCCTGGCGTATGTGCTCATCAGCCACGATCTGGCGGTGATCGCTGCGTTGGCGCATCGCGTCCTGGTGTTGCATGAAGGCCGGGTGGTAGAAGATGGCGCGGTGGACGCCGTCCTGCGCGCGCCGCAGCAGCCCTACACCCAGGCGCTGCTCGCCGCTTCTGACCTTGTGATCTGACCGATTTGGCTGCCGGTCTCAATCTGGTTGGCTCGCGAGACTTGATCGAACATGTGTCGGCGCCGATCGAATATTGACCCACCCTGCCGATTGAATATTGACCCAGGGCGGGTAGCTGCTTTTTGAATCGGCAACTGTGGACAAGTGTACTCAGTGGCTGCTTTTGAACGGTCTCCTGTCTTGGCGGTTTTGAATTGGAATCAAGCAAGGAGGAAAGGCGCGTAGGGCGTAGCCCGTAGCGGATTTCCCCCTTGCTGGCCTTCAGAATGGCTCGTCCGTCGCTGCCGCGCTGAGACCCTTGCGCTTTTGCTCGCGCGCTTTGATGCGCGACTTGGCCGCCATGCTGCTGTGCTGGAAACGGTAGGACTCGTTTCCTGTCTCCACGATGTGGCAGTGATGGGTCAGCCGGTCCAGCAACGCCGTCGTCATCTTGGGGTCAACAAACACGGCCGACCATTCGGAGAAGCTCAGGTTGGTGGTGATGACCACTCCAGCTTCTGGGCGAGAGCAGCCTTACTGGACTGTGCCCTATCGATTAGGGCTATATTGCGAAGGAGTTCCATGGCAGCGCGTTGCGCTGTGTGGAATCCTTCTTCTGCACCGAATGGCCCATTCGCCCCGAGCACACCAACAGACGTCGCGTGACGGTCAACTGAAATCTGGTTGAGACATGCCCCGACTTGTCGGCATCTGAGTCATTGTGGCAGCCGCTGTCACCATTGACCTGCACTCCCGCCGCCAAATACGACGCCCTGCGTCACCCCATGCCCAACATTCCGATCCTGTCTCCGCTGTTCCTCGTCCTGGTTGTTCTGGTGCTGTTTCTGGCCTCATCGCTCAAAATCATCTATGAATACCAGCGGGCTGTGGTGTTTCAGCTCGGCCGGTTTCAGAAGGTCAAGGGGCCCGGACTGATTCTCGTGATCCCGGTGCTGCAGCGCATGGCCCGCATGGATTTGCGCACCGTCGTGCACGAAGTACCGTCGCAGGATGTGATCTCGCGGGACAACGTGTCCGTCAAGGTCGATGCGGTGCTGTATTTCCGCATCATCGATTCGGAAAAGGCGTTCATCCAGGTGGCAGACTTTTTCTCCGCAACCAGCAAGCTGGCGCAAACTACCTTGCGCGCCGTCCTGGGTAAACACGATCTGGACGAAATGCTGTCCGAACGCGGCAAGATCAATACGGACATCAAAGAGATCCTGGACGCGCAGACCGAGGCCTGGGGCATCAAGGTCAGCGTCGTGGAGATCCGCAATATCGAGCTCACGGAAGACATGGTGCGCGCGATCGCCAAGCAGGCGGAGGCAGAGCGTGATCGTCGCGCCAAGGTGATACACGCCGATGCGGAGTTCCAGGCAGCGCAGACCTTGGTCAATGCGGCGGATATTCTGGCTTCTGCCCCTGGCGGCATGCAGCTGCGCTACCTGCAAACCCTGTCGGAAATCGGCACCGAGAAAAACTCCACGGTCATCTTCCCCATGCCGATCGATCTGATCAAGCCCATTTTGCAGATCATTGAAAAGGTTGCCGACAAGTCTTGAGCAGCCTCCCGCCCTGCGTGCGCTCGCACAGCGCACGCAATATCGTCCTTGAACACCCCAGCCGAAAGCCCATCATGCCAGTCAAAACCGACCCTCACCCCAAAAGCGCAGGCACCGTGCCCGCCATACCGCAAGTCAAACCGACAGGGCAAAAGCGCAGCAAGGAACGCGGCAAATCCACACGCAAGAAGAACCCGGGAAAACGGGCGAATCAGGGTGGCGGTTAATCTGGGGTGCGCAGTGCGTCCCTCTTGGTGCCTCACCGCTGCACTCGTGCTGGAAATACGGACCTGCCAACCGGGTGCGAGGCGTTCGCGTCGGCATGACCTGCTTTGAAAATCACCCATTTCATCGCACGGTTCAACTCTGCCCGGCGCAAAGACCGGCTGTCATCGCTGTTCACACGACTTCCAGCGGGAGTTGCAGAGCCCGCCCTGCGCTCAGAACTGCTCAGCGCCGACCAGATGGAGTTGTACGGGGTCGTGCTGGCCCAGCGCCATCACGCGTCCGAGGAGTCGCGCAACAACACACTGCTCGCGCGCCTGTCTGACAACGAAACCACGCTGGCGCAAGTCAGCACGTTGCTGACGCAGGCGACGCACAAGGGCCAACGCATCACTCCCGCGGCTGAGTGGCTGCTGGACAACGATTACCTCATTGAAGAGCAGATCCGTACCGCGCAGCGCGATCTGCCCAAGGGCTACAGCCGTGAGCTGCCTCGCCTGCTCGACGGACCTTCGGCCAAATTGCCGCGGGTTTATGACATCGCGCTGGAAACCATTGCCCACGGCGATGGTCGCGTGGATGGCGAGAGCCTGCGTCGTTTCGTCGCGTCGTATCAGACGGTCGCTCCGCTCAAGCTCGGGGAGTTGTGGGCAATTCCCATCATGTTGCGGCTGGGCTTGATCGAGAACCTGCGTCGCGTGGCCGTGCGCGTCCTGGCGGAATGGACGGACCGCAACGTGGCCGACCAATGGGCCGACCGCATGACGGAAGTCGCCGAGAGCGATCCAAAGAGCGTGGTGCTCGCCGTGGCCGACATGGCACGCTCGGGACCGCCCATGGCCTGCTCGTTCGTGGCCGAGTTGACACGTCGGCTGCAGGGCCAAGGGCCGGCGCTGGCGCTGGCGCTGAACTGGATCGAGCAGACGCTGTCCGAGGCCGGTCACAGCATCGAGCGGATGGTGCAACTGGAAGCGCAGCAGCAGGCGGCCGACCAAGTCACGATCGGCAACTGCATCGGCAGCTTGCGCATGCTGTCCAGCATGGACTGGCGCATTTTTGTCGAGTCGATGAGCCACGTCGAGCACATCCTGTGCACCGATCCGGCCGGGGTCTACGCGGCGATGGATTTCGTCACCCGCGACCACTACCGCCATGTGGTGGAACGCCTGGCGAAACACAGTGCACGCAGCGAGAGCGAAGTGGCGCAGGCCGCTGTCGCACTGGCCCACGGTCCCGCGGCCGATCCCGCGCGGTCTGCGGTGCATGACCATGTGGGCTACTTCCTCGTCGACAACGGACTGGCTGCGCTGGAGCAGCGCATCACCATCCGCCACCCGGCATTCAGTCCACTGCGCCGCCTGGCCCGACGCGCGCCCCTGCGGCTGTATCTCGGCACAACCGCGCTGCTGCTGACCCTGCTCGCGCTGCCGCTGTTGCAGGTCTTGGTACGCAATGGACTGCAAGGCTGGCTCTGCGCCCTGATAGCCTTGCCGGTCATCCTGGTCAGCAGCCAGTTGGCCATCAGTCTGACGAATTGGTTCGCCTCCGTCGTGGTCTCGCCGCGCTTGCTGCCACGGCTGGATTTTTCCAAAGGCTTGCCGCCCCATGTGCGCACCCTGGTGGTGATTCCCGCCATGCTGACCCGCATGCAGGACGTGGACGAACTGGTCGACGCCTTGGAAGTGCGCTTCCTGGCCAATCGCGATCCCCATCTGCACTTTGCCTTGCTGACCGATTTTGCCGATGCGCCAAGCGAAGTGCTGGACGAGGACGCAGCATTGCTCCTTCACGCCAGGCGGGGTATCGATGCCCTCAACACCAGTCATCCGGATGCCCAGTCGGACCGCTTTTTTCTGCTGCACCGCCCGCGCCGCTGGAACGCACGTGAGAAGCTGTGGATGGGATACGAACGCAAGCGCGGCAAGCTCGTCGAGCTCAACGGGCTGTTGCGCGGCGCGGGCGCTGCGCATTTCCTGTGCGTCGTCGGCCGCACCGAGGTGCTGTCCGAGGTCAAGTACGTCATCACCCTGGACACAGACACCCAGTTGCCGCGCGATGTGGCGCGCAAGTTCGTCGGTGCCATGGCGCATCCGCTCAATCGTCCCGTGGTGGATCCTGTCACGCGGCGCGTCATCGCGGGCCACGCCATCCTGCAGCCGCGCATGGGCATCAGCTTGCCGAGCGTGGTGCGGTCGACCTACGCGCAATTGTTTGGCAGCGACGCCGGCATCGATCCCTACACGCGCGCCGTGTCCGATCTCTACCAGGACCTGTTCGACGAAGGCTCGTTCGTCGGCAAGGGCATCTACGACGTCGATGTCTTCGAGCATGTCCTCGCCGACCGCTTTGCCGACAACCGCATCCTCAGCCATGATCTGGTTGAAGGCTGCTTCGCGCGCTCGGGCCTGATCAGCGACGTGCAACTCTTCGAGGACTATCCGTCGCGGTATGGCAGCGACGTGAGCCGTCGCCATCGCTGGATTCGGGGCGACTGGCAGTTGCTTGCCTGGGTACTGCCCTGGACGCGTACGCCGGATGGCAAGCGCGCGCGCAATCCCCTGTCGGCGCTGTCGCGCTGGAAGATGTTCGACAACCTGCGCCGCAGCCTGGTGCCTGCGTCGCTGCTTGTTTTACTGCTGATGGGCTGGTTCGCCGTAGCCCAGGTCGCGGCTTGGACCCTGGCAGTGCTGGCCGTGGTGTTCGTGCCCCCGCTGCTGGCGCTGCAGATCGGCTTGTTTCTCAAGCCACAGAACGTGCGGATCGGCCAGCATCTGCGCGCCGCCTTGCACAGCAGCGGTGAGCAATTCGCACGCGCATTGCTCACCCTGGCGTGGCTGCCGCACGAAGCCCTGTACAGCGTCGATGCCATCCTGCGGACGCTCTGGCGCATGACGTTGACGCGGCGTCGGCTGTTGCAGTGGAACCCGTCCAGGGAAGTGGAGCGCGGCCATGGCGACAGGCTGGTCGGATCGATCAAGACCATGGCCGTCGGCCCCGTGCTGGCGCTGCTGACCGCGATGGCTCTCCTGCTGGTCCGGCCGGACGCACTGTGGATCGCCGCCCCGCTGCTTCTGCTGTGGCTGGCGTCGCCTGTCATGGCCTGGCGGATCAGCCTGCCCGTAACGACGCGGCGCTATGTGCCAACGCATCAAGCGCTGCGCTTTCTGCGGCGCCAGGCGCGCAAGACCTGGGCATTTTTCGAGACCTATGTGGGCGCACAGGATCACGGGCTGCCGCCAGACAATATGCAGGAGCAGCCGGTAATCGTGATCGCGCATCGCACCTCGCCCACCAATATGGGTCTGGCGCTGCTGGCCAATCTGGCGGCCTATGACCTCGGCTACCTGAGTATTGGCGGCCTGCTGCTGCGCACTGAACAGACCCTGCAGACCATGCAGGAGCTGCCGAAGTACCGGGGACATTTCTTCAACTGGTACGACACGCTCAGCCTCCAGCCCTTGGCGCCACGCTACGTCTCTGCCGTAGACAGCGGCAATCTGGCCGGACATTTGCTGACCTTGCGCTCAGGCCTTCTGGAACTGGTTGACGCACCACTGTTCGATGCGCGGCTGCTGCAGGGTCTCGACGACACCTTCGCGTTGTTGCACGAGGCTGTGCTGGCACGCACTGGAGACACTACCGCGCTGCACGCATATCGCGATTTTCTCGACGCGGCGCGCGCCGACCCGCCGCAAACCCTCGCCGCTGCGGCAATGTGCCTGAACGACTTATTGGGCGCCATCGACGCTGTCGCGTTGGATGACGCCGTACCCGCCTGGGACGCAGGCGAAGCCGGGGCGATCAGCGATGTTGTGTTCTGGCAGCAGGCGTTGCACGCGCAATGTCGCGAGATCAGTGTCGCGCTACAGAAATTCATGGCGTGTGCCTCGCCCTCGATGCGAGTGATGCAGCCTGTCCCCACGCCGCGGCAATTGGCCGAAGTGTGGAACGACATCGACGCGCTCGACGACCTGAACAGTCCGCGCAGCGGTTGGGAAACCGCCGCAGAGATGCTCCGGACCATCGAGCGGCTGGCACAGCAGGCCGGCACGCTGGCGCAGATGGACTACAACTTCCTCTACGACAGTCAACGCGATCTGCTGTCGATTGGCTACAACGTCGATGAGCGTCGGCTCGACGCCGGTTTCTACGACCTGCTCGCCTCGGAAGCGCGGCTGACCAACTTCGTGGCCATTGCGCAGGAACAGTTGCCCCAGGACAGCTGGTTCGCGCTCGGCCGCCTGCTCACCACCAGCGGCGGCGAGCCGGTGCTGCTGTCCTGGTCCGGCTCGATGTTCGAGTACCTGATGCCGATGCTGGTGATGCCGAACTACTCTGGCACGCTGCTCGACCAGACCTGCCGCGCTGCGGTCGCGCGGCAGGTGGAATACGGCCAGCAGCTCGGCCTGCCTTGGGGCGTCTCTGAGTCTTGCTACAACACGCAGGACACACAGTTCAACTACCAGTACCGCGCCTTTGGCGTGCCGGGGCTGGGGCTGAAACGGGGCCTGAGCGAAGAACTGGTGGTGGCGCCCTACGCCTCGGCATTGGCGCTCATGGTGGAGCCCGCAGCCGCCTGCGCCAATCTGCAACGCCTGGCCGCCGCGGGCGTGGAAGGCCGCTACGGCATGTACGAAGCCGTGGACTTCACCCCGGCTCGCCTGCCGCGCGGACAAGGTTCGGCGGTGGTGCGCGCGTTCATGGCGCATCACCAGGGCATGAGCCTGCTGGCGTTTGATCATCTGCTGCAGCAGCAGCCGATGCAGCGCCGCTTCGCGTCTGACCCCAGCTTGCGCGCCACTCTGCTGCTACTTCAGGAGCGTGTACCCAAAACAGCCGCCGAGTACCGTCATGCCGCCGCCGCTGTGGCGCCGCAGGCACTGGCGCGCGCGGCGGAGAACAGTCTGCGCATCCTCACAGACCCGGACAGCGGACGCCTCGCCGTGCAACTTCTCTCCAACGGCCGCTATCACGTCATGGTCAACGGCGCGGGCAGTGGCTACAGCCGCTACCGCGACATGGCGGTGACACGTTGGCGTGAGGACATCAGCAGCGATGACCGGGGCACGTTCTGCTATCTGCGCGATGTCAGCAGCGGCGCGGTCTGGTCCGGAGCGCATCAGCCCACAAAGGCCGCGGCGGCGTCCTACGAGGCGATTTTCTCCGACGCCCGCGCCGAGTTCCGTGTGCGCAAAAACGACTTTGACACGCACACAGAAATCGTCGTCTCGCCGGAAGACGACATCGAACTGCGGCGCCTGCGCGTGACCAATCGCGGCCGCAGCCGCCGCACCATCGAAATCACCAGCTATGCCGAGGTCGTGCTCGCCCCGGCGCTGGCCGACGCGCTGCACCCGGCATTCAGCAAACTGTTCGTCCAAACCGAGTTGGCGCAGCCACTGCAGGCCATCCTCTGTTCCCGCCGCCCACGCTCCAGCACTGAGGCCGTGCCCTGGATGTGCCACCTGATGGCGGTGCACGATGCCCATATCGACGCGATTTCCTATGAAACCGACCGCGCCCGTTTCATCGGCCGCGGACGCAGCGCCGCCGATCCTCTGGTCATGGATTCCGGCCAACAGCACCACAGCCTGTCGAACACAGCAGGTTCCGTCCTCGACCCGATCGTCGCCATTCGCTGCTACATCACCCTCGATCCCGAACAATCGGCGCTCATCGACCTCGTCACCGGAGTGGGCGACAGCCGCGACGCCTGCCTGCACCTGATTGAAAAATACCGCGACCGGCATTTGGCCGACCGCGTGTTCGATCTGGCCTGGACGCACAGCCAAGTGATGCTGCGCCAGCTCAACGCCAGCCAGGCGGACGCGCAGCTTTATGAGGAACTGGCCGCCTGCCTGCTCTATGCCCAGTCCACGCTGCGCGCGGATCCTGGCATTTTGCGTGCCAACCGGCGCGGCCAGTCCGGCCTGTGGGGGCAGGCCGTCTCCGGAGACCTGCCCATTGTCCTGGTGCATATCGCCAACCCGGCGCATATCGCGCTGGTGCGGCAACTGGTGCAGGCCCATGCCTACTGGCGCCTCAAGGGATTGGCGGTCGACCTGGTGATCTGGAACGAGGACCTCGCCGGTTACCGCCAGCAGTTGCAGGACCAGATCATGGGGCTGATCGCTTCCGGGGTTGGCGCCACCCTCATCGACCGCCCTGGCGGGATTTTTGTGCGACCTGCACAGCAGATTTCCAGCGAAGACCGCCTCCTGATGCAATCTGCCGCCCGTGTGGTGTTGAGTGATGATCGTGGCACTCTGGCCGAGCAAGTCGGACGCAGGCGGCCGCAAAAGCAGCCGGAGGCCTTTATCGCCACCAGCGCCCGGCACGCAGAACCGAAACGCTACGGCAACACTGTTGTAGTGGCCGAAACGCCGGCCACCCCCTTGCTTCTGCCGAACCCGTGCGGTGGCTTCGCAGCCGATGGCCGGGAGTACGTCATCACCCTGGACGCCGACCAGAACACCCCTGCGCCGTGGGCCAACGTGCTGGCCAACGCGCAGTTCGGAACGGTACTGTCTGAGAGTGGCGGTGCGTATACCTGGGGCGAGAACGCGCATGAATTCCGCCTCACGCCGTGGCACAACGACCCGGTGACCGATGCCAGCGGCGAGGCGCTGTATGTGCGTGACGAAGAAAGCGGCCATTATTGGTCGCCCACGCCGCTGCCGCGGCGCGGCGAAGGCGCGTACCGCATCCGTCACGGTTTTGGCTACAGCGTGTTCGAGCACAGCGAAGACGGCATCCGCACCGAGCTATGGGTGTATGTGGCGCTGGATGCAGCGGTGAAGTTTTCGGTGCTGAAGGTGCACAACACGTCCGGGCGTGCGCGCCGTCTGTCGGCCACCGGCTATGTCGAATGGGTGCTCGGCGATCTGCGAGAGAAAACCGCCATGCATGTGGTGTCAGAGGCCGATCCGGTGACTGGCGCGCTGCTTGCGCGCAATGCCTACAACACCGAGTTTTCCGGCCGCGTGGCGTTTTTCGATGCGGAGCATCCGGCACGCAGCGTGACCGGGGATCGCAGCGAATTCCTGGGCCGCAACGGCAGTCTGCGTGATCCAGCCGCCATGACCCACGCGCACCTCTCTGGTCAGGTCGGCGCGGCGCTGGACCCGTGCGCGGCCATCCAGATCCCCTTCGACCTCGGCGCTGGCGACAAACGTGACATCATCTTCCGCCTGGGCATGGCCGGCAGCCCCAAGGAGGCCAGTGCGCTGGTGCAGCGCTGCCGGGGTGTCGGCACCGCGGCCGCTGCACTCGGGGCCGTGCACGCGCACTGGAGCAGCACCCTGGGCGCGGTGCAGGTGCGCACGCCCGATCCGGCACTCGACGTGCTGGTCAACGGCTGGCTGCTGTACCAGGTGATTGCCTCGCGCTTTCTCGCGCGCAGCGGCTACTACCAGTCGGGCGGCGCCATCGGCTTTCGAGATCAGTTGCAGGACGCCATGGCGATGATCCACGCTCAGCCCGGCGCCGTGCGCCAGCATCTGCTGCTCTGCGCGGCGCACCAGTTTGGCGAGGGCGACGTGCAGCACTGGTGGCACCCCCCGCTGGATCGCGGCGTGCGTACGCGCTGCTCTGACGATTACCTATGGCTGCCGCTTTGCGTCAGCCGCTATGTGCATCTCACCGGCGATCATGCCGCGCTGGACGAGACCGCGCCTTATCTGGAAGGCCGCGCCGTCAGCCCGGATGAAGAGGCCTATTACGACCGGCCCACGCGCACGGAACGGCGCGAGTCGCTGTACCAGCATTGCGTGCGCGCCATCGAGCACAGCATGCCGCGCGGCGCCCACGGCCTGCCACTCATGGGTACGGGTGACTGGAACGACGGCATGAACCGCGTTGGCGACCAGGGACGTGGCGAAAGCGTCTGGCTCGGTTTCTTCTTGCACGAGGTGCTGTTGCGCTTTGTGCCGCTGGCGCAGTCACACGGCGACGCGGCGTTCGCCGCGCGCTGCACGGCCACGGCAGCCACGCTGCGCATCAACCTCGACCAACATGGATGGGATGGCGCCTGGTATCGCCGTGCCTACTTCGACGACGGCACGCCGCTGGGCTCGGCGGCCGATGCGGAATGCCAGATCGACGCCATCGCACAAAGCTGGGCCGTGCTGTCGGGCGCCGCTGACGCAGACCGCCAGCGTCAAGCGATGGACGCGCTCGACCAGCGCCTGGTGCGCCGCGATGCCGGGCTGGTGCAATTGCTCGACCCGCCGTTCGACCAGACTCCGCTCGATCCGGGCTACATCAAGGGCTATGTGCCTGGGGTGCGGGAGAACGGTGGCCAGTACACCCACGCGGCAGTGTGGGCGGCAATGGCCTTTGCGGAACTGGGCGATGCCACCCGCGCCTGGGAACTGCTGGACATGATCAACCCGGTTCAGCACGCGCGCAGCGCCGCCGACATGGAGCGCTACAAGGTCGAGCCCTATGTCATGGCCGCCGACGTCTACGCCTCCCCGCAGCATGTGGGGCGCGGCGGCTGGAGCTGGTACACCGGCTCGGCGGGATGGATGTACCGCCTGATCGTGGAGTCACTGCTTGGCCTGCGCCGCGAGGGCGATCACCTCCGTATCGTTCCGGTGCTTCCCGCCGGGTGGACGGGCTTCGAGCTGGACTACCGCTACGGCAGCACGCTCTACCGCATCCATGTGCTGCGCGCAGCGTCAGCGGCGGTGATGCAAGGTGGCGCGGCTCCGATCCTGCTTCTGCTCGATGGCGTGACGCAGGATGCCGCGGTCATCGCCCTGATGGACGACCGCCTGGACCACGATGTTGAGGTGAGGCTACCTTGCCAGAATTAACGAAACGGCACGCCGCCGGCACCAAACAGCCCAATGAGGCCAATGAGAATCAGGTACACGGCCACGATGTAGTTCAGCAAACGCGGGATCGCGAGAATCAGGATGCCTGCAATCAATGAAACGAGTGGGGCAATACTCAGGTGGAGGTTCATGTGCGTCCTTGTCGCAGCGTCGAAGGACGCTGGCGTGGCAGCAAGTTAGGCGATCCGGCTATCTGAGTCTGTGCGCTGGCGAACAGTGCTTAGAGCGAACCGTCCGCGCTACGGACTCCTGGCGCTGCTGCATCCGCCTGCGGCGAGCGCGACCTGCCGTCGAGCTGGCGGCGCTCGTCTGCGATGCGCGGCTCGGCAACGGCATGCCAGGGGGACGGATCGAGCCCGTCCCGCGCAGGCGATGGAGTCACGATTCCAGCCAAGGCCTCGCGGATCCGGCTCATTGACTCGTCGAGTTTCTGCATCAGGCTGGTGAGATATTCCCCTTGCGGGCGATGCACGTTCTCAGTGGTGATGCGCAGATCCTCTGCGCTGGTTGCCGCGACCACAAGCTGGTGCTGGGCACGGTCCAACTGTGTCTGCAGAGCCTGCCAGTCGTCATCCACCGTGGCTGTGGGGTGCGCATACTGGGCTGGCTCCGGCATGGAGCCTGCAAACGCGCCGCGCGTCAGCGTTTCCCGCGCTTGCATTCTGCTGCGGTACATGGCGAGGTCCGCCCGATCGATCAGGTGGTCCAGATCTGTTCCATCCTCTGGATAGAGGCTGATGCCGATGCTTGCGGTCAGGCCGGACTGCCGTTGGTCATTGCGCGCAAGTTGTTCCAGTGCGGCCACGATTTTGCTGCTTGTCAGCGTCGCATCGGCCGCTTGGCTGATCTTGCTGAGCAGAATGAGAAATTCATCGCCGCCGTAGCGGCTGACCGTATCGCTCTCACGCACGGTAGACAGCAGGCAATTCGCGGTGCGCTTGAGCACCCAGTCGCCTGATTGATGGCCGCGGGTGTCATTGATTGCCTTGAAATTGTCCAGATCAAGAAACAACAAGGCCATGCGATGACCGTCGCGATGGGCGAGGGCCGCAGCTTGCTTGAACCGGTCGGCGAACAGGGCGCGGTTAGGCAACCCGGTGAGTCCGTCGCACTCGGCCGTGCGCGACATCAGTTCCAGCGCCTCCTCCGCCCGCCGCAAATCGCTCCGGGCCCGCTGTAATTCCTCCGATAGCCGCTGGTTGGCAGCGAGGTGTGGAAGGGAATCCGTGCCGTTGCGCGTACATTCGTCTCCATGGTTCATGGTGTACCGTCTTTCAGTAAAGTGCCTGGAACAGGAATAAAAACAGCGTCCAGGTGCCACAAGAGGCACGGGAAGCGCGGAGGCAGATGCCGCTGAAAAACATGCCCAGGCTTGTATGTTGATGTCCGAGCCTACTGGCGCAGGGCAGCCTCGTCTGTACGCAATCGCACATCTCTGGGCGCCGCAGCGCGCCTGTGCACGAGTCTGCCCCGGCTGGGCGGATGCATCCGGTCTGGCACTGTGTGCTGGCGCACAGACGAGCACGCAGCGCCGCTGTAACGTGCAAGGCATTGAACACACAGCCACTACGCCCGACAGTTCTGAGACGTAAAACGCACGCCCCCCAACCGGCGATCCGTGCGTGGCCATGCATGAATCGGCAAGTCCAGAACATGCCGTCCCACAGACACACACAATCCATGAGCGTCACATCATGATCAAGTCTCACGCACCAACGTTGCGCAGCTTTCTTCAGAAGCTGGTATTCCTGCTCGCTGGGGCTCCCTGGGTTTGGGGTTGCGCCCAGGCACAGGAAAAAAAGTCCCTCCCGGTTGCGCTGCATCAGACGGGCAGTCATCTCTGCGGGGGAGTCGGCGAGGACAGCCTGAAGCAGCTGAAGGCACAGGCCGGGGACTTTAACCTCGGATTCTGGATGGTGGGCGGGCCAGGCGGCGCCTATCTCGCCGATGTGCCGATCCAGATCCAGTCCGGTGGGCAGACCGTGACCAGCTTCGTTGCGGATGGGCCGCTGTGCTACCTCAAGCTACCTGCTGGTCGCTACACCGTGACGGGCACACATAACGGCCAAACACGCACCATGCAGATGCAAAGCGGCAGCATGAACAACTATCTGCGCTGGTAAACCCCAAGCAAGCCGTCAAGCGTTTTTCCCCGCAGCATGCCGCCATCTGCAGCGTGCCGGTTTCCAGCGCCAACACACCATGCCGACAAAAATTCTTATTGCTCTCGATGCCAGCGAGACTGCGCAAGTCGCCGCGGCGCACGCCATCTGTTTGGCGCAACAGCAAACTGCAGCGGTGCGCTTTCTCGTGGTGATTGACTATGGTAGTTTCATCGCCTTTGAACCCAACGCCATCAGGTTGCTGAACGACGATGCCCGTCAGATGCTCGACGGCTGGATGCAGCAGGCGGCGGGTGTCGGCCTGGACGCCAGCACCGCAATCTCGGAAACCACCGCCGAAGCTGCAGATATCGCCGATGTCATCGTGGCTGAAGCGCAGTCCTGGGGGGCGGATCTGATTGTTTTCGGCAGTCATGGGCATGGCGGCATGCATCATCTCCTGCACGAGGGAGTGACCAATGGCGTCACCCATCTGAGCAGCATCCCCGTTCTCCGCGTCGCAATGCCATGAGCCAGGCCCCATTGCCGCGCGACAACCGATGAGGAACGGAATGTCCAGGGCTGCGCGGCTGGTCTTGCACACTGCCATTCCCGCGACATCGACAAATTTTTCTCCACCCGTGCTCGCCATGTGCTTCGGTTCTGAATGAGATACTGCCGAAGACGGTGGCCCGTTGATCCGCCGATTGCTGCGCCGAGGCGCTGCCGGCGGATGGCCACGTCATGCCGATCACTTCTGAACCATTGCACCGCGACATGTCATTTGCAGACTGGGGCTTGTTGATCGGCGTGCTGCTGATCACGATGGTTCTCGCCGGAACACTGTTGGGGCGCCTGCCGTTGAGCAGCGCCATGGTGTATCTGGGCATAGGCTGGCTGCTCGGCCCGGACGTGATGAATGTGCTGCGGCCCGACCCGTTTCTGCATGCCGGGACGCTGTCGCGGCTTGCGGAAGTGGCGCTGCTCATCTCGCTGTTCTCGGTGGGCCTGCAGCTTGGCGTGCCCTTGCGGGATCGCCGCTGGCAGCTTCCGCTGCGACTGGCCTTTCTCTCCATGGCGGCGATGGTCTTGATGATCACCGCCATCGGTGTCTGGTTACTGCACCTGCCGCTGGGCGCTGCTGTCTTGCTGGGCGCGATCCTGGCGCCGACTGATCCGGTGCTCGCTTCCGGTGTGCAGTCGGATGCGGGCGCCGAACCGGACCGCCTGGGCTTCAGCCTCGCCGGTGAAGGCGGTCTCAACGACGGCGCGGCTTACCCTTTTGTCATGCTGGGCTTGGGCATTCTCGGGCTGCATGGAGTCGGCTCGGGTTTCCTGCGCTGGTGGAGCATGGACCTGCTCTGGTCCAGTGTGGGGGGTGTCCTGATCGGCGGTTTGCTGGGCGCGGGTACGGGGCGGCTGGTCATCTTCTTGCGCAGTCGCCGCAGCGAGGCAGTCGGACTCGACGTCTTTCTCGGTCTCGGCCTGATGGCCATGGCGTTTGGCCTGGCTCAGATCAGCCTGGCCTCCGGATTTCTGTCCGTATTCGCCGCCGGTCTCGCCCTGCAGCGGGTCCAGGAACGCCCGCACCTGAACGCGGCGCCTGCGGCTTGGGACGCCTCCGTGGCATTTGGCGCCGACAACGCCAGCATCACGACAGAGATGCCGCGCTGGCGCATGCGTGTGCGCGATTCGGTACAGGGTTTCAACGAGCAGCTGGAAAAGCTGGCTGAACTCGGCATGGTGCTGATGGTGGGCGCCATGCTGGCATATGCCCCGCCCCTGCACCAAGTCTGGTGGTTCGTGCCCGCGCTGTTGCTGTTGTTGCGGCCGGTGTCGGTGTTGGCGGCAACCATCGGCGAGCATTTGTCCAGGCCCCAGCGCGCGTTGATGAGCTGGTTCGGCATTCGCGGGATCGGCTCCGTGTTCTATCTGCTGCTGGCTTTGCACCTCGGGGTTGACGGGGCGATTGCCAACACCCTGGTGTCGCTGACGCTATGGACTGTGGCGACATCGATCGTGGCGCATGGTCTGACAGCGCAGCCGCTGATGCAGCGTTATCTGGCCTGGCGCGGAGCAACGCGTGCGCGACGGGTGTCGAAGCGTGACTCGGCATGAGGGCATGCCGCAGCGGATCCAGAGCAGCGAGGTTCTGTTGTTCTGGAGCGCCTCTGCAATGCGGTTGCTTACGGTTGGTCCTTTGCCGCGTTCTGAAGGCGGTCGCCAGCTTTCTGGATCTGCTCGCCAGCTTTTGCTGCGCCCTGGTCGATGGCCTTGCCAGCCTTTTGTGCCGGGCCCTCCGGCTTTTGGCAGCCGTACAGCATCACCATCACAAGGCTGATGGCAACGATCGTCACAGGTCGTTTGATAGAACGGATCATCGGGTGTCCTCTTTGGGGTGATCAACAATCAACATGCCGTGCAGCCGCAGTACGGTCCACAGTGCGGCTTCATCTCGGCGCGAGCCTCAACCCGCCGCCAGGTGCCCAGCGGCTGCAATCACAAGCGTTGTGCCATGCGGCTTATTTGCCGATTTCATGGCCGATCACGCCGCCAACAGCGGCACCCCCCACCGTCCCAATTCCACTCCCTCCGGACAGCACGGCGCCGCCGACTGCGCCAACGCCTGCGCCGATTGCGGTGCTCTTGTCCTGCGACGACATTCCGGCGCAACCGCCAAGCGCCAGCAACACCGCAGCGCAGGCAATGGAAGAGAAAATTCTCGGTTTGGTGTTCATGATGTCTGACCTTTCAGATCGGTTGTGGGGAGCGGCGCGCGGCGCGCCGGTGAGGCGAGCGCTTTATTTGCCAAATTGGGTCTTGGCCTGGCTGAGGCAAAGATCCTTGGCATCGCCGGCATAGGCCTGGCATTTCTCTTTGGCCACAGCGTAGTTGGCGTCCACCTTGTCTGTCGCTGCGGTGTTGCGCGCGTCGCTGGCCTTTTTGTCAGCATCCAGATGTGCTTCGTTTGACGCGGCGTTTGCTTCGGCGTTCGCATTCGCGGTCGTCATCAGCGCTTTGGCATTGCTTGTGGCAGTAATCTTGGCAGCCTTCGCTTCCTTCACGCAGATGTCCTTGGCATTGCCTGACAGCACATCACAGTGCTGGTTTGCCAGCTTGTAGTCCGAATCTGCCTTGACCACGCTGGCCTGATACCGATTCTGCTGGGTGGGCTTGTAGACAGCTTCCAGGTTGGCCTGGGCAATGTCCCGCTTCCCCGTCACGTCTGCGACGCAAATGTCGTTGGCGTTGCCCGATAGGGAATTGCAGCCGACTGAGGCTGCCTTGTAGTCCTGTGCAATCTTGCTCATCTGGCTGTCATACATGCTCTTCGACATGGTTTGTGCCATGGCGGAGGTGCTCAAGACAAGGCCGACGGCAATGGCGAAGACGTGAAGGCGGTGTTGCATCATGGGGATGTTCTTTCATGGAAATCTGGATGGAGGGCGAGAATGCCCAGTGCGTCCCGCATGGCCTCCCGGGAGGCCATGCGCCGGGCGTTCACTTCAAACTCATGTTGTCCTGAACGGCTTTCACACCGTCCACTTTGCTTGCAAGGGCCACTGCCCTGAGTTCCTCTTCACGCGTGCCGACAAAACCGCTGAGCTGCACCACGCCCTTGAAGGTCACGACTTTGATCTCGAACAACTTGAGCTGCGGGTCGTTAAAAATGGCGGCTTTGACCTTGGTGGTAATCGCCGTATCGTCGATGTACTGGCCCGTGCTGTCGTGCCGCTCGGTGGCGGCGCAGCCCGTGAAGCTGGCGAGCGAAGCGGCCAGCATGAGGGCATAAAGAACTTTGTGTGATCGCATATTGAATCTCTCTTGGAGGAACTGAAAGTACCCCACCGGCGCGTCCTCAGCGTGGCGGGTCTTTGGTGCTGAGTGCCTGAAGGTGGCCGAACGATTACATGCGGCCGGTGAGAAACAGAATCAGCACGACGATGACAATGAAGCCCAGAATGCCGCTGGGAAAATATCCCCAACTGCGGCTGTGGGGCCAGCTTGGAAATGCGCCGATCAACATCAGAATGAGGATGATCAGAAGAATGGTGCCTAGTGACATGGTTTAGCTCCTCGTGTGCAATAGCGATCGCAACGGTGACCGTGCGATCATCTTTTTCAGGGCCGGGCAGGGCGCAAGTGGCCCAGAATTCAGAGCGCAGGCCTGTCGTCTTTTCGGCTTTTCTGCCAGGCATCGAGCTGCTTTTCCGCTTCTTCTTTGGTGATGCCATAGGACTCCTGAATCTTCCCGGCAAGCTGCTCACGCTTGCCGGCGATCTCGGTCAACTGATCGTCCGTCAGCTTGCCCCACTGCTCTTTGGCCTGTCCCTTGAGCTGCTTCCAGTTGCCTTCGATGCGTTCCCAGTTCATGTTCCGTCCTTCACGTTGAGGAGCTGATGCTCCAGTTCATACCGCCCCGGTTTCTCGGGACGCATCTCAGGCACGTCCTGAGCATGTTGTCAAGGTATCGGTTTGCAAGCACGGTGTCTGTGCGTTAGCGAACATGACTGGCGTCAGTTCACGCAAAAAAACTTTCAACGCATCCGGCTTCGGGGTGCGCAGGCCATCGACGTGTCATAGATCAGCAGATCCCGGCCATAGCAGCTGCACGCGATGGCGAGAAGACCCGCACGGTCCAACACCTGGAGTTCGCCGCGGTGGTAGGCGATGAGGCCACTGCGCTGCAGCTCTCCCGCCGCCTCCGTCACGCCAACCCTGCGGGTGCCCAGCATCTGGGCCAGTCCTTCATGGGTCACATGCAGCCTGTCGGCATGGGCGCGGTCCTGGCTCATCAACAGCCGCCGCGCAAGCCGCGCGCCGATCAAATGGAACCGTTGACAGACCACTGCGGCGGCAAGTTGCGCCACGAGAACATAGACATAGCGCTGCAGGCTTTGCCGCAGGACTGGATGCTGCAGAAGCAGGCGCTGCAAGACGTCCTGCTCGACGCGCCATGCTCGGCCGGAACCCTGCACCACCCCGAGCAGCGGCGGGGGCATCACGCCAAGGGACATTTCCGCACCCAGCATGCCTTCACTCCCCACCATGGCCACTTCCAGTGGCGGGTGCGCATCTGTTTGCTGCAACAAGGAAACAAAACCATCCACCGGGAAATAGGCATGCAGGGTCTGCTGGCCCGGCACGCACAACACGTCCCTAAAGACCAGTTCGACCGGCTCGCAAAGTGCCAGCAAGTGACGACGTTCTGTTCTGGGCAGACGTTCGATGAAGTGATTCTGCGCGGGAGACAAAGTGGCTTTCGTAGGCCAGTGCATCCACAGCAGACGTGTGGCGACTGGAACTGGCCTGCGCACAATGCACGCAAATCATCGCGGAGTCCGTTTGCTACCGAACATAACGACCGCTGCGGACGATTTTCTGTTCAGGCCCGGCGTCGCGGCAAACATCGGTGCTTGCGCGGCAAGCGCCTCAGGGGCTCTCACGCGACCAGCGGCTTCGCCGCCACGCCGCATTCAGAGCGCGATTTTTGCCGGGAGCAACCGGTCATACTCCGCTTTCACCACGGCGTAGCACTCGCAACTCCGTTTTTCCAGCCCAGCCCGGTCGAGCACCTTGATATGGCCGCGCGCATAGTCAATCAGCCCGGCGCGCTGAAGACTGAGAGCCGCTTCGGTCACGCCTTCACGGCGCACACCGAGCATGTTGGAGATGAGTTCCTGCGTCATGACCAGATCGTTGCCTGCGAGTCGGTCCAGACTCAACAACAGCCAGCGGCAGAGCTGCTGGTCGAGGGAGTGATGCCGATTGCAGACAGCGGTCTGCGACATTTGCGTGATCAGCGCCTGGGTGTAGCGCAGCAGCAGGTGCAGCACCGGCCCGGCGCGGTTGAACTCAGTCTGCATGCCATGAGCGCGAAGCCGGTAACCTTCGCCTGCGCTTTGCACCACCGCGCGGGTGGTGGTGGATTGGCCTCCCATGAAGAGCGACACGCCAACGAGTCCCTCGCGGCCGACCACGGCGATTTCGGCCGAAGCGCCGCTTTCCAGCACATACAGCAAGGAGATGATGGCGCTCGTGGGAAAGTAGACGTGGCTTTGCTCCCCCCCGGACTCGTACAGAACCTGTCCCAGTTCGAGCTTCACCCACTCCAGTTGCGGCTGCCAGCGCAACCACTCCGCCTCGGGCAAGGCAGCCAGCAATTGGTTGATTTTTGGGTCATTGGCAGTTGTGCTCATGGTGCAAGGAGAAAAAAGTGGCTCGGTTGAGTTGAACAGCTTTCCCCGAGAGATCAGTGGACGCCTGATGGGTTGAGGGCAGTGCAGGGTTGTCCACGGCGGCGGGCGACGCTTGTGACGAACGGCAGATGCGATGGGCAATTCGGAGCGCGCCGGGAATGATTTTAGGCAGACTCTGGCGGGGTCGGCAGAGCCAACAGTTCTGCGTGTTCCGGCGTGTTGCCGCCCTGGCTGGAGTGCGGCCGCTCGCGGTTGTGCCAGTTGCGATGTGCCGCTGATTCGTCACAGGAGCCTGTCGAACGAAACCCCGCGGGGCCGTGATGACGGCCTGGCGACCTGCGGATGCCATGGATCTGCCTCGCCCGGCGAGCGTGCAGAACGCCTTCAGCCTGCTCGACCGCACCTGGGATAACGGCCTGGCCGAAGTCGCCTGCCGCGAGCGGTTTGCGCTGCTGGCCCACTCCCCGTTGGGCTTCGGGCTGTTATCCCAATCCGGCGACGTGATGCGGCTCAGCCCCGCGGCAGGCACAAATCAAATTCTTCCAGCGCCAAGCGGAAATTGCGATTCTCATGCCCTGGACGGGTGAGCTTGAACAGGGTGAAGCGTTGCAGCGCGCCAAGGTCGGCCCAGCTTCTGAATCCGTTGAGCGTGATGCCCTTGTCCAGCGCGCTCCGGTGCACGCGCTCCGGCAAGAGAGCGCCGTCCCAATCGGTGTCGGTCTGGCGCGCTGGCATCTTGACCGGTTGCGCTTTGGCTTGGTGAACGATGGCATGGATCAGCAGGTGTCGATAGCGCCTTTGTTCTCCCGGGCCGTCAACCCCTTCGGTCATGATGAGCAGCCTGCGCGTTGCCAGGTCGAAGCGCTGCCAGTGTTGCAGCGAGAGTTTGATGCGGCAGGCATCGAGCTTGTAGCGCACGATCATGGGCATGCAGCACAGACTCTTTGCGTAGTCCGCTTCAAAATCGAACAGCGGCAAGTCTGCGCAGACCGGTTGTGCCGAGCGTCCAGGACGCGCTGTAGTGGACTGGCGCACGGCGGCACCGAAATCAAAGGAGTCCATCAGGCCTGGGGATCAAGTCGTGGAGGCGTCAGTCGGCCATCGTCGACGGCGGCGGCGGTGTAGGGGCCGGTTCCGCTGTGCACAGACTCCGTGGACGGAATGAAACGCCCGCTGAGCACGTCGAAGACATGCACCTGGCCGTCTTCGATCACATAATGCCATCCATGCAGGCTGAGGCTGTGTTGCTCCACGCGCCGGCGCACCATGGGGTAGTCCATCAACCGTTCGAGTTGCAGAACGACCGCGCGTTGCTCGGTGCGGCGCAGCACTTCGGGACCGAGGTCTGCGACGGGGAGCATGGCCTCTTTTCCCAACCTCAGCCAGGATTTGAGGTTGTGTGCCTCTTCCGGAGTGTCTCCATACAGCGCGCGGATGGCGCCGCAGTGACTGTGCCCGCACACCACGATACGCAGCACATTCAGGTTGAGAACAGCGAACTCGATGGCCGCTGCCGTACCGTGGTAGCCGGTGCTGCCATCGAATGGCGGAACGAAGCCGCCAACATTGCGCACCAGAAACAGCTCGCCCGGCCCGGCGCCGGTCAGCAGGTAGGGCACCACGCGCGAATCCGAGCAGCCGATGAACAGGGTGGTCGGATGCTGCCCTTCATCCACAAGCGCCTTAAACGTCGCTTGATAGGCCGGGAAGGCCTCGTTGTGGAAGCGACGCAGGCGAGAGAGCAACTCGTCAGGCATGGCGGGTCTCGCTGCGCAACTCGGAAACAAACGAGGCAGGCGACGGACGCGGGCGGATCGGTTTGCCGCGGTCTGCGGTGCCGATGGCGATGAAGCACACCGCCTGCTCGTTTGCATGCAGCGCGAAGAGTCGGCGCATGCCCGCAGTGTGCATGGCCTGGCCGCTCACCAGGCCGGAGCCAAAGCCATCGGCATGGGCGCTGAGCAGCATGTTCTGGATCGCGCAGCCCAGGGAAACCAGCCGCTCCGGCAATGGAATCTCGGGATGGTCGTCGGCTTCGTTGCGTATCACGGCCAGGGCGACGAACGGCCCCCGGTGCGCCTTGTCGCGCGCCTCTGCCAGTTCCCTGTCGCTGGCGCCAGGGTCGCGCTCCTTCAGCGCCTGGGCAAAGATTTCACCGAGTGCGGCCCGGCTTTCTGTCGGTACCACGACGAACCGCCAAGGCAGGATTTGCCCATGATCCGGCGCCGCCGCGGCGGCCTGGAAATAGGCATGGATCTGCGCCGCATCCGGGCCGGGGGCAAACAATCGCCTGGGTGCACGCTGCTGCCGCGTGTGGATCAGCGTGGCGGTGAGTTCGGCAGACTCCGGGCGCGCAGCAGCGTGTGGTGCTGACTTGTCCTCGATGGGGAGAACAGACATGGCGAGGCTCCTGACAACGGCGGCGGCCTCAGCGCGTAGGGCAGGCGACCGCAGGTGCAGCCCCGGCCTCCTGCTGCGCATGCTGTTCCAGATCTTGCGCGTAAAGCTGCAAGGCCCGCACCAGCGATTGCTGCCGCAGCGTCTGTGCGATCTGTGCCTGCACCGTCTCGAACGGCGGCAACTGGCCGCGGGCGATGCGTGCGATGCGCACGATATGCAGACCAAAGCGGCTGCGCACCACGCGCGGCAGCAGCCCCGGCTGTCCCTGCTCCATCAGCGCCTGCCAGAACTCGGGCACGCACTGCTCGGCTGTGAGCTGGCCCAGATTGCCGCCGACCTGTGCCGACGGACAGTTGGAGAGGCCGCGCGCCATTTCGGCGAATGCGCTGGCGTCGGCCATCAGGGTGTAGAGGGTGTCCTCGGCCTTGGTGCGCAGGGCATCGATCGGGGTGGACGGCGTGATGGCGAACAGGATATGGTCGGCTTCGACCATATCGCCCTGGCGCAAGGCGTCGGCATGCTGCGCGTAATACCGTCGGCATTCGGCCTCGCCCGGCTCTGGGGTTTGCACATCGCGCAGCAGCACGGCTTCGAGCAGGGCTTCGTCGCTGTCGGCCTGAAGTTCGAGCTCGGCAGCACGTTGGCGCAGGCGGGCCAGCACGCCGTCGGTATCCACAGTGGCATTGAAGGTGTCGGTTTCCATGTGTCGATCTCCAGGCGTTAGCGTTTGCTGCGGACCAGTTGCCACGGGCGCAGCAGATAGCCCACCGAGGCGAAGCCGCTCCAGATGTGTACCAGGCGGGTGAAGGGGAAGATGAGGAACAGCGTCAGGCCGAAGAAGATGTGCACCTTGAAAATCCAGGACGCGTGTTCCATGTAGGCGGCTGCGGCGATGCCCTGAAAGGTGACGATGTGTTTGGCCCAGGACATGAGGGCGAGCATTTCCACGCCGTCGGTGTGCTGCGCCGACTCGACGATGGTGGACAAGCCCAGCAGCAGTGTGGCCAGCAGCCACAGCAGCGTCACCCAGTCCATCGGCTTGGTGTTGGCCGCGATTCTCGGATCGCTGATGCGACGCCAGATCAGCAGCACCAGGCCGATGAAAATCAGCACACCCAGGGCGCCGCCGGTTGACATGGCGATGATCTGCTTGGCATGCGGCTCCAGCCCCAGGGCTTCAAAGAACGCCAGCGGTGTGAGCAGGCCGAAGAGATGGCCGAAGAACAGGCCGATGATGCCGACGTGAAACAGGTTGGAGCCCCAGCGCAGTGTGCCGGTACGCAGCATCTGGCTCGATTCGCTGCGCCACAGGTATTGGTCGCGGTCGAAGCGCACCAGACTGACACCCAGAAAGATGGTGCCCGCGATGTAGGGATAGATCCCGAAAAAAAAGTCGTTCCAGTTCATGATGTCAGACTCCTGCGGAATGGGGTTGCGCGGCGCGCGGCATGAACTGCACGGTCTGCACGGCAGGCGTGGCATGTTGCGGGTTGCAGGCGCCGAGAAAATCCACCGGTTCCTCGGCCCACACCGCATCGAGTCCGGCGGGCGTCCAGTCGGCGGGCAGACCTTCGCTGTGAATGTTGCGCGGGCCGGGTGTGGGCGGGTGTGCCTCCTGTCCTGTCTGCTGTTCCACCAAGGCCCGCCAGTCGCCGACACCCGCCAGGCGGCAGGCGGCGGACGTCACGGCCACCCAGTGAGATTCCCGACGGTCGAGCGCGACGGTGAGATGCGCCACCAGGAGCGCGACCTCTTCCAGCGCCTCACGCGCCGCGCCCGGGTCGAGAACCGAGCAATATTCGAGATAGACCGGCAGGTAGTCGGGCAACTCCTTGGCTTGCAGATCGAGGCCGACTTCCTGGTATTGCGCCAGCAGGTCGACCATGGCCTGGCCGCGATCACGCGAGTCGCCATGCACTTGCTCGAACAGGTTGAGCGAGGTGCTGCGGCCGCGGTCGAAGGTGTCGACGAACTCGGCCTGCAGGTCCATCAGATCGGTGGTCGCCATGTGGTCAATCAACTCTCGCAGCGATTCGCGCGGAGCAGGGTGGTCGGGTTCCAGCGGGCCGAGGACGGCGCTGATTTCAGCCAGATGCGCCTGCATGGCATCGCCCGGATAGTCGAGCAGCAGGGCCAGGGCGCGTAATTGTCGGGATAGGTTGTGCATGATCACATCTCCGCTTTGATCGCAAAAGTACGCCGCTTTTTGGCGCTGAACAGCGAGGGGGCGGACTCGCCGTCCGAGCAGCCGTTGCCAAAAGTGAAACCGCAGGAGCCTTTGAGGTCAAAGGCGTTTTCGGCATACTCGCGGTGGGCGGTGGGAATGACGAAGCGGTCTTCGTAATTGGCGATGGCCAGGATGCGGTACATGTCCTCCACCATGGCCGCTGGCATGCCCACCTGCTCGATGGCGGCCACGTTGGCCTGCCCATCCACATGCTTGCCGCGCATATAGGCGCGCATGGCCAGCATGCGTTCGAGCGCCCGCTTGATCGGCGCAATGTCGCCAGCGGTCAGCAGATTGGCGAGATATTGCAGCGGAATGCGCAGTTGCGACACGTCGGGCAGCGCGCCGTTGTCGCTGACCATGCCGCTTTGCACCGCGGTCTGGATGGGGGAGAGCGGCGGCACATACCAGACCATCGGTAGGGTGCGGTATTCCGGGTGCAGCGGCAGGGCGATCTTCCACTCCATCGCCATCTTGTAGACCGGCGAGCGCTTTGCCGCGTCGAGCCAGGCATCGGGCACCCCGTCGCGCCGCGCCTGATTGATGACCTGCGGGTCGTGCGGGTCGAGGAAGATGCCGAGCTGTGCCTCGTACAGATCCTTCTCGTTGGCCACGCTGGCGGCTTCTTCGATGCGATCGGCGTCATACAGCAGCACGCCCAGATAACGAATGCGGCCGACGCAGGTCTCCGAGCACACCGTGGGCTGGCCGGCCTCGATGCGCGGATAGCAGAAGATGCACTTCTCCGACTTGCCGCTTTCCCAGTTGTAGTAGATCTTCTTGTACGGGCAGGCCGAGATGCACATGCGCCAGCCGCGGCATTTGTCCTGGTCGATCAGCACGATGCCATCTTCCTCGCGCTTGTAAATCGCCCCCGACGGGCAGGAGGCCACGCAAGCCGGGTTCAGGCAGTGCTCGCACAGCCGCGGCAGGTACATCATGAAAGTGTTTTCGAACTCGCCGTAAATCTCCTTTTGCATCGCCTCGAAGTTGGCATCGCGGCTGCGCTTGGCGAATTCGCCACCGAGAATCTCTTCCCAGTTGGGCCCCCATTCGATCTTTTCCATGCGCTGACCGCTGATCAGGCTGCGCGGACGGGCGGTCGGCGCCGCCTTGAGCTCGGGCGCCTTGTGCAGGTGTTCATAATCGAAGGTGAAGGGCTCGTAATAGGCGTCGATCTCCGGCAGGTTGGGGTTGGCGAAAATCTTCATCAGGATGGACAGGCGCGAACCCTGGCGCGGCTGCAGCTTGCCCCCCGCCGTGCGGGTCCAGCCGCCTTTCCATTTGTTCTGGTTTTCCCACTCCTTGGGGTAGCCGATGCCGGGCTTGGACTCGACGTTGTTGAACCAGGCGTATTCCATGCCGGGGCGCGTCGTCCACACCTGCTTGCAGGTGACGGAGCAGGTATGGCAGCCGATGCACTTGTCGAGGTTGAGCACCATGCCGATCTGGGCGCGAACTTTCATTGTGTTTCTCCTGGAGGCGTGAGGTCAGGCTTGCGGTTCGATGTGGTGCGGGCGTTCGTGGCTGTAGGCGGGGCCTGCGGGCTCGTCCATCCAGTCCACCTTGTCCATCTTGCGCACGATGCAGAACTCGTCGCGGTTGGCGCCGACCGTGCCGTAATAGTTGAAGCCGTAAGAGAGCTGGGCGTAGCCGCCAATCATGTGCGTGGGCTTGGTGACGATGCGGGTGACGGCGTTGTGGATGCCGCCGCGCGCCTTGGTGACTTCAGACGCCGGGGTGTTCACCAGCCGTTCCTGCGCGTGGTACATCATGGCCATGCCGGGCTTGACCCGCTGGCTGACGACCGCGCGCGCGGCAATGGCTCCGTTGGCGTTGAACACCTCGATCCAGTCGTTGTCGACGATGCCCGCAACCTTGGCGTCGTCTTCCGAAATCCACACGCACGGGCCTCCGCGGCTCAGGGTGAGGAGGATGAGGTTTTCGGTGTAAGTGCTGTGAAAGCCCCATTTCTGGTGCGGGGTGATCCAGTTCAGCACGATTTCCTTGTTGCCGTTGCCGAACTTGCCCAGCACCGGTTGCACCGCCTTGAGGTTGACGGGAGGGCGGTAGCTGGCGAAGCCCTCGCCGAAGGCCAGCATCCACGCATGGTCCTGGTAGAACTGCTGGCGGCCGCTCAGGGTGCGCCACGGAATGTATTCGTGGACGTTGGTGTAGCCGGCGTTGTAGCAAATCTTCTCATCCTCGATGCCTGACCAGGTCGGCGAAGTGATGATCTTGCGCGGCTGCGCCTGAATGTCGCGAAAGCGGATCTTCTCGTGCTCCTTCGGAATCGCCAGATGGGTGTGGTCGCGTCCTGTGATCCTGGACAGCGCGGCCCAGGCTTTCACCGCCACATGGCCGTTGGTTTCGGGCGCGAGCATCATCACGGTTTCGCAGGCGTCGATGTCGGTCAGGATGCGCGGGCGGTCTTTGGTGGCGCCTTCCTCCAGCACCAGCCCGTTGAGCTCGCCCAGCGCCTTGACTTCATCCTCGGTGTTCCAGGCGATGCCCTTGCCACCGTTGCCCACTTTGTCCATCAACGGACCCAGCGAGGTGAAGCGCTTGAAGGTGTTGGGGTAGTCGTGCTCGACCACGCTGATCTGCGGCGCGGTCTTGCCGGGGATGAGGTCGCACTCGCCCCTCTTCCAGTCGCGCACTGCCGTGGCCTGGCCGAGTTCGGCGGGGGTGTCGTGCATCATCGGCGTGAGGATCACGTCCTGCTCGACTCCCAAGTGGCCGACGCAGACCTCGGAGAACTTTTGCGCGAAGCCCTTGAAAATCTCCCAGTCCGAACGCGCCTCCCAACTCGGATCGACCGCCGCCGACAGCGGGTGGATGAAGGGGTGCATATCGGTGGTATTGAGGTCGTTCTTCTCGTACCAGGTGGCCGCCGGCAGCACAATGTCGGAGAACAGGCAGGTGGTGCTCATGCGGAAGTCCAGAGTGACCAGCAGGTCGAGCTTGCCTTCGGGCGCAGGGCCGCGCCACTGCACCTCATGCGGACGACCATCGGCGGCGGTCAGCTCGGTATCGAGCACGCCGTTGTTCGCCCCGAGCAGGTGTTTGAGAAAGTATTCCGACCCCTTGCCCGACGAGCCGAGCAGGTTGGAACGCCAGACGAATAGATTGCGCGGCCAGTTCACCGGGTTGTCCGGGTCTTCGCAGCTCATGCGCAGGCTGCCGTCCTGCAGCCCCTTGACCACATAGTCCTTGGGCGACAGGCCGACAGCCGCGGCGTCGCGCGCCAGATGCAGCGGATTGGACTCCAGCTGTGGCGCCGAGGGCAGCCAGCCCATGCGCTCGGCGCGCACGTTGTAGTCGATCATGCTGCCGCCGAATTCCTTGGGATCGGCCAGCGGCGAGAGGATTTCATCGACGCCGAGCTTTTCGTAGCGCCACTGGTCGGTGTGCGCGTAGAAGAAGCTGGTCGAATTCATCTGCCGCGGCGGCCGTCCCCAGTCGAGGGCGAAGGCCAGCGCGGTCCAGCCGGTCTGCGGGCGCAGCTTTTCCTGTCCAACGTAATGCGCCCAGCCGCCGCCCGGCACACCGATGCAGCCGCACATCATCAGCATGTTCATGATGGCGCGGTAGTGCATGTCCATGTGGTACCAGTGGTTCAGGCCCGCGCCCAGGATGACCATCGAGGTGCCGTGGGTCTTGTGTGCGTTGGTCGCAAACTCGCGGGCGATGCGCTCCACCACATCGGCCGGCACGCCGGTGATGGGCTGCTGCCACGCCGGGGTGTAAGGCACGTTGTCGGCATAGCGCGTGGCGCAGGGATTTGGCTCCTCGCCCAGGCCGCGGTCGATGCCGTAATGCGCGGCCATCAGGTCATAGACCGTGGCGACTTTCACGCTTTGTGTCTTGCCTTCGGCGTCGGCCAGTTGCAGCACGCGGTAGGGCACCTTGCGCACCAGCACGTCGTCCTGCACATTGCCGGGGTGATGCTCCGCGGGCACGCCGCCGAAATAGGGAAAGCCGACCTCTGCCACGCCCTCTTTCATGTCCATCAGGCTGAGCGCGAGCTGCATGTCGGCGCCATCACGCGCGTCGCGCGCTTCCAGGTTCCATTTGCCCACCATCTCGTCTTTCTCGCCCCAGCGGTAACCGATCGAGCCGTGCGGCAGCGCAATTTGTCCGTTGGCGTTCAGCGCCACGGTTTTCCACTCCGGGTTGTTGGCCTGGCCGAGATGGTCGGCAAAGTCGCTGGCCCGCAGGTAACGATCGGCCGCCAGCACCTTGCGGCCCCCGGCGATCTCGCGCTCCTCCAGCCGCACCAGCAGCGGCATGTCGGTGTATTTGCGGCAATAGTCGATGAAGTAGTCCGACTTGTGTTCGCCGAAGTGAAACTCGCGCAGGATCACATGGCCCATGGCCATCGCCAATGCCGAGTCGGTGCCCTGCTTCGGGTGCAACCACTCGTCGCTGAGTTTGGCGACCTCGGAATAATCGGGCGAGACGGCCACGGTCTTGGCGCCGCGATACCGCGCCTCGGTGTAGAAGTGCGCATCGGGCGTGCGCGTTTGCGGCACGTTCGATCCCCAGGCCATGATGTAGTTGGCGTTGAACCACTCGGCCGATTCGGCCACGTCGGTCTGCTCGCCCCACACCTGCGGCGACGCTGGCGGCAGGTCGCAATACCAGTCGTAGAAACTGCCCGGCACCGCACCGATGAGATTGAGATAGCGCGAGCCCGCGGCATACGACACCATGGACATCGCCGGGATCGGCGAGAAGCCGTAGATGCGGTCGGGGCCGTAGGTCTTGATGGTGTAGACATTGGCCGCGACGATCATTTCATTGACGTCGTCCCAATGCGCCCGCACGAAGCCGCCCATGCCGCGCAACTTCTGGTACTCGCTGCGTTTGGCCGGGTCTTGCACGATACTCGCCCAGGCATCCACCGGGTCGAGAGTCTTGCGCGCCTGCCGCCACATTTTCATCAGCCGACCGCGCACCATCGGGTACTTCACCCGGTTGGCCGAGTACAAATACCAACTCGCCGAAGCGCCGCGCTGGCAGCCGCGCGGCTCGTGGTTGGGCATGTCGGGGCGGGTGCGCGGGTAGTCGGTCTGCTGCGTTTCCCAGGTGACGATACCGCCCTTCACATAAATCTTCCACGAGCACGAGCCAGTGCAGTTGGCGCCGTGCGTCGAGCGCACGATCTTGTCGTGCTGCCAGCGGCCGCGGTAGGCGTCCTCCCAGGTGCGGTCTTCGGTGGTGACTTCGCCGTGGCCATCGGCGAACTTTTCGCGGCTCTTGGCAAAGTGGGTGAGGCGATCGAGAAAGTGACTCATCTTGGGCTCCGTGGAATCAGGGGGTCAGCAGGGCATGGGGGCGTTCTTGCGGCTGTAGAACCACCAGGTCACCAGCACGCACAGCACATAAAAGACGATGAAGCCATACAGCGCGGCCTGTGGGCCGCCGGTCATGGAAATCGAGGTACCGTAGCTCTTGGGGATGAAGAAGGCGCCATAGGCGGCGATTGCAGATGAAAAACCGATCACAGCGGCGGCTTCCTTGTTCGCATCCTTCACTGCCTGCTCCTGCGCGGCAGGGCCCTGGCCCGCTGCGGCGCGCTTGCGGTCGGTAAGGAAGATCACCGGGATCATGCGGAAGGTCGAGCCGTTGCCGATGCCGGTGGTGGCGAACAGCAGCATGAACGCCGCCAGAAAGCCGGTGAAGTTGCCGCCCACTCCGCCTTGCGGCAGAAAATACAGCACCGCCACGACGCCCAGCGCCATGAGCATGAAATTCCAGAAGGTCACGCGGGCGCCACCGAGCTTGTCGGCGAGCCAGCCGCCGACGGGACGAATGAGCGCGCCGACGAACGGTCCGAGCCAGGCGTAATCCAGCGCATTGACATCGGGGAACTGCGACTTGATGAGCAGAGGAAAACCGGCCGAGTAGCCGATGAACGAGCCGAAAGTGCCGGTGTAGAGCAGGCTCATCAGCCAGGTGTGCGAACGCTTGAAAATCACCGCCTGATCGGCAAACGAGGCTTTGGCATCGGCCAAGTCATTCATGCCGAACCAGGCCGCCAGCGTGGAGGCAATGATGAAGGGCACCCAGACGAAACCGGCGTTCTGCAGCCAGAGCTGGGTGGTCTTGCCGCTCACCACTGCGGTCTGCGGGTTGCCGCTGAGCACGCCATAGACCGCAGCGGTGATGACCAGCGGCACGATGAACTGCACGATGGACACCCCCAGATTGCCCAGACCGGCATTCAGCCCCAGTGCCAGGCCTTTTTGCGCCTTGGGAAAGAAAAAGTTGATATTGGCCATCGACGAGGCGAAGTTGCCGCCGCCAAAGCCGCTGAGCAGCGCCAGGATGACAAAAATCTCATACGGCGTATTGGGGTTCTGCACCGCGTAGTAGATGCCCAGCGCAGGCAACAGCAAGGATGCGGTCGAGATCGCCGTCCAGCGCCTGCCGCCGAAGATCGGCACCATGAAGGAATAGAAAATACGCAGCGTGGCGCCGAACAGGCCGGGCAGGGCTGCGAGCCAGAACAGCTGGTTGGTGGAAAACTTGAATCCCACCTGCGGCAGCTTCACCACCACCACCGACCACACCATCCAGACTGCAAACGCCAGTGTGAGCGCGGGGATGGAAATCCACAGATTGCGCTGGGCAATCATCTGGCCTTCGCTTTTCCAGAACGCCGCGTCTTCCGGGTTCCAATGTTTGATCACATGACTGGACATGTTGACTCTCCTGAAGTCTTAAGAACGTGCGGTGCTGGCAGATTTGCCATGCGTGAGGCTTGCGCCAGATGCGGTTGGGGTATTGCGCGACGCGGGCCTGAGCACGTCGGTGCGGCGGACTTCGGTAAAGAACATCCACACCAGCGAGAGCGAGACCACGCCATACATCAACATGAACGCCGAGGAGCGGATACCGGTGAGGTCGAGCAGGGCGCCGAACAGGATGGGCAGCAGGAAGCCGCCCATGCCCCCGGCCAGGCCGACGATGCCCGACACCGTGCCGATATTGGTCGGATAGTCGTCGGCGATGTACTTGAACACGCTGGCCTTGCCGAAGGCAAAGGCAATGCCCAGCAGGAACATCAGCACGGTGAAGGTGTAGACATTGAGGCCGATGTGGAAGGTGGTCGGCCCGCTGGTGGTCAGCACCGTGAACTGGGTTTGCGGATACGACAGCAGGAACAACACCACCCAGCTCACCCACAGCACCCACCAGGTCACCTTGTGTGCGCCGAACTTGTCGGACATCCAGCCGCCCACCGCGCGCAGCACGCCGCCCGGCAAGGAGAACGCCGCGGCCAGCAGCGCGGCCACCGGCAGGCTGAGCTTGTATTCACCTACGTAGTACTGCACCATCCACAGCGACAGCGCCACATAGCCGCCGAACACGATGCTGTAGTACTGGCTGTACTTGAGCACACCGGGGTCGCGCAGCGCCCTGAGTTGCTGCATGAAGCTGGTCTGGCCCTGCACCACATGGCTCTTATCGTGGTGGCTGAACATCCAGAACAGAATGACCGTGCCGAGCATGACCGCGGCGTACACATGCGGCACCATGGTCCAGCCGAAGCCCACGACAAGCGCCGGGGCGATGAACTTGTTGACCGCGGCGCCCGAGTTGCCCGCGCCGAAAATGCCCATCGCCAAGCCTTGTCGTTCCTTCGGAAACCAGCGGGCCACATACGGCGTACCCACTGAAAACGAGCCGCCAGCCAGGCCGATGAACAGGCCGATGGTCAGGTATTGCCAGTATGTGGTGGCGTAGGACAACATCCAGATGGGGATGACGGTTGCCGCCATGATGGCTGCGAACACGATGCGGCCACCGTAGCGGTCGGTCCAGATGCCCAGCGGCACCCGGATCAGCGAGCCGCTGAGCACCGGCATGGCGGTGAGCAGGCCGAACTCGGTGGCGTTGAGGCCCAGGGTCTTTTTGATAGGAATGCCGATGACGGCAAACATCATCCACACCATGAAGCACACGGTGAACGCCCAGGTGCTGACGATCAGTACTGACCAGGCCTGGCGGTTGTGTTGCTGCGCATTAGCGCTCATGACAGACTCCTTTTCATTGCCTGAAGAAATCTAGGCTCTGCGGGTCGTTCGGAACATTCGTCTGTCGGCTGAGTGCAGTGTGCAAACGAACGAGCGCGCCGGCTTGGGCATCGTTCGAAAGAACTACGACCATCGGAGCTTGGCCGCATTCAAGAAGTGCTACATAAAAGTCGAGCCGCGTGCTGGTGTCAAGCGAACATCTCGTGACACTCGGGCATTTCCAACAGGGACCTCAAGTCCGACAGGCTCTAATACAGGCGGACGATGCCGCCTTCGCGATCAAAGTTCAAAAAGCTGTCGATCTGCCCGGTGCGGATGCGTTCAATCAGCCCGGTCAACGTCTGCTCCACCTGCTGAGGGTCGGGCGGCAGATCGCTCGATTTCGGCTGCGTGGTGACGAACACCATGTCCCAGTGCTGGCCGGTCTGCGCCGACTCTGCCACCAGGGCGCCGAAATCCGTCAGCTCCTGAGGCGACTTGTCCACGGCCATCACCGGGGTGAGGGCGCCCCCGTTGCCCTCAGCAAAGCGGGCCCGCTGCTCCGGGCTGGCGTCTTGCGGCAATTCGGCTGCGGCGAAGATGAGATAGAAGTGCTGGGGTTCGGGTTGCTGTCTTGCAGTCCGAAGCAGATCATCGAATGCGGTGGTGGGCATGTTGGGGTTCCTTGGCCCTGTAGCGGGCTGGGCTGGGCGCAGCCCGCCCTTGTAGCGGTCAAGTAGACCAGCCTTTTTCGCTGGCGTACACCGCGATCTGCACCCGCGACGACAGATTGAGCTTGCGCAGAATGCTCTGCACATGCACCTTGACCGTGGTTTCGGCAATATCGAGATCGCGGGCGATGACCTTGTTGCTCGCGCCGCGGGCAATGGCGGCGGCGATCTGCCGTTCGCGCGGGCTGAGCAGTTCGGTGTCGTCGTCTGGCGGAACCGCCGTCGCTGCGGCGGCAGGCGCCGGGCTCTCTGCCGCCGTATCGCTCATGGCCTGCATGAGCTTGGGCGCCATGTCGGCACCGATGATGACCTGCCCGTGCTGCGCGCGGCGAATGGCGGCGACGATTTCGCCGATGTCGCAGGTCTTGAGCAGATAGCCGCTGGCGCCGGCGCGCAGCGCGGTGGCCAGATCCGCAGCGTCGTCGCTGACCGTGAGCATCAGGATCTTGATCTGCGGATAGGCGGAGTGCAGACCGGCGACCGCATCGACGCCGCGCACCCCGGGCAGATGGTTGTCGAGGAGCACCACATCGGGCTGGCCGCGCTCGATCTGCCGGAGCGCCTCGCCCGTGTCGGCCGCCTCGCCAACCACCTGCATGCCAGGTTCTTCCGCGAGCAGCGCCACCAGACCGCGGCGGAACAGCGGGTGGTCGTCAACGAGCAAAACACGAATCTCAGGAGGCATGGGTCAGTGGAGCCGTGGGATCTGCCGCGGCGGATTGCAATGCGGGGGAGGTGCCAAATGCATCGGGGAGTTCGAGGATGACTTGCGTCCCCTTGGCCGGTGCGGATTCGATGTGCAGCGTGCCACCGATCTGCGCCGCACGTTCGCGCATGATCTGCAGGCCCACATGCGCTTGCGCGTCGGCTTGCAGGATCTGGGAATCATATCCCTGACCATCGTCGCTGACGACGAAGCGCCAGCGCGGCAGGCTGGCGACCTCGACCGCGACGCGGCTCGCCCGCGCGTGCTTGCGCACATTCGATAGTGCCTCCTGCAGCACATGCAAGACCTGAATCTGCACGTCGGGGTCGAGCGGCTGGCCGTGGCCGCTGAAATGCAATTGCACCGGCACCCCGCTTTGCAGTTCGAATTTTTGCAGGGTGCTGCGCAGCGCGGGTTCGATGTCCTGATCCTGCGTGCGGGTGCGGAAATGCAGCAGCAGCTCACGCACATCGGCCAGGCTCTCGCGCACCCCGGCGTCGAGCTCATTGACAACCGTCTCGATCCGCTCCGGGTTGTTCGATTTCAATGCCGAACGCAGGAGCTGCAACTGAATTTTCATGAAGGCCAGGGCTTGTGCGATGGAATCATGCAGTTCGCGCGCGAGCAGCGCGCGTTCACGCGCCACGGCGGCTTCGCGTTCAAGCGCAGCGCTGCGCAGACTTTCCATGGCCGCGGCCAGATGCCCCGCCAGCGCGTCGAAGAGCGCGCTTTGCTGCGGGTCGATGCGGTGTTCGCTGCGATAGAACAGATTGATTTCGCCGAGCAGCCGTTGCTGTGTGGAGACGGGTACGCTGATGAGTGTGGCGAAACCTTCGCGCACACAGGCGTCGTCAGCGGGCAGAGCCTGATCGCTGGCGGCGTCCCGACGAAACTGGATGGTCTGCGGCCCCTGTCCCGCGCGCGCATTGCCGCAATGGCAGGTGCCGGCGATGAGGCAGCGCTCGGCCTCGGAGATTTCGGCGGGCATGCCGTGCGCGGCAAGCAGCAGATAGCGCTGCGCAGTTTCATCCGTCCAGCGCAGCAGGGCGGCGTCGGCGCCGGCCATTGCCTGCATGGCCGCAATGAAATCCTGGGCGAGCGCATCCAGGCTCTGCGCGCCCGAGACCAGGGCGCTGATCTGATAGAGGGCGGCGAGTCGCTGTTGTTCGGTTTGCAGCGCGGCGGTCTTCTGCCGCACACGGTCTTCCAGCTCCGCATAGACGGTCTGCAACTGTCCAGCCATGCGGTTGAAGCCATGCGCCAGATCGCCAAGCTCATCGGTGGAATCGACCTGCACCCGCGCGGAATAGTCGCCCTGTTCAAGCGCCTGAACCCCCCGGCTGAGCCGCCCAACCGGATCGAGCACGAACAGATAGGCGGCATAGAACATCAGTAGCGCACCCAGCACGACCAGCACCGCCATGCCCATCTGAAAGCCATGCAGCACGGACGTCCAGAAATCGAGCCGGTGCTCGATGGCGCTGACAAACGCATCGATCTGCGCGACAAAGAGATCAACTTCTGCGCGCTGAATCTTTGGCGCAAGCTTCGGATTGTCCCAGCGCGGGCGCAGTTTCTGCCATTCCGATTGCACCGTGGCAAAGCGCGCGCGAATGGTGTCATCCCAGGGAACAAACAGCGGGCGTGCCTGATTGCCGCTGCGCAACAAATCAAGGCCATGCTGCAACTGGTTCACTTCGGTCGCCAGGCGGGGCTGCCCGGCTGTGGCGGAAGTCAGCGCCAATTGGTAAGTCATCATCCGCAGCCGCCCGGCGACGTTCATTGCCGCCGCGCCGCCTTCCAGATTCCAGGAAATCCAGAGCGTCGCCCCGACCGACAGCAGCGACAACAACAGAAACGCCCCGGCGAACAGGGCGATTTTTGTGGTGAGTGTCCAGTGGCGTTTCATGCGGCGAAGTAGGCGCGGCGAGGCGGGGCCTGCGCCCCATTATCAGCGCGCGCGCTGTTTTGTCGATCCCATGCCTGTACCGCGTGACCGCCGACGCCGGGGGAACACAACGGCGAGAGCCGCACCATCGCGTTGTCCAGCGCAGCGCGGGACGCCCTGCGAACCCTTCCTCGGCGGATTGATGGCCGAGTTTCCGGCTGGAAGCCAGGACATGGAAGTGGCGAGCATGACGGGGCACAAGAGCTTGTCCATGCTCAAGCGGCACACCCACTTCGATTCGGAAATATTGGCGCCGAAGCTGGATCATCCGCGCTCATGAGGCCCTCACAAGCCCTGCAAGACCATCGCGCCGAGATTCACCGCATCGTGCTGGCTCATCGTGCCCGCAATGCGCGCGTTTTCGGGTCGGTCTTGCGTGGCGAGGATGACGACCGCAGCGACCTGGATGTGCTGGTCGATCCCACGGCGGAAACGACTCTGATGGACGTTGCGGCCATCCAGGTCGAAGTGGAGCGCTTGCTGGGCGTCCCGGTGGATGTCCTCACTCCGGGCGATCTCCCAGAGAAATTCCGCGCCGTGGTGCTTGCAGAGGCCCTGGCATCGGCAAGCCTGCTGCTGGCCGATCTTCCGGGCAGCAGCAGCAAGAAGCTGCCCCGTTATCCGACCGTGCCCACCGTTCGCATGGGCCGCTTGGCCGTCGATCAGGCATTCAAGTGGCAAGGTCTTGGCGGTGCGCTGCTGGCCGATGCGCTCGACCGCGCTGCCCGTCCGGAGGTTGCCGCCTTCGCGCTGATGGTGGACGCCAAGGACGAGACGGCAGCGGGCTTTCTACCGGCATCACGGCTTCATTGCCTTGCCAGACTCGCCGCTTACGTGTCAAGCAAGCGCAGCAGTTCGTCCAGGGTGGGTTCGATCAGTCGCCCGGTTCGCAGGGCGTCCATGCCGAAGTGTGCGGCGAAATGCTGCGGATCAAGTGCATCATCACAGACGAAGGGCGCGAGCCGCGCTTTCAATTCCTTGGTCGAGCCGCCAGCGTGTTGGCGGATGGCGCGCAGCAGCATCGCCTCGATGCATGGATCAGACTTCAACACCTGGATGCGTTTTTCGCGTGCGCGCTTTTGAACGGCGGGCGTCCAACCCGTGTCGGTATCGAGCAAGGCGGCAATCTGGTCGAACTGGTAGACGCGTTGCTGGCGAATGGCGTAGTCCACCACATGTGCGGCGCCCTTGCCGTGTGCGCAACGCACCGTGACGCGCAAGCCGCTGCCGCGCGGCACATACAGTGCCTTGACGTGTTGCAAAAAGGCTTGCTCCGTTTCGCCCTCGCCCACGAGGAGCAGGGTCCTGTAGGGCGGGCGAGTCGATTGCCGCGCTGCCATCACAGATTGGGCACCGCGCCAAACGCACCGGCCATGTATTTGCCGTACAGGCTGACATCGCTGCGCACGCCGCTGATCTGATCGAGCCGAAACGCCGTGCTTTCACAATCCGCGTTCTTCTCCACCAACATGACCTGCTGCTTTTCCAGCAGGTTCAGCACCTCGATGGCGTGGCTGGTGAACACAAGCTGGGCGTTGTGGGGATTGGTCCGCTGGCTGGCAAAAAGATCGAGAATCGCCGCCAGCATGTGGGGGTGCAGGTCGCTCTCGAATTCATCAATCACCGCCAAGCCGCCCTTGCTGAGGGTGGGCAGCAAGAAGGAGAGCAATGAGAATGCACTCTTGGTGCCGTTGGACTCCAGGAAGAAGGGCAGCTCGAAGTTATGACCGTGGCTGGCGTGGCGACCGTAGGGCATCCATACCTTCTGCCTGATGTCGGGATTGAGCAGATTCTGCGCCACTTCGGACTCGCGGATGCTCAGGCCCGACAGGCCCAGATCCCAACTGCAGAGCAGGTGCTCCACCTGCGCGAGAAGGGGCGGATTCTCATAGAAGCTCTTGCTGGCCTGCAATACGGCCAGATCGCCAGTCTGGACGCGGCCCACCATGTTGACGTTGCTGCTGACGATGGGCGTGGCAAGGCCGAGCGCCAGCAGCACGCCGTATTGCGCGGCCCAGGCAATCAGCGAGACATTGGGCCGCGCTTCCACCGCCTTGCTGGCGTCGAGACCAAAGTCCTGCTGGCGCACGGTGTAGGCCGCTTTGCTGTCGTCCCAATCCCGGATGTAGACATAGCGAAAGCGGTCATGCTTGCGGTAGAGCGCTTCATGCAGCACCCGCTGCGGGGTGCAACGCAACACATAGCGCCACAGCTCGCCCTTGATCTCGGCGGTGCATTCCAACTCCACCGGCTCGGCAGCGTTGGCAAAGTGGGGAGCGACAGGAATCGGCGCACCGGGCTGCGTCTGCTGGAAAGAGGCACTGAGGAACCAACCCAGAAACGCCAAGGGCTTGAGCAACGCCGTCTTGCCCGATGCGTTCGCGCCGATGACGCCCAGCACCTTGGACACGCGCTGACCGCCCGCACTGGTCGCGGTCCAGTCGGTGCGGGGCGCACGCGCATTGACGACGAGATCCACCTCCACACGATCCAGGAAGGACTGGAAATTGGTCGCCGCATAGCTGTGCAGCATGATGGCTCCTAAGTTCGGTTTGGTACGAAAATCCGTGCTAAAGCAACTTTAATCGATCCGGGGGGCGCTGTCGATGGTCTGGTCTCTTCACCTCCTCAAGGTCTGCGCCTCGGGCGCTGCGTCGGTGAGCGTGGGACGTCGTCAGGCTGCTGCTGCGCAGCGCCGGTTAGGGCTGGCCCTTCGGGCCGCCAACTGCGTGAGGCTGCTCCTGCGGAGCGCCAACCGCGTGAGGCTGCGGCTGCGCCGCGCCGCTTGAGGCTGGGCTTCGCCCGCCAACTTCACGCGCCATCTGCGTTGCCCGAGTTCGGGGAAACCTCAACATCATTGGGAGATTTTCAGGGTCGGGCCCTGGATAATCAATATGACAGGCCGCGCATTTACGCTGAACGTGACGTAATAATCGCCGCACCTGGCTGCGAATTCCATTGAACATCGGGAAACTGCGCACAAGCGAATGCGTCTCACGCTTGAGTGTTTCGACGTCACGCGCATCGGTCAGTGCAACCAGCCGCTTTTCAATCTGATTCAATTCGATTTTGCGAATACGCCACGTCCACACCAGTTTACCCTGTGCTTCTGTGGGTTGGTGCGCCATTTCAAAATGACTGAATCTCGGCAAGTCATCACGCCACTGTTCCCGGAGAAAGGCGTGATGCGGTGAACCGGGATTGACGTGGCGCGCATTAGCTGTCGCCAGCAGAACGATTTCAACTTGCCCAGGTTGAGAAAATACCCTGCCAGCGATTGCCACGGCGTTCGGAATATCGTGCTGTTTTCGATCTTGCCGCTTCCAGCCCGGTTCGTGAGTTCCAAGAGAAAGCGCCCATTTTTCATCGAGCGCAGGGATTTTTGTTTCATGGGCGCGAATATCGACCCACAGGGTATAGCCCCGCGTGTGATGCAAAAGGATGGATTGCATCGCATTTGTTATATCCAGTATTTCCATCACTCACCCATCCACCACTTGTGTTGCATCCATCCATCCATCCATTCACTCACTCATCGCGCGCCTGCCGGCGCGTGGACGCTGCAGCGATGTGCCGACAAAAGGCGAGGCTGGCAAGACGTGCCAGTTGCAGCGGCACGGCAGCGGCGCAGGCACGAGCGGCTGTGGCGTGCCATTAACGCCCTGCCGGGCGGAACATCCACAACTTAAGAATATCACAATCTACAGCGTGATAGCTACTCATCTCCGGGTTTTAGTCATCACGCTAGATGAAGGTGGTAGGGGGGTGAGAGTGGGTTGCAGTCAGCATTGCACCGCAGTCGGCATCTCTCCTGTACAAGGTCTTGGGCCGCCGAATGGCGGAGAACACGAGCGATGGCAACGCGCTGGCTCCCTGGGCCTGGCGTCCCAGGCATGCACCAATAACGGGTGCATGCCTGGGACGCCAACCCAAAGCCACCAACATTCGCGCCGAACGAGCCTTCTCGTTCACTAACCGGCCAGCCAGCCGGTACGGTATTAACCTCGCCAGGGTTAATACAAGCTCTCAGTTTGCACCCGTTGCGGTGAAAATCGCTCGACGGGTGCAAGGACGGGGCAACGGACTAATACCTGCTTGCAGGAGTAACCCCGCTGTTCCAGTCCATAACTGATTAAAGGCGTGCGCTACAGCAAGCTGCAAAAGAAAAGGTGGTGAAAGTCCACCTTACGGGGCGCATGAAAATGCGCAACGTGTACCAGACAGGGGCGTGCTACGCGGGTTTATTACCCGCAGCGGAGTATTCAGCAAGTGCTGAAAATCTTCGCGGGAGTGGATTGTGAACCGGGTCGCACCGGGAAGCATGACACCTCAGCCGATAGCTTAACCTGTAATTGCACCGCGTCAGAAACGGTGCATTCTGGAAAGACGTGCAGGGTTATAGGACTGAAATGTCTGCGATAACCGAAACCAGATTCCAATCGTAATCATCCACTTTACTGCCTTCAGGGCGATGAAAACCCGGGGACGCGCCGGGCGATTGAGTTGGAAAAACTGGGGTTGACCTAAACACGTTTAACTTTATTTTGCGGAACTGTGGCAAATCTCGAAAAGGTCGTCGGCGATGTGGTAATCGTCGGCGCGGGTGTAACGAACCTGAAAATCTGGACGGGGTGAGAGCGGCGTTCGAAGTACCCAAGAAAGCCAAGACCGAAAGTCAAGGCAGCCGTATCCAGTCGGCAGGATGGTTTGGCGACCATCGGGGGGAAAAGGCGGAGCTGAGAGAGCGAAGCGAGTGACCCAGCCTGGCGGCTGGGAGTGGTTGGAGCAAGTGTCCGGGTTGGCCCCCGGACAAAAGCGCAAAGGCTTGGCGGCCTTTCGTCTACCAATTTTTTTGAATCATGCCCTTGCGGGCAGGGAGATCCATGTGAACGAGAAACAGTTGTTCGTGTACAGGGAAACGGCACGTGCGATTGAGCGTGCTGGCGGCCGACAATTATCTTGATCGCTCAGCGACAACTATCGTGAGCGGTTGACGCACGCCGCCGGGGTGCGTTTTGCGGTCGGGTTTCTACAGTGATTGCCTTCAAGAGAGAGGCGGTCACTGTG